>JAPWUD010000001.1 GCA_028275705.1 Desulfurococcaceae archaeon | reverse complement strand
AGCTATCTTTCTTCCTAAAAGCTTAAACCTCAACTCGCTAGCTAGTCTCCAGCCACCGTAGAGATACCTATGCAACTGCTTGTGGCTTCTATAGTGGAGCCCCAACCAGCCTCTATGAGTCCTCAACATAATGGCTCCGTCTTCTAGTCTCCAGTCTTGTGAATCTGAGTATGTTATTGTTACTCTCTTAACTTCTGGTTTATCCTTGTACGCCCTGCCCTTCTTCTTACGTTCTCTAAATGACTTTGCTCTCCTAACGGCATCTCTATAAGCACCCTTAACCACTCTAGTCGGTAGCCATGGATATCTCTCTCTAAACTTCTCGTAGAAGACTCTGTGTAGAGTCTCTTGAGACGCCTTATACTTAACAGCATATTCAACCATCTCCACAAGCATCTTTCTATAAGCACTCTCTGTCTCTCTTAGAGCTCTCCTAGCAAATTTGTTTGCATAACACTCAAGAACAATAGTTCTAGTTAGAGTCTTTGATAGCGTTTCCAATGCAGCTCACCACCTCTCTATACCTCTTAGACCTCTTACCATAGATTCTAGAAGCAAATGAAGTTACTATCTCTACGAAGTCTTCTACAAGCTCCTGAACATAATCCTTCGGCTCTTCCTGAAATGCAACGTAGACGTCTACACCGAGAGTATTGAATAGAACCTTGAGGTATTCGAACCCAAACCTAGTTAATCTGTCTCTATACGCCACTACTACTGCTTGTATCTCTCTCCTCTTAGCTATCTCGATTAGCTTTCTAACCCCTCTCCTGTCCTCTTTCAACCCACTAGCAACATCTGTGACAATAATGTATTTAGCGCTTGGAAAGTTCTTGGAGACCCATAGCTTCAAGGATTTAACCTGCCTCTCCAAGTCGTTCTTCTGAGTGTTTGAAGAGACTCTAGCATATATCGCTACACGCTTAACCCTCTGAGCACCTTTGAGTAACCTCTTGACCTCGCTGTAAGGGACCCTCCACCTACCATTAACACTATAAGCAACAATCCTACCACTCTTAATCCAGCTAATCACCGTACTCCTAGACACACCAATAATTTCGGCAAACTCCCTAGTCGTTAAATACCGCTCATTCAACGTCCTGTACCAAGTATTTACAACTGTTTACAGCTATTTAAACTTATCGTTAGTTCTGCGACAGCCTTATGTTGGTTTATAGTGTAATGGGAAGATATCTCTTAATGATTCGTAAATACCCATATATTGGTAACCCCGCTCTGTTAACACATAGACTCTCCTCCCCTCAATAATCCTCGAGTATATCAAACCATACTCCTCCATGACCTTTAGTAACCTCTCGCAACGATCTAGTGGGAGGTTTGAAGCTAAACAAACACGGGACTTCAATGGCCTACCAGCATTTGTAATTGACAGTAGTATATCGTAGACCACGTCGTGAATACACCTCTTCATCATGAAACCCCACACTTTAACTCAACACTCAGCTTCTCAGCTTTCGCGAGTTTCTTAACTTCAGCGTCCTCCCCGATCTCTGCTTTCTCTACATACAATAATTCATCTACTTCAGCTCCATCCTCCACTACAACTCTATACGCTTCTAATCTATCAATCTCAGCATCTCTCTCAACTTTTACATCGTACCCAATGACCTCCTCAACCTCAGCCTTCTTCCTAATAACTACTCTACAACCAATAATTACTCCATAGACCTCTGAGTCTTTACCTATCTCCACGTCCTCAGCGATCACTCTCTCGACTCTAGCTCCACCGCTAAGTCTAAATATCTTAGACTTCACTATGTGTGATTTTAATGATCCACCTACATTTACCTCCCCGGCTTCTAGATCTCCAGTAATATCCGCAGACCCTCCAACTCTAAATAACTGCTCAACGAGAGCGTTACCCCCAATGCTGATCGCACCACCCACTACTACCTCGCGTGCCTTCAAGTTACCACTTATTTTACAAGATCCCCCAACATCTAGTGAGTCGACATCTAAATCCCCATCAACTTTCAGTGAGCCACCAATCTTCACAACTCCTGCTTTTAGAGGCCCCTTTAACTTTATGCTTCCACCTACTTTTAACTCCTCAATCGCCATGTTCAATCCCTCCTTGTTTATACCGCTTGATTTTTAAAAGTATATCTCACGGATCGTTATATTTGATCACATAATTCTCCATCCCGTACTTTAATACCGTAACTCTCTAAAATAGTGAAAGTGAAGTAGTATCCAGTGCCATCTTAAGATTCAAGTCTTTATTTCCAATCAACATTTTAGTAGTGTATAGAGTTCTAGGGGAGTAGTGGAGTATGAGTGATGCATGTAACTGGCATGCCATGCATAGAGACGAGGTATTGAGAAGACTGAATACTGATGCCTCTCGGGGGCTATCACGCAGTATTGCTGAGGAGAGGATTAAAATATATGGCCTTAACGAGATCAGGGGTAAAAAGAAACACCCTGTAGTAATGTTTGTGAGGCAATTTGCAAACTTTCTAATCGGTATATTGATAGTGGCCACGGTGATCTCAGCACTACTTGGAGAAGTCGTTGACGCTGTGGCTATTTTCTCAATAGTCTTAATCATGGGTATATTTGGATTTATACAGGAGTATAGAGCTGAGAAAACCCTTGAGTTACTTAAGAAAATGGCTTCTCCTAGATGTAGAGTTATACGGGATGGTGTCGAGGAGGAAATAGAGGCGAAGTACCTTGTACCGGGAGATATTGTGGTTTTGAGGGAGGGTGATAGGGTTCCAGCTGATCTAAGGATCATTGAGGCTGAAAACCTCGAGGTTGATGAATCTCCATTAACAGGTGAGAGTACTCCCGTTGAGAAAAACCCCGATGTAGTCCTGGATCCATCTACACCCGTAAGCGATAGAGAGAACATGGCTTTTCTAGGAACATATGTTGTTAGAGGTAGGGGTAAAGGGGTTGTTGTGTCAACAGGCTTGAACACTCAGCTCGGTGAAGTGGTTAAAGCAGTATTAGAGGTTAGAGAGGAGAAGACTCCTCTAGAGATCGAGCTTGACTATTTTGGGAGAAGAGTAGGCGCAATCATACTCGCAATCTCCGCTGTAGTGTTCATAGTCTACTTATTGAAGGGCTATGGAGGCGTAATTGATTCACTATTAATAGCAGTAGCACTAGCAGTTGCAGCTGTACCAGAGGGTTTACCAGCCATTGCAACCGCTGTACTCGCCATTGGAGCACACCGAATGGCTAGGAAAAACGCGCTTGTAAAGCGATTGGCCGCTGTCGAGGGGCTTGGATCGGTTGACGTGATCTGCGCTGATAAAACAGGGACTATTACAAAGGGTGAAATGACTGTTAAGATTATCAGTCTACTTGGAGCTAGATGCAACGTGGATGGATCTGGCTACTCACCCGTAGGCGGTGTCCAATGCGATGGAGTAGAAGATCTTGAATTCCTCTACAAGATCCTTGCAGCCCACACTACAATTGATGCCAGGTTAATCCATGATGGTAGACAATGGACTATTAAGGGATCACCAACCGAGGGCTCAGCACTAGTACTTGCCTATAAAGCCCTCGGGGAGAGTGGAGTTAGGGAAGCTATTAGTGAGTTAAAGCTTGTTAAAACCTATCCATTTGATAGATTTAGGAAGAGGAAGACCACTATACATGAGTATAGTGGCGGATACATTGTAGTGACTACTGGAGCACCTGAAATTCTATTAAATATTTCTAGTAAAGTATGGTCACCCAGAGGCTTGTTAGAGTTAAGTGAAGAATTAAAAGTGAAGGTATTAGCTATAATTGATGAACTTGCATCCCAAGGCTATAGAACCCTTGGTGTAGCCTATAAATTCCTTGACTCTCTAAACCCCGAGTGGGGTGTAGAAGACATAGAGAGAGACTTGGTATTCTACGCTGTCCTTGGAATTATTGACCCACCGCGTGAGGGTGTTAGAGAAGCAGTTGAGTTGGCTAGGAGAGCTGGGGTTAAAACTGTTATGATTACTGGAGACCACAAGCTCACTGCTCTAGCAGTTGCTAGAATGATTGGATTAGATGTTGATAGTGGCATTGTCCTTGAAGGCAGGGAATTAGACTCGATGAGTGATGGTGATCTACTAAAGATCATTGATAGAGTTGTAGTCTATGCAAGGGTTACACCACAGCACAAAGCGAGAATTGTTAGACTAATGAAGGCAAAGGGGTATAGAGTTGCAATGACTGGCGATGGTGTAAACGATGCACCTGCACTGAAGGAAGCACACGTTGGTGTAGCCATGGGCATACGTGGAACTGATGTAGCGAAAGAGGCTGCTCAATTGGTACTTCTAGACGACAACTACGTTACAATAGTTGAGGCGATTAGAGAGGGTAGAATGATCTTTGAAAACCTCAAGAAACCTATAAACTACTTGTTAACGTGCAATCTCGCAGAGGTAGGAGTAGTGTTTGGAGCAGAGATCATTGGATACCCCACACCACTTGAGCCAATACACCTACTCTGGATAAACGTAGTAACAGACTCTCTACCAGCCGCTGCGCTAGGCGTTGAACCACCCGAGCCAGGCCTAATGGAGAGGCCTCCACGGGGGCTAGGTGAGAGGTTTATAACTAGAAGGAAGTTAGTGTACTACACTATAATGGGGAGTCTTCTCGCCGTTATAACACTAGTACTATACTCTCTCTACTATAATTTAGACTTAAAGTTGGCGAGAACAATGGCCTTCACATCTCTAGTCTTATCAGAGTTTGGCAGGGGGTTGTCATCCCGCAGCGAGTCAATACCCATATGGAGGCTCCCAATCAACAAGTGGCTGGTTTTGTCGTTAATTATCTCACTGACTCTACAATTAATTGCAATCTACACTCCACTATCTACAGTATTCCACACTACACCAATAGATAAGGCAACTTGGCCAATACTGCTAGTATCGCCATTAACCATACTACTAGTTGATGAAATCCGTAAAATCCTCAGAGTAGGGATTTAATTCGCAAACTAGACTCTAATTACACGCATTTACTGTTACTATGTAGTTTTATCGATTTATAGTGGATCCCTTGAGAAACTTTAAATCGGTAACGTATATACAGATGGTTTCTCATTGGAATGGTTCATCTGATGGATATTGACGTATTATTTCCACCCTCCGCAGTGACGCGCTATTGTCTTGTGCTTCTACAAGTTCTGTAGATTGACGCTAGATCCACGCTCTCAATGCAGCTATACTTCTCATTAATTAATTCTTCAAGTTGATGTGTTTTGTCCATATATGTGGACAACGATACAAACGCTTTAGAAATAGTTTAGACAGGTGTATTTTAAACCTATAAACTAAATAATATATCACTCCACGCAATTACCTTGCTTTTCTTAAGTTCGCGGAGTGAATAATTCCTACTCGTCTCTATAACACCTCCTCAATTTTTTCGTTTTCAATGAGTGTTCGCTTAGTTATATAGGTCCTCTATGTGTGAACAGTTAATGCCGAGGATGTAGTAGTGGTATTGCAGAGTCTTCTTTTTACGGTGCTACCTCGATTAGTTTCATTAATTCTATTACTTTGGTGTTGTTATTGTTACAATAGCGCGTATTTATTGGCGTTCTCAATTAGTCAATATGCGAGTTGAATAATCTTGTATTTAAGCTACGAATAAGTAAAGTTCTCCTACTTTCCATTTGGTCTCTTAGTGAGTGTGATAGGTGCTTACTACGTATTGAAAACAATAAAAAGCCGGTGACAGAGTATGTATGTCTCGGTGATGAACGCATCCTAAGCGGAGGAATGAAGAAGGTTAAGGGGCTGATGTTTTAACCTATTCCTCACCAGCCTTGAAAAATTAGTTTATAAATTGAATAAACCCCTACTTTATCTTCACTTTCTAGAGGGAATGCTAGTACTTCACCGCTATAAATCCAAGTGCTGATTTGTCAAAACCTAGCACTCTAAACCCAGCAGTCCTTAGTCTCTCCGCTATCCCCTTGATAATACTGGGGCCGTGTAGTCTTGGCTCACCCGTGTAGTGGAATAGCACCCCCATTTTTCTAATCACTCTGTATAGTTCTCTGTAAAATTCAAGACTGTAGAGGTCGCCGGTTGACTTAGTGAAGCGTGGTGGGTCGTGTATTATTCTCGTAAAGTAGGAGTCTGGTAACTCGTGTATTAGGGTTGTTACATCTCCATGGAGAAGCTTTATTCTCTCACTTGCAAGTCCACGACTCCACGGATTCCTCTCAGCAATCCACAATACGCTTTCATCTATTTCGAATGTAACCACTTCTCTCGCACTATTTTTCACTGAGGCGATGGCAGTGTATCCAAGACCTGTGCAGGTATCTAGTACTCTATCACCCATCCCCACTCTAGCAGCCTTGATCTTTGTTAAACTATCACTCCACGGATCTATGCCTACAATTCTATGCATGTGTATACCATTAATCTCTATGGTTGGAGGTAGGAATGGACCTATGCTCTTTAACTTATAAAAACCATTAATAGTGCTCTTCACTAATTCATATATTTCCCCTGACTCCTGTTCATATATAACTACACGGTCCTCTTCGCTTGGATATAGTTCATTGATTGGTATTTCTGTATTTTCAACCACTAGAAATCCACGATTAATGCAAATAGTTTTAGTGGATAACCCCAAATCTAGTGATGTACTAAAACAGCCAACTATACTTGACACATCATCGAGCAGTGGACGCGTAAACCAAAAGCCCCTAATGGGCTTGAATCTATAGGTATACTTATCGAGACCCATATCTTCCTTCTCCAAGTGAGCAATATAGTGGTATATACCTAGAGCCAGAATATGCCTTAACGCGTCTACCAAGGATTCTACGTAGTTGCTGTATATCTCTAAAACACCCTTCAACGAATAGAACTGTCACCACTCCGCTACTTAAGCCAATACTACACACTCCTTTAACTAGGCCTCTATAGTTAGCATCTATTTTCAAGCCCTGTAGGTCACCGTACACGATGATTAAACCAGAGCATTTGTGCTCCAAGGGCTCGTGTAATTCACCGTGGAGATACTCTTCGAGAGCTTTAGATACTATAAATGAGCGGTCACTACCGGAGATCTCCTTGACTTCCTCTAGTCCATCTGCAATACCGCTCGGAACACTAACTCCAAACCTTTTCTTCCGAGTAGTCACTTACCAACACCCCTAATGAGCCCTATGGTTAGGAGCAATATGAGGATTAACCCAGTTAAGCCAGCAGGTGGAATATTCGATAGTAGTGATAGTGAATATCCAATCGCTGATGATGAAATACCAATAACTAAAGTCTCCACATAGTGTTCTCTAAGACTACTCGAGTAGTAGACGGCTATTGTAGCTGGCAAGAGGATTAGTACATGCTCCATTACATAGCCTGCGAATTTCAATAAACCAATCGATGAAAACCCTATTAATGTGTAGACTAGGAAGTCGTAGACCCCTGTTTTAATCCCCGTGAGTGATGCTGAAATAGGATCTATACTTGTCTCAACAATCTCTCTGTGAAACAAAATTGATAATACCACTATAGAGAGCGATATTGCTATACCTATGATAGCCTCATCTCTACTAATCAACAATGGCTCCCCTAGAATAATAGAGGATAGTGAATACCTAATTGGTATGGCGGTTAAAGCATACTGTATTGCAATAACAGATAGCGTTGTAGTTAGAGAAACCCCTATAGCAGATGCCTTCTCCTGAGACACCCCCCTCCTTATCAAGACTCCAATTAAGTATATTATCATTAAACCCACAATAATAGCCAGTAGAAACACAGTGAAGTAGCCATGCATGGACTCAACACCCCCTGCAACATAGTAAGCTCCAATATAGCCTAGCGTAACAGCTAGTAGACTAGTGTGCACGCTCCCAGCAGCGAGAAACTCAAGCCTCTTATAGTAAACTAGAAAACTCGTAGAGCTCATAGCAGTGGCCATTAATATGAACGCTGTAGACCTTAATGGATCATGCTGTAAAGCTATTGGTAGAGATGCTACGGTTAAAATAATGAACACTATACTGTATAAATTCATGGATTATACACCTTCATTAACCTCCTACTTTTGAATTCGTAGCCCGCTAAGAATCCCAATCCACTAGCCAGGATCACTATACCAGTCACCAGTGCAGCCGGGTAATTTGTCTCAGTATTTTGTAATGAAGGTGTAGTAGATGGCGTTGTGTGAACCGCTGAAATCTGATTCACAAGCTGAACTAAGTTCTCTAGAACACCAGTACCTCCAGAGGGGCTGTCCACCATGACGACGCTGATGTTGAATTCCCTAGCAATCTCAATTAGTTTAGCCCCTTCAGGCTGCACACCAGGCTTAGTCACAAAGACTACTGAAACCTCCCCTCTCCTAGCTAAATCAACCGCTTTCTCAACATCCCCCGGGGAGACTTGATACTCCTCCTCAGCCTTTAAAACCTGGACTACTTCGAATCCAAGCCACTCAGCTAGGTACTGTGCGTGTGGTGCATCAACAATTGCTTTTCCCCTGAATCTACCAGCATTGACCAGTATTGTGGATGCCACGTTAGAAACTATTCTAGCGTACTTCTCGTAGATGCACTCCTTACTCCCTGGATCTAGCCTAACGAGTACCTCCACTAGTTTACTTAGAAACAACAAGTAGTTAACAGGGTCATTTACTGGCATGTGATAATTATACTGCTTTGTGATAGGGTTTACTTTAAGCTTTACACCAGTGTCTTCAATAATATCCAGTAATATCGCCTTGATCTCTCCACGCTCAACCATACCTCTAATGGATTGCTCAAATGAAGTGTGGCCTGTTGAGACAACTATATCTGCACTCCTCAAAACCTCTTGATCAGACGGCTTCAACTGGTATTCGTGTGGATCGACACCTGGTGGGACAATAGAATACACTACTCCCCCGCACATTAGTCTCTCAACATCGGGCTTCAAGTAGCTGAATGTAACTACGACAACTACTCCTCCACTACCTCCAACTACTATGGCTTGAAGCGCATACACTAATAATGATGAAACCAGCATCAATAGAGCATGCTCTCGCAATGCTTTACCCCTGTGCACAATATATTTAAAGGGGGTTAAATATAGTATGCACAATGGAGAAAGCTATGAAGATTACACTGGAATCCCTTAGTGTTAAGAGGGGTGGTAAACTAGTATTGAACAACCTTAATGCCGTGTTTGAGGGGCCTGGTCTTTACCAAGTTATTGGCCCAAACGGCTCGGGAAAGACAACACTATTACTAACTATTATGGGTGTATTGAAGCCTACTAGTGGTCGAGTATTAATTGAAGGGTTTCAGGGAGTTACGAAGCCGTTTTTATCCTATATGCCTCAATACTATAGTATTCCACGTGATGCTCCCATTACAGTTTATGAATTTATTGAAGGATACTATAAGATGACTAAGCCTTGGCCGAGGTTTAAAGTAGTTGGTAGTAGAGTAGAGGAGGCCCTTAAGCGAGTGGGAGTTCCCAAGAGCCTGTGGAGTGAAAAACTAAGTAAACTTTCTGGCGGGATGATTCAAAGAGTCTTCCTAGCTAGAGCACTGGTATTAGACCCACCCATACTACTACTAGACGAGCCTTTTTCAAACATAGATCCAGAGGGTAAAGTGGACTTGGCTGACTCGATAGGTGAGTTGTCAAGGGATAAACTAGTCATAGTGACTAGCCACGACCCCATACTCCTACTAGAGTACACACGTAGAATTCTAGTTATAGGCCATGGATACTACGTATTTGGCGAAGTAAATGAAGTGCTAAAGCAAGAAGTCCTAAAGAAATTCTATAAAAGGTGTGCTATAGAACTAGAGAAACATGTGCACATTGTAGACTGGCATTGAATAAATGGAGGCTCTACATGTATACTCCAAGATTCCTGGAGGGTGAAGCATATATACATAGAGGAGTAGTGCACATTGCTAAAGGATATCAACATCCACCAGGCTTTATAGTCGCTTATCCGAGATATAACTTATTAACGAAAACCCGACTCGCAGAACATGAGAGGGATAAATACGAGTTAAAGTACTACTGGGATTGTATAAAGCGTAAAGTACCAATAATACCTCAAAGTGCACATGTCTATAATCCACGCTACTTCGAGTCCAGTGCAGTACTCCAATTAAAGTCTACTCTGGAGAGCATTCTAGGGGTGGAATTACATATTACAGGGTCGAGCCTGGTTACAGAGGAGTTCAACGACGTAGACTTCGTTATTTATGGAGCTAGTGAAGATATCGTGGGTAAACTAAGCGATTTATTTAATAGAGAATTATTGAAGAGGAGTGAATATATCTTGACTAGGGAGTACTTGAGTAAACACAGTGGATTACCATCGATCCAGGACTACTTGTTCTTAAAGAAGAACACTATACTACATGGATTACTCCAAGGAATCCACATTAATTTAAAACTAGTTTATTATAAATCAGGGTTTAGCAAATGCGTGGACCCCGTGATAGAATGCAGAGAGTTTAATGGAGTAGTTAAGGTTGAAAAACCCATACGCCCCCACATTATTCCCTCAATATACTTAGTTAGAATCAATGGGGAAGAGCTATTAATGGAGTCGCTTAGAGAACTATACTCTGAGTTGCCTCTAGGTAAGTATATTGTATACAATGCGAGATTAGAGTATAGGGAAAGCGGTGTTTACCTAGTTCCAGATAGTGGCTCCTTAATCCCATATACTACTCAGTGAAGATCCTCCTCTTAGACCACTTCATTGACAAGTACTCGTCTGGGTCTAGTCCAGATGCATTCATGAAGTCCTCGTGTATTCTCTTGTATTCACTATATGATAATAGGAGTTCAAATCTATGCATAGCTGGACATATAATGCAGCCTATCCTAGTATAGCCCTTATCGTAGAGGGGATTTAAGGGGATACCCCTCGAGAGTAAGTATAATTGAATAACTATGCGTGGCCACGATTTCACTGGGAGTGCTCTTAGAATACCGGGTACTAAGGGGTTTTCACCAATCCTAGGTGTAATAGCTCTTAAAGTACTCTCATAGTCTCTAGCACCGTCGAGATATACCTTTAAACTCCTAGATTCATAGTACATTCGCATAGGATTAAGTTTTAATAGACTTGTACACCACCTATTATCTACACTCATTAACCCCCTCTTTCTAATCTCCCCGAGGACATCCACGCCAGATTCAAGCACCACGAGTTCAACTCCAAGCCTATTAGAAACCTCCTCTACGTATCTACGCGTCTCACTAAACTCAAGCCCTGTATCACTATACACTGCAATAACTCGGTCACTACCCAACGCCTCTACAGCCAGTGACAGTACTGCCGTGGAGTCTGCACCACCACTAAAAGCAACGGGCATAACGTGTTGATTATAACTCGCGTAGACTCCACGTATAAATCCCATTGCTTCCCCAGCGTACTCTTCAATTATGAGCTTATTCAACTCCAGTAAGTCCTTAGATAATGGCTTATCCAGGAGCTTGAATCCACGTGGAGCCATGTCTTTAACTTTAACCATGCATTTCTCAGGGTCAATTACCTTTGCAACTCCGATGTATTCTCTATGGGAGATCAATACGTATTTAGATCCACTTAGACACAATTTCCTATCTAGCTGGAGTTTTTTATTCTTAATATACTTCTCGGTAATATTCAATTCAATTACTTCGCCACCAATGGACTCGATTATACTGGCCAGTGCACCCGATGGTATTACCGACCACGATCCATTAGAGTACAGGAAGAGTCCGAGCCTTGCACCCTCTCCGTAAACTTCGACAGCGTATTCAATGTCTCTACTCCACGATGGAACTCTATGAAACACAAGAATTCTATCTGTAAAGTCTACTTTAACACCAAGTTGCGTTTCCAGACTCTCAGTGAATATTCTCCTCTCATACTGCCCAGCGAGCCATGAATCATTTCTCAGTTTCCACCTTGAGTTGACTGGTTTTCCCACGATGGGGATATTTTGTTTTGGAAGCCATGTTAGTCCATACATATTAACTCCTGATCTAAACAACTATTTTATCGCTAATTAACTAACTATAAAAAGTAGAGATAGAGTAGTGCGACGAGTATTTGAATAGTTGTTGATACTAATGCTAGTTTAAGCCATGAACTCCAAGTAATTCTTATTTTCCTCTTTTCCGCAAGCCCCACTGCTACAATATTAGCTGTAGACCCTACAGGCGTGTAGTTTCCACCAAAGACTCCTCCAAATAATAGTGCAAAGTATAGTGAGATGCGTGCAATACCTAGTTGATTGAGTAGTATCGCGACTGGTGTGAGAGTGACTACTAATGATAAGTTATCGAGTACAGAGCTTAACCCAGCCGATGTGAATAGCATTGCGGCAACTAGGATAATGCTGCTCGTAGATGCTAGGCGAGTAATTAGATACGCTAGCTTAGACATGGCTCCTGTATAAGTTAACATATGGCTAAGCATGAAGAGGAATACGAAGAATAGTATTGAAGACCACTCAACGGATTTCTCAACAAGCCTAGAGACCTCCTCCATGGGTACAACTAGAGTTAGTAGTAGTATAAATACGTAGGGTATAAACGATAGGAATGCATGGGGGTCGACTTCGCTACCTGCTAATCGCGAGAGAAATTCAACTATGTAGTCGTTTAATGCAACTGTAATAATAAATACAGATAGTACGCTTAGACCGAACCTTATTCTCCTCATTCTCGCATCTTCTACTTCAACCTCGACAAGGTACCTTGTCAAGTACTTATTGATCCTGTCTTGATGCTCCTTGATAGATCCATTTAATTCACCTATGTATATCCTCTCCAATATGGAGAAGACTAGTATTAAAACTGCAAGGTTTAACAATGACAATGGAAGGGAATTTCTAATAAATAGTGAAATAGACATATTTGTCCTAAAGAGTAGGTATACTCCAATTGGGTTACCAATGGGTAGTGCAGAGCTCCCAGTATTCGTTGCAAGAACGCTTAGTATAAGCAATGGAACTACATCTACTTGCAGTATTCTCGCTAATTCAAGTACTAGCATTGCAACATAGACAATACTAGTGACCTCGTCTAGAGCCGCTGCAAGAGCGTAAGCTAGGATCACAATCAATAGTATGAGCTTAAAAGCACTACCTCTCGACACACGTAAAACCCCTATTGCGAGGAATCTAAAAACCCCGATCTCTCTGAGTAAGCCTGCAAGAGTCATAGTACCCACTAGGAATAATATTAAATTCCACTGCACAGAGCTTAGTACGTATTGTGGTGGCGACGCGTCAATAATGATTAATACCGCAATAGCTAGCATCGCAGCAGCCACACGCCACTCCATTTTTATAACTGTTAACGCTATTGTAAATAGAAATAGTGCAAGTGCAAATCCCTGAATGAAGCTTAGTTTACTAGAGTTTAATAGATCTAGGCAGCGAGCTGCAGAGGTATTAATACCTCTTTCAATACACCAAGAGCTAGCAATAGCTAAACCCACGGCGTCGTTACTAATCTTTGATAAAGACATTAAAGTGGTAGACGCCAATAGAAGCACTAAAAACACAATAATGATTTTCACAAGCCTAGCCACAAGCATCACCATAAATACTCCGTGAGTTTAATAGTACCCATTCTTTGCTTAAAAACAATTGCTTAAAGACCCCAATACCCACTATAAATGTATTGGAGGAATAATCCTAAATGTATTTAAAACACTTTAAAATCAATCATGAACATAGGAGTGTAAAATTGAAAATAGATCCATCACTCTGCGTAATATGTAGAGGTAGGGGGTTGTGTGGGTTATCATACTGCCCTATAATAGCTAGAGCTCGTGCATCCTACGTATTGAAGCCTATTTCATCATCTAGAGTAATAGAGGGGTCGACTCCTCCAGCGGTCTTCGTTGGGAGAATAGGGTATCCATTCATACGGGCAGGTCCATCAACACCGCCAATAACCGGGGACACTAGTGTATTTGACTACCCTGAGCTTTGGAGGGAGCGGAGAATAGAGGAGATCCTTGAATACAGGTGGTCCCTGATCACAGGCTTTAAGGTATTTAACGTAAAGAACCCGGAGGATAAGCTACTGGATGAAGCACGATTACTTGTTTTAAGCTCTAAACCCGTTGATGTGAGAGTTGTCCTTGAGAAGCCTCCTCGACCATTAATTACTTTTAGCGAGCACGAACCACCCCAAGGACCTAGGTCTCCACTAGAGTCTCTAAGGTTACTGGGGAATCCAAGTATTCCAAGGCCCTTGGAGAAAGCATACTACGATACTGACCTACCTGCTGGGGAGGCAGTATTATACCTGTACGAGTCTAATATACCGGTTTCGCACATACAGAAGGCGTTTAGCCTAGGATCCTTTGGGGTTAGGGGGCAGAGGAGGCTGGTTCCAACAAGGTGGAGTATAACCGCTGTTGATAGCACAGTGTCTAGGTTTCTTGTAAGGGAGGTTAAGGGCTACAGTGTAGTCAATGAGATACAGTTGTATGAGTACAGAGTGCACGACAACTTATTCATTGGAATACTCTATCCAGCTAAGTGGAGCTATGAGTGGATGGAGGCTTGGTGGCCTGGATCAACATGGAATCCACTGGGTTTAAACGTGGTTATTGAAGGAGACTATGAGGATTACCATGGTAGAACTACTTATCCAGGTATTGGTGGATGCTACTATGCAAGTATGCTCGCTACACTAGAACACTTAAGGTTTTTGAAGAAGCAAGCTACTGCGATACTACTACGCGAGATCTACCCAGGCTTCAACCTACCTATTGGAGTTTGGTTTGTACGTGAATCATGTAGATTAATGTTTAGGAAAGGGCCTGTATTGAAGACTAGTAGTCTACACGATGTGTGTAAATACTTAGATAAATCAACGAGAATTGGGTGCAAGAAGTGGTTTTCATCATCAAGGCTCCTAACAAGGATTACTTCAACGAGGAGAATAGAGGAGTTCTTTAGAAGAAGTGGTGTTTATTGACTTCCACGCGTATATTAAAGATCAAGCATACAGTGGTTAAAACAGCTCTAAGTAGGAGTGGACTACCAGACATTGACTACGCTTTAAATCCATACATGGGCTGTATACATGGCTGTATCTACTGCTATGCAAGACTATACACGAGAGATAAAGAGGCCTCGAGTAATTGGGGTAGTGTGGTGGTAGTTAAACTAAACATTGCCAGTGTCTTAGAGCGTGAAACGAGAAGATATAAACCAGGAGTTGTCGGAGTGGGTACTATTACTGATGCTTATCAGCCCATAGAAGCCAAGTATAAGTTAACGAGAAGATGTATTGAGATACTATTATCAAGGAGATTCAAAGTCAGCATTCAAACCAAAAACCCACTTGTACTAAGAGACCTCGACATACTCTCCTCCCATAGAGAGAACGTGGATGTAGGCTTTACAATAACCACTCTAAGGGAGGATGTTAGGAGAATGATCGAACCATACGCTCCCCCATCAAAAGCGAGGATTTCAGCCATTGAGAGACTGAGCTCGAGTGGAATTAAAACATGGATTTTCTACGGCCCTATAATTCCTGGTTTAAATGATGATGAGGAGACAGTGAAAAATCTAATCACGCTGGCTTACAAAACAAACTCACTGTTCTACTATGACCCAATCCACGTAAAAGACTTCATGAAGAGCCCAGATCACCCATTGTGGAGGTATATAGCCAACAAGCCCATAGATTGGAGAAGCAGAGTAATCAAGTCCATAGAAATACTATGCAGCGAGTATGGAGTGGAATGCAGGCCGGGATTTACAGGGGATTCAACCATTTGATCAATAACAAGAAAAGAGAGATTCCCCAGGTCACGAGAATTAACCCCCCACTGTAGCTTTTATTTACGCTTATCTTAATTACAGAGAGAAGTTTAATTCGTTGCCTGCTTTACCAATAGACGCGTTTAACAAATTGAAGCTCTCAATTCTATGGGTTTAAAAAGTGCTTTTTTAATGGGTAGTAGACTTCTTTTTCATAGGGATGCTAGTGTATGGAGATTATAGGGGTGGATGAAACCGTAGCAGAGAGAGTTGCCAGGGTTCTCCGGAATAATAAACCGGATTTGCCCAGGTTAAATGTATATGATGAGAGATACTACCCACCAAGTAGCACTGATTTAGAGCTTGCATTAAGGTATTTCATTGTATTAGTTGCAATGGATCATAGGCTCAGTAGACCAGGCCACCCATACCAGGCCTGCTTAGAGGATGGTTGTTATAGTGGCGCGGATTTACTATATAGGCTTGGCATGCGCATACTCCATGAAAACCCAGATTTCTATTCACCCGAGCACCTTGCTAATATATCCGTGGATGAAGTCAAAAAATTATTTTCGGCTGGTGACTCCTCACCACCAGACCCTGAGATTAGGGCATTGTTGCTAAGGGATCTTGGATGTAAGCTACTTAAATTATTTAATGGAAGCGCCACGGTTTTACTTAAAATGGCTGGTAGTAGAGTGAGAGGTAGTATTTTCGAGCCTGGACTTGTAGATCTCCTCAAAGTGTTTCGTGCTTATGAAGACCCAGTTGAGAAGAAATCTATGCTTCTAACTAAGTTTCTAACTGCAAGGGGCTATTTTAAACCAATTGATGAACTAGACGTTGCTGTAGATAACCACTTATCTAGGATCGCATATAGAGTTGGATTAGTTGCTGTTTCGGGCTCTTTATGGAATAAGATCAAGAGTGGTGTTGAAGTCTCCAGTGAAGAAGATATTTTACTTAGGTTAATTGTTAGAAGAGCATATAAAATAGTGTCACAGAAGTCAGGGCTAGGCACAGGCTTGGTTGACGACTTCTTCTGGATCATGGGAAGAACAACTTGTTTTAGAGAGAAGCCCCCTATTTGTGATAAGTGTTTATTTAAAGGCTTTTGCAGAGCGAGGAAAAACAATGCATTTATGGTTTCTGAACACGTGTACTATAATACATGGTATTACTGAGAGGTGAATTGTTTGACTATGCAATCTAGGAGTCTAAGGGAAGTACTTGGAATGGGTAGGTTAGAGCAAGTAATCATGGAGTACTTCATAAGACATATTAGTGCGGGAGAGATCATTGCTGTGCTGGACCTTAAGGAGGAAGTTAAGAAGAGGATTAAGCAAGGTGAAAAAGACATTGTGGGTGAGCCTGAGGAGGCAGTTATAGTTAGAGAAATATATATAACTCTAGCTTCACTAGTGAAAAGGGGTTTTCTAGTCTATAGTAATGGTACGTACCGCCTATCAGACTGGATAATAGAGATCATAAAGAAGAAGATAGGGTCGCTCCAACCAGGTAGGCCGAAACCAATCGAGAAACTCCTCGATTGATAGGTGTCTCTGGTGGTGTACCTACAAGGATACGTCAGAGAAGGAATCATTAAGGACACAGAGATCATAGCCATCGGCTCTTTAAATTCCAAACTCGTTGTTGCAGATAATAGTGTGATTATAGTTGGTAGTGGTAGAGCTGATGTTTTATCTGGTTTAAAGTGCATAGTGATCTCTATGAAGAAGCCTCTGCTTATTGAGCATATGCACTGTGGCGACGCTGTCTTAATGGGTTTAAAGGAGCCATTAGTTGTTGGTTCATTGAGAGCTAGAAGACTATATGCTAGAAAAACCTATATTGGAAGCCTTGAAGCAGATTACGCAGTACTCGGTGAGCTCTGCATTGTAGACGTCCTGGAGAGAGTTGATGAGATTACATTTGCTGATCCCCACTTATACTTCAAGAACATAAAGTCTCTGGGTAAGGCTAACTTCTCATATAAACTACCGAGTTTCTAAGTCTCCTTCTCACCCAGGATCATTAGTCTAGCTTCAATGATTTTCTCTCTCAGGAGCATTGCCGATTCATATAGTTGATATATTAATCCAGCATGCACACTATCACCGGGTTTAAGCCTTCCAATAAAAGTCTCTAGTTTATCGAGGAGATTTATTGCCTCATCTAGCTTAGCGACTACCTCTTCTCTTCTCTGCAATTTTAACACCCTCAATATAGCTCCTACGCAATAACTCCTTATTCACTTCCAGCACTCGACCTTTAAATACCTCCTCTAAGGCTTTCGCCACTTTTTCTAATCCAAGAATTTCCTCTAATTCTTCATCTACACCCATCGTGAAACCCAGAATAGCGATGTTTGCTGAGACTGTGGAGCCTGTAAATTCCGTGCTGGCTTTATTTGCATCGTAGATGTATAAATTGATCTCCTTACTCTTTAAAGACTTCACTATTTCATCTCTCGACGGATATCTAGCTAGTGGGGGAGGCCATATGAAGTCATTTGACACTAAAACCCCTCCTCTTCTAAGGTATTGAATGTAGCGTACAGCCTCTAGTAGCTCTAGTGATATCAATAAATCCGCTCCACCTACCGGGATTAAGGGACTTGGCTCTTCCCCAATTCTTACATTCACGATAACACTACCACCTCTTTGACTCATTCCATGAACCTCCGCAACTGCAACATCTAACCCTGCGTGTATTGCGGCTAAGCCAATTATTCTTCCCAGTGTTAAAAGTCCTTGTCCACCTACACCTATTACTCCTATATTGTAGATCCTGTTCAAGGCTCCCACCATAGTTTTTCATAACCTGGTGTTGGGTTATTCACTACAATGATTGCCTTATATGGACATATCGATGCACAGAGACCGCATCCAATACATAGATCACTCATAATTCTAGGCTTCTTCGCCCCAGGCTCTACTATTAAAGCTGGACATGCTGTTAAGTTCACGCAGGCCATGCATCCCGTGCACTTATCTTCAATTACTGCATATAATGGTAGAGTAACATGGCTCCTCCTCGCCTCTCTAGCTACTTCGAGAGCACACTTCATTCTTGAGACAATTGCAACCATGCCTCCGTTCTTATATTCTCTAAACGCCTCGGTCACAGCCTCTATTGACTCCTTCGTCTTCATAGGGTTAATAACGTAGACTCTATAGCCTATAGACTCTAAAATCTTCTCAGGAAGAACCCTCGTGGTCTTTTTACCAGTAGCCGAAATCCCGGTGCCTGGGTGTGGCTGATGCCCCGTCATCGCCGTTGTCAAGTTATCTAAAACCAGTATTATGATGTGTGAGTTATTATACACTGCATTTATAGATGGAGGCAGCCCTGCGTGGAAGAATGTCGAGTCACCTATCACCGCGATCACTGGGTTATCAATGGCTCTTACAAGTCCATTTGCCACTCCAATACTACCACCCATCTCGAAGCAAGTTGACTGGGTCTCAAATGGTTTTTGATAACCAAGAGTGTAACAGCCAATATCCCCCGTGTACACTGGGTTCTTTAACCCTGCTTTATTAGCAGCAGTCTTCACAATGTAAAATGTTAATCTATGTGGACACCCTGCACATAGAACTGGTGGTCTTGGAGGTATAGGCGTCGGTGTTTCAACCACACCAATACTCTCCCATGGGGTTTTACCTTCTATACCCAGGAACTTCTTTACCGCACTGTACACGCTTTCTATACTAAGCTCGTAGTTTAGTGGAATTAAGTCTTTGCCTCTTATACGTATGCTATAACCCTCTGTCTGCGCTAAATCTTTAACCTGCATTTCTACAACGGGGTCTAGTTCCTCGACAACGAGTACTTCACTAGCTGACTCAAGAACCTTCTTAACCGGGGCTCTTGGCAGTGGGACCGGCATGTTTACCTTAATTACTGTAGCTTTATCCACAGCGTTAAGTAGATTAAGAGCTTCCCTTACATAAGAAAATGCTATACCACTCGCTATTATAACTTTGCTAGAGCCTGGATTAATAATTCTTATAAATGGTTCTTCACCTTCTTTCTCCATAATAGAAGCCCAAGTCTTCACCAACTCCAACTTCCTTCTCCTAGCATTCCCCGGAACCAGCACCCATCTACTAAGGTCTTGCCTAAAGACTCCTCTACAGTTTCTCCCAGAAGCTATTTCACCACTTAGAACAATCGGCATTCTTGTATGACTAATGCGTGTTGTTGTCCTAAGTATAACTGGTATTTTGTACTTCTCGCTAAGTGCATAGGACTCCTTTGTTAATTCATAAGCATCACGTGGATTAGATGGCTCTATAACGGGTAGGTGTGATAGTAAGCCATACCATCTATTATCTTGCTCGTTTTGACTACTGTGCATTGAGGGATCATCAGCCGTCACCACTAAGAAACCAGCTTCAACCCCAGCATATGCAGAGCTCATCAATATATCTGATGCAACGTTTAAACCAACATGCTTCATTGCAACCAAACTCCTCAACCCCGCAATAGCTGCTCCATAGGCAACTTCAAAAGCGGTCTTCTCGTTTACACTCCACTCAACATAAACACTACATTGCTCAGCCACTTCTATTATAGCCTCTAAAATCTCAGTGCTAGGGGTTCCAGGATACGCTGCTGCGACACATATGCCTGACTCTAAGGCAGCCCTGGCTATGGCTTCATTCCCTAAGAGTAGTACTCTACTCCCCCTTCCCGCGAGCAGTGGATTTGCCACTGTGGAGACACCATTATTTACGTAGAAGCTAGGGGATAATAAGACAACGCTACGCTATTTGTGCGTCTTAAAAATTTACGTGTATATATAAATGTGGGATTGTATAAAGATAAAGTTTATAAGTAAGCCCACCAATAGTATAACATGGGGTGAGCGGTTATGGGTGAAAAGAAGGTTTTATATGAGGATAAAGACCTAGTGGTAGAGATAGCTCCAAGAGACCCCGAGATACCTGTATTAGTCTACAACTTTATAAAGAAGAAGGGTAGGCCAGTATTCTTCCAGGAGATTATTAGAGAGTTTAGTGGAGTGGTTGGTGAAGATAGAGTTAGACGTGCAGTAAGCCACTTACTAGCGTTGAAGAAGATCATCGAGTTTCCCGATGGAAGCCTTGGAACACCGGGCATGGAGTGGAAGCCTACTGGCACTAAGAGGAGGCGTAGGAAGAGAGTTGCTAGGTTAATGGATTATGGCGTTGAAGAACTACAATTAACTATTGCTTAGCAATCACTCTAAAACTCACTTTTGCCTCTTTTTTCTCTCAGCCCATGGAGACGGCTTGTAATTAGTACACTTGTCTATATTTAATAATAATCCATATCTAGTGATCGCTTCACATATGTACTCGTCGGGAATTATTGCCTTAGCATTCCTAGAAGTAACAACTATAAATGCTTTGCCTATTCTACCCCTTAAATCAGCCTCCTCAGCTATAAAGTCTAGGAATATTGGTAGCCTCGTTGTGTGAATAAACGTCCTCTGCCACTTTAAACCACTTGAATCCTCATAGACTTCTCCAAGTCTTCTATTATCCGAGCAAACTCCTGATTTATCACAGTAAATAATGTTAATGCCTCCCCTCTCATATGCTTTACTAGCAGTCTCCAATAATTTATCCAGATTGAACAATGGTAGTTCCCGCCTCTCAACAGTCCCCTCCTCTGCTCTACCCTCTAGTACTCCCCGCTCCATTGGAGTCTGTATATTGGAGGGAGTAGTTTGTGTGTATTTCTGCCTCTGCTGTAGAATTTCTAGTACCTCCTCAATAATGCTCCTACGCTGGTTAGCCGATTCAGGCTCTACAGGAGCCTCATGACTCTCACTGACTCCTACCCCCTCTTCACCTTGAGCTTCTTCACGGGCAGGTTTCTTAGCGAAATCCATTAGCTTCCTGTGTTTTTTCTCCAATTTGAAAACCCATCTAAATTGAAATAATTAAGGATCCCGCTTTAAAACACATGCTCTATCAATATTTTTATGCTAAAGATATAAAAGCTCTCTATTAACTGGTAATTTATGAGGGGGCCCGTAGCTCAGCCTGGTAGAGCGGCGGGCTCTTAACCCGTAGGTCCCGGGTTCAAATCCCGGCGGGCCCGCACTCCTAAATATCTCTGATCGGTGGCTTGTGTGCTTAGACCGCTTGATAAGAAAATGAGAGGTGTAGAATTAGTTGTTGGAACACCGTTTCTATACTTTAGGGATTCCTCTACTCTCCTCATGGCTGATCTTCACCTAGGCTTTGAAGAGGCAGCTTCGCGGGGTTTATATTATGGTTTAAGGAAGAGTAGTGGTTTCTACGCGGTGTTTGTTCCAAGGATTCAATTAAAGAAGGCTATTGATATGCTGAGGTTTACACTAGAATACCTAGATGTTAAAAGAGTTGTTGTAAATGGAGATTTAAAACATGCTTTTGATAGATTGCTGAGGCAGGAGAAAGAGGAGGTTGTTACCTTAATTAAGTTCCTAAGGGAGATGGGTGTAAGCGAGATCCTCGTCATTAGGGGTAATCACGACAACTTCATTAAGCCTATTCTTAGAAAACTAGATGTTGAATTTGTAAAAGCACTATCTACTCAAGCCAATGGACGCAGAATTCTCATAGTTCATGGACACGAAGAGGTTGATCTCAATGGACACGATGCAGTAATAATAGGGCATGAGCATCCAAGCTTGAAGTGTTTCGATGTATATAGGTTTCCATGCTTCCTCAAGATCCCGCTGTCGAGTGGGAAGACTATTATTGTAATGCCTGCTACTGGTCCATATCACCCTGGAGTTATTGTCAATCCCAACCCAAGTGAATACCTATCTCCATTAATTAGGAGACTCGACTCACTTGAATCAATGCAGGTAGTTTCGTGGATCGATCTAGGGGAAATCCCAACTAGAAGCATTGATTACTTTGAATCATTCACCCTAGAAGACTACGTATTAATTGAAAAATATAGAGCTGGGGGAAAAGAATTCGCGGTGGTTGAATTTAAAAATTACAATATAGCGAGAGCTATTTGCGAAATATAGTTAATCTCAGTCTATCGACCCATCATCAATATACTCAGGCGTTGTCGGCTTCATCACCTAACTAATAAATCTCGATTAAAATCCCTAAATAATTTATTTACCAGTGCTTAATATCTCTACTTGGTATAAATGTGTTGGGATTTAGATCCATTAAGCTTCAAGGGTGTGCTCATTGAAGCCTGCCAAGGAGAGGTTAATTACCTTGTTCGTATTGATTCTTACAATCCTTGGACCAGTAGCTTTATCCATATACATACACATGCCAGGTGTTGAACTACCCGTCAAATACACGGGTTTAAAATACAGTGATATCTTAAACGGGCTCTTCAATCCGATTTTCAACCCCGCGATGGATAAAATAGGGGAAAGATGGTTTTCTACTGAGAAATACTACGGGTTTAAGAATGGCTCATATAAATGCCCAATTCCCTATGTAGACTATAAGTTTGAGTATCCACTATTTACTGGTCTATTATGGTATATATCGACCTGCACAGCATTCAAGTACTCTACGAGCATAGATGAAGCCGCATTAATTCACTACTACATTCAATCTGCCTTTATTGCATTATTCTACGTGCTACTAGTTTACTCACTATACTTGATCCTGAGAGATATACTTAGAATAAAGCCACTTAGGCTCTTAATACTCCTCCTTCCATCAACTATAGTCTACATGGTCTATAGTTGGGATATAATTGCTGCTTCACTAGCAGTCCTCGGTACGTTATTAATAACTAAGGGTGGAAGAAACCGTGTTCAGCCACTACTCGCTGGTTTGCTTCACGGTTTATCAATATCCACTAAGATACTTACTGCTGGGATAGTATACTATTACATAGTCAAATACGTATCTATTAGAGAATCTAAGGCACACGAATTCGTGCTCTATGCCATTGGAGTAGTAATTAGTGGAGTATTACCTTTCCTACTACTATACTGGTATGCAACCCAAGGCTTTAACTACCTTGTGAATCACCATTTATCATGGTACTGCGAGAACTGCCTCTACATGCCTCTCGTTAAGGACATATGGGATAGTATCCACCGTAGATTATTCATATCTATAGCTACTGCGCTCGCCATAGTATTCCCCCTTATTGCAGCACCATGGAGAGGCATAGATCACACCGTGGAGTTTAAGTATCTACTCGCCGCTACATTCTCTCTCATCCTCTTCAACCACGTTTTCTCCCCACAGATGATCCTCATGATCACTCCTTTTGCAATAATAGGGCTTGAGAGTAGATTTCTGGTATTGTATGGAGTGGCTGATGTCTTTAACGCCTTGATCATAACTACGTTCTTCGAGTATTCAAACCCGTGGGCATTTGGTTCAATACCACAATACATGGCGTTTGGAAGAAACATTACATTGCTACTACTCTTCATATATGTAGTTGGCTCAATCCTCAAAGATAAAATAAAATACGTGGATCGACTCAAGGGGCGATCTACTTGACTCAACGCAATAAAATACACAATCGTTTACTATCTCTAATATCATTACTTATTGTTTTAACTGTACCATCGGTACTACTAGTTTATACAGCACTAAACTTCACTAATCTGGAGATTGAGAGAGGTGGTAGGGGATACATCACTGATGAAGTCTGGTATGTTTCATCCTCTAGGGTTATTTTAAAGAAAATATTTGGTTTAAGCGTTAAGCAAGACCCAGTTAACTATGGTGTAAACATAGTATTCCAGTCTTCAAACTACGCTCAATTAACTTGCCAAAACATAGCTCCCCACTACTCGATAAAGACTAGGTGTGATTATTCGAAAATACCAGCTGTATATGTTAGTGGCTATGTAGATGAAGTGTGGAGTTTCATTAATGAAGTCAATAAGACTTATCCCGTCGTGGATGTTATTCCCGGTTGGCAACTCCCAGATAGTGAAGGCATTAATAACTACATTAACTGGGAGCATCCACCACTTGGAAAATACTTAATTGCGTTATCAATGCTAATGATTGGCGATTATCCATTCTACTGGAGAATCCCAATTATTTCATTTGGTGTATTAGCTTGTGTACTCGTCTACTTAATTCTATATAGGTTGACTAAGAGCTACATACCCTCAATTGTGGGGGCTTTACTATTCACAATAGATAATATTACAAGAGCGATTTACAGTATTGCGATACTCGATGGATTTGTTGCTACGTTAACTCTAATATCTCTATACTTCGCACTTGAAAGTAAGTACCGCAGTGCACTATTATCGGCTATTATAGCTGGGTTATTCAAAGCATCTGGGTTATTCACAATAATACCAATAATCATAGTATTAGCTAGGAGAATAGCTAGAGAAACTAGTGGTGGACTGGGAGACTTCATATACTACACGGTATATTATGGTGTATTGTCGATTGGTCTATGGGTTTCACTACTCACAATAGTTTCACTACCAGTAGCAAACTACATGGGTGTATCAGAGTGGTTTAAACAATCACTATTAGGAAGCATAAGTTGGCACTTGAGCATTAAGTGTACTGGTCCAAACTGCGCTACATCATCTAATCCATGGGATTGGTTTCTCGGATACCATAGCTTCGCACTATATAACTACCCCGATGGAACTACACTTTACGCTGAGGGCTATTATCCCCTGTGGTTTACGTCTCTAATACTAGCACTGATCTCAATACCATTAATGTTTATTAGGAGAGACTATGGGAAAACGTTACTCTACTACCTAGGCATATTCGCAGGCTATATAGGAATATGGATACTCGGGAGTAGAACACAGTATAGCTTTTACGCAATACATCTAGCCCCATTTATCTACATCAACCTCATATACCTAGCACATTCATATGCTGAAGATCAAGAATTAGGGATTTACGTACTCAGGTCCTGGTATAATTCAATAGAAAAAATAGTGAATAAAATCGAGCAAGTATTACTCCTATAGCATCAATTACTTAAATACTATTGGTGCAGTTATATACGCTAGTATACTCGATCACTAATATCAATGCACCCTAAAGCCACTGTAAAGGTTATTAGCCCAAGTGCCCTCTATTAACCATGAGGTGTTAAAACTTGCCTGAGATTTCTCTCACAGAGTTAATTGCAGCTGCTTTATCGTCGCCTACCGGTGCTATTGTTGTATTTATTCAGTTCCTGCTGGGTATATTACTAGGTTATATTGTAGCTAAGATACTTAAGTATGTGGTAGCTATGGTTGCTATATTGATTCTAGGGTCAATACTATCCATTTGGTCTCTTAGCAACTTGAATCTCTCGCAGGAAACTTTGAGTAAAATTGGCGTCTCTCTTGAAACACTAAAGAATATTGCATTATCTTTCGCTGCACTATTAGTTGGACCTATAGCAATTGGATTCATTATAGGGGTTTTAATAGGGTTGCTTAGAAAGTAGTTTTAATAATTTTTTCTCTTTTTGAGAGTAAAGGTTTTTATTAGGAGCTAAACATGCTTTTATTTCCTAGAGTTGATGCGCTATGCAGCGAATTAATCACAATGTCTTTATTAAAATATGCTTCTCAGTATTTACATTAATGTTAATTACTCTAGCAAGCATAGATGCCTCTACAGGTCTCTTCGAGTACAAAGAAGTTAGAAGTATTCTTGTATACGCACCAGCTGTTTCCAGTGGAGGAGGAGGTGTTTTATCAAGAGTTGAACTAGCACTCGCTTACCCAGGGGCTGGGAGAGTGTTCTTCTCTTCTCTTCCATATACTGAGGTTGAAACACAAGGTGCTTCACGCGTGGCGGCATTCATAGCCTCTATTTTCACTGGGGAAGACTACTCCAAGTACGATTACTTCGTATTACTCGAGTCAAATACACCCCTCGTTGGGGGCCCAAGTGCAGGGGGGTTAATAACTGTAGGCTTTATTGCCCTACTACTCAATGCTACAATAAAGCCTAATGTAACAATGACAGGCATGATAAACCCTGATGGAACGATAGGACCTGTTGGAGGATTAAAGGAGAAGCTGGAGGCGGCGTCTTCTAGTGGGTTTAAAGTATTTCTAATCCCCGCTGGACAGAGATTTTACCGCTACCCAGTTTATGTTGAAAAACGCATTGGGCCATTGGTCATTGGTAGAATAGAGTATCAAACCGTAGACTTGGTTGACTATGGGAGGAAACTAGGGGTAGATGTCTACGAGGTTTCAAATGTTGCTGAAGCATTATTCTACTTCACTGGGTTAAACCTTACACGCTCAAGAGTTGACGTCACTGTAAAACTTAGTAGTCTAGACGAATTAAAGTCTTTTACATCGAGTACTTTGAGTTTAACACGTGGATTAGTAATTGATGCAACTTCCATAGCCTCCCAGCTTGGAAGACAGGGAAGGGTTATAATAACATATCTACAGGACATAAACAACTCTATAGATAATTTATCCAGATTTACCAACACTTACCCAGTATACACAGCATATAAGGCTATTCAGCTGTACTCATATTCATTTAAACTATACTGGTATGCGAGAATCTATAGTGGTGGAGACCCGAGAGAGTTATTAAACCAGATCAATAAAACTATTGAAAGCTACTTGAGGGAGGTAGATCAGGCACCATGCACTCTAGGTAATAGCTGGAGGCAGGCAATGACTTATTTATCCTGGCTATACTATCTAAGGGCTATCAATACAACGGATTCCTCATCGATCATAGACTACTCCGGCAATGCCATTGAATATTTAAAGTACGTAGAGCTCTTAGATCTCGTTGTGAACAAGGATGTGGAGCTTAAATCGTGCCCAATGGACTACACCGTGATATACTCACACGCACTTGCTTCATACACTTACGTTGAGAGAATCCTGGAGTTAACTGGTTCTTCTACTGGAGTACAAGAATATGCTGGAGACTACCTCACAATCCTCAACTATGCATATAGTAACAATAAGACTTCTGTATATGCAGCCGCATCGCTAGTGATCGCGGCTTCTGCAAGAGCAATTCACGATGCATCAGGGGATACTCAGGGTTTACCGAGTAAAATTCTACCTGTTATATGGTATTTCAGTGAAAGCCTAAACAATGACGTGGCGCTACTCTACCTAGATCTATATAATGAGGCAAGTCAAAGTGGTGATATCGATCTAGCAACGAGTTCTATTCTCACACTAATGGGTATTTTAAGTATTACTAGAGTCGTACCCGGATCAGAGATTGCATTATCAACCATTACCCCCGTTAACTCAAACCCTCCAACACCAACAAATACCATTAATTCACCTTCTACGAGCAACAATACACAAACATCTGAGTATCCGAGCCAGGAGAACTGGGGATTGACTCTTTTAAGACCAATTATAATAGCAGTTGTCGCATTACTAGTGGTCGCGATCGCTATAGTTACTTTAAAATCACTAAGGGCTCTTAAGAAGTAGCCAGTTACTGAAAGACTTTAAAGGACATTATTCTTATTAAAATCATTATGAGGTGAAGGGTGATTATATGTTTTGGTTTTTATATGATCCATTCACAGCGATTGCTTTATTCACAGCCTACATAGTTGGCTTCATTGTTTTAATAATAGCGGCTGGCGTTTTAGCACCAAGAGTTGCTAGAAGATTTGCAGGTAGATTTACTCTACGGGCATCAATGCTTATAATAGGCTTAATAGTGGTTCTCTCAGGGCTTGCTGGTGTAGGCTTAACAGCGTACATCATTGCCGGGGTATTGGGTGAGTCTATTACAACTGGGTTTATTGCAGGACTAATACTCTTCATACTAATTCTAAACATTATATCATACCTAGTATCACCCATAACCATCAACATAATGTATGGTGCAAAACCAAGCCCAGAGCTCCAGGATGTAGTGAGCTCTGTTGCTAAGAGACTTGGCTTCACGAATCCACCAAAAGCTGTTGTCGTAAATGGACCTCCAAACGCATTTGCATATGGAAACATATTGTTTGGAAAGTACGTTGCTGTCTCCAATACACTACTCGAGATGGTTGATAGAGAGGAATTAGAGGCTATTATAGGACACGAGCTCGGACACCACAGACATAGGGATAACGCCATAATGCTCTTCATGGGGATGATCCCTAGCATACTATACTTCCTGGGTGTAACACTAATTAGAATTGGATTTATATCGAGTTATGCAAGATCTGCTTATAGTGATAGACGTAGAGAGGGTGGTGGAGGACTTCTACTAGCACTAGCTGGAGTAGCTGCTGTAGTAGTAAGTTTTATTGTGCAGGTACTGGTACTGGCGTTTAGTAGGCTAAGAGAATACTATGCAGATACTTCAGGAGCCCGCGCTGCTGGTATTAGACCCATGCAGAGGGCTCTAGCCAGACTACACGTATACTACACTCATGCGGTAAGCGCTAAAGAGGCTGTATCTAGTAGTAAGATCAAGGCGTTATTCATATACGCTCTCACAGAGGCTTATGCAAACCCATTCTATAGGAAATACCCGACAGGGAGAGAGGTTAGAGATGTAGATATCGATAGAGTAGTTGAGGAGTTGAAGAAGAAGGAGGTAAGCGATGTAAGCGAGTTCTTCTCAACACACCCAGCAATACCTAAAAGAATAAGGTTCTTAGAGTCCCTCGCATTTAAGCCAATTACTGATCTCTAATTAAGTATAGTGTTTTTATCTGCGACTATACACACAGCTATTGGTTCACCGATTTCCCAGCTCGTGTCGAAGTGTAAATAAGGACTCTTTAACATCCCCTAGCTTTAAGAGCGAGGCTATGAGGGTGCCTTGTAAATCCTTCAACCTTGCTATGATGCAACAATTTACCCGGGATATATTCTAGGAATGTGTTTATACAATATAATGTCACATAGAGCTCTTGTGAACTTGGTGGTGTAGAGTTGTTGAGAAGTAGCCATGTTGGTAGTTTCCCACTAGACTACTCCCTGGAGAACACAGAGAGAATTATAGTAGACTTGTCCTCCATAGGGCTAGATGCACCACCCTATCCCCAATTACGCGGCTTTATTGATATTTATGTAGAGCCTCTTGTTCAAGCGGGTTTAGTTAAGCGGGAAAAGGGGTTTCTCTATGCTTTATCCCCAAATAATTTATTATCCTGGAAGAGAGGGGTAAAAGCCCCTGAAGCCGAGTACACAGTTGAAACCATTAAAAGGCTAAAACTAGGATTTAAGCACCTTAGAGCCCCTGTGACTGGCCCCTTCACACTTGCCTCGAGGATCTACTTGTCCATGGATTCACGGGATCTCTCATCAACTGCGCTCGCCTGGAAAGACTTGGTTAAGGAGTTCTTTACGAGGTATTCTTCGGCCTGGGTAGAGTACATGTCAATGCTTGGCTACAACTTGATCTTCCTTGATGAGCCAATACTTGGAGTCATTATTGGTGCTAGAAGAAACCTTTATGGATACAGCGACGAGGACATCGTCGAAGTGCTAGATACTGTGGCTAGAAGTGCTCATAGTGCTGAGGTTGGAGTACACGTGTGCGGGAGAGTACACAGGAGGATTCTAGAGGTCCTTTCTAGCACGAGTAGAGTTAAGTATTTTAGTCTCGAATTCCACGATAGTCAACAAAACATAGAAATCCTCGATAAACGCTTACTGGAAGAGCGAGATAAACTCATATCGCCGGGTATTGTGAGTAGTAGAGTGCCAAGACTCGAGAGCCTTGAAGAGGCCTTCTCACTGTTAAACAAAGTGCATAGAGTGGCCGGAGGTAGAATAGACCTTGTATCCGGAGACTGTGGTTTTGCAGGGCTAAAGGGTGCTCTAGGTAATCCTGAAGCCGAGTATGAACTTGCTCTATCAAAGCTCAAAATAGTTGTCAATGCATGTAAGAGATTATCCTCGGGTTAAAACCACTCCTAATGCTAAATAAATATTGGCTTGACCCCTGCTTTTTTGAATACCTCAATGTAGAGTGCGTCAAGCCTTCTCTCTACCTCCGGTTCCAGCGGACTAGTGGATCCTTCCCTCAGCAACCGCTCTACTTCTAAGTGTGCTTCAATGTAAATACTCCTCTTTGACCACCTTGACCGTGGTGTTGTATCCCATATTCTCGGTAAATGTATCTCTCTCCTGATCATGCGGCGCGTGTGTGGATGTAGTAAGAAGTTTCCGCTTTTTGAGAGAACAGTATCCATGATCACGTCAAACGCCAACTCATCAACGCTTAGATCAAACCCTCTCCTAATCCTCTTCACCAAGCCAATCAACTCGTTGTCTAATACGAGTTTCTCAAATGAGAAAACGCTCTCAAACTCGAGCATTCCAGGACCTGAGACCACGTCAAAGCCTGATACTGCAGCTAGTAAAGAGCTATAAGCAGACTCTGCCCCAGCTTGATAATCAACAAGCTTAGAGTCGCTAAGCCCCATATACGTATGTACTGGAAGCTCTATTAACTTAGCGAGATCCCTATACGCTAGCGAAACAAGCAGGGCTTCTGGAGCCGTTATCACAGGCGTTCCATAACGCGGGTGTGCTAGTAGAGGTGAGCCTCCATATATCACGGGAGCATTCTTCGAGACTAGCTGAGCTAGAACAATACCGCTTAGTACCTCGGCGTGGTGCTGTATTAATGCCCCAGCGATTGTTGTAGGTGAAGTCGAGCCAAGTCCCGGCATTGATATGATCTCTGCTGGAACTCCAGCCTTTGCGAGGTCGACTAGGTTTCTCGAAGTGAGAGTGCTCCATGAAAGTGGAGGTGATGGACAGACATCAAATATTGTGAAAGGCCTCTTCCAAGCATCTTCACGCACAGTCTTCGCTAAGTCTAGCATAATAGATAGATTTTCAACTGTAAAGGAACCTGTGATTATTGGTTTACGGGAGTACTTGAGTATTGGGTATAGCCTAACCACGTCCCTGATCTCCATTGGAACATCCCCAGGAACAAGAGCTGTGCTCTGTGCATCAATGAAATACATATTTTCAACAATCACGGCAAGTCTCTTAAGATCCTCCATCACTGGGGATCTAGGCTCAAGGGAGTCGTAATCAAGGATCTTTATGGCAGCGGAGCCGGGGTTAAATATTGATGCTGATTCACCCAGAGTAGCTACTCTACTTCCATCTCTATCATAGAGCTCGATTCTCTTTGGAGCCAACTTAACTGCTTCATTAACAAGCTCCTCAGGGATCAAGACTCTGCCGTCTCGCTCCACTGCACCGTTCTCAAGCAGCGTCTTTGCAACCTCTCGATCTTCAAACTTTACACCCACTTTCTCCAGGAGTTCTATTGCTTTACAATGTACTTCCCTAGCTTCCTCGAGAGATAAGAGCGTGAGGAGAGGACGTGGCATTAATCAACACCCATTAGCTCCTTCACTTTCTTCAATGCTTTGAATGCGTCATCACCACATATATCAGCGCCTATCTCCCTAACCCACTCCTCAGTGACAGGAGCACCCCCAGCTATAACTATTACTCTCCCTCGCAACCCCTTCTTCTTCAACTCCTCGATCACTCTCCTCTGCTCAATCATCGTTGTAGTCATCAATGCAGAAACACCTATAATCCTCGCATTATACTTCTCAACAGCCTCTACAAAAGCCTCAGCTGAGACATCTACCCCTAAGTCTACTACTTCAAAACCCTCAACTTCAAATATTATTTTAGCTAGTGTCTTACCAAGATCGTGTATATCACCTTTCACAGTTCCAAAAACTGCAACCCCAAGCCTCCTCGCAGAGGAACCGCTGAGCCTAGGCCTAACCACGTTTTCAAAAACCCTTCTAAACGCCTCCGCGCATGCAATTACATCAGCTATGAAGTAATCCCCTCTATCAAATAGTTCTCCAACCCTCCTCATCGCTGGAACTAGGATCTCGGTCACAAGCCTCTGAACATCGAAACCCCGCTCTACCAGCCTATTAGCCACTGATAAGGCTTTGTCAGGGTCTCCATTAACAATAGCGTTAAATAATTCCACATCCAGCCTCTCCAATTAAAAACCCCCTCTTCCAGAGATTACAAAGGACTCGTATAAATAAACATTAAACAACAATTAATCATCAAGTGACTACAGTAGGTTTAACTCTTCAAGCAACCACCACAATCCTCCCTCCACCTTTCCTCTTGATTTCCCTGAGTAGCCTAATAGCTCTTCTACGAGCAGGTGTTCCATGATATGCCTCACGTCTATTCTTCGCACTCCTACCAGTTACATAGTCTACTAAAACCACAATCGTGATTGAAACTCCGTATGACTCAATCCTCCTCTTTAGCTCCTCAAGATCCCTCACAACCCTCTCAACATCGGTAGAGAACGGGATCTCTATAATCGCTTCCTCAGTCCCCCTCTCTTTGCTCAATCCATAGACTACTACACCTCTATGTCTACGTGCAAATTCCTCCACTAGATTGGTTAATTCCCCTGTGACCATGTTTGGTTTATATGGGTCTAGCCCCTTCTCCTCAACATACTCACTGAATCTATCTAAGTCCAGTGCTATAATAATGCCTAGAGTAAAGACCCGGTCAGATTGAGCATTGAGCTCTTCATTCCCAGTCATGGTCTTAGAGGCTGCCCGCATCATCATCAATAAAAAGAATGCTTTAGGGAGTTATATTCCTTCCTACACTACTCTACTTCCTCTCCCTCCTCGCGTGGCCCAACTATGCATCCCGTTTTATACAGTTTATCCGCGACATTCCTAACAGCGCTCTCAACCTCGCTCTCCTCCTTTGCCCCCGTAATAACCATTTTACCACTACTAAATATCAATAGGACTACTCGAGGATCCCTCATTCTATAGATCAATCCGGGGAATTGCTCAGGCTCATACATAGTGTCCTCGAGGTAGTAAGCCGCCTTCTCGAGGTTAACATATGAGTGTAAATCTCCACCTGCAACTATGTTTTGAACTTGCACTCTCGGCTTCCCACGAATACCCGATCCATACCTAGTAAGTATTCTATCAATAGTCTTAATGATCCTTTTAACGGCCTCTATCAATTGAGCAATACTCTTCGTGCCAGTTACAACCATTTTACCGGACCTAAATATCAGTGCTGTTGCTCTTGGTTTATCAACTCTAAATATTATACCTGGGAATTGCTCTGGTTTGTAAACGTGGTTCGGTAACTCGGCTTCCAGTGAGTCTATGTCGATGTCTTGATCTAGTATTACGGTGGCAACAATGTTTTCAATCCTAAATGTCGGTTGAGGCATTGGAGTAGTCAATTACCTCACCCCTTATAAAGGCATTTAAAAATCTCATATAAGGGGTTTATAAGCATAATAGCTTAGTCAACGTAAACAATACAAGCGGAGTTGCAAATACATATAATAAGAGTAGTACTGCAGATTCCCTAATGCTCTGAGGCAATTGCTTCTTAATGACATCAATACCACCATCCATGAGTTTCAAATCCATTTTTGAAACATATAGGTACGCACCACTACTCCACCCCTCCCTGGCAACCTCAACCGCGTACTTAGCAACATCCTCAAGCAACTCCACACTCTCATGCACTGGAATATAGGCTATTTGAGCCCTAGTACCAGTCTCCGAGTGTTCATCGTTAGTTACAACCTCGCAGTAGTCTACATCTAACCCCTTTAATTTCTCCAAAAGAATATTTCTAACACCTGGCTTAACATTATTACCCCTCAAGTAGAGTATACAAGCACTTTCCCTACCCTCGCCATTAAAGCATATAATGCAGCAGTCTCCATCGACGAGACCGGGTGCACTGGATTTAAAGCACTTGTATTTATATTGCAGTACTACTGGTTCTCTCCCCTTATAAGCCTCTATACCATCAATTACATTGGCGAGCAATGCACTTAACTCGCTTAGATCAGGCTCATCGAGGAGCTCCCAATTGTGAGCATCTAGTATAATCACATCACCAAGCCCCCTCTCCTTAGACTTCAATTCGTAGTCCAACTGGAGATCGTATGGTAGGTCATCAATACCCCCCATAAGCCTACTAATAATGACTAGTGAGAGCTTATCAAAAACTATTACAAGTGCTTCCCAAAATCCTTGTTTCCTCCTAAATGATCCCTGATACAATAACGGTGTTTTTGAGTTACTCATAATGGTCTTAACTATTTCATCTATAAAGTAATCTATGTATTTAGATGAAACAATGTTCCTATCGTGAGAGCCAAGCCCGTGAAGTGCAATCGCATGTCTATAACCGATCTTTCTAAGAGCGCTGTCTAGATATATTGGTAACTTACTGCTCCCTATATTTGAGAACGGCCCATAGTGCACGTCTGTGTAGATCAATGCGAGGTCTCCCAGTTCAATAATCCTCGGGTACACGTGCTGGTATTCACCTATATCTTCAAAAGCCCTTTCAATCTCAGTTCTTCTATCCAGCCAGTTCCTCAGGAACATTGTGCCTAGATCTGGAAGCGAGTAGTTATTAACCCTCCTCCTCGACATAAACAAGAATATAGCAATATCCACAAATACCATTGAGAGAACTACGAGTGAGTAAACATATACATCACTAGTAGAGCAGTAATTCATAAGTCTACAAGTTACTATCGTTGCAAGTGGTGGAATAATTGAGACAAGGTATTTTGAAGGAGTTGTCCCATCTAATCCTAGAATAACAACAATTAATAAAGTCGTCGAGGCTGATACGGCAATCAATGGACTACCAGTTATAACCGTAAATATCGTAGAGTATACGAGAACGGCTAGTGAAAGCCCAATTTTTCTCTTCAATTTATAAAATACTGTTCCTCTATAGAGCTTAGAGTAAGGTAAGAGAGTAGTGTATGTATAAATAGAATTCAACACTATTGGAATAGAGCTCCTACCAAGAGCTACCACTATGAGTAATCCAATAATAATCAACGCTGTTGCTAAAAACTCCCACTTCGGTAGAGTGAAGAGAATTGTGTAATACCTACTAACCACAGAGCGTGGCTTATATAAATTCAACGCTGTCACACCACTACTCGTTAAAGATTTCTAAGCACAAGAATCTAATAATCAACCCCTGGTAAATAATGAGACCTATGTTAAATCACCACACGCGCAGAAAGCCTCGTGTATTAGTGCGTGTAGATCACTCATGTTCTCACCACTTAGAGCTGAAACCATTACAGCTCTAAGCGGGCCCCTTGTCTTCACAGCTATTTCAACTAGACTCGGTATTATCTCCGAGGCTAAACCCTCCCCAGAAACAGACTCCGCGAGCTTCAATGGATCTTCAACTAGGTATTTGAGAAGCTGCGGATTAACTGCTATATCTTTTTTATTTACCACAGGTACCGATATCAACCCTGTTTTCACCTGGATCAATACGTAGAGAAACCACAAGAACACGGCATCAGTCACTCTCGCAACTGCGGATGCATCTATTATGTAGGCTATAACGGTGTTACCGAGTTTTCTAAGAGCCTCGAGGAAGATACTACTCGAAGGCCTAAATAGAAAGGCCTCCATTTGCCCAGGTGTATCTATTAATACCAAGTCCCATCTGGAGGGCTCAGAGAATGGCTCACTCGACAATATTTCATTTATTTTCTCCGCTATAAGCTCTGATGTCTTTATAAATGCCCCGTTTGGCCCTAAACCATACTTATCCATTATGTCTCTAAGTGTAAATAAACTCCTAATGTCAAACAATGGCTTATACTTGAGTACATCAGCGCCAGGATCTAAGTTGACAGGGGCCACTCTTAGTAGTAGGTTTTCACGTAGCCACTTAGTATAAGACGCGACGAGACTACTCTTCCCCGACCCCGCTGGACCGACAAACACTACAAATACCGCTGGCAAATCAAACACCAATAGCTTAGGTAAAGTGTTGACTTAATACTTACTTAAACTCTAGGCGTCGCATTGCTAGAAGTGTTATTCTAAGGAGCTTCAGGAGCTTGCTCAACAGTGATCTTCTTTAACTGCCTATTATACATCTCCACAAGCTCCTGGCTCGTTGTAGCATCCTCCGGTCTTTTATCAGGCCTCCACCTTATGAATCTCGGAAACCTAATGGATATCCCCGCGTCTGGTTTCAATAAACCCTTAGCACACGTGTGTATTGGTGAAAGCGTCAACTCAGCCCCAATGATCTCTGCTACAAATACTGGTTCAATCCATACATCAGGCTCCATTTCAGCTAATACTCTCGGGTGCTTCCGATCTCTTACATACGGCTTCAACATATCTGGTAATTTATCGAGGTCTTCGTCTTTAAACCCCGATCCAACCTTACACACTGTTTCAAACACGTCTTTATCTGGATTATACGCAGCCATGAGTAGTGCACCATATTTACCACCCCTCCTACCCTTGCCGTGGAAAGCCCCCACTACGACAAGATCCACGGTGTCGGCCATTTCGCTCTTATAGTCTCTCTTGTACTTTATCCAAAGCCAGCCCCTCACTCCAGCTTGATATATTGCATCTTTATGTAGTGCCTTAACCATGACTCCCTCGGCTCCCTCACTAATTGCCTCTAAGAAGAACTTCTCGAGATCCTCTGGAGTACTCGTCTTAATGTACTCGGCTATGGTGAAGTCTTCTGTTTTATCAATAATCTTCTCTAAAGCCTCACGTCTCTGTGGTAGCGGCTTCACTGTGTAGTCTTCTCCATCAAGGTATAGTAGGTCAAAGAGAAATACCCTCACAGGATACTCCTTGATCGCTAAGTGGATGTCGTGCTTCCTCTTCCTATGCATCAACTCCTGGAAAGGCTTTAACTCACCTGTTTCAGGGTCGTAGGCTACTATTTCACCCTCTACAATAGCCTCGCCTGCCTTAATGTGAGTAGCCGCCATCTCCTCAACATCTGGGTATTGCCTCGTGATATTCTCAAGCCTCCTAGAGTAAATCCAGACTTTATCCCCCTTCTTATGTATTTGAGCTCTTTCACCATCATACTTGAACTCTACGAATGCGTCTCCACCAGTCTTCGCTAGTATTTCACGTGGGTCGCTGAGTCTCTCAGCGAGCATTGGCCTAATTGGAACACCCACTTCAGGCTTAACTCTCTTTAACTCCTCTAAGCCCTTCAACGCGAGAATTCTAGCTACTTCCCCGAGATCAGACCTTAAATTGTACGCTCTCTCAATTATAGGCCTCGCAGTTACACCGCCACCATAGGTGGCGGCTAGAGCATCCATAATAGTTGCATCTCCAATGCCAACTCTCTGCTTCCCCTCCACGAATCTCACAATAAATTTCGCTTCTTTAGCTGATGCTTCCTTTAAGAGCCCTGAGAGCAGTCTTATTTTAAGGTCTTTACTACCCTCACCCTGCGTCATAGCAATCTTGACTAGGGTATTGTATGTGTTGACAACTGTGAGAGCTACTTGTTGTTGTGTAAAAGCGAATAGTGTAACTCCAGCTTGCTTACTCCCAGCAATTTGCTTCAACTTCTCAACTGCTCTACCAAGATCTCCAACTTCCTTCACAGTTTTCTCAACATCCCTCTCGGGGATTGTGCAAGCTATTGAAATAGCTTTAATCAACATCTTCTCTCCAACACCAATCTCGGGCATCCCCTTCCAATCAGGCCAGAGAACCCCCTGTATCAAGTACACTACTTTATCAATGATCTCTGGTGGTGTCTGCTTAAATAAATTAGTGAGTAGTGCAACCATCTGAGTCCTAGCAGAGATTAATTCAAGTCTATCAATAGTCTCCGCTATAATGCGTAGAGGCATGTCCACCATTAAGCTCAACCCATAATATATATTACTTAAAGTGGTTAATTAAACAATAGGGTGCTCGATTAAGTACAAATACCCCTTAATACATGAAACATAATTGATGATGAAAACCCGGCAAGAATGAAGGATGATTAATCAGAGTTAATCTGAAAACAGTGATTCTATCCCTAGTCCACGTGAATGGAGAGTAGTGTTCTGCAACAAGGAGAGATCTGATAAATCGGCTTTTTAAGGGGCTATAATATTCAAAACGATTGAGCTGTAAGGGTCGTAGTATATATTATGTTGTCTAAACCAGGAGGTTTCAAAATCACTATTCGAAAAGCATTGAAACACGACTTAGGGGAAATACTCAGAATACATGAGGAGTCCCCTCGAGAACTAGGTAAAGAGGACCCTAAGTGGTTTAAAGCACTACTAGAGTCTAATTCAAAGAGAATACTCTTTTTAATTGCACTTATTGGAGATAAGGCATTAGGTTATTCTCTAGCTTACAGAAGTAGAGGTAGAGGATATATTGAAAACATCGCTATTGACGAATCCCATAGGGGTCAGGGAATCGGATCAATGCTTCTCGAGGAAACAGAGAAGATCCTTTTAAATAGAGGAGTGAGAGAAATATATCTGTGTGTTAAAGACTGGAATAAAAGTGCACTTAACTTCTACCTAAAACACAACTACAAGATCAAGGGTACTATTCTGTGGTTTACAGCGCCACCGGAAAGAGTGAAGACCAATGACCCTGAAATCGATTACACTGTTATCGATGTAAACGCTGGTTTGTTAAAGCCTAGGTTAAAGTATTATGCTTCATACTGGAGTAGCTTCGTGGATGAAGTCGATCGATACATATACAAGAAGAAGTTGTATAGAGCGGAGAGAGCCATACTAGTTAGGCGAGGTAGGAGGGCAATCGCGTGTGCAATTTATAGTGATGGAGATGAATTAATAGTAGACAGTATTTCACTATCATCATACAATGCAATAGAAGCACTTGAAGCACTATTAAATAGCCTGAAAAACATAGCTATCGCTAGAGACTCTAAGATCATTGAAATACCCGTAGACTCCTCTAAGCAAAAACTAATAGAGCTACTCGTGGAATCCAGGTTTAAAATGAATGAATCAGAGTTCCTCCTACACAAGGAGCTCATTGAAGACTGACCTCCTCGAAGAGTCTTTACTCTACACTCCGAGCGTGGAGCCATCAATATTGACCACCAGGAAACTCAAGATCTTCATTGAGGTAACTTTAGAATGAGGAATAGTGTAGGAGATATAGGAGAACCCTAAATCTCCTAAGTGGCAACATGTCTAGACCAGCGAAGCCTACACTTGAATTAATGAACTAGCATTTAATAAAGATCTTCCCTAAATATCTAAATTGCAGACATGAGAAGGGGGTTGTCTCTTTGGATACTATTGATTGGACACGTGAATTTTTCATTGAGAAGGGTGAGTTGTTCTTAAGAGTTATGAATGCTAAGTGGGAGAAGGCTAGAGAGGAGGCACACTACATTAAGAAACTACTTGAACTACTTGGAGTTAGAGAGAACTCCCTCATCCTGGACTTAGGATGCGGCAATGGCAGGATCTCTATTAACCTCGGTAAACTAGGATATAGAGTCCTGGGACTTGATATTTCACCCCTATTTATTAGAGATGCAGTTGAAAAAGCCAAGATCCACGGTGTCGCGGATAGAGTATTGTTTAGAGTAGCTGATGCTAGGAGGATAGATGAGGAATTAGGGGATTACAGAGAATTCGACGCTGTATTAATGTACTGGACTACAATACTTGGCTACTATGGCGAAGAAGTAGATCTTGATATCTTGAATAGAATAAAGAGGATAACTCGTCCTGGCGGTTACCTACTAATCCTCAATACTGCATCCTACGACTCAATAATACTTAGAGCTGGTGTATCGGGGACAAACACTTGCTACTTCAATGATATTGACGAAGAGTATGCTTACATTGAGAGAGCTTTATTCGACCCATACACTTCAACTCTATCTAGTACTTGGAGTTTCTACAGGAAGAATGGAAGAGACTTAGTTTTCATTGATGACGTTTCATTTAAACTTAGGATTTATACACTACACGAAGTTATAGAGTTGGCGAAGAGGGCTGGCTGGGTGTTCACAGCTGCGTATCACGATCTAGCATCTTTATCCCCGTATAGACCACTATTTAGTGGCTTAAATGTTGTGTTTAAGTCTGAGTAGTGTGGGTTTTTAGTGGGTTTAGTTCTTGGATACATATTTATGTTTAAATAGGAAATCTTTATATATCTATGCCAGGGTAATACCTTCTTGGTGCTAGACATGTCTATATCAACTAGGAAAGCAAGAGAATTACTAAGTGTTTTGGGACAAGAGTTTACAGTCAGCGATGTCGTCTCGAAAGCCAAGCTCTCGCAGAGTACTGCTAGAAAGTATGTTAATGAGTTAATGAAAAAAGGGTTTATAGTTGAAAAAGATGGTAAATACACGGTCACTGATAAGGGGTTATTCCTCTTAGAGGGTGTTAGTGTATTTGGTAAGAGAGTGGAGGAGAACTACTCATATATATTCACAAGTGAGAATGGCTCTCCAATACCCTTGAAAGTAGATTCAATAGAGAAACTCTACGTTGCCGTTAAGTATGGACTAGTACCAGAGAATATCTTTAGACTACACGTAGAGAGGGGGTACTTAACATCATGGCTCTCCAGTCAACTAGGTGCAACTCAGCTAGCTCGTAGATTATTAGGAGTAAAAAGCCTTAGTGAAGCCGTAGAAGCGCTCGAGGAATATATTGGTTTATAGCGTCATGCATTTACTCAATTTTCAATAAACCCCTACTTAGCAGTGTCTTAGCTATGCGCTCTGCAACGCTCCTGCTTTTACACCTAATCATTATTAAATCCCCGTACTCTTCAACCAATATATCCCTGTCTCGCAGAAAACCTGATACTGCATTTCTCGCTTCACTATTATTTAGTGCTAATATAACGTAGAATCCATTAGGATCTCTCCGAGATAGTAACTCCTTCACAGTGTTTTCTAACTCCCCTCTAATTCCAGGTTTATTCATAATTCTAACTCCTCGTAGTTATAATAGAGATGCATTTCTATCCAAGCACTAGATCCAGTGTTTGAATTGATTGTAGAAGCCCACCACCCCTAGTAGTATACATATGGGTATAGAGATCACTATTGATAATCCAAGAGAAACTAGTGCTTTGTAAACCATTAATGCCCCTGTTATAGCGAATAATGCCGGTATGAAAACTCTAGCCAACACATAAAGTATTAATGCAAGCACTATTGTTAGTGCAAGGATAATAATGGGGTTCGTAGTGATAATGGAGGCTATTATATATGCTGAAATAATTGAGAGCGCGATTCTAAAAACTATGAAGCCTACTGCTAGACCTATGAATAATCCAAGGAGCATTAATACTACTGATATAGCAAAGCTACTCCACAATTGGAAGCTATACTTCCACAAGATATACGCTGAGAAAGCCCCGAAAACAATTGACGATATAATCCTCGATAATTGACTTCCCCAGATCGCAACCACAGCCCCTACTAGAGCAAGGATAACATATGATGGTAAGTCGACCGCGACGCCATCCATTCCATGCACCCATGTAGTATAATAATGGGTCCATGTAATAAATACTAAATACAAATTGGGGGGAATTGAGCTTGTCTAGTCTATTGGATAAAATAATGAAGTTCTGCGAGGTAGTTTGTTCTAGTGAAAACCTATATGGAGAGCTTGTTTTAGACTATGAATGCTACTGGGATTGCCTCAACGAGTTTGAAGACGATGCTCATAGCTCGTAGCTTGCAATGGTCCTACAACTGAAAGCCTCGCCTATTTCAAGGCGGGGAGGAGTCAGATAAATTTAGCTAGACTAGCACCATGATACTTAGTGAGTCTAGCAAACACGTATATAAGACTCCTGAAGAGCCCGTTGTCCCTAAAGGTCAATAGCGCATTCAAGATGAAGTCCGAGATGACACTCGCTTCCAAACCAAGTACTGAAGCTATAGTATTTGCTATAGGTCCCAGCGCACTAACTAATATCCTATAAGATGACTCAGCAACAAATAGATTTACTGGGACTCCAGAGCAGTCTACAGCTAAGAACGTCGCGATCCTAATGGGCTCAGATATCAAGAGCACCGCTATTTTCGGTAACTTAGTCGAGTGGAGCTTATGGAGGTCTCTACCTGTTAATTAGATGTTGTTAACATGAGTGCCCCGCTCTTGATTTACAAAGCCGACGATCACTCTGCTCTCCGCAATACCGAGCTTCTTGAAGCCTAGTATCCTCAAGATCAACCAGAATACTGGTGCTCGTAGGGACTATAGACCACATAGTGCTGCTATTTAAGCTACACGATATCTAGAAGAACACTCTATACCTAATAGGGGCGTTTGTTAGTATAGTGCCATACATTGGGTGGCTAGTAGCCGTCGCAATCTCAATACTGGGCTTTATATCCTTAATACACCAGTACGTAGCATTGGGCGTTAACACTAGGAGAGCCCAGCAAACCTTACAACGATACGCAACTCACAGTTCTCTAGTCCCTCTTGAAATCTCTTTCCACACGATTAACCACATGGTCGCCACGGGGAACTCATATCTAGCGGGGACGTGACTGCCCAGATCAAGAGCTCCAAGGTAGATTAAACGATCAAGGTTAAGGGATCTAAAAGTATAAAAGAACCCGATTGCATATCATACAGATAGAGGGTACTTAATGATCAAGGCTTCTAGGCTTAGAGCTGAAGGGTTAAACGCCTCTTTACTAGTGCTAATGATATTAACCGCAACTGCTACGCCTTTATTAATCAACGTACTTACTTCGCGACCAGTAAGCATCGGCCCTCTCGTGGTTAGAGCTAGTGTGGACGCTGGTAGTAGGGGTTGCGTGATCTTAGTTCTTAGTGATAGAGAGCTCGTTTTAAATGGTAAGAGGCTCTCTGGTAACATCATGGTGTCTTTTGGTGGAGAGTTCCACACTATTCCGATCTCGAGGCTTACTGCTAGCGGTAGTGTTAGAGTTTGCTTTGAGAAGGGGTATTTACGTGAGCTTGAGCGGATCATTGAGCAATACACAGAGCTGGGAGTAGCTGTTGACGCTAGTGGTAGAGCTATTGGCATTAGTGGTAGAGAAGTTATTAGGCGCCTCATATGGCGGGGTATTGCAGGGTATACGTTACCAGCAGTGTCTATCACTCTATGGCTCTACGATGATGAGGGGTACGACTACATATACTCAGAGCCGATCTCGTCACTAAACTACTACCTTAGCAAAGGCTACGAGTACCTAGACTCCTTTGAAAAGGCCTTTGAAAACCCGCTAGCAGTCGCAAGAGAAGGCGTTACAATAACAATACCACCAATTAAGGAGCTAAGTAAGTACCTAGCGAGAATCGATAAGAGACCAGCACTAGACAGTGTCTTCAGAGAACTGGGGTTGTTAAATAAGACAATGGAGGTAGTTCTAGGGTCAACCACTACAACATCAATTGAGAGGAGGGAGATAGGCGTAACAACTATACCGGGAGCTAGTGGCGTGATATTGAACTACTGGGGGTACCCCACAAGCCCAGACAACTTCTGGAGAGCCAGGGTCTCAACACTAGTGCCGAGTAATGAGGTCTATGTCGAGAACAAAACATGGGAGAACTTCGTAGCGATATACGGCTCAGCCTACTTGTTCAGCAAGAGCATGTTCAGTAGTCCAAGTGCTGTGAGAGACTACTTAAACAACGTCCCAGGGGATACTTATGGTTGCTTTAGAGAAGGCATCAAAGAGATGACATCAGTGTTAAATCTGTGCCTACTCTCCCCATCGTACTCAATAACGTGGAATCACACTATGCAACCCGGTGCCACAATAAACGTGTATAAGCCGTTTGTAATACAAGTGATCTCAGCACTGCAAAACCCACCTTCACTAATACTAAACCTCGTAAGAGGCTCTGCACAAACAGGGTATAACGCACACGGGTGGACATTCCTAGGCGTACTAATAGGCACTGCACCAAAGTACTGGGTGACAACAGGTGTAGGAGCTATTACCTTCCTAGTCCCCGGTTACTGGCTTGTAGGGAGGCGTTATGCAACAGTATCTGTCCCAGTAAAAGTGAAATTCTACTATGATGCACTAGTTCTCACATATGACATTAGGCAGTACTGGGGCGACTCTAACTACTGGGTCGCTATTCCAATAGCAACTTTTATCCCATACTACCTCGAGGACCAAGAGTACTCTTCAGACTATTGGGATATCAGCTTCTACGATATCTCAGGCAACTGTGTAGCTGGAACATGTATGGTCTCCAACATCAACTCACTAATACGAGAGTGGGATCTACAATGCATACAATCAATTGTACTACTATCAATTAATTCAAACCACGCATGACCAAGTACCCACATATGATACTACCATAGATGTTATCCGTGGAAACGAGACAACAGTTGGTGGTAGTTGCGCAGGTGTTCTACTAGGTGCGTCATTAAGCTTGCTGAGCATTCTACTCCAGGTAATTATACCCGCTCCAACAGGCACAGCTGCAAGCATACTTTTAACATTGATTGCCACGTTCATCGGATACGCGGATCAAACGCTTTACGGCTCTGCTTCAGAGGTTAGACTTTATTGGTCAAGGGATCCGAGCGCTTCTCCTCAACCAAGCGTTAGTATCAGAGTAGAGAAGCTCACACAGAGCCGTTCAGCGTCAAATCTACTCAATATTGTTGGTAAACCACCACTTGTAGCAGTGTATAGAGTGATCATCTACTAGCCAGCTTTTTTAACCATACGCCTCTTCTCAAGCCTACCAGCCTCTTAGATAGCTCACGCTCATCTGGCTACTTATCACTCCCTACCGGTACAGTCGAGCATTATCTTTAGCTCCTCTCTAACAACTATAGCATTAGTTACGACGCTAGTCTTAACACTGTATTCGCTTAAAGCTCTGAGCATCTGAGGGGAGTACAGGTGTATAAGTGACTCTCCACCAACTAGGTTCACATACTCGACGTCCGAGTCCTCGATGCTTTTTGTTAGTCAACACCTCTCGCTCTTAGTGCTTCTTCAACTTCATTTATTCTAATTATGAGGAGTACTATGATCGATCTTAGTAGGTATTTAACCCATGATAAATTCCTTGAGGGTGTTAAACCCCTTGCTTGTAGTGAGTGCAATGTGTCTGTTAATACTCTATAGGAGTAGTCTAGGAATAAGTAAGATACCGAGAGTACATTGAAGCCTATGAGTCTACGTATTTCCCTGGGTGTAGTTGTAGAGAAGAATAGTAGTATTGATGTAAATGATGCATATCCATACAGTAGATTATATAGGTAATCTATTTTAAAGCTCCCTAGGAGAATGTCTAGTCCAATTATTATAGATGAGAGAGTAGTCCAGGCTATTGCAATGTATAGTAGTGTCTTCTTTAAGCCATAGTATACTAGTATAGGTGTATTGAGAAGTATGATTGCTAACACTAAATAAGGGTGTATGAACCGGGAAATGAGCGTAATAACTACAAGTAGTACCTTAAAGTACATAGCTCTAGGGTGGTGTAGAATACTTACTTTATTTCTCGCACAATGTATTTCTCCAAGCAATTCAACCACACATTAATTGCCTTGATGGAACCCCATGCTCTTCAAGTACGCTTGGGGATAAGTCCTCAGGATCCCCTTCAAAAGTAACTACTCCCTTTGATAGTATGATAACACTATGGGGTTTGAGTAAGTGGAGATAAGCAGTATTCGCTGATGCAATAACAACCAATTTCCCTCTCTCAACCCCCCGCGTAATTAGTTTTACAACAACTTCAACCCCACTACTATCTAGGTAGTCGAATGGCTCATCTAGTAGCCAGATCGGTTGATCTATCGCCAGTATCGTGGCTATTGAAACCCTCTTAGCCTCCCCACCGCTTAAAGTGAATGGATTTCTATCTAGTAGGTGTTGTGGTATAAGTTGATCAATTATATCCCTTTGTAAATCAACCCCTACAATTCTCTTTGTAAATTCTAATTCATCCTTAACTGTTGCCTCAACAAATCCAGCATATGGATTCTGCCAAGTATACCCAATTAATTTAACAGCCTCTCTCCTTGGTAGCGAGTGAACATTTATACCTCTCACCAACACTCTTCCTTTTACTGGCTTTACTAAACCAGCCATCGTCTTCAACAATGTTGATTTACCAGAGCCATTTCTACCCAGGACTACGTGTAATCCAGGCTCGAGGTTTAAGTATAAATCTCGTAGAACTACTAATCCACTCAACTCAACTGTTACGTCTTCAACCCTGATCACTTTAATCCCAGCCTCTTCATTAAGAATAAAGCTAGAGGTACACCTATAAAACATATACTCACAATGCTCCCAACTAGTACTAATCCAATAGCGATCAATAGATTTCCAAGGCCTCCAATCAAGTATATTATGAAGTAGCCTACAATAAATGATACTATGAGGGCCTCAATAATCGAAGTAGTAATCAACGCCAATATGCTCTTACTCCTCCTACCAATAAACCAAGCTACAATTCCAGCAGCGAAATTCGCAAGTGAACCCACAGCAATATCCAATACTCCATATGGAGACACTATATTCGCGAGGACACAGCCAATCGTCAACCCAACTACAGCTGGGAAGCCGAAGTAGTCTAGAAATGGAAGTATGAGTAATGCATCAGCAACTCTCACTTGAAACTCCTGAAAGCTTATGGGTGCAAGTGCGTAGACTAAGCCTGCATACATGCCCGCTATAATAGACCCCTTTACAATCTCTATTAATCTACTAGGCAAACCCATCACCCGTGTTTCGTCAAACACCTTGTAGTTTCAATAACTCACTATGTATTTATTTCTCCACCAGCAATGTATTAGAACCTCCATGAATCTTAGATTACAACTGAAAGCCTCGCCTTTTAAGGCGGGGATGAAATATTAAAAGCTTATAAATTCTCTCATTTTAATTGTTCTCGGTGATGAGTATTAAGATCTTTGAGCCAATAGCGATGATAAATAGTCTATGCATAACCCCGAGTCCCGAGAGGGATAGGGGTAATGGGCCGGAGACCCGGCCCGGGATTAAATCCCCGAAACGGGGAGATGTAATCCCAAACCTCCCCGCAATAACAGGAACCCTCACCATTCATGGCGAGGAGGAGGTCAGATAGTTTAATAATGCTGACTTATTTTGAAGATAAACTTTTTAACATTATTTAAAAATTAAAATATATTGGGGTCTTAGGGGGTTTTATGGATGCTCACACGTATATCGCCATTATACTAGCCGCTTGCCTACTGGCACCCATCTTTGCCGTTATTACATTGTCTTCTCCAATCTTATGGCTTATAATCGAGCCCATTGGAGAGAAGAGCTATGTATTTATTTCACTCGTTTATCCTGATGGTCTACGCGAGATTTCACGTTTAGTTATTGACGCAAATACGCCTGGGATTGTGAAGCTGGATCTCTCAGACTTAAAGCAAGCGTGGGATTTTGAAAACACAGTGAATCATAGATTTGCACAGCCAGTTATATTGATCACGGGTTTCACACGATCTAGGAAGTTGATTGCAACCGGCCTGGATCTCTCGTGGAAGAGCATACCACAAAACATATATATAAAGCCAAAATTCATAGTTTCAAGCGATAAGACAACTAGAGAAACCCGTAGCTACACTATTAACGAGAAAATAAATACAAAACTACAACCACTAGATGGCTGCTGGATAACACACTGGCGTGAAGACTACTACGAGCAATTACTCAATACAACAGTACTGATAGTGACCGGGCATCCAAACGTATTCGGTAATGGAGGATTCTTCTACGCACATGATTATACCGTGGGATTCAGTATTAATTTATTCCTGGAGTCAAGTTGGACGCGCATTGCCTTCCTAGGAGTCAGTAAGAGTTACTCAGGTTCAACCACGGGCTACTTCGAGTGGGGTCAAAGCCTCTATATATGGGTGAAGGCGAAGTATGTCTATGAAAGGTGGAGATACTATGGACACTGTGATGGAGAAACAATAGACTACCGCGAGGAGTATGTTTACATAGCGGACTTCTACCCTGAAACATTCTCTTGGGGAAATCAGTTACCTCCTGATTCGTGGGTTCCATCATGGGATTCATTTAATTATGAGGGGAGGTATATCTCTAGCTCTATCTCCACCCCATTCTATGTTAAGGATTCCAGTAACTGGCAACATGACAGATTTGCTGTGGATGTATTAAAATTCATCAGTATTCTATCAAATCTCGGGAAAATATCTTCCACAGCTGTACGTGCCGCAAGCCTGATCGGCTTAGTTATTAGTGTTAAGTTCATTTATGAAAACATCAGGGCATACCACTTTAACGTTGTTATGTATGGAATTCCAGGTAGTTATGACGTTTTCTACGTAAAGTGCTATGATGTTGATGAAGTCCCAGCACCATGGTTCATTACCACTTTTGCTACTCCATATTATGATTAATCAATCTCTTTTATTAATACCACGCGTGGTTTACACTTAATTACTTGGAGGTCTCACCATGTAGTAGATAGTGTTGATTAATTTACGGTTAAGCGGATTGAATGCTTGTACTCGTTTTAACCTAGTTTTTATCATTATACGTGAAAAAGTTAAATATCTAATGAACACACGAGAACCCTTTAACTAAGTATAGTTGTTTTAGAAGCATGTGTTAACTCTTTTCTCTACGCTTAAATCTACCTAGTCTCACGCCTAGTATAACTATGTCTCTATTGAATATATGCACTGCGAGAATAATAATCATTACTGTTGATAATAGTGCTAGACTTATCGACACCGCTAGTACCTCTAGTTTACTAGTCATTGATGAAACAACTACTACTGCTGGTAGCGGTGCTATTGTAAATCCTGCAATGACTCCTGTTACAGTATTTATTGGTAACCCCACGAAGACTAGTGCATAGGCTATACCAATGAAGATGAATAGTATTGGTGCTGTAAACGCACCAGCTATTCTCTCATCTGAGACTATGGAGCCTAGGATCACTCCAAGAGCCCCTGAGTACATTAATCCAAGGACAATGGAGCCAACGAATATCAATAGAGAGTTAAATCCTATTTTCCCATAGAGTAATTCACCGGGGTTAATACCTACACTCTGCACATCCTGTGCTGGTGGAGGAGTACTGGTAGCACCCATTAATACTAGGAGCATTCCAGCAAAGTACGCTCCACCCATTATTAGTGAGCTTATTATAGAGCCAATGATCTTCGCTAACACTATGTTTCTCCGGGGGATGGGCTGTGCTAGTAGCATTTCAAATGCTTTCTCAACTTTCTCTATTGCTGTGAATTGAGATGCATACATAGCGTTAATCCCCATTATTATGGCAATCATTAACGGCATGAAGCCCATGAAGGATGTAAACGCTGAGTACTCCTCTATACTCATGGATTTGCCGTAAACTTGGATCGTTGAGTTTACAATTACTGGTTTATCGATTAATGATGGATCTATATTCCTCTCCACGGCTATTATGAGAGAAACTGATTTCCTAATGAGATCACCTATAGTAGACGCCAACCCAGTTTTAGCACCACTAACAACTGGTGAGATAGAGTCTATTTTCACATATGCTTCTAGTTGAATAGACATCCCCGGCTCTAGTGCTCTTGTGGAGAAGTTTTGGGGTATTACAAAGACGACATCGTAGCTCCTCAACCCGGAATCCACACTATCCACTATTTTCAATCTACCGCCAATTGTTTGATTAGCTAGACTTAGTACACTCATAGTGAAGTTTGAGGAATCCCTCAATACTACCCCAATATGAATACCCATTGTTTGCTCAACAGCTGTTTGAATACCCGTGGAGACCATTTTACCCATTAAACCATAGAAGGCTATTATTAAGACAATACTCAGTATGAACGCAGGGTTCTTAATGAACGCCTTAACCTCCCTCACTACAAGGGGCTTTAGAGTCAACTCGACTCACCCTTGATCTTAACAAAGACCTCTTCGAGGTTAACCCCTCCCACCTTACTCTTAAGCTCCTCAACAGAGCCTTCAGCCAGTAGTCTACCCCTGTACAGTATACCTACTCTACTACACAAGTACTCTACTTCCAGCATATTGTGGCTACTGAGTAGTACTGTTACATTGTAGTCTCTATTATACCTCTTGATCAAGTTTCTCACATATATACTCCTCTCAACATCCAATCCACTAGTTGGCTCATCCAGTATTAGTAGCCTAGGTCTACTTGCAAGTACAACGCTCAAAGCTAGTATTCTCTTCATCCCCTTACTATAACCCCTAATAGGCCTATTCAAATCCCTACCTAGATCAGCTATATCTATGGCCTCACCAATAGCCTCCTCGAGTCTTCTACCAGAGAATCTAACTGAGAGCATGAACCTAATGAAGTCTAGGCCTGATAAATCCCTGTAAGCACCAGCCTCCTCTGGTAGGTAGTTCATGAGTCTACGGGCTTCAAGAGGGTTTCTCACAGCGTCGACTCCATATACATACACCTCGCCACTAGTCGGCTTTAATAGAGTTGCAATAATCCTCAGAGTTGTTGTTTTACCAGATCCGTTAGGCCCGATCAATCCATAGATCTCTCCACTCGAAACCCTGAGATCAAGGTCTTTAACCCCTATACTACCCCCACTATAAATCTTAGTCAAGGCCTTAGTGTAAACAGCAAAATCCAACACCAACACCCGGGGATTTAATAACATTAAATTAGTTCTCAGTATTATTAATGTTTCTATTCCTCAGAAATCCATAATTATGATACAATTCGTAAATATATTAATCGCTGATCTCAATAAATCCTAGTATACTGTGTTCCAATTTAAGGAGGCCTCGTAATATTTTCATCATTATCTTTCAGAGTATTCATAAAGGATAGGTAAGCTTGTTAAGAGTGTTGCTAGATTAGTTGTGTATAACGCTTAAAGTATTAAGGGGTTTTATCCTCCTAGTGCTCATTGCTGTGAGCATTATTGGTACTCCTAGAAACAATAATATTTGAATACTGTAGGCGGCTGGGTTATTTATTGGTACAGTAGAGTTTAAGAGGAGTAGTGAGAGCCCAGCAAGGCTATTGATTGTTGAAAGAAACCCTGTTGCCGTTGCTTCGTATCTACTAGTGCTCCTCGATATAATTGCGTATATACTTGTATCGTAGAATGGATATACTGGCAGCATCCATAGGATTATGAATATGACTGGCTGAGTGTGTGGTAGTATGAGGTATAGGATTAGATAGGTTAGTATACTAGCAGTAAACATTGTTTTCTCATAGCCCTTATCAACGAGTTTACCGATGATCAATCTCAGTGGGGATCCTAATAGTACTGGTAGTGTACCGCAGAAGAATCCATAGAAGATTCTTGACTCAAACCCCGTGTTGAAAACGCTGAATAAGTCTCTTAGTTTCGAGTCTAGTAGTAGTGCATTCACATTAGAACCTATAGCTAATCCAATAGATGAGAATAATAGTACTGGTATAAACCTAGATAACCCACTATATACATGCTGGAAGCCTATAGTCAACCCCCTACTAGCATCTCTCTCCTTTCCAATATAGCCCTTAAGAATCATTAGCATCGATACTATATAGAGCGTGGATAACATTATTGCAAATCCATAGCGGCCAATTTTAAGGTAGAGAGGCCACGCTAGTGACGAGCCAAATCCCCATCCAATACCCATAGATAAACCAGCATATGAGTACTTAGTGCCAATGCGTGGCCTATCCTCTATTAAGCAGCTCAAAGCAATTACCGACACTATACTCGTGAATAAAGAGTAGAAGAATATGGATACCAATATTAATCTCCAATCACTCACTGTGAAGATAAATAGTAGTGGAATAAACCCTAGAGAACCCAGTAATAGAATCCTCCTCCTACCATATACATCTCCTATTGCACCAAGTATAAATGAGAGTAGTGATGGTGTATACTCAGCGCTAGCAACATAGAGAATGATCCATGAGCCATATAGGTCAACACCCAGTAGAGGACGTGAAATAATATAATACAAACTATACACAATGTTGAGAGTCATTAAACCAATGATCAAGTAATTAAACTTCTCCATTTGGAACACCAGCACCTAATTAATACAACTCTGTAAATCTACAAACCGACAAGTGTAGTTAATAAATAAAAATTACATTCATGTCAGTGGTATTGACTTAATTTAAGCAAAATCTATAGAGGACTAAGAGTCATTGACTCTACTCTCTTGGAATACTGCTATTTATTCGCTCCTTCTAGGGATCCCCCATGAAATTCCGAGGAATAATCCATAAGAGATGTGGTTTACTATAATAGATCCTATGGAATCTTAAGGAGACTCTCGGCGTTCCTATAGAGTATTTTTTCTTTTTCCTCCTCACAAAGTGTGAGTGATTTAACTAGATCTATTTGCGTCTTTACACTAAGCTCTCTCGGAGTTAATCCTGGAATTGTATCGCTTCCAAATAGGAATTTATCTGCACCTAGTAGTTTAATGTAATGGCTGAGTCTATCAAGACCTATCTCCCTAGAGATCGTTACTATACTGTAAGACGTATCTAGATATACATTTCTATGAGCTGCAATATCAAGAACCTCCCTAAAGTTGACTGACCTCCTCCCCGCCTTAAAGGGGTGAGGGTTTCCTTTAGGGGGTTCATTGGTTCCCCGCATCTATTCGGGTTTACATCTGTCATCTGCGGGGCAGTCGGGGTGGTCAGAGATCCCCCCATCTGGTCTAAGGCTTTCATCTCTATGTTTAATACTGCTACTGTGTCTCTATCTGCTTCGAACCCGCATCTAGGGCACTTGAACACTCTATACCCGTTCCCCCTCATTTTGCTACTACACCTTGGACACCTAGTGGATGTATTCATGGGGTCTACTGCTGTAGAGGGGACTCCATGCTTTTCACACTGCCAGTCAATCCACTCAGAGATCTTCCTATAACTAAGTATTAGTAGAGAGACCTTGTACTCACGGGGGAGCCTCCTCAAGCTCTCCACTAACCCTGTTAAATCCTCCCTGGCGACTCCATATTGGTGTTGCCTAGCTAATATTGCGATTTTATGCGATGTCTTCTTAACCCAGTCCTCAATTATGCGTCTAGCCTTTGCATGGAAGTATGATATCCTTTTCCCAACACCCCTCCTCCTAAGCCATGCATTATATCTAGGAGAGGAGTACTTCTTCTCTAGGCTCTCAGCTAGTTGCTTGTAGCGTAGAGCTCGTTCAATAGGGGTTTTAAACCTATATTCAAACAATGAATTACCAACTACAATATGCTTCTCATTGACATCTACGGCTAAGACCCCTCTGGGGATATATTTCCGGGGTTTAGGTATGTGCTTGGACACTTCGAGAACTAGTTTTCCATCCTTGAACAACAGCCTAGCGTCTCCACTAGGGTAGTTGTCATACCTCATGTCCCAGCCAATAATCTCTAGTTTATAGCCTCCAAGTAACTCCACGTAGTTGCCGTTAACTCTATAACTATATTTATGCGTCAACCAAACCCTCAGGGTCTTGGCTCTAGGTATGTTGCCTCTATTAGGGTTGTTAAGCCATGATTTGGCAATAGCTATTGCTTCTCGGTAGCAGTCAATAGCTATCTTGGATGGTAGACCATACCCATCTTTGAGGATATTATAGAGCAGTCTATGTGCTTTACCAAGTGTTAAAGCCTCGTTCTCAATCACTACTTTAATAGCGTGGTTTAATGCCTCTCTATACCTATACATGAGGCTCAATAACTCCCTGAACGCTTTGGGCTCGGCTCTAACCCCTACCTTCACAGTCAGGGTTAGAGAGCCCTCATCGCCCGAAGACATATTTACTCAACCCTATACTTAGCTATACTGACTTTCCTCAAACACCTTGGGCATGTAGCATAGAATGGATTCTTGCCTTTATACTCCCAAACATACCCACAATTACGACACTTCAACTTAACCACAAAACCACCAAGAACTAACTAATAAGCTTTCCTATTTCATCCCCGCCTTAAAAGGCGAGGCTTCCAGTTGTAACTAATACCTCTCTACTAGTAACTACAACTGTGTGTTCAAACTGCGATACAGGTGCTTTCTCTTTCTCAATCAACACTGGGTACTCTAATAGTAGCTTCAAATTCCTCAACTCCATTAACCCCCTAGCAACTGCTTCCTCATCAATGGGGTTCTTAATAAACCATCTTGGTGTGAATGGAAGTGTTCTCCTAGAACCATAGATCCTCTCGTAGAGAGTGCGAGTAGACCCCGGTAGCGCTCTACTCGTAGGTTTCAATGCATATATTGTGACGAGACTCCCCTCAACTACTAATCCAGCTCCACTAGTGGCAAATGGCTCTAATGCATAAACTCCCTCTCTCATTCTGTAGAGGTTTAAGCGGTCGTGGTAGTTTGGAATAACTACTCCACTGTGAATAGTGTATCTCTCGAGTCCATGCCCAGAGAGGTTTTTTATTGGCTTAAAGCCATGGGTTTTTATAGTCTCCTCAATAACTCTACCAATCTCCGACACTCTCACTCCCGGTTTAACAACTTCAATGGCTTTCTCTAGTGCTCTCCTTGAAGCCTCTACAAGTGGCTCATAAATAGGGTTGTAGTATAGTGTTATAGCGGAGTCTGCAATGTATCCATCGACGTGAACGCCTAGATCAATCTTAACAATGGAGTTGTCGGGGATTACTGAGCTATCGCTCGGTGTAGGAGTGTAGTGTGCAGCTATATGGTTAACACCAATGTTCACTGGGAAGGCCGGCTCTCCCCCCAACTCCATAATATACCTCTCAATTCTCTCGGCAACGTCTAGTAGTCGTGCACCTGGCTTCGCGATTTTCTCCGCTATGGAGAAAGCCCTCTTCGCTATATCACCAGCCTTTAGTAGCTTCTCGATTTCTTCATCACTCAGCACGATTGATTCACCTTTATTAATACTCCACTGGTGAGAAAATAATTATAATAGTATCTCATATATCCATGTAGAGGGTTGGTGGGGTTTATGGGTGTAATTAAGTATTATGGACACAGCTTCTTCGAGGTTACTTTACTGGGTATTGATGGAAGAGAGAAAAGTATTTTGATTGATCCATGGGCTGAGAACCCACTGAGCCCCGTTAAACCAGGGGATTTCAAGGGTAGGAGGATTGACTACATACTCATTACACACGATCACGGGGACCACTTGGGAAACGCTATAGAGATCGCTAGGTTGACGGGGGGAAAGATAGTTGGCGTCTACGAGGTGGCACTATACGCGGAGGAGCAGGGATTAGAGTCTATTGGAGGCAATATTGGAGGGGCTTTGAGAATACCAGACCTTGAAGTAGTACTTACACCTGCACTCCACTCCAGTACTAGGGGTGCACCAGTTGGAGTAGTCGTTAGGGGTAGGGATTTGAGTTTATACCACGCTGGAGACACTGGGTTATTCAGTGAAATGAGCCTTATCTCGGAGCTTTACTCCCCGGATGTAGCGTTGCTACCTATTGGCGGCCACTTCACAATGGGTATTAGAGAGGCTGTTAAAGCAGTTGAATTACTAGAGCCAAAGCTCGTTATACCAATGCACTACAATACCTTCCCCTTGATTAAGGCCGATCCATATGAATTCAAGAAAATTGTCGAGGAGAAGTATGGAGTTAAAGTCGTTGTATTAAACCCCGGTGAGTCTACTACTTACCCTTAGAGAGGACTTGAGATGGATATTGATGAGAAGTTAGAGAAGGTAGTACGTAACACTGTTGAGGTTATAACGAGAGAGGAGCTCGGGGGGCTTCTAGCTAGTAATCCCAAGCCACGCGGCTATATAGGCTTCGAGCCAAGTGGACTTGTCCACATTGGCTGGCTTGTGTGGATGTATAAAGTGAAGGACCTAGTGGAGGCTGGGGTAGACTTCTATGTTTTAGAGGCAACATGGCACGCTTACATAAACGACAAGCTTGGAGGGGATTTAGAGCTCATTAGGAAGGCTGCGAGGTATACTAGGAGAGTGCTTGAAGCTATAGGCGTGGACACTAGTAGAGTGCACTTTGTAGATGCCGAGGAGTTGGTTAGTGATAAAGACTACTGGGGTTTACTGCTGAGATCAGCTAAGAAAACAACACTTGCCCGGGTTAGGAGAGCCCTCACAATAATGGGTAGAACAGTAGATGAGGCTGAAACAGACTTCTCAAAGCTCATTTATCCACTAATGCAGGTAACAGATATATTCTACTTAGACCTCGACATAGCTCTTGGTGGGTTAGATCAGCGTAAAGCACATATGTTGGCAAGAGATATTGCTGAGAAGCTTGGGGTTAAGAAGCCAATTGCAATACACACCCCTGTGATATCAGGGCTTCTAGGCCCCGCTAAGAAGAGAATTGGTGAGCGTGGAGAGGTCGACGAGTTACTAGTGGAGGTTAAAATGAGTAAGAGTAAGCCGGAGACAGCTATATTTCTCCATGACTCACCCGAGGAGATTAGGGGTAAGGTTATGAAGGCTTATTGCCCTCCGAGAGCTGTGGAGTTCAACCCAGTGGTGGAGATCAATAAGTACATATTGTTCCAGCAGCCAGGCTTCACTCTACACGTTGAACGTCCACCCGAGTATGGAGGAGCACTAGACATAACAAGCATCGAGGAGCTTGAATCCCTATACACTAGTGGTGGACTACACCCACTAGACTTAAAGAAAGCCACGGCAGAGGCGTTAGTCGAGTTTGTTGGGGGTATACAGAGGAGACTGTTCTCTTCGCAGGAGACGTTGAGGCTGCTCGAGGAGTTGAAGTCTGCTAGAGTAACGAGGTAGTGGATTAGGTACTACAGGTTTTGTTTTAAACCCCCTATAAGATACTAGTATTTTACATGGTGGGCCGGTAGCTCAGCCTGGAAGAGCGCCGCCCTTGCATGGTCCCATGGTGTACCGGGGTCGGAGAGAGGCGGAGGTCCCGGGTTCAAATCCCGGCCGGTCCACTATATTGTCTCAGTGGGAGGGATATGTTTAAATTGTCTTTTTTCCTAATCCTTGTTCACGGGTGTCTGGGGATTTAGGTAATGGATGTATCTACGATTATTCAGCTTATATGGATATTGTTGTTTATACTATTGATTACGGGGTTGAATCAACGCATTCAATTGAAGCTATGGGTTTTTGATATAAGGACGAAGCTAAACACTATTCGTAGTTTACTCGAGGAGGATAAGGCTAAGACTAGGGGTATGCTTCGAAATCTAGGTGTTGAAGTGCCAGAGGCTATTATAGAGAGAGTTATAGAGTTCTTCACTATTGAGCCTGTTGAGATCGAGCCTGTGGACATCATTAAGAGAATGGATCACTTGTTGAGGACTACTGAGGCTAGTGTTAGGAAAATAGTGTCTAGTCACTTGCCATCTCTAGGTAGACACGAGTTGTCTCTTATAGAGTCCTCGCTGTCTATTGTAGCTGCATTAAACATAGTGTACAAGGTTATAAGGCACTATCTATTAACTGGCGAGCGTGAAAACAACTTTATATTGATTATGCAGTTGGAGTACCTCATGCCCCAGGTAATGAGGATTGCATATACGTATCACGAAGCACTAGATTCATTCATGTATGGTAAACCAGTGGGTGATGGTGCGGGGGCACTCGTGGTGTATAATTTAATTGAGAGGAGTGAGGTTAAGTCGAGGAGGGTTGTAGATGATACTAGTGTTGTAGAAGCATACTATAAGGGTAGGCGCTTAATACTGGTAAAGGCTGAGGGGCCTGGTAGCAATGTTGGTCACCCTGGTGCAGTAATAAGTAGAATTGTAGAGGATTTGAAGGGGAGTATTAACTTAATTATAACTATTGACGCCTCCTTAAAGCTAGAGGGTGAGGAGACTGGCTCTATATCGGAGGGTGTTGGCGCGGCTATTGGCGACCCTGGGCCTGAGAAAATCGCTATTGAGAGAGCTGCAACTAAGTACAATATACCTCTGAGAGCTCTCGTTGTGAAGATGGATTTGAAAGAGGCTATTACCACTATGAAGAAAGAAATTGTTGAAGCCTGTGAGAGGGCGTCTATTCTAATTGAGAGAATGATAGAGGAGTTGACTCCACCAAATGCAACAATAGTAATTGCTGGAATAGGGAACACTATGGGTATACCCGGCTGAGGTGCTGCAAATGCCACTACACACGCTTCAATTAACTGACTTCGCGTGGCTTGTGTTACTGATTATTATAATAATATACATGATCTACGATCTATACTCTAGAAGACCCAAGAGATCAATCACATACACTAGGGAAACACTAGTCTGCACGAAGTGTGGTTTAAACGTAGAGAGAGACTTCGAGCCAGGAGACTTCATTGGATTAGTTAAGGGAAAATGCCCATCCTGCGGGGGAAACTTAAAGATCAAGGCTATATACTCTATAGAGAAAACCAAGAAGTAAACTTTAAAAACCCCGAAGCAATAATCCCATAAGGCACCCGACCCGGCCATAGTGGCCGGGCAACACCCGGTCTCGTCAGAACCCGGAAGTTAAGCCGGCCACGTCGGAGTGGCGGTGAGGTCCGCGAGGCCTCGCAGCCGCTCCGAGCTGGGATCGGGTGCCGTTCTGAATAAGTCTCCGCTCTCCTCTAGCGATTAGTTTATAACCCTCTAATCAACCATATTAATGGTAGTATTTTTTAGTGTGGTGGTTTAATGGTCAAGTTCTGCCCGAAGTGTGGCTCGATAATGACGCCTGTTAGGAGGGATGGGAAGATATATATGAAGTGTAATAGGTGTGGCTATGAAGTAGAGGTTAAGGAGAAGGAGGGTAGGAAGTATAGTGTTACATACCAGGTTGAAGCGAATAAGAGGGTTGCAACAGCTGTTGCGGGTGAAGCCAAGGAGAGGAAGCTCTCACCTGAGGAGCGTGAAATGCTTAGTGAGTTCTATGAGATATTCCTAGAGGAGTTTGAGAAAGAGGAGGAGTCGGAGGAGTAGATGTCAGACTGGTTTATTCCTCACTACTCAGAGCCGTCACCACTCTTCATCCATGGTTTTACTATGTAATTGGGTGTTTTTATCCATATAATTCACATTGGGAGTATTTGTCTCTAGGGTGCTTTCACCTTGGTTAGAGTTGCTGTTATAGATAGAGACTACTGTAAGCCGAGTAGGTGTAATTTAGAGTGTATTAGGTTTTGCCCTATTAATAGGAGTAGGAGGAAGAAGGCTGTTGACCTATCCGAGGATAAGTCAAGGGCTGTTATATACGAGGATATTTGCGTTGGCTGCGGTATATGTATAAAGAAGTGTCCATTCCACGCAATCTCCATAGTAAACCTACCAGATGAATACGAGAAGTTCCTAGTACACAGGTATGGAGAAAACATGTTTAAACTATATGGACTCCCAGCTCCTAGGAGGGGTCAAGTGCTGGGTGTTATTGGTCAAAATGGTGCCGGTAAGTCAACGAGCATAAAGATCTTATCCGGTCAGTTAAAGCCTAATTTGGGGAGGATCAATGATCCACCCGAGTGGGATGAAGTCATCAGGATGTTCAGGGGAACTGAGATCCAGGCTTATCTATCCAAATTATCTAGTGGCGAAGTAAAAGCTGTTGTAAAGCCCCAGTATATTGAGCACGCTAGACACTTGCTCAAGGGTGTTGTTAGAGAGCTATTGATGCGAGTGGATGAAGTAGGTGGTTTTAAAGACGTTGTAGTGGCGATGGGATTAGAGAATACTCTAGATAAGAAAGTGAGTGAACTTAGTGGTGGAGAACTACAGAAGCTACTAATATCAGCTGTTCTCTTGAAGAACGCGAATGCATACTTCTTCGACGAGCCATGTAGCTACCTCGATATTAAGGAGAGAGTTAGAGTTGCCAGGGTTATTAATGAATTTACTAAGCCCGAGTTAAACTATGTTGCAGTAGTTGAACACGACTTAATGATCCTAGACTACATAACGGACAATATAGTGGCTATTTATGGAGAACCAGGGGTCTACGGAGTTGTTTCAAAGCCCTATAGTACTAGAGTTGGTATAAACCACTATTTAAAGGGTTATCTACCAGCGGAGAACACGAGGATCAGGGATTATGAAATAAAGTTTAGAGTGACGTTGAAGGGTGAGGCTAGAGAGGAGAATCCATACCCTATCCTCGCGTGGGGGAATATGGAGTTTGAGTATCCATCAAGTGGTTTTAAGTTGAGTGTGGAGAGCGGTGAAGTCTATATTGGAGAGGTTGTAGGGGTTATTGGACCCAATGGAATTGGCAAGACAACATTTATTAAGTTATTGAGCGGGGAGTTGAAGCCTTCTAGTGGTGATGTATTGATATCTGCTTCAAATGTTAGTGTGAAGCCACAGGAGGTCTCTCCTAGTTTGTTCCAAGAGGAAACAGTACTAGCTAATTTAAAGGCTGCTTCACAGCTAGCAGTCGATCCATCTTCTTGGCTATACATAGAGCTCGTGAAGAGATTAAAGCTTAATAGACTACTTGATAGAAGAGTTGACGAGCTTAGTGGTGGTGAACTGCAAAAACTAGCAGTCGCTGTTTCTCTTGCGAGAGAGGCTGATCTATACTTCCTCGATGAGCCTTCGGCTTACCTCGATGTTGAGGAGAGAATTAGTGTTGCGAAGGTTATTAGGAGAATTATAGAGGAGAAGCATAAAGCAGCTATTGTGGTTGAACATGACTTAATGCTTCAGACATATGTTAGTGATAGAGTAATGGTTTTCTGGGGTATTCCATCAGTTAGTGGTAGGTCTACTAGGCCAATGGAGATCCGCGAGGGATTGAATCACTTGTTGAAAAACCTTGATATCACAGTGCGCAGAGACCCCGATGCTGGGAGGCCTAGGATTAATAAGCCGGGCTCTGTACTTGATAGAGAGCAGAAGCAGCGTGGTGTTTACTTCGCTATTGACTAGTTTTACATTAATTACATCAATGCTCAATACTCATTTTTCCCATAAAAGCTTATAAGCCATTAACATGCATTTGTAAAGAGTGGGTGTAGCTTTATGAGTGAGAGAATAACTCTATCCGTTATAAAAGCAGATGTTGGGAGTATAGCGGGACACCACATGGTTCACCCCGATCAAATGGCGACAGCCACGAAGATCCTGGCTGAAGCCAAGCAGAAGGGGTTGATAATAGACTTCTACGTTGCAAACGTTGGAGACGACTTACAATTAATAATGACTCACACTAAGGGCCCAGACAACCCCGACATACATGGACTTGCTTGGGATGCATTTAAAGCCGCTGCTAAGGTAGCCCGTGAGTTGAAGCTATATGCTGCTGGGCAAGACTTGCTCTCAGAAGCATTCTCTGGGAATGTAAGAGGGCTTGGTCCTGGTGTAGCTGAGTTAGAGATGGAGGAGAGGGTTTCAGAGCCTGTTGTGACGTTTCATGCTGATAAAACAGAGCCTGGTGCATTTAATCTTCCACTTTTTAGGATTTTCGCAGATCCATTCAATACTGCTGGCTTGGTAATAGATCCTAAAATGCATGATGGCTTTACATTCGAAGTATATGATGTAATGGAGGGTAAGAGTGTATTAATGAAGTCGCCTGAGGAGATGTATGATATACTTGCATTGATTGGAACAACCGGTAGATTTGTAATTAGAAGGGTTTATAGGAAGAGTGATAACCTACTATCCGCAGTTGTAAGCGTTGAGAGACTAAACTTAATTGCAGGTAGGTATGTGGGTAAAGACGACCCAGTTGCTATTGTGAGAGCACAGCATGGATTACCAGCTGTTGGGGAAATACTTGAGGCATTTGCATTTCCACACCTCGTTGCTGGCTGGATGAGGGGTAGTCATTATGGCCCATTAATGCCTGTGCCATTGAGGTATGCTAAAGTCACTAGGTTTGATGGACCTCCACGCGTGATAGCACTTGGGTGGAATATTAATAAGGGTAGGTTGATCGGCCCTGTGGACTTATTTGATGATGTAGCATACGATGAGACGAGGAGGCAGGCGCAGCTTGTAGCGGAGTATATGAGGAGGCACGGGCCATTCATGCCTCATAGGCTTGGACCCGAGGAGATGGAGTATACTACTCTACCCGATGTAATGCGGAAGCTAAAGGATAGATTTGTTAAAGCAGAAGATGCATATAAAGTCGTGAAGAGAGAGCACGTATTCTAATCTCTTTTTTCTCCCCTACTCCTCGACTCCATTGACTCGGGGTTGTATATGCGTCCAATAATAGTAGTTAACTATAAGGCCTACTACCCCCATAGCTTTGGAAAACACGCAGTAGAGATTGCGAGGGCTGCTAAGAGAGTTATTGAGGAATTCGACGTGGATTTAATACTTGCCCCTCCATTTACAGAGCTCTATAGAGTGCTCATGGAGGTTAGTGACACGCGTGTGAAGGTTTATGCTCAACACGCTGACCCCCTGGAGCCAGGCGCTATTACGGGCTATACTCCAGTAGAGGGGTTGAAGGAGCTTGGTGTTCATGGATTAATAATTAATCACAGTGAGCATAGGTTAAAGCTAGCTGATATTAATTACTTAGTTAAGAAGGCCCACATGCTTGGATTAGAGGTATTAGCATGTGCAGATGTACCAGAGATTGGTGGAGCAGTAGCCCTACTAAACCCCGACATGGTGGCTGTAGAGCCACCTGAGCTCATTGGTACTGGTATTAGTGTTAGTAAGGCGAAACCCGAGGTTATCACAAGCAGTGTAAGCCTCATTAATAAAGTAAACCCCAGTGTAAAAGTCCTCACTGGAGCAGGGATCTCTAGTGGAGAAGACGTGTACATAGCTATAAAACTAGGGACTATTGGAGTCCTCGTGGCGTCAGCCATAGTCAAGGCGAAAGACCCATACATCGTTATGAGAGAAATGGCTTCTCAAGCTATTAAAGCAGTCGAGGAAACCATAGGAACTAAAAACTAAAATCCCCTAATCAATAATGTTTTTATGGGCCGCCGTAGCTCAGCCTGGTGGAGCGCCGGCCTCGTATGGATGTATTAACCGGAGTCGAGAGAGCCGGTGGACGCGGGTTCAAATCCCGCCGGCGGCTTCTATACAACTACCTCAACCCTGATCTCGTGTTGGTTGACCACGGGTTTAGAATAGGACTTTACTACGATATCGCCTATTTTAATAACTCCGAGATCTCTGAGTTTACTGTATACTTCCTCGACTCCCCTCTCATAGTCTACAGTCTCGCTTAGTTTACTGGATAAGTCTACTGGGTTTAAACCATAGTATATAGTTGATCTCTCCATTAGTTTTCTACTCCAACTCCCAATGTATACGGGTGTGAGGGGTCTATGCCTCGATAGTAGTGGAACCATGCGCCCTGTCTTCGAGTACACTATGATTGCTCCTCCAAGACTCTCCGCTAGGTGAATTAACCCCTGAGCATACTTCTCTATTAGGGACTCACTTGAAATCTTTCTTCTAAACTCCTCGACTAGTACGTGTTGCATGTTGCTTAGGGCTGTCGATATAATTACTCTAGCCCACTTCACTGCTTCGACAGGGTATTTCCCAATGGTTGTTTCATTAGTTAGTAAGACTGCATCCACTAGACTATACACAATGTTGTATAGTCCCACAACGTCGCTTCTACTCGGCCTATTACTCTCAATCATGGATTCTAATATATCAGTAGCTACTATTACTGGTATTCCATGTTTAACCGCTACCTGAACAACTCGATCCTGTAACAATGGAATTGATTCTATGGGGAAGTGAACCCCTAGATCACCCCTCGCAACAAGCAGAGCGTCGGACACCTCGGCGATCTTCTCGGCGTTTGTTAGTCCACCGGGTGTCTCAATCTTGGAGATTAAGCCTATATTGCACTTGAATTGCCTTAGTAGATCTCTTACAAATAAGACGTCTTTTTCGCTCCTCACGTAGCTTAGTGCTATATATGTTAGATCCTCATTACATGCATATTTAATTAACTCAATGTCCCTGGTTGATAGAAAACTAGTTGGTAGCTCCTTCCCCGGGACAACTATTTTTCTACCTGGTTTTAAAACACCTGGGTTCACGGTAATGCACTTCGCGTGATCAACACTTGCCTCGATCACTCTCAACTCGACTTCTCCATCTCCATAGAGTATAGTATCCCCTGGCTGGAGTATTTTAAATAACTCCCTTCGATCAACGAGAACCATTTTCCCAAGTCTCTTATACTCATCAGCTAGATCTACATACGTTACAACGACGATATCGTCTTTGCTTAAGCTAATTGACTCAACTCCCGTAGTTCTAACCTGTGGCCCTGGAATATCACCAATTATAGATACCACGGTATCTAATGCACTTGAGGCTTCACGAACATACTTAATGTAACTACTCCAGATTTCAGGAGTTCCAAATGCGAAGTTTAATCTAAAACCAGAAACCCCCTGCTTAATCATCTCCCGAATTACATCTATCGAGCTTGTAGAGGGGCCGAGAGTGGCAAGTATTTTTGGACCCATATTCTGAGTGAGTTTAATAGAGCTGAGTGTTGTCTGCAAAGTTTCACACCTATTCAATTTATATCGCTAGGATTATTATTACACACAATACTCGTATAGGAGTATACTCTCTTTCTTCTAGTAAACATTTATAAGTCATTGGTTATAACGTGGATTAGGGGATGTGGGTTGAAGTTGTGGCTAGAAGAGGAATGGGAGGAGGAGTGGGAAGAGGAAGAGTGGGAGGAAGAGGAGTGGGAGGAGGAGTGGTAGTTTAAAGGAGTGATATGAGAAGCCTAGTGTTTTTTACAAGTGGCTTCAATGTCCTCGCATTTACTCCCTCTATAGGATTAATTACACTGCACATTGAAGTATTCGATGGAACACGATCTACTCCAAGTAGGTAGTATCTAGATCCACTCTCGATCTCTCTCCCAATAGACTCAACCACACTACTTATTTGAGTCAACCCCATAGCGAGCATTGCTATTAATAAGCCTTGATTTCTAAATCTCTTGAATCTACTCGAGTAGACTTTGTAGAATAAGGCAGCCTGGATCAATTGAAGGGGGTTTTCAATAGTACTACACGGTATTATCGCTACCGGGTCTTCGGGCTTAATCCCCCTATACTCCACCTCCCTCTTTAAATCCTCTGTGTAGTTCTCACAGGAGTATACATAGACTTCTACAGTGGTATTCCTCCAGTCGAGGAAAATCCTTACACGTCCATTTTCAACAGTGTATTTAAGCACTAGCCTCACTCACTTCCTCAACAACTTCCACTCTCTTCTCCCTCCGCGCTTCAATCGCGAGGAGGTGTGTAATGTAGCCTGCAACTTGGTTTCTAAGCTTCTTCGAGGATATAATAGTGAGCATTGATACAGCTTTCTTATTGTGCTCGAAGTCTCTCTTAAACAACTCTGGGTACTTACTTAAAAGCTCCCTTGCAATCCTCTTAACTAGCTTCGGCCTCACCTTACCCACAAGCAACACCCTATACGAGTACTCTAAATTGCTGATTACAACAAGGGTTTATAAAACCAATATGGGTTTTTATGCGTGAGTACTTGTTTGGAACTATATTGTTCATTTATTCAAGCGTTGCCCACACTTTTTAATTAAATCAAAGAGTCTATGTACTTTCTTCGCGGTTCCCAAGTCTACGCCTAGTATTTGTGCAATATTGCTTGGTGTGTATGAGCCACTGGTTGCTCTCTCATAGTATGCAATCTCCTCGTAGTACTTAAGTGGTATTGACCAGTACTGGATCCTACCACTCGTAACCCGGTAGACAATGTAGACTTCATCGAGGAGGAGTATGAGTGTGTCTCCTAGTCTACATGTATTCAGTATTGTAGACTCCAATACCTTAGAGTACGTGGTTGAAATATAGTATTTATTATTCCTCTCCTCGACTACTCCCACCTTCCTCAGCCACCAAACCCCTCGCTTAACTACATCTATTTTCAAACCAGACGTGTTCTTCAACTCCTCTATTGATAGCCCAGGGTAGCTATATACATAGTATGCAATAATGAATAACCATGGCTTCTCCCTAATAGTGTTTTTAAATAATACACTATATGGTGGTTTCTCGGTTTTCTCCAATGAGCTACACCATGGTTCTTCACTGCTTTAAGACTATTTATAGTGGTGGATTGTATCCTCCTATTGGTGGTCTACGTGGAGTTTAGAGTTAGAGACTTGTCTCTAGCTGGAAGTGGGGAGCTTAAGATAGCCTGGGCTGAGAGAAACATGCCTGTATTAATGCTTCTAAGGAGGAGGTATAGTGGTTTAAAGCCACTGAGTGGTGTGAAGATAGGTGCTGTTCTACACGTCACCAAGGAGACAGCGGTACTTGCACTGTCTTTTAGAGAAGCTGGGGCTGATGTCTACTTGGCAGCTAGTAATCCCCTCTCAACCCAGGATGATGTAGCGGCTGCGTTGGCTATGCGTGGTATTCACGTATATGCTTGGCGTGGGGAGAGTAGTGAGGAGTATTATTGGTGTATTAGTAGAGTGGCTGAGAGTAAACCCGATATAGTGATTGATGATGGTGGAGACCTTCACGTTTTACTACATGAGAAGTATAGAGATATTGCTGGGGGCATTATTGGTGGAACAGAGGAGACAACAACGGGTGTTAATAGATTAAAGGCATTAGAGGCTAGTAAACTACTACTATACCCCGTTATAGCTGTAAACGACTCATATACAAAGTACCTCTTCGACAATAGGTATGGTACGGGGCAGAGTACATTTGATGGAGTCATGAGGTCGACAAATATACTTATAGCCGGCAAAATCGTCGTGGTTGCTGGGTATGGATGGGTTGGTAGAGGCATAGCAATGAGGGCTAGGGGTCTTGGAGCTAGGAGAGTTATAGTGACCGAGGTAAACCCTGTGAGGGCTCTTGAAGCAGTCTATGATGGGTTCGAAGTAATGCCCATGGATAAAGCAGCTGGAATTGGAGATGTCTTTATCACTGCAACTGGAAATATCGCGGTTATTAGGAGGGAGCATTTTGAGAAAATGAAGGATGGAGCAATACTCGCGAACGCTGGTCACTTCAACGTCGAGATCTGGATACCAGACCTCGAGGAGTTATCGGCGTCCAAGAGACAGATTTTACCAAATGTTACAGAGTACTCTCTAAGGGATGGTAGGAAACTATATCTACTAGCAGAGGGTAGACTAGTGAATCTAGCTGCTGCTGAAGGGCATCCAAGTGAGGTGATGGATATGAGCTTTGCCAATCAATTCCTAGCGGTAAAGTATCTCTTAGAAAACAGAGGGAAGCTATCTAAGACGGTGATGAAACTACCATGGGAACTAGATGAGCTAGTTGCAAAATTAAAGCTAGAAGCCATGGGTATTGAAATAGATGAATTAACAGAGAGGCAGCGTGAATACTTATCCTCGTGGAGGTACGGTACATAGATGAGTAATTATTCATGGGCCCGCGGGGATTTGAACCCCGGTCCACCCGGTTATGAGCCGGGCGCTCTACCTGGCTGAGCTACGGGCCCCTGCTTTATATACTAGGTATTACAAGGGTTTAAATTTTCTATTCCTCGGGCTTACGAGTGCATGATTATCTCTGAGATTTAATATTTATAATGTACTTTGCAGCTGCGTCAGCGGCAATAGCGCCTTCGGCTGCTGCAGTGATGATCTGCTCGAATTTATACTTGCGTGGTCCTCCAGCAGCGTCTCCTGCTGCATAGACTCCCGGTAGGTTTGTACTCATATCTGTATTAACTACAGCTTTACCCTCTTCGTCAACCTCAACCCCCACTTTCCTGAAGAATTCGACTGGTGGATTTGTACCGATCTCTACGAATACCCCGTTTACCTCTATGATTTTTTCTTCACTTGTCTTTGTATTGGCTATTCTTAAGGCTTCTACTTTCTCCCTACCTATGATTTCCTTTACAATAGTGTTAGTGAGGATCTCTATTTTTGGGTTTTTCCTGGCTGCCTCTATGTATGTATTAAATGCCCTGAAAGACTCCCTCCTGTGTATTAAGTAAACTCTACTCGCTATATTACTTAAATACAGTGCACTTGTAAAAGCAGAGTTCCCACCACCAATAACAGCTACTACTTTATCCTTAAAGAGTGGGCCATCACACGTAGCACAATAGGATACTCCTCTACCCACTAGTGAATCCTCGCCTGGTACACCCAGTTTTCTCTTTTCACTACCCATCGCTAGTATTACAGCGTAGGCGCAGACGTCTCTTCTACTCCTTAGTTTTACACACCATAAAACACGATCGCTGGGGTTTCTATAGAGATCAACTACCTCATCAACCACTATTGGTACACCGTATTTCTTAACGTGTCTAACAAATCTATCAACTAGCTCTGCCCCCGCTACATCAGGTATTCCGAGATAGTCATCCACTACTGGTGCGATGGATGCATTTCCACCAATAGTCTTTGTTACAACTAATGTATCTAATCCATACCTAGCTGAGTACAGTGCAGCTGATAAACCAGCAGGCCCCCCGCCAACAACTATAACGTCGTATTTGTCCTTAACCTCCTCAATACCCCTACTTGGTAGAGTTACTCTAAGTCTATAGGCGCTCACCTACATCCACCATGTGGAAGATATGTAGATACACTATACTACTTTTCCCTTAATGCATGATATAATTTATATGCAATAACACCAGCCAGTGCAGTTGCAGAAATACCCCTTGGAATATCAATCGGCCAGATGACTTTAACATCCTCTAGCTCCTTTCTACTCGGCTCTTGCTCCCCTGAGTTTATAACTAGAGCCGTTTTCCTGCCAAGTGCTTCACTTAGAACACTATCTAACTCTACTTCTACACCCTCTTCTCCAAGGTGGTATATAGACTCGCAGTTTAGGATACTGCGAAGGTCTCTGAGTTCGGGTAGAATAATGAGTGGTTTTCCGAGTTTATATGATAATCTATGAGCCTCTGGAACACCGACTTGTGCGGCTGCTCCAAAAGGCTTAATTATAACTGGGACAGTGTTTTCAACACTATAGATTGTCTTCAGGAAGTCGAGTAGTTTCTGTACACTACTAGGTGCGTATAGAGCAATATATATTTCCCTCTTCATTTAGACTAAGCACCCATAGATTGACTTAACTCATGTACATTTATATTGATTTACTCACCTCAGCGTTTTTCACTATCAAGCACTTTCAATACCTCTAATGCAATTGCCTTAGCTAGTGGTACTGGTACTGCTTCACCAATCATATTGTACTGTGAGTCCCTCCCCCCAGTGAAGACAAAGGAGTCTGGAAAACCCATTAATCTAGCTTGTTCTCTCACTGTGAGTAATCTGTTTTCAAATGGGTGTATGAATCTCGAAGATCCTAGGACGGTTGGGGCTTGGTCATCTGGGTCGAGCTTCATGAAGTTCGGCAGTATTTTCTCAGCTCCATAGTAGTGTATTAGTGCATCTCCTGGTTTAAGCCTATAGGCTTTCTTAAGCTTCCTCCATGGAAGCTCGGGGGGTGGATCGTGGTTAGGCACTATAGAGGAGCCTGGTGGAGGCAACCCCTCAAGTGCTCTTCTCACAGTTTGTTTTACACGAGTGGGTGGTGGGTTTAAGGGTATATTTGACACGAATACTCTTGTTCTACGGCTTGGGTTTCCATAGTCCTCTGCCCTCAGAATATTGAAGTAAACTCTGTTATAGCCAACTCTCTTAAACTCCTCTATGATGGCCTCTTTCAATCCACCCTCCATTATGGCTGGAACATTCTCCATGATGAATACTCGTGGTTTTAGTAAACCAACTATTCTAATATAGTGTAAAGTCAACTGCCCCACGGGGTCTAAGTATAGTCTATCTAGTGGGTTCCTCTCGCGGTGGGGATTAGCACCTGTAAAGGGCTCACATGGTGGACTACCAATAACTACATCTACTTCACCGGGGTTTACAATGGCTACTAACCTACTACTAGTTAGATCCTTTACATCTTCAACAAGCACTAGTGTATCCGGGAAGTTGGCCTTATATGTTAGTGCAGCGTACTTATAGTTGTCGACTGCTAGTATGCATTTAAACCTATTAGCTAAGTAGAAGCCTAGTGAGAATCCTCCAGCACCGGAGAATAAGTCTACATAGCTATACTTTCCCCCCACCACTCTGCATCCGCTCGATCATTGAGATGAGAGTATTTATTTTACGAATAGACTCCTTTAAGTTTGCTATTGTTGTGGGGTTGTTTGCCTCCACTAGTACATCGTTGTCGTGTGGGCATTGGAATCCATAGGCATATGCCTCGTCAATGTAGAATCTCCTATTACAAGTCCTACAAATATAGATTGAGCCCTCTGATTCATACTTCAATAGCAACTCGAGTTTCTCCCTGGTTTTCCTCAATCTATTTAGAATAAATGACTTTAAAGCAGTATTGTTTAGCCTCCAAATGTGTAGGATCTCACCTGTCTCTACGTCTTTAAGTCTATCTGGTACTACGAGGGCTTCATCCGATAAACGCTGTAGTATTTTCCTCGCCTCATTAGACCTAACATCAATACTTGTTGCAATTCTCTCCTCTGCAATATACCCGTTGCTTACGAGGTAGTCTAGGATTTTTTCTCCAGCTTCGCCAAACATGTTTTTCACTATTTCCTTAGCCATCCCGATCAATTCATTAAACGACTTATCGCCACTCACGGCCTCACTACTAATACTCAAAGCTCATCACCAGTTAACGGCGTTGTCTCGCTGTAATTCACTAATTTATACTTTGTTCTGGGGGCTAATGTATTTAACGCGTTGGATTCGCTCTGGGGTTCCCTAGATCTTTAAGATAGTTATTTAAAAAAAGCTTATATAGAAGCCTTTGATATTTCTAGCAATGGCTATATTTAGGGGTGATGTATTGTGTCGGCGCAACCTGCACCTACAGAGCCAACTGGAATCCCGGTTCTAATACTAAAAGAGGGTACGCAGAGAACGGCTGGAAGAGATGCACTGAGAATAAACATACTCGCTGCTAGAGCAGTATCGGAGATGGTTAAAACAACTTATGGACCCAAGGGAATGGATAAAATGCTTGTTGACGCACTAGGGGATGTTACAATCACGAATGATGGAGCCACTATTCTTGACAAAGCAGAGATTCAGCACCCTGCGGCTAAAATGCTCGTACACGTTGCTAAAAGCCAGGATGCAGAAGTTGGTGATGGAACTAAGAGAGCTGTGATTATTGCAGGTGAGTTGCTCAAGCAAGCTGAAGACTTAGTGAATAAAAATATACATCCAACAGTCATAATATCTGGTTTTAGAAAAGCAATGGAGGAGGCCCTCAAGGTTCTCGATGAAATAGCTGTTCCAATAGACATAAACAACGATGATGTATTGAAGAAAGTGGCTAGAACTTCTCTAACAAGTAAAGCTGTACATGATGCTAGAGAATACTTCGCTGAATTAGCAGTTAAAGCAGTTAAGCAGATAGCGGAGTCTAGAGGAGACAAGATCTACATTGACATAGACAACATTCAGATAATAAAGAAGTATGGAGGCTCACTGATGGATACTCAGCTCGTGTATGGAATAGTGCTAGACAAGGAGGTAGTTCACCCTGGTATGCCTAGGAGAGTTGAGAAACCAAAGATTGCTCTACTTGATGCACCACTAGAGATCGAGAAACCCGAGATCGACGCTGAGATAAGGATTAGTGATCCAACGCAGATGAAGGCTTTTCTACAGCAGGAGGAAGAGATCTTGAAGAAATACGTTGATAAACTATTTGAAGCTGGAGCAAACGTTGTAATTACTCAGAAGGGTATTGATGAAGTTGCACAGCACTTCCTCGCTAAGAAGGGTATTCTAGCCGTTAGGAGAGTTAAGAGAAGCGACTTAGAGAAACTAGAGAGAGCTACTGGTGGTAGAATAGTTAGTAATATCGATGACTTGAAGCCTGATGATCTCGGGTATGCTGAGCTAGTGGAGGAGAGGAAGGTTGGAGAGGATAAAATGGTGTTTGTCGAGGGGTGTAAGAACCCGAGGTCTGTGAGTATTGTTATAAGGGGTGGGTTAGAGAGGCTTGTTGATGAAGCAGAGAGAAGCTTTAGAGATGCACTATCATCAGTTGCAGATGCACTTAGAGATGGTAAAGCAGTGGCTGGTGGTGGAGCCGTAGAAATGGAGATAGCAAAGTACTTGAGGAGGTATGCTGTTAAAGTTGGTGGAAAGGAGCAATTAGCTATAGAGGCTTTTGCGAAGGCTATTGAGGGATTAGTTGTTGCAATGCTTGAAAACGCTGGATTCGACACAATCGACATGATTATGAAGCTTAGAGCAGCTCACGAGAAGGAGGGTGGGAAGTGGATTGGAGTAGACTTAAACACTGGGAACTTGGTGGATATGTTTGAAGCTGGAGTAATAGAGCCTGTAAGCGTTATTGCAACAGCAATTAAGGGAGGTACAGAGGCTGCAACAATCATAATGAGAATAGATGACATTATATCTGCTAGTAAACTAGAGAAGAAGGAGGAGGCTGGTAAGAAACCCGAGGAGGAGAAGAAGGAGGAAGAGTAGTTTTTAACGACTCTACTCAATCTTAATTAATACTGGTTTTTTAAGACTAGGCGTTGAGTAAATAGCCTCACCCGGCTCTATATATGGCAGCATCTCTAGTAGCTCTTGATCGAGGTAGAGGGTTTTCTCAACTACTTCTAGGTCTTGCTTTGACTTAACTGAGTGAATGATCTTCGTATTAGTGTTTACAGAGACGTCTTCAACTAGTTGTGAGAGAGATTGAGATATAATCACTAAGCCCACTCCAAACTTCCTGAATTCTCGTAGTGTTTCACATATTGGCTTAACGGGCTGACTCCTAGAGATGTAGTTGACGGCCTCCTCGAGGACCACTAGTAGCCTCCTCCCCTGGTTAACCGTGAAATCCACAAGGCGCTTTAAGTAGAATGATGCATACAGCCTCCTAATATTAGGGTCGTTTATCTCAGCTAGGTTTAAAACAATAGGCTTCCCCGCCTCTAAAACCCCTTGTTTGAACTCGATGCGTCCACGTATTTCGAAGAGACTATGGTAATTCTCCCTTGTTAGACTAGACAACCTCCGGTGTAGTGCAAGCTTAGTCTCCCTCATCCAGTTTGACTCCTCGGGGTAGGATTCTACATAGTCTAGTAGAGACTCAATAGACTTTGTTTTCGAGAAGTCCACTCTCCTCAGGATCTTGTCGAGTAGGTATTCTTGAGGGGGAGTTAACTCCATAATGCTAGATACTAGGATGAGGTCGTCTGGGTCATCGGTGAAGATGGGTATTGGAGAAGAGTGTGGATTTACCTCAATGTATTCTCGTAGTAGATCAGCGTACTCCCCGTGCCAATCAAACACAATTACTGGTATTTTGAACTCGCGTGCAACTCGCTCAGAGATCTTGGATGCTGTATGAGATTTTCCAGACCCTGTACTACCAGCTATTAATAAGTGACGGAATAAGTCGTTTTTGGCTAGTTTCGCTGGGAGTTGGGGTATTGCGAGAACTCTCCCAATAACAATGTACTCCAAACCAGGATTATTCTCCACGGGTACTTCTTGCACTGGGTACTTGATCCTATGCTCTAGGGTGATTGGTGTTGTAAATCCATACGGCTTCCTCCTTAGAAAAAATTCTTTATACTAGTGAGTATATTGCTGAGTACACTCTGCTCAGAGACTACTTCTACATCAATAGTCTTAAAGTTAGACTTCACAAGTGACGATATTAGCTCTGCTTCACTCAACGCGTTTTCTCTACTCCCCCTTATAATGATTAATCCCTTAACATCTCCTCTATTGATCTTAGAGACGCTCAAATACTCAACCCCGCTAGCGAGCTGAGACCTAGTCGTGAGGAAATCCCCGAGTTTCTTTAGTTCAGCCTCTGCATCCTCCCCCGCATTAATCAGTTTAAATATTCTTAAGACAACCTCGTGTTCTTTCAAAATCCCACCTGTAAAAACTAGGTAGAATTAAAAGCGGGGAGAGTAGTGAAAGTATTGAACAATGTCTAAGAGCAGATGAGCCTGGGGTTTCTCAAAACACGTTACCCGTGAAGCAGCACAGTTGTCTCTCTATAGAGGCTGTTGTGAAAACTGGCGATAAGTTTAAATATCTGTGAATACTTGTAAATACTTGGGACTAGGTGTGGGAGAGTGCTATCTTAATACTAGAGAGTTCGCTAGGGTCTTAGGTGTTTCAAGGGTTACTGTGATTAAGTGGATTAAGAAGGGAAGAATTGTTGCTTATAGTGTTCACGGTAAGTGGAGGATCCCCTATAGCGAGGTTGAGAGGTTACTCAAAGGTGTTCAAAGAGTTAGACGTGTAGCTGTATACGCTAGAGTCTCTTCAAACACTCAGAAGAGTGACTTGGAGAGACAAGTTGAATCCTTGAAGCTCTGGGTCTATAAGAACCTTCCAGGCACTGAATACGTTGTTGTCACGGATATTGCTAGTGGTTTGAATGAAGATAGGAGGGGGTTGAGGAAGCTCATCGAGATGGCTAAGAGAAAAGAGATACAAGCAGTAGTAGTTGTATACAGAGACAGGTTGACTAGGTTCGGCTTCGAGTACCTCAAAACACTATTCAATACTCTTGGTGTAGACGTCTACGTGGCTTCTTGGGAGGAGCCGAAGGACTATATACAGGAGCTTGTAGAGGACTTCGTAGAGATAGTAACCTCTCTCGCATCCAGGATCTATGGTAAGAGGTCTAAGAGATACAAGGAAGTGGTGAAGTGTATTGGAGAAGCTGTCAAAGACTCTAACTAGAACAGTTGTTCTAGAGTGTTATGCAAACAGATATGCTAGGGGGGCTCTCGGGGAAATCGAGGGTGCTTATAGGGAGATGCTTGTTGAGATGGTTGAGTACGCTGTTAAGTATAAGGCTTCTCAGGAGACGTTACATAGTGTCTTCTACGAGAAGTTTAGGGAGAGGTACCCGTGGCTACCCACCAGGGTGATTAAGGGTGCTTATAGAGACGCCGCTAGGAGAGCGAAGTCATTTAGAGAGCGTAAGAAGAAGGGCAAGGCGTACAAGGATAAACCAGAAGTTAAGAGAGTAACAATAACATACTCAGACTCACAAGACTGGAGGCTTGAGGATGGAGTCATCAAGTTGAGGACTCATAGAGGCTGGGTTGAGCTCCACTACAGAAACCACAAGCAACTATACAGGTATCTCTACGGTGGCTGGAGATTGGCTAGTGAGTTGAGGTTTAAGATCCTAGGTAAGAGTATAATTGTGTACTTATCGTTCAATAGAGAGCTCGAGGTCGGCTACGATCCTAAGAACGTTGTTGCTGTAGATGTTAACGAGAACAACGTTACTATAGCATTGTTTAAGAACGGTTCTCTCACAGATATCTACAGAGTTGAGACCAGTCTTGGGAGAATTGTAATTGCTTACTCTGAGAGGAAAAAGAGAATATCCTCAGGCAAGTCAACAAAGGTTAGGGAGGTTAAGAAGAGGCTTAGGAAGCTTCGTGAGGGTGAGAGGAAGTTAGATGTACTGAGGAAGACAGCGAAGTTCATAGAGAAACTTGCCGTCGAGAACAGAGCTATTGTAGTAATTGGCAACATTGACAAAAAGGCTAAGGAAAAGATGGAGAGGGATGCCAGCAACAGGCTGAGGCACAGGATTCACCAGTGGAGTGTTAGGAAGTTAATCGAGCTACTCGACGAGAAGCCAGTACAGGTCGTTAAAGTCTCTGAGAGAGGGACATCATCTAGAGACCCATTTACGGGCAAGAGGATTAAGTGGTTTGAGCCCCTGGTGATCCGCTCTGCGGTGAAGGGGCTCAAGAAAGTAAAGGTAGTAAAGGTAGCCCTCAGAGTAACATGGGTTAATGGGAGAGCCCTCGAGAGAGACGTCGTAGGAGCAGTCAATATTGGGTTGAAGTACCTAAACTCAGATGGGAGCCCCATGGCGTTGGGCTCGACGGGAGCCCATGTGGTGTGGGCGATGCTGGTGAACCCACGCCGAGGCTCAACCCCTCTAACAGGATTACAAATATTTACAAACACCATCAAGTACCGTTAGAGGGGAAACGCTTTCAATACGTTGCCCCCACGTAGACGTGGTCTAATTCGTTTAGTTCTAGTCTATTCTTAGACTTAACCACCACTAGGAATCCATGTAGTGAGATCACAACTCTGTAGACATCGCCTATTAGCGTGTTTGAAACGACATAGCCATGGCCGCAGAAGTAGTGCTTTAGGCATTCTTCTTTGCTACTAGTGATCTCTATTGTTATTCTTGAGTCTCTCGAGGGGACTTTTACAGCGTCTTCGTGTAGTTCTACTTCAATCTCTACCTCTCCACAAGTTGATTTTACACGGTGTACTTTGGGCACTCTAAGTGGCGTAATATTGCTTACTCTACACTCAAAGATCAATTTCTACACCTCATATACCTTAATTAAACCTTGAAGTAATATAAGTAGTTTGCATTAAAAACAAAGGTGATTTAAATGTCTGTTTCAGAGGCTTCGAGGAGGCTGGTTCAAGAGCTATCAGCAATACTCGATAAGAGAGTTAGAGTTGTACTAGAAAGTGGTAAGATATATGAGGGTATTTTAGCGGGGTTTGACCACCCCTCACTAAACCTACTACTCAGGGATGCTGTGGATAGTAATGGCGCTAAATATACTAAAATACTTGTTAAAGGCGAGAAAGTATCTGAGATCGTGATGCTTGAAGAACCATTGTTTGACCCAGAGGAGTTTAAGGGGTTGCTACTTAGGGAAATGAAGCTGCAAGAACACGCGGTTAGATTAATCCCGGAGATCAGGGCTGTGGAGGTTCTCGGTAGATATAGAATAAGCGAAGAGGGTGTAATGGGCTCTGGACCAATGGCTGAGACTCTCTATAGTCTATTCAAGAAGTACATGGAGCAGAAGAAAAAGAGAGCTTAGGGATATACCGGGTTGTTTGAGACTAGGTTAAGGGATCTCGGTGGTAGAATAGGGAGGTTGACGACTAGGCATGGCTACTTGGAGACTCCTTTTTTATTCCCAGTTATAGATCCCTACAGGCAGACGCCAGGCCTCGACTTAATTAAGCAACTTGGATTCAATGGGATAATAACGAATGCATATCTATTCTACAGGAGGAATAAGGGTGTTGCTAGGGAAATTCATAGTGAACTATCCTGGGATAGCGTTATAATGACTGACTCTGGCGGGTACCAAGTCTTAGTTTATGGAGAAGTAGATGTGGATAACAAGACGATAGTGGAGTATGAGGGGAGAATAGGGTCTGACATAGGGGTTATTCTAGATATACCAACAGGCTCTAAAATGACTCATAGCGAGGCGCTTAGAGCAGTGGAGGAGACTTATAAGAGGGGTATTGAAGCACTGCCGTTAATAATGAGCTCTGATCAATTATGGGTGTACCCAGTACAGGGTGCTCCATACCGAGACTTATTGGTAAAGGCATCTATACAGGCCCGTAGACTACCATACGATATATATGCTGTTGGCTCACCAACAGTTCTACTCGAGAAGTACAAGTATTCTAAACTAGTTGAAATAGTTGCAACTGCTCGCTTATTTCTACCTCCAAGTAAACCCCTCCACGTCTTTGGAGTGGGACACCCAATGATAATCCCCTACCTAGTAGCTGTTGGAGGAGACTTATTCGATTCAGCTAGCTACATACTGTATGCTCGAGATGATAGATACATGCTTGAGACGGGGACTCGTAGAGTTAATGAAATAGAATACTTCCCATGCAGTTGCCCCGTTTGCTCTAGGTATAATCCAAGAGACCTGGTTGAGTTGCCGAGGGAGAAGAGGGTAGAGCTACTTGCACTCCACAATTTATACGTTCTCGCGAAGGAGGTGAGATTAGTTAAGCAGGCGATTAAGGAGGGTAGACTATGGGAGCTACTAGAGTATAGGTCTAAGGCTCACCCAGCACTATGCGAGGCATTTAGAGTGGTTAAGAAGTATTCTAAGCTCTTAGAGCGCTACACACCACTAGTGAATCCGAGTGGTAAATCACTATTTATTAATGATAGGGAATCCCTCGCTAACCCCAAGGCCAGGGTGAATATTGAGAGGGCAATTGAGTTCTCGTTGAAGAGAGTGTATGGGAGGACTATTGTACTTATTCCAGCGTATAGGAAGCCGTATAGTCAACAAGTGGAGTATACTAGGATCGCTGATTTAATTAGTGCAAGAAAGGATCTCGCGGTTCTCTTCATACATCCACTGCTAGGATTAATAACCCCCGGGTTGGCTTCTACTTATCCATTTTACCAGCATGAATTAAGGTTATTCAAGGGGGGCTTGAGACCTAGCTGGATTGCTGGTTTACTACTGGATTTAATTAGGCATGGTGCTGTGAGAGTGTTAATTGTGCATACTAGTTGGTTTAGTAGGGAGTTATTTAGTGAAGTCCAGAAGCTTCTCGGTGTATTTAGAGATCGTGTAGCTATATGTAGCTTAGACGAGATTTCTTCTCTGCTTCCTCTGTAGCCTTCTCTATTTTTGCTCTCTCTGCTTCAATAGCTTCTATTATAGAAGCCTCCTCCATTAACCTCTGTACACTTACTTCAACCCCTAGAATTCCACTTATAACCTCAACAGCCACAGCACTCGCTCTTGGGTCTGGTCTATATGGCTCTGTGAATGGGAGTATTACTACTCCCTTCAACCCCTGGGCCCTCATGAACATCATTAGTAGTGCGAGTACTCCTATAATGTGTCTATCCTCGAGTAGTTTAGCGTTATTGAATACTATAGTGGGGTTGTTTATTGGAATCCACCTAAACTTCTCACCCTGATCCTCCCTCAACTCTTGGTTTAAGCCCCCAACGAGAATAGCTTCTCTCACCATCCACTTCTTGGCTAGTGAGGCTAAGTACTCTGCATACGCTGTTCTCTCCCTCTCCACGGGCATTTCATTGTGTAGGACAACTAGTACTTTATTACCGCCGACTACCCCGTGGTAGACTTCAAATGGGTACTGTATATCCCTCTGCTTATTGTATAGTGTAACCTCGGGCATATACCTGGTTTTAATAAAGCCTACTTTACTCAACCCGAGTTCCTGTACTAAGTGGAGTGTTGTTAAGTAGCCTACAAGCCCGAAGCCGTGGAATCCCGTTATGAATAGTGAGTTTGAGAAGTCTAATCTCGATGTATCTACTAGTGGGGTAAACTTTATATCACTAGTCACTTTAATACACCCTCCCTAATCCTAACAGCTTCACCCCTATTATAGTAAGCCATCTCCCACCCAGAGAGCCTTGAGCGCCCAACAGCTATTAAATCCCCTTTTGAATTAACAACTAGAACCTCATCTCCAGGCCTAATTGAGGGGTCTGCTACTAATACATGCCTCGAGAAGAGGTTCCCCCCTCTAGCGATGAACTCCACATATTCCTCCTTCACATATACGCGTAGCCTTGGCTTAGGCAGTATCTTATTGAGTACTAGCCCGGAGGGTATGTGGAGGTTGAATCTATAGTCTCTAGCTCTTAGAGATAAGTACTTCTCCCCATTGAGGATAATGAATCTAGCTCTATTAGTATTAGGGCTGACAACTAGTAGAATGTCCCCTGGGATAAATAACTCTCCACTCACGCCAAATTGAAACTCAGCTATTTCGCGTAGCTCTCTAAGCTCCCATAGTGTGGGCTTTCGAGTGATCATGGAAGCACCACTAGCGATGACGCATTAGCAAACTCCTAGAGTAGAAACTTGGATAATCCCTGATAAACATATTGAAATAATACAGTCTGAGGGATTGGTAGGGGATATGCGTTGAAACAAAGTATCATTAAGGGTGTACAGAGTGTGCTGGGTCTATATTGTTGGTTGATACGTTGGCCTTGGAGAACTATATATTTGCTGCCAGGAGTCTCTAATGATCTTCTTACTCTTTACTTTCTCAATTGCTTTCAATAGGTCGTTCATTGTTACGTAGAGTCTGTTTTCTCTAACTGCTATATAGCCTGCTTCAACAACTACTAGTTTAATCTCTGCACCCGTGAATCCCTCAGTGATCTCTGCTAGGAAGTCGTAGTCTATGTCGCCTTTCGCCTTCAACCTCCTAGTGTGTATTTTGAATATTTCTACTCTTCCTTTTTTACTTGGTGGTGGGACCTCGATTATTCTATCGAATCTACCGGGCCTCAGTATTGCAGGGTCTAGTATGTCTATTCTATTAGTTGCGGCTATGACTTTGACTCTATCTAGTGGCTTAAATCCATCGATCTCTGCTAGTAGCTGCATTAGTGTTCTCTGCACCTCCCTCTCTCCACTTGTACCTATCTCTATTCTCTTAGCTGCAATAGCGTCTACTTCATCTATGAATACTATTGAGGGGGCTCTTCTCCTAGCTAGATCAAATAACTCCCTCACAATTCGTGCACCTTCACCAATAAACTTCTGGACTAGTTCACTTGCAACTAGAGAGATGAATGTTGCACCACTCTCCGCGGCTACTGCTTTTGCTAGTAGTGTTTTCCCGCATCCAGGGGGTCCGTGTAGTAGTACCCCCTTCGGTGGCTCTATACCTAGTTCTCTGAATAAGTCGGGGTTTTTTAGTGGTAGCTCTACTACCTCCCTCAACTCACGTATTTGCTCATCTAATCCACCAATATCACTATATCTTACATCAGGCTTCTCAATGACCTCCATTAATTGAACGTATGGATCTGGATACTCTGGTAGAACCTCGACTACAACCGATCCCCTTTGATTCAACGCCACTCTAGCTCCAGGCCTTAACTTGGATTTATCAATGTTGTCCCCTACTTGTACAACGAGGTTTGGCCCATTCTGGCTCTTCACGACGACTCTATTATCTGGTAGTACATACTCTACAATAGCCTCTATTAATGGAGGTGAGAGGAGTTTCTCTATTTCACTCCTATAGTACTCTATTTTCACCTGTAGTTTACGCCTCTCCTCTTCTAGTTGCTTAAGCCTTGTCTCGAGGTATCTTAAGTAGTCTTCATCACTCTCAATAACAGCATTAATGGCTTCTTTACCCTCATCAACCATGTTGATAACCCATGGGTATAATAGGCTCTTGATAATGTTTTAAGAGAAATGGGTGTTGATGCTTGTCTTACTACTGTGAAATGTGTGGTAGAGAGCTAGATGCTAGAGAGGCCAAGAGGGCTATTGTAGAGGGTTCTCTACTAATACTCTGCCCCGACTGCTACAGGAGGCTCTCAAAGGAGGGTGTTGTTAAGGAACCCCCAATGCAATCAAGTAGTAGGCAGGTTAAGCAGAGGCCAATGCCGCAGCCCCAGGTGAAGCAACAGAGTAGGAAGCTTGAGGAATATGAGGTAGTCGAGGATTATGCTTCGAGGGTTAAATCTGCTAGAGAGAGACTTGGATGGAGCCAGGAGGTGCTGGCATTGAAGATCGGGGAGAGTGTAAACACAGTTAAGAGAATAGAGGCTGGGAAGCTAAAACCCAGTATTGAATTAGCGAGGAAACTAGAGAGAGTACTGGGAGTGAAGCTACTAGAGCCTATTGTAGAGGAGGAGAGAAGCCTACAGAGTAGGAGCGATAGAGACTTCATGACTATAGGAGACTTGATCAGGGATACTTCTCCTTAACGATCTACATCTATTAGTCGAAACTCCACTCTAATTCAAGAACATCTCTTTTAGTTTTCAATTGTAGCACCTAGGTCTTCTATACACTACTAGCTATTGTGCAAGTTTAATATCCATGAATAATTTCATTGTGTTTATTGGGGAAGAGTAGTATTTATGGGGAGCGCTTTGAATTGAGGGTTGTAGTTGTAGTTCCACGTAGGTACCTAGATTACCTTGATGAGGAGCTTGCTTTAGTTAAGACTGTTTATGAATCAATTGTAGACTACATCGTGGCTGGGGGTAGTAATCCACGTACATACTTGTCTAGGGATAAATTGATTAAAGTTAGGGGATTGGATTTTGACAAACTCGTGGTTTTAGATAGATTGAAGCCCTCTCAATTCGTTAATATTGCTAGAGAGATTAAGAGGGATGTTGTTGACAGGATACTATTGATCCTCGAGATATTTGCAAGCCATGCTGGCTCCCGCGAGGCACTACTGCAAGTAGAGCTCGCTAGGTTGAAGCACATGTTGCCGCTGGTTAAGGAGGCTATTAGATACGCTAAACTAGGTGAGCTCCATGGGTTTCTAGGTGCTGGTAGGTATGGCTATGAGAAGTACTATACTATGCTTAAGAGGAGGGAGGCTAGGATTAGGAGGGAGATTGAGAAGTTGAGGGAGACTAGGAGTATTAGGAGGAAGGCTAGGGTTGAAGCTGGGTTTCCACACGTAGCTATTGTTGGATACACTTGTGCAGGTAAAACGAGTTTATTCAACTTATTAACAGGCTTGTCTAAGCCCGTTGGGCCAGAGCCCTTCACGACTATTACTCCTAAGTCTTATAGAGTTGTATATAGAGATCTAGGATTCATAGTGACAGACACTGTTGGCTTCATTAGGGATATTCCACCAGAGATTATTGACTCCTTCTACGCTACACTCGAGGAGGCTGCTGAAGCGGATGTAATTATTGATATTGTTGATGCATCGAAGAGAGTTAGCGATGTATTGAGGGAGATTGAGACTAGTAGGGAGGTATTGTGGAAGATAGGTGTGTATAATAAGCCCGTGATATATGCATTGAATAAAATTGATAGAGTAGACTCTGTAGATAGCGTGGTTTACTCTATAGTGAAGCACACGGGGATTAGTGAGGGGGACATAGTGCCTATTTCATGTCTTAAGCGAGTGAACATAGACAAACTACTCGAGAAAATATACTCGGTGTTGAAGAATACTGGTGTTTGAGTATGAGGGTATTTGTTTTGAGATATGGGCATAGACCTGGTAGAGATAAAAGAGTAACAACACACACTGCCCTAGTTGCTAGGGCTTTTGGTGCTAATGGCTTCATACTTGGCGATGTTGTTGATGAAGGGGTTTACAGAGTGTTTAGAAAGGTACTTGACTACTGGGGTGGAGACTTAGTCTTCGAAATGGGTGTTGACTCAGCAAAGTACTGTGTAAATTGGAGGAAGAATGGTGGTGTAGTAGTACACTTAACTATGTATGGAATACACATAGACGACGTTATAGACGAGATCAGGAGTTTAAACAAAGACATACTCGTAGTGATAGGCGCTAAGAAAGTACCAAGATTCTTCTATGAAATAGCAGACTACAATGTAGCGATAGGGCACCAACCACACTCAGAAATAGCTGCACTCGCAGTATTCCTAGATAGACTATACGGAGGAAGGGAGCTACACTTTAAATTCCCAGGTGCAAAACTAGAGATAATACCATCAAAGAGCGGTAAGAGAATAAAGAGAACTCCATTATAAATAGAGAGGCAAATATTGTGAATCTATGAATGACTCATGGAGGTTCTGTATATAAGTAAGTTAGGGGGGTAACTTAGTTAGGGGGGTGACTTTTGGGATACTTTAACCCTGAACCTAAGAGAAGGAGAGAAGACTTGTTCAACATGGAGAGCGAGTTATCTACTTTAGATAATGGTTTGAGACGGGGTAAGCTAGTGGTTGTTTCAGGTCTTAGGAGGTATGGGAAGACTTCACTAATACTTACATATCTCAATGAAAAGAGACTAGATTATGTCTACTTAGACTGTAGACTCCTACCTTCAGGAATGATATCATTGAATTCATTCTTAAACTTGCTTGAAGAGGAGTTGAGTAGACATGAATGGGCTTTAAAGGCGTTAAGGGATGTTGAAGAGGTTAGTGTTGGTGGTTTTGGAGTTAGGTTTAAAGTGAGGAGTGAGAGATCTCTTCTCCGAGTTCTCCACGCACTGGAGGGTAAGGTCTTGGTTCTCGATGAGGCACAGGAGCTTAGGAGGTCTGGGTATAGGTTTGACTCTTTAATTGCATATGCATACGACCACCTAGACTTAAAGATCATTGTTTCAGGCTCCATGATAGGCCTACTCTACAGGTTCTTGAGAATAAATGATCCCGAGGCGCCACTATATGGTAGAGCATTCACTGAGGTTAAATTGAGGAAACTGAGTGATGCTGAGTCTAGAGAGTTCTTGGTTAAGGGTTTTGAGCAAGAAGGTGTTAGAGTTAGCGATGAAGTGGTTAATGAAGCTATTAAGAGGTTTGACGGGGTTATTGGGTGGCTCACGTACTTCGGCTTCGCTTTAACTACTAGTGGAGAGGACATAGACTCTATTCTTGATAAAGCATCTAAGCTTGCTCTAAGTGAGTTAGAACACGCTCTTAGAGTGTATGGTGTTGGTGAGAGAAGGTATAGGGAAGTATTGAAGATAATAGCAACACTCGGTAGAGCTAGGTGGTCTGAGGTAAAGAGAGGTGTTGAGGCGAGACTAGGGAGAATACCCAACAACACACTAGCTACAATAATTAAAAACCTCGCAGACTCGGGCTTCATAAGGAAGGAAAACGAAGAATACGAGATAACAGACCCAGTGCTCCAACACGGTATTAGGAAATACTATTAATTCCCACCTTAGAGTGAAGCGGCGAGATCGCTATTAGCTTACTCAAGCTATGTTTCACAATAACGCTCGGATCTAAGTACACTGTTTCCACACCTTCCACCGTCAACCCTCAATAACTCTACGCATATTTGTCTAACTAACAGCTTAAACTGGTTTCTATCTCAGAAGAAGTTTCCTACTATAAGTTCTCGAATAACTGGAAATAGTGATACATGGTTGAGTATAGAGAAAGGTTGTTAACTAACATATTCGTATACTTTATCAACCATCTCTTGGACTTCGGGCATTTTTCTACTTCGTGGTCTAGGTATGTTTACGTCTATTATTTTCAATACTCTAGCTGGCCGTGGAGACAGTATAATTACTTTATCAGACATTATAACGGCTTCTTCAACGTTGTGTGTAACCATTATAATGGATTTAACGGGTAGTATTGAAGAAAGCCATATGTCAAGTACCTCGCTCCTCAAGCTCTCGGCTGTTAATGGGTCTAGGTTTGAGAATGGCTCATCCATTAATAAGACATCGGGCCCTATTGCTAATGCACGTGCAATGTTAACTCTCTGCTTCATTCCACCACTAAGCTCACTCGGGTAAAAATCCTCAAATCCCCCTAGTCCAACAACTTTTAAAGTCATTCTAGCCTTCTCAATGGCATTGCTTTTCTCTACACCAGTAGCTATTAATGGTAGAATTACGTTGTCTAGCACAGTCATCCATGGTAGAAGCGTGGGAAATTGAAATACGAAGCCAATAATGGGCTTTCTATTGAGGTTAAAAACAACTCTCCCCCCACTGGGTTTCTCCACGCCTGCAATTATTCTCAGTAGTGTTGATTTTCCACACCCACTTGGCCCAATTATGGAGACGAATTCCCTGCCTACTTCGAAGCTAATGTCTTTAAGTACCTCGACTTCTCTCCCCCCGCTTATATAGCTCTTTGAAACCCCTACAACCTCCACGACATAGTTCTTACTCGACGACATAGTAACCACGTATTTTCCCCAGTATTCTAGCCCAAATCGTCTTATTGATAAATACAACTACTAAACTCATGAAAAAAGATGTTGATAAAACACCAAGTACGTCGCCTGCTTGGGCTTGTTTATTAAGTAGACTACCCACACCACCCATGTCCACGGTTAAACCTCCGAGCACTATGTACTCTGCTGCGATTGAGGCATTCCACGCACCTCCCGATGCTGATAAACCCCCTGCAAGTATGCTTGGGAGGAGGGATGGTATGAATATTCTCGACAAGTATAGTCTCCCCTTTACATTATAGATCTCCGAGAGCTCTATGATACTCTCCCTTAGACTAGATAAGCCAAATATTAAAACATTGAAGAAGACATACCATAGAGAGCCTTGTAGATAGACAAACATCATTACACTTTGTGGAAACCCCTTTAGAAGCGGTAGTAGTATTGGCCACCACATCATTGCAGGAATTGATGACAATACTTCACCCGACATAACTATTATTTTCCCTAGTTTTAGCCGAGTGTGGGAGATGTAGGCTAGTAGTATTGATACTGCGAGTCCTGTAACAACTACTAGGTATACTCTGATGAGAGTTATTGGTGCTACTCTAAGGAAGTCGACACCATACTCTAGGATTTTACTGTATAATGAATTATCGAGTACTAGTCTAGTGTGGTATTGGTAGAGGAGTAGGGGTAATATAGAGCAAATTATTATATGAGTACTCTTAATTTTAACTCTAGCAACAACATTATATGCCGCGACTACTTTCTCCACTATAAAACCCCAGGTTTTAGAGAGTGCTTTATCGATAACATCATATGCCTTCATAAATCCTAGAAGAGTTCTTGTACCTGTGTATTTCATTGTAAATGGGTTCCAAATAATGAGGTAGGAAACTAAGATAACCATGAATAGTGCTAGTAAACCAGTAGTATATGCCATGGTACTGCCTTCTTCGAATGCCTTTATGATGAATGAACCCAGTCCTTTCAGTCTATACTCAACTCTACCCATTGAGATTACTTCAGCGCTTGTAAGGAAGAACCAGCCGCCAGCCCATGAAATAATGCTATTTGCTGCAATAGAGCTCTTCGAGGCGGGTAGGTATATGTATAGAAACCTGTGAATTAATGGTAGTTTATACACTGCTACTAAGTGATCGATTGAGGGGTCTAGGGATTTAATACTCGAGTAAACGCCGAAGATCATGTTCCAGACAAGACTAGTAGTTATTAAAAATATTGAGCTCAGCTCACCCCCAGCCACTGGCCCCAGTGTAGTTATAAATACTGCGAGTACGGCTGGGAAGAAGCCGAGTATGGGTATTGATTGGAGAACATCGAGTATTGGGAGTAGTATTGACTCAACATACTTGTTCCTAGCCATTGCAACCCCTGCAACTATTGCTAGTATGAGGGATAGCATGTACGCTGCAAGCATTCTCCCCAGGCTTAGTGATGTAGATATTGTAAGCTCTATTGTCAATTCATTGAGGTTCATTTAGTCACCGTGTTTAAACTTATTAAGGGAGTTATGTTATTAAGTGTCTATACTGGTGTATAGAGGGATTGTCGAGTAGCGAGCACAGTTATGTACTTCCACATAATGCACAACTGGATCAAGTGTTAGGCCTACTTGAGGCAATTCATAGTCTTGGAGACTCCGTGGATCCAATGAATCTCGGGGATCTTCTCGGAGAACAAATCGATATGCTACCACACATAATTGATGTAGCCTCTTCATTGAGGCTAGTGGAGGTTGTAGAAAATGGGAATATTAAATTAACCCAGCTGGGTTTGGAGATTGTAAAGGGGCATGTCCGGCATGTTAAGAGTAAATTAAGAGAGGTTATAGATAATATTGAGCCATTTAAAACCATTATTAACGAGTTGAAGGCTAAAAAGAGACTTAGAGTAGAGGAGTTCATAGATATAGTAACGAGGTTTTATCCACGAAACACCCGGGAGGCGATGAATACACTGCTTCAATGGGGTGCATTTCTAGGTCTCTTTAAAATGAGCTCTGATGACAAGTACATTTATCCTATTGGGAAAATATGATGTTAAAGGAAGTAGACCACTATAAAGTACTAGATTTCGCCTAGCTCATAGATTAAACAGAGCTGAGTGTAGTAAAGAGTTGAAGGAGGCTTTTTGCAATTACCTAGAAGTACGTGGTGAGGATAGAGGGTTCATCAGGGTCTTAAAGCATTTATCTTGGAGACCATCACTACACGATTATTTATTAAGCTCTTGGTTTCCTCCAATAATTGATCTAGCCCGCTAGTTCTTCTACGGCTTTTCTAGTTATAGGGTCCGCTATTATGTACTTGTTGTTTGTTTTCTCAATTATTGAGAGATTTAGTAGTGTTGTTAATAGCTCGTTGAGTGTCTTATCATTTATAGTCCTACCTTCGATATCCTCGAGTCTATTTTTTATTTCACTCCAACTCCTCTCTATAGTTAATAGTTTTAAGATAACTGGGTATCTCTCGCTTCTCCTAGTCTTCAAGAAGTTTTCTACTTCTCGTTTAGCTGTTTCAACCGCGATTTTAATGACTTTTTCAATGCTCTCAGAGCATGTATTAATATTCATGTAGCAGTTGTAGCCAAAGAGCGTAAGCCAGCCAATAATACCTCCAAATACACTGGCTGCGTCTTCAATGACGTGTCGGGGTATTACCACGCCCACTTCTCTAAATCCCTTCTCGAGGAAATCCAGTGATTCCTCTAAGCTTAGTCTTCTTGTGGACACTACGTGTATGTATCTACCATAGAGAGGAGACTCGCCACTATTAACGTTTATAAATCTATATAGGAGGCCTATTTCGGAGCCTGTTAACGCTAGTCTAATATACTCTAAGTTATCGTATATATAGGCGAAAATCCGCGTAAAGTCTATCCAAGTTATTCTCCTAAGTTCCTGTGCCTCGTCAAATGCAATTATGACTGGTTCTCCAATGTCATAGCCGATCTTGTTGAGAGCATTAAATAATTCTAATAACTCAAATCTCTTATCACCCCTCCAGGAGATATTAACTGATAATGGTGATATAGAGATCGAAACACCGCTAACGCTACGCAGTCTCTCCACTATCTTCCTACGTAGAGAAGTATTTCTAGCTATAAAGTCCTCTAGAGAATACTTTACAATATTAGCGAAATCTCGATAAGTCGGATTAGTAGAAACCCTCGTATCTAAATACACATAGGGATATCCAAGCTCACTTAAAGCAACCTTAAGAAGCGAGGTCTTACCAGTCCTTCTCACTCCAATTAATAGAGTAATAGGAGTTCTCTCCAACCCTCTCTTAAGCTCTTCAAGCTCTCTCTCAAAGTCATACAGATCACTTCTTCTCTCCTTAGGCCTCACATCAAACAACAAACTTACCCCACCCCAAGTAAACTTGGGGTAACCCAAGTATATAAATCCTTCTCGAATAATCTTAAGCCCACATCCTCATAATGGTGTTAATTGAACCCTCTCTACATAGATATAATTGTGAGAGGCAACCCTAGTGTTTATCTGGGTGTTTAAAGAGGCATCCAGCAACCGGTCCTCAGGGTCTATGCCTTGTTTTTCAAGTTTTTTAATTTTACTGAGACGTAGTTGTGAGAGAATATATTTAACTTGCTCTCTGTGCTTGCTTTTCACATGTTCTCTCGCACTCTCCCACTCTAAGAAGATCTCACCGCAAATTTTACACTTGATCAACGTGACTACTCACCCGCTATTCTAAGATTTTTAGTTAATTATTGCATGGTGAAATTTCGAGTCTTGGTTCTTCTCTGGTGTTGTTCTTTGATCACGAGAATCTTGAGCTGTGTTAGTGGATGTACATCGTTAATTAATAGCAATGCCCTCACTATGGGAGAGAACAAGAATTCCGCGTGGCCTAGATGCTTCCTCAATAAGCCCTTAACGTCTGCCAGCTAGGAGGACTGTCTCTAGTGGAGATTAGTTCTAGTAAATATTGATTTCCCTGTACTCATATACATCACCTCGAAGAGATCTAGGGGTAAGTGTTATTTTAGAGGTAGCTCTCAAAATAGGAGTTTCCTGAAGAGAGTATTTAGAGTTTTGAATACTTATTAACTGCGGCCTGGCCATTCAGTTCTTCTATAAATCTTCCATCCCTTAGGATGTATGCTCGTTCACATTGCCTAACAACTATGGGGTCGTGTGTTGCAATTATAAATGTAACACCATATTTCTCTTGTACTTTCTCAATGAACTTCATTAAGTTCTTAGCGTTTTCAGAGTCGAGATTTCCTGTTGGCTCATCCATTAATACTATTTTGGGGTTTGTGATAATTGCTCTTGCTATTGCAACTCTCTGTTGTTCACCACCACTTAGTTCACTTGGCTTAAAATTAGCTCTATGAATTAATCCCAGTTCTCTCAGTGTGGTTGATGCTAATTCTCTCCTCTCAATTCTAGATACTCCGAGAAGTGCTAGTGGTAATTCAACATTTTCAACGACGCTTAGTGATGGTATTAGATTAAAGAATTGGAATACAAATCCTATATTTCTCAATCTAAATTTCACTAACTCCTCTTCACTTAATTTAGTTATCTCGGTGTTATCAATAAATACAGTTCCTTTAGTAGGTTTATCTAATCCACCAATAATATTGAGTAGTGTTGTTTTACCGGAGCCTGAGGGGCCAATAATACCCAGTATTTCGCCTCTATGAGCTATTAGATTAACTCCGTCAAGGGCTTTTACTCTCACTTTACCCGACTGATAGATCTTTACTAAGTTCTCAGCTTTAACAATTAAGTTATCCATGTCTCAACACCTCTATAGGTTTTATACGTGAAGCTCTCCAGGCAGGATATAGACCTGCCAATAGAGAGACAATTACACCTATAATTAGTGCTAACATAATAGTGTCCCATGTTATAACTGGTGTTATAGATATCTGTGTTATTTGTGGAGATCCCCCGAAAGCCCTTGAGCCTGGTAATATTCTACTAGCTGTTTGTATTGGGAAGTAGTTTGGCAAGATATATGCTAAGATAAATCCAGTACATATACCTGTAACTCCACCAAAGAGACCGAGTACTAGTGCTTCTGTGAGAAACATTAATAATATTGTTCTCGATGAAGCACCTATAGCTCTCAATATACCTATTTCACGCATTCTCTCAAATACATTAATTAACATGGTATTAGCTACTCCAAAACCACCAGCTATTATGGCGATTAAACCTATTGTTAAGAAGAATGTTGTGAGTGTTGAAATTAATTGACTAGCTTGTTGTATTTGCGCTGTCTGTAGTGTTGCCCTGAGATCGGGATATATAGACTGTATATATGATGCAACGCTCTGTGCATCACCGGGATTTTTAAGCTTTATAAGTATCTCGCTGACAAGTCCAACTCTACCTGTAATATTTTGTAGGAAGTATAATGGTACATATACATTCATCATCTCGAAGAATTGCACACCTGACTCATAAACTCCCACTACGTTTAAATATACTTGAGTATTATTCACCGTAATAGTCAATGTACCTCCTACACTTAAGTTAAGTCTCTCCATTAAGCTCTTTCCAACGACCACTTCGGGGCAATTGAGACATGAGAGGCTTCTACCATTAATAATATTCAGACTTCCAGCTACTAGTTCATATTCTCCAGGTATAACGCCCTGGAGTATAATTGGGGTTTCATCTACATATGCTTGAGTAGTTAGTAGTGATGTAGCATAGTATATTGATTCTATTGACTCGATATTTTGTAATATAGATTCATTAATTAGGCTTAGAGTAATAGGCCGAATAAATCCACGCGTCCCCTCAGGACTCGGTATCCCTGTTGAAGTATCAACTCTCGTGGTGTTTCGTATAATTATATCAGCCGAGGTTAATTGTCTAATCATAGTAGCACTTCTTGATTCTACTCCATTTACAAGTGAAATTAGTGAGAATAATAGTGCTATTCCAATAGCGATACTTGCAATAGTCAATATACTCCTAGTCTTCCTTGAGAATAGATCTTTTAGAGCTGTGTTCAACAACCACAATACATCAACCATGTCTAACACCTCTATGATCCTCCAGTAGAGGAGAGATTATTTTAAGCTAACTCTCAAAATGAGAGCCTTATGTAATGTGTTTGACTAAACTATGTTAATTAGCGGGGGCTTTGAGGATGTATATGTATTCTCGTGGGATTGTTTAATAGTTTAGTTGGCTTTTAAGGGTTTATTATATATTTTTAGAATATTGTGCAGGCTGTAGTCTAAATTAGGAGTTTAATGTGTGAATTAGCAGGATCTATTAGTATTCGTAGAGTTGAGCTTGATGGGTGCGGTAGCTCAACGCGTTTTTAATACAGTGTCCCAACGGTCTTCAATACTGCTCTCTGCTTCACCTTTAAGTAGGCTCGCTGAGCATACTAAGAGCTCGTAAAATTGGTGCTTTAGTATATTCCATAAAGTAAATCTTTTTAACGTGTTCATTGAGGAACAATATTTCCTTGGTGAATTCCTTTACTTGCGGGTAATCATAGTATTAAATCCCAAGATGTAATAATGAATTAACAAAAAGCAAATTTAGACTCCGAGAATTCAGGTGTTTTAACGATTTATGGGAAAAGTGTGGGTATATAGAGTGTTTCATTCGTTATTACGTATGAACCCATGGTCGTAAGCAATGTGAACGGGCATATGTTATGAGAGTTTATAGAGTAGTGGGGGCTGATTGGTGATATCGCTGTTAACAAGTATTTGGAACTTTAATTACTCTCCATAAGAGACTCTCTTCTTGAGAGTTACTTTTAAAATCATAAGTATTGGTTTAATCCATTGAGGTGAGATCGTGGAGACGAAGAATATAGTAATTGGTATCATAGTAATCGCTGTAGTAGCTGCAATGGCAGGCTATGTAATCAGTTCACATGCTCAGGCGACAACCACTCAGACAACAACGTATCAGCCCCAGGTATTATTGAGGTATCATGGTAAATTTGGAAGAGGCTCAGTATTATCAGCAGTAGAGGTAAGCCCGGAGTATAATTCAACAGTATTAAATATACTGCGATCTAACTCGGAGACATCACAGCTGATGAATCAAGGTTACAGCATTGTAGCGATTCGGCCATTGATAAAGGCATATGTAGATGCTAATGGTGATGTATCGTTTAAAGCTACACAGTCGATAGTTGTACTATCTAATAGTACAGCGGTATACACGTACCTAGTAGACATCTCCAACAACTCCGTAAACCTTATATCATACCACTCACTAATTTACCGACAAGAGTGCATGTGTCCATGTAAAACTCCAAGGTAAGTTTTTTATTTTTAATCATCATATTTTTTCCAGGTGTCTTTATTGCGGAATGATCTCAAAACTGTTTTACTCGCCACTACTTGTGCTTTATTAGTAGTAATACCCCCTCTATTCGTATACTTCACGTATCCAAATACTGGAGGTTACGAAACTGGCTTAGAGGAAGCTTTAACGGATCTACCAGTTAAACCGCCTTCGTTCCTCATAGGTTCCATGAGTATTGGTCTTCACCGGGGAAGAAGCCCGATTGTGAGACCGGAGATAGAGAAGGTGGGTAGAGTTATTTATGCGTATTGGCAGGAGAGGAGGCAAAGGGTTTTACTTATTCTGCAACCTCGTTACATAGGTGAAGAGAGTGGTAGAATTATTTCAGCTAACGACGTAGCATCATTGATCATGAATAATAACGCAACTCTCGTGGTAGAAGTATTTGAAACACATAGAGGATTTGTCGGGATAGTTATAGAAGTTCATTTAGGTAATCAAACATATTATGCAATACGGGGTTAATGGGGTCTCCATTGGATTTCTACGGCATAACTCTACTAGTATTAAATACTATTAGCTTTGTTTTATTCCTGTACATCTCTATTTTCTTCACTAGATCATATTTAAGGGCTAAAATCGAGTCCCTTGGGTTCTTTTCACTATCATTTATTTTATTAACATTGAGTCGACTGATTTCCGCGGTTTCCACGGTTTTAGAAGATCCTAAGCTATCCCTCACGATGCATACTTTGTCGTCTTCAACGGCTTCAGCAGCTTTTCTCATAATGTTGTTTTCTATTAGATTCTCGGAGAGAGAAGAGGTGTTTATTGTGATCCCACCGCTTATAGCGCTGTCTTTTCCTGACTTGATATCGTTTGCGCTTTCTCTTGTGACGTCTCTCTTAGTTAAGGGCAAGTACTTGAAAAACTATATACTCATGCTTTCAATAACATTCCTGCTTAGAGGTGTAGGTTCTCTCCTTATGCTTACTCAGCTAGGCTTATACCTTATCATATTCTCGGAGTTTCTAATGGCACTTGCAACTCTACTATTTGCCTTATATCATTTGAAGAGGGTTATAGTAGTATGAAGAAGAGGAGCAGGCTAGAGCTCATCATGGAGATCCTAGAAGCAATAAACTCGGAAGAAGGGATAAATCCTACATGGTTATCTATTAAAGTAAACTTATCTTATGATAGGGTAAAGAAGATCCTGGATGATTTAATAGCACGTGGATTAGTAGAAAGTCTCCCATCAGATGAGCGCAAAGGCTCTGCAAAACTGGTTTTAACCACTAAGGGAGTGGAGCTTGTTAAAGAACTTAGAAAAATGAAATCCCTGCTAAGAGATTATGGGCTTCTCTAACTAAACTTTATTTACACCGACCGTTAAGACGAGGTATCCTTGAGTTTTATTGAGCGCTATTAAACCTTATGAAGGAGACATTTGATTATAGAGAACCCACTACTCTGCCTATAATTGCATGGGCCACCACGATAACCAATGCTTTGGTCACCATGTCTAAAACAGCTGCACAGTTACCTACGACTGCGTATTCGATAACCCAGCCGCCGAGGGTACACGGAGTACTCAGCAACTGGGACGAGGCGACAAGATGATTATACTCGGGGCATTAGTAGTAATCATAGTAGTTTTGCCGGTATTCTTATTAAAGAGGAGGAAGTAGAGGGGGACGCAGCACAGAAAACCATCCCTTGAGGCTAATACATCTTTTTAAATCACGATATTAAACCATAATACCTCCTAGCTCACCGGGATATCGTAGTGCCCTTCCTACTTCACTTGGTGTGTGTCTAACTCCACTTAAATAGTTGTGTAACTCCCTTGATAATGACTCGGCACTTTAAGGGTTCTAGTAAAACCCCGCTCCTCTCGACACGCGCTCCAATGTAAGCCTTCTCGCGTCCTTATTGAGAGCACTAATGCTGATCCCTGCATACTAGGGATCGCCTAGCATTATTTCCCCAGTATTTCACTCCCCGCGGAACCGTGAAGTGTTAGAGGCCACTCTATAGAGTTTATCTGGGTGTTTAAAGGAGGTGTGCGGCGGCCGGGATTTGAACCCGGGATTTCCGGCTTGGAGGGCCGGCGTCCTAGTCCAGGCTAGACGACCGCCGCTCCTTCTATTATTTTATTGGTTTTGGTTTATAAGTTTCTATGTGTGTGTTTTTATTGGTGATGAGAAGAGGGTCTTGTGAGTGCTTGTGCGATGAAGACCGCTGGAAATGCTGATTTAGTGTTTACTCTTCTCTGCTTCCTCTATGTACTTGGATGCTTCCTCTAGGTCTTTGAACGTATCTATTGCCTTCCAGAATACATTGGTGTATTTAACTGCTCCTAGTACTCCTTCACGGGCCATTGCTGGGAATGCTGTTTTCTCCAAGTCTCCTTTCTCGGGGAAGTATTTGAGTGCTTCTGGTTTTAGTGCATAGACTCCTGCATTGATCCAGTAGTCTCGTAGTAGTGGCTTCTCTACAAACCCCTTTACAATCTCCCCCTCTAACTCTAGAATACCGTATGGACTTGGCAGGGGTATTGTAGCTATTACACCGAGTAGTCTACTCGAATTCACCTTCTCAACTAGTAGGAGTGGGTTGAGGTTAGTCAATATATCTCCATTTAAAACGAGAAATACATCCTCCTTGGATAATATGTGCTCAGCATTCTTCACAGCTCCACCAGTTCCAAGAGGCTCGTCTTCAACAACATAAGTTATCTTCACTCCATACCTAGAGCCACTACCAAAGTGCTCAATAATCTTCTCCTTCTTGTATCCAACAAGCAACACTACTTCACTAAACCCAAAACTCCTAAGCCATTCAATCTGGTACTCTAGTAGAGTCCTACCCCCAATACTTATCATGGGCTTAGGAAACTCCTCCGTGAAGGGTCTAAGCCTCTTACCGAAACCACCAGCTAGAATAGCAGCCAACAAGCCACTCCACCAACATAGATTATAAAGCCCTGGAGTAAAATTAACTCCAAAAGATATTAAACCCCTTAAAAACTAATAAATCAATTGAGCCGCCGTAGCTCAGCCCGGGAGAGCGCCCGGCTGAAGAGGAGGTCACAGACACCGGGATGTCCGGGGTTCAAATCCCCGCGGCGGCATCTACTCGTGCAGTATATTGTTATTTATTTTACTTTGCTTACTTATACCAAACACTAGGTGCTCTTGGTGTTTATTGCTGGAGTGGTTGCTTATGGGTGTTAAGAGGATTATACTAGTGCCTTTGACAACGCATGGTGTTTTAGAGTACTTAGATGCGCTCAATGAAGCTATTGGGAGAAAACTTAGAGAGATGGGAGTGGAGGGCCTTGATGTATTGACTTGGCCCGATACACTGAAGCCCCCTATGAAGTGTTTTGACTGGAGTAGGTTGCAGTATCATGGGGGCTGTATTGTCAAGTATCTTAGGGAGGTGTTTCAACTCGTTGGCTTAGTTGACTCAAGCCTCGTGGTTGGTGTTGGGTATCTAGATGGATATGAGTATGGCTTAAACTTTGTCTTTGGAGAGGCTTCTCCAGATCAACACGTCGCAGTAGTATTCACTAAGAGGCTTAAACCAGAGTACTATGGTGAGCAAGCACGCTTCGACCTATACTTCGAGAGGCTCGTCAAAGAAACTCTCCACGAGCTCGGGCACTTAATGGGGCTAGAACACTGCAGTAACTACTGCGTAATGAGGTTTAGTAATAGTATACTTGAAGTAGATGAGAAGCCTGCTAAGTACTGTGGAGACTGCGTATTGAAGATTAAGAATTATATATCTAGAACAAAGTAGGCAATCCATTCATTCTCACTCTTAATTATCCTCATTAAGCTATATGTAGGGGATTTAACCTCTACACGCGGCTCGTGCTTCACGGGGTTAAACTCCTCACAGTAGGCTCTACCACTAACAACATAGTTTACTCCACTATTAGAGCGCTTCACAGTAAACTCCTCGACAACCACTCTCCCACAGACAATGTTTTCACTATAGTATAGCACTAGGAGCTCTTCAAGCCACTTATATAGAAGGCTCTCTAAGTCATAGCCCTCAGCAGTAACTATCCTTGAAGTTCTCCCCTCCACTCTCCTAACATCAACCATTGTATCGAAAAGAGCTAAACCACTATTCTCAAATAACTCTAGTATATCCCTCCCATGCGCCTTTATATATACATCCCCAGTGTGCTCTAGGGAGTCGTAAACCCCTGGGAGCGTGTAAATAACTCTCTCTTCACCCTCCATGAACCACCAATCCTCTAGAGGCCATTGAATAATACAGTACAAGTTATATAGAGCCAGCGCATTCTTGAAATTAATAACCCTTTTAGCGTTTAAATCCTAAGTTAAAGGTGGTCTAATTGAAGAGGTATGAGTTTGAATCTTACCACGAATACCTCACACCAGGCTATACGCCAGACTTGGAGAGAGATGTTATCGGGGTATTCAGGGTTACCCCTGCACAGGGGTTTAAAATAGAGGAGGCTGCTAGCGGCATAGCTGCGGAGAGTAGTACGGGGACTTGGACTACTCTATATCCATGGTACGATGTCGATAGAGTTAAGAAGCTTAGTGGCAGAGTCTATGAAATACTAGACTTGAATGATGGCTCCTACTTAGTGAAAATAGCGTATCCACTTGAATTATTTGAAGAGGGCAATATGCCTGCATTCCTAGCTAGTGTAGCGGGTAATATTTTTGGGATGAAGCGTGCTAGTGGTTTAAGACTCGAGGACCTATACCTACCAAGGAGGTTTCTAGAGTACTTTAAAGGCCCTGTTAAGGGTGTAAGGGGGGTTAGAGAGATATTTAGAGTTTATGATAGGCCAATAGTTGGGACTGTCCCAAAGCCTAAGGAGGGTTATACACCAGAGGAGGTTGAGAAGCTAGCCTTCGAGCTACTATATGGTGGACTAGACTACATTAAAGACGATGAAAACCTAGCGAGCCCGAGTTTCTGCCGCTTTGAAGCAAGGGCTAGGGCTATTATGAAGGTTATTGATAAAGTTGAGAGGGAGACTGGTGAGAGGAAGGTTTGGTTTGCAAATATTACGTCAGATGTTAGAGAAATGGAGAAGAGGTTGAAGCTTGTAGCCGACTATGGGAACCCCTATGTTATGGTAGATGTTGTTGTAACTGGGTGGAGTGCACTAACATATATTAGGGATAGAGCCGAGGAGTATGGACTAGCTATACACGCGCATAGAGCAATGCACGCTGCCTTCACTAGGAATAAGTACCATGGGATATCAATGTATGTCCTCGCAAAGCTCTATAGGGTTATAGGAGTGGATCAACTGCACGTTGGAACAGCTGGTGTTGGCAAACTAGAGGGCGAGAAATTAGACGTAGTTAGGTACGCGAGGATCCTGCGCGAGGAGCACTTCAAGCCAGACCCAGACGACATATTCCACCTTGAGCAACCAATGTACCACATTAAGCCAGCACTTCCAGTTTCATCGGGTGGTCTACACCCAGGTATACTGCCACCAGTTATTGAAGCCCTTGGAAGAGACATAGTTATACAAGTGGGTGGGGGTGTGATAGGACATCCAGATGGGCCGCGGGCTGGTGCAGCAGCTGTTAGGCAAGCTCTTGAAGCCATTAATAATGGTATACCGCTCGGGGAATATGCTAAGACCCATAGAGAGCTTGCGAGAGCACTGGAAAAATGGGGGTTTACAAAGCCTATTTAATGCTCTACGTGGGTTTAACAATATATTCTTCTAGCCGTGGATTCAGTATTTTTGCAATATCGTAGATTAAAGGAGGCCTCCACCAGTTTATCTCAAGAGACCTCAGTATCCCAATAATCCACACTATGAGTAATCCAATCCCTATAATAACACCCATGATAAATGATAGTATGTGGCCAATAAGGGGTATAATGGAGAAGACAAAGACTACAACCCATCCCCCAATAATCACGATAAAGAATGATATAGAGAGGTAAGCCCAGTAGACAGCGTACTTGTAATTAGGCTTCAAAGCCAGCGCTAAAACCCCGCCAATCAATGGAATAACCCAAGCTATAAAACCCCACAACCTCTCATCTTCACTCACAGTGCTTGGAGCTGTGGAACTCAATTCAAATCACCAATGGTAACAATATGGTGAGTAGAGGTAATAAACGCCGGGGGCGGGATTCGAACCCGCGCGGGAGCAAACCCCCACCGGCTCTCAAGGCCGGCCCCTTAGGCCGCTCGGGCACCCCGGCTCTATTTATGGTTTTAGGTATAGGAGAATATAACCCTTTCTACTCGTTGCCTCCACAATGCTATAGGTTTTTCTAGCTTCTCTCTCTAGGTACTCACCACCCTTCGCTAAGACGAATTGTGCAAAGCCATTTCTCGATAAGTGGTCTCTTGCCCCGAGCACAATGTCCTCAACGATCTTCATTCCTGCTGAGAGCGGTGGGTTTGAGTAGATGGCGTTGAATAACAGCCCCTTCACAGGCTCGTATCTATCCCCTTCCAATACAACTACTCTATCTTCAACTCTGTTTAACCTAGCATTTTGCCTCGCTGTTTTAACGGCTAGTGGATTTATATCAGTCATGTAGACCCTTAGCTTTGGATTTAACTTTGCAGCCACTACTCCAATTACTCCATATCCACACCCGATATCAAGGATCAATCCATCCCCGGGTAGTTTAATGTTCTCTATTAGCAATAGTGTTCCCTCATCAATCGAGGACCCTGAGAATAGGCTAGTATATGAGATAAATTGAAATGTATATCCATGAGTATAGAGAGGTATAAGTACCCTCCTACCAGGGGTTTTCCTATAGTAGTGCACTATCTCAAACCACTTCCACTCTTTGTTTTCCAAGTCCTCGGATACACACCTCGAGGCATAACAACCCTTGTCGTCTCGGCAATCAGCCCCTTATCCATTCTAGCGATCTCATCGGCGCTCTTCAATGATTTACCCAGTGCAACTAGCTCCCCCTTTAAGGTATATATTGCTACTGGTTTACCGGACTCCACGTTTTTAGTTAGCAAGGCTACTCCTGGTGCTGCTAGATTAGCACCATGGGCTACTGCATCGACAGCGGTGTCGAGTACTAGTATTTTAGGCAAGTGGACGGTTGACACTTCAACTGGTTGAATAACCCTCCTTAAATACCTCTCATCTCCACTACTCCTCCATAAGTATAATGCTTCACCCACCTCCTGTAGAGTTACCAGTGTCTCATCTTCTCTGAAAGGACCAGTCCTAGTCCTCCTCAACTCCCTCATGTGGGCTCCAACACCTAGAATTAAACCCATATCGTGTGCTAACTTCCTCATATATGTGCCTGGATCGCAGAGTACTCTCAGCATTAAAAACTTATCTTGATAATCGAGAACCTCGATCTCATATATATTCTTCACCCTAATACTCCTCTTAACACTTGATCTAAGCGGGGGCCTCTGATAGATCCTCCCCTTAAAGTACTCAACTACACTCTCCACCCTCCCCCTCTCAACTACCTCGTGTAGCTGGACAACCATTACGTACTCCTTAACACTATGTACAACGTTTCCAATAACCTTGGTACTATTAGCTAAGCCTATTGGTAAAACCCCGGTAACCTTGGGGTATCCCCGCCTTGGTCTAGTAAACCCAAGGCTCTAGGGTTCCCCCATGACCCGCTCTCTCAATATTAAACATTCTCTTAATCCATGCAACCACCTCATGGCTTGTAGGGCCAGGTGGTTTATCTAAGTTTATTACTCCAAAGTTTATGTGATCAATTATCCCCCTCTCATATGGTAATACCCCGTAATCGGGGCTTGTATCAGCTTCCCTTACAGTAATCCAATTATTTACATAGCCTGCTCTAGCAGTGATCTTGTCTAAGAAGCCCACCCCCTTCTCCTTTAAACCCATTAGATACACCCTCCAGGATTCTCAATCCCCACTAGGATTATATGGGGAGCAATGCTCTAAAAACATAAGATGGGTTTTCAGGCTACTTTATAGGAGAGAACTTTGGTTTAACTACTTCTTTCATGAACTCCTCTAGTCCCGATTCTTGAATAGCTTTTAAAACATCTTCATCGCTCGCTCCTCTTGTGATCTTGACTAGTTTATCTAATGGTTCAATGTGCTTAATGTTTACTCTTCTTCTCTTTACCCCTGTTAACTGCTTTGGACCCGTTACTAGGACAAAGTTTTCATCTACAATATCTACTACTACGCATTTCCTCCCCGCTTCTCTACCAGCTACTTTCACGCATATTCTACCTACTTCGATCGCGGGCATAACACACCCCTTCATAAAAACCTCTATAGTTTATCCTCAAGAGCTTTTTTAATTATTTCAAATGCCTCTTTAATACCAATATACTTAGTGTTTATGACGAGGTCAAAGATCGATAGGTCATCTATATCTATCCCGTAGAATTCTAAAAACCTCTTTTTCTGAGTATACTCTCTCACAATGGTTTCTCTAAATGCATCCTCTATGGATTTTCCATCTCTTGAAGCTATTCGAAGCATTCTGAGCGATAGAGGGGCGGTGATGTATATTCTATAATCAACTAACTCACTCACAATCCACGCTGTGAGGTGTCCATCTATGACAATATCGTCTTCTCTAGCAACTTCATATGTTCTCTTATCTACTTCGAGATCTATTGATGGATCCTTTAAAGCAATGAGGCTTAACTCCTCTAAACTAACACCCCTCTGTTGAGCAATCTCTCTGAATATCTTCCCAGCTGAGTAGTATTTTAAACCATACTCCTCGGCTAGTAGTTTAGCCTGTGTTGTTTTCCCACTACCTGGGGGGCCACTAATAACTACTCTAACCAATGAGAGACCCCTCATTAAAGCTATAACTGAGTAGAGAGTCCACTATGATGCCACTAGTGCTCTAATAGAGTTTCTCAAACCACGTGATAAGCACTTAGGGCACACTACGCCTCCATAGGGTCTCTCAGGCCTCTTCTCCGTTTTAGCTAGTTTACTAAGCACTACTGGTCTAAGTGCTGGCACACCATTCAATGGGGCTCCACACACAGCACACCTAGCTCTACCAGGCTTCCCCTTCTCATAGTGAACTACTGCTCTACCACTAGGTATTCTCTTAGAAATCCTCCTCCAGCTCCTCGCACGGTACATAGGCCTCGGCATGTGCATGCACCAGTGTATACTCTATTGTTTTTCATTGATTTATGTATTAAGGGATTTAAATCCTTCAAAAATACACTACTTCTCTATCCTCAACTCTCGTAGTATAGGGTAGTGGGTAGCTGCTAGTGAAATTATAACTACCATGGTGGAGTGTATGTAGAGACTACCACTCTCATCTACATATGTGAAAAAGGGGATTGTAATAGGTGTTTCCACGACGTATATTTGCTGGTAAACCATTAATAAGTAGGATGTAAAAAGCATTGCAGCATACACCGCCATGAACACACCAATGTTAATAAGCGATAACTTCAACATTCTCCTTCTATACTCCTTTAAGTAAGGAGTGTATTTCCTAAGCCTCCTATAATCCCCCTTCGAGCTCACTCTCGTGGGGACTTTCTTCGCCTGTTCATACAGAGCCTTTACTCTCCTATAGTAGGAGGTCTTTTTCACTAGTTTGAAGACGTAAAGGTAGATAACCATGAATAGTGAAACAACTAGGAATAGTAGAGTAGACTTCATCACTATTCTCCAATAAGCCTCTTCAGCATTGGATACGCTTCAAGAGTCCTCTCATACGCGATCAATGAGTAGTATTGCTGGAGTATTCCAATAGCTAGTAGTAAGCCAGTGCCACTACCATAAGCCCCAACAATATCGGCGAAAACAGCGATCAAACCAACAATAAGTGATGATAGAATAGTCAGTGGATAAATATACCTTGCTAGCAACTGCTCAAGGATCTTTGGATTCCTCCTAAAACCAGGTACTTCAAACCCGCTGTCTAGCAACTGCTGGGCTTGCATAGCGGGGTTTAATCCAGCTACTTCAACCCAGATTAATCCAAATATAACTGCAAACACCAATACTAAGAGACTATAGATAATCAAGTGTGCTGGCTCCGAGAAAGCACTCAATAGTCCATTAGGTGCTGCAAGGTAGTATGCAAGCCCACCTACAAGTCTCCCCTGACTATCATACTTAGCGAGTAGATCTGCTAGTGCCCCAGAACCTATATACGTTCTAGTAATCGTTGCAAAGACTATTAGGTTTGAATAGAGTATTCCAATGAAGAGTATTGGGATATTAGTGACATATAGGAATTGAAGTGGGATCTTGGATTTTATCGTCTGTAGTCTAGGAGTAGTGATTGGTATTTCCACTCTCACGCTGTTCAGGTATATCAATAATATTATAATAACAAAGGTCGCTACAAGCCCCAGCAGGTCTCTACCGCCAGATCGAAGGAGTATATTTGACACTGATCCACCAGCACTCAATACGCTTGCCGCGTAGGGTATAAACCCAACATACACGCCTTGGACTTGGATGGGGCTGAAGATATCCCAGAAAACAGTTGTGGCTACTCCAGCTAGGATGAAGAGTGATACCCCTGATCCAAGCCCCCAACCCTTCTGGATCATTTCGTCGAGCATCATGACGAAGAGCGTTGCAATAAATAATTGGAATGCTACAATAATCCTAGTAGTTGTTGAAGCTGTACATGCGTATATTGGATTACCTGCAAAAGACCAGTATCTACAGGCTAAGACGTACATTGCAGCCTGGACAGCGGCTAGTATTAAACCGAGTGTTTTCTGTGCACCTGTAAATATCTTTCTATCTTCGGGGTCGGTTAAGTCTATGTCTATTAGCTTCGCGCCAGCAAGGATCTGCATTATTAAGCCAGCTGTAACTATTGGGCCTATACCGAGCTCCATTAGTGTACCACTGTGAGAGGCGAATACTACTTGTAGTATCATTAACTGCTGCTGCCTTGTAGCTTCCCATGGAACGCCATAAAGCGGTGTATGGGCCATTATTAAGTAAAGTACGAGTGCAAGCGCTGTCCATAAAAACTTCTCTCCAAGCCCTACTCTCCTCGTAGGCTTTGGCGCACTTGGAATATACTTTGCAACCTCATACATTGCCTTAAGTAAACCCATCTCCAGCACCGAGTCTACTGTAGCTCTCCACTACTAAGCCAGCTAGGAATTAATATATTATTTAAGGGGTAAAATAAAGCAAGTGTGAGACATGGAATTAACTACTCGCTTCGCTCCTCGGCCTCCTCTAATCCAACAACTACTTTTCCACCAGCCTCCTCTATTTTTCTCCTTGCAGCCTCTGTAATGGACTTTGCAATTACTTTGAGCGGCATTGTTACACTGCCCTCGCCGAGGACTTTGTCGTAGCCTAGTTGAATAGTGTCTATGACTATTAACTCGCCTTCTCTCAATGCAGTATTCCTCGCCACGAGTTCTCTGGCTATCTCGTTTAACTCCCCTACATTAATGGCTTTCATGTAGCGATACTTCTTTACCTCATAGATACTTACAAATCCGTGTTTCCCATACCAGTTAGGAGCATACTTAATTACCCACGTCCACTTATGCTTGTGGAATCCAACAGCGCCAAATCCACCTCTCGAACCACTCTTCCTGTGCTGCCCGATCCTGCCCCAACCCATTGTCCTTGTTCTACCGCGTAGTTTCCTAGACTTCTTCTCCCTCCTGACAACCATTTATTTCACCCTCGCTAAAGCATTCTCTTGATTAATTCATTGATTGCGGCTCCTCTATAGCCAGTATCTCCCCCCTGTGAGTAAGGTTTCTTAATAGTTCCTTTAAAGCCTCCTCTAGGTGGGTGTAGTCTGAAAACGGGTTTAATTAAGTTATCTACTTTATGCAGTATGATCCTACCAGTTAGAATAGCCTCGGCGAGCCCCTGTATACCCCCCTTTACACCCTTATCCCCTAGTTTGGCGTCAACGTACTCGTCTGTAAGTGGTTTTCCACCCGGTATTCTACCTCTAGCTCTAAGTAGACTTGTAAGAGTCTCCACGTCTACCTCCCCCCATGTAACCCAGTCTTTCACTTTATTCAGCATTCCCTGGAGACCCGGTAGGTTGGCTGGGTATACTACGCAATGGTACTTCTTATATAGTCTTAAAAGTCTTAGAGTGTACTCTACTTCGTGAGGAGTGTTCACACTCCCCCTTACTCTCACTATTGCATATACAGGAATGTGGCTACTCATACATATCACCTACTCCAATCCACGGGTGCTACAAACTTGTATGTATTGTGGAGAGCGTGGACTACTGCTTTAGCGTAGTTAAGAGTTGTTCTCGTGTGCCCATAGGACTTAGACCAGGCATCTCTTATACCTGCTAAGCGTAGAATAACCTTTGCAGTATCACCGACTACCAGCCCCGTTCCACGTGGTGCAGGCTTCAGCACGATCTCTACACTGCCTGATTTACCAGCGACTGTGAAGGGCACCGAGTGTGGTTCACTACACCTACACTCCCAGCTTCCACAACCCCTCCTTATTGGTGCAATGTTTAATTTAGCGTCTCTAATGGCTTTTGCAAGGGCCTCTGTATATTGCTTTGCTTTTCCAATACCAATACCAATGAATCCCTCTTCATCACCAACAACCACAACTACTTGGAACTTAGTCCTCCTACCAGCATCAGTCATCTTCTGAACTATTTTCGCATCTAGTCTAACATACTTTAAATTAGGGAGGAGGTAGTCAATGATCTCTGGTTCAAGCAGTGGTAGGTTTTTCTCGAAGATTTCCTTTAAACTCGTTATCTTACCCTCTAAAACAAGCTTACCCGTCTTAGTCCTCGGAGTCCACTTCTCAAGTGCTTGCTTATCAATAGCGGGCATCGGGTTGTAAGACATTTTCTCACCTCTCAACTCCATAAGCTTTCAAAATAGATTTTCTGACTTCTTCAAAGTGCTCGGGCAAGTGCTCGGGGTCAAGGCCCTTCTCAAGGTATTTTGAAAAACGAGTCTCTAAAACACCCTTCTCCCTGAGTATTTTAGCGTACTCAGCAATATGCTTACCCACAATCCTATCTTCACCTGGGACTACTTCCTCCCCAAGTGGGACCTTTAATCCAGCATCGTTTGCAGCCTTAATGGCTGCAAACACTAAGGCGCCTCTCACAGCGCGGTGGAGGCCAATATCGGGAACAGCGTACTTTACTCCCTTCTCTAAGGCTCTAAGCGCAGCCAGCAACCCTGTTAAATAAGCAGCGGGAGTGTTTGCAGTCCCGCCTTTCCACGCAAACTTAGTGATTAATTCCCTTGAGTGTGCAGAGGCTATAGTCTGATCTCCGCTTGGCTTAGCCACAATTACTTGAACCCATATATACTTATTAGTTTTCCTAATGACAAATCTCGGATGCTTCGAGAGAATCATAATGTACCTCTTATAGTAATTTGTTTTACCCTCCCTCCTCCTTCTCTTTGGAACTTTGTACCTAGGCCCGTGAGCCATGAATACCACCAACTACTTTACCTCCTTTACTAACCCCCGTTCTCCAAGATAGATCTTGAGGGCTGAGAAAGAGGAGAAGTATCCTCCTTTAGCGAGCATGTAGAGTCTCCTATAGGTCTTCTTATCTATGATCTTCCTGTCCCTCAAGTACTTTAAAAACCTCCTGATCTTCCTTATTCTACCAACCCATTCCTCCTTATCCCCTCTTCTACCACCCTTAGCACCCTTACGCTTACCATGTCCTCGACGATGACCCCTCCTCCTCTTGAGATGCCTGATCTTGGAGCTAGTGCCTGCAATTCCATGCTCTGGCTCAACCCAAATCGCCCCCTCCTCAATTAACTTTTTAACATCCTCTCTCGTTATAGCCTGTGCAACATCACTAATTCGAGCCGGGTCAACACGGATTCTTGAAACACCTACACCCAAAACCTCTGCGGCTAGGCGTTTTTGGAGTGACACATCCGTCACAAATCACACCCTCACGAAGTAACTCTAGGTGGATTAGCGACTCTGAATCCCTGGGAAATAGCGGCCTTATATATTTCAATGGCTTTTTTCAAGCCAACACTGCCACCAATATATACTATGTGCTTGCCTGGATCATACTTTTCTAGTTCAAGTGCAGTATTTACCACCACGGGGATTAATCCCTGTGGGTGAAGCCCCCTTACAACTACTGGCCCCCGATATCCCACTTTAACTACTGGTGGATATCCCTTGAGCTGAAGCCTCATTTTATTATCAATGCCCTTAGGCTTCCTCCACTTGGGTTCATTTTTGAACTTTGCCTTCTTCCACCATAAATGCCGTAGAAACTCCGGCTTCTTCTCCTTCATCTTCCTTCTCAACTCAAGATAGTAATCTAAGTCTTCTCCGCGGCTGCCCATGCTCACTCTGCAACACCCCTCTCATAGAGGTATATACCGTCCATGAATACTCTCCTATCTAAATCCCTGATTCTAGTAGCTCTCTCAATTGAGGCTGCTGTTAACCCAACTTCCTCGACGTCAATGCCTTCTACAACAACATCTTGTCCCTCAACCCTAACCCTCACATTACCATGTATTTTAGCAACTCTATCTGCTTTCTCGCCTAGGAAGTTCTTAATCCTCACTATTTTATTCTTTTCATCAACAACAACGGTTACTGGGAAGTGGGAGTAAATGATCTTTAATTTATACCTATAACCCTTTGTAACACCGGTTATCATGTTCTTTATATGGGCAGCGACAGTACCCACGAGAGCTTTCAATTTTCTATCTGCTCTATACGCCTCTACAACGACACTGCTTCCCTCGATTCTTATCATTACACCTCTTACATGGCTAAAATCCCTTACTAACTCGCCTTTAGGCCCCCTCACTCTAACCTGTAGTCCACTCACCTCTACAGTCACGCCATCGGGTATTGGAATTGATTCAAATACATGTATTAACTTAGCCACCGCTCCCACCACTAGTAGCAGTAGGCAATTAACACTCCTCCAAACTTCCTCTCAATTGCCTCCTTATGGGAGAGAACACCATATGGAGTGGATACTATGAGTATTCCAATGTTGTAGGCAGGCATGAATTTCCTAAGCCAGTATGGTGGATTCACCAGGTCCTTGTATTTAACACTATACCTAGGCTTGATTACGCCAATCTTGTTTATTCTGCCCAGTAGCTGAATCCTGACTTTCCCCCATCTACCGTCATCAATGTACTCGAATTCACCAATATACCCCTCCTTCTGGAGGACTTTGAGTACATTGAGTATTAACTTGGATGCAGGCCACGTTACAACCTCCTTCTTAGACCTTACTTCAGCGTTGTATATGGCTGAAAGAGTGTTTGCGAGTGGATCCATTGTAACCATCTAGTACACCCCTCTAACTATACTTTTTAAAGCCCATCATGTAGGCTACTTCGCGGAAGCACTGTCTACAAAGATATAGTCCATAAGCTTGAATAACAGCGTCTCTAGAGCCACACCTCCTGCACACCTGGGCTCCACGCCCATACTTCTCTATTTTTGGAGGCTTGTACTTACCCATAAGCAGTCACCCTTAAGACTCAACTATTTCAACACCAAAGAGTTTTTTAAGTAATACCATTGCCTCAATCCTGCTAACTCTATGTCTTCGCGGTATGGTGGAGCGGCATCTACGCCTCCTCATAACTCTGTATCCAGGCCTCTCTATAGATATACATACATCCATGCCGAAGATCCCTACCTCAGGGTCGTACTTCACGCCTGGTAATTGAATGTGCTCCTTAACCCCGAAGCAAACATTACCTTCATCATCGAAACTCCCAGCCTTCAACCTATATCCAACAGCATCAAGAGCTTTCTTGAGGAAATCTAAAGCCCTCCCCTTCCTCAACGTGACTGCCACCGCTATTGGTTCACCCCTCTTAATACCAAACTCTTTGATTGTCTTCTTCGCTCTCCTAAAAGACGGCTTCTGACCAGTGATCTCCTCGAGGACGGAGGCTATTTTCTTCAACCTCTCGAAGTTTGACCCTATAGATACATTAACAACAACCTTGGCAAGTCTAGGTGCACGCATTGGGTTTTCCTCCCATTTCTTAACTAACTCCGCCTCTATCTCCGGGGTAATGACAGGCATTTCACCAAGCACCTTCTGGGAGGGTAATAATGGGTTTATCTCTCCCAATTGGAAAGACGTATTCGAGGCTTGTCTGGAATGTATTTCCAGATTTATCTTGTAGTGTAACAATATACTTCCTCTTCTTCAAGGCACCGGGGATTATCTCAACTATTCTACCAACTCTACCAACGTTTCTACCTCCAATGACTATGGCTATAATGTCCTTCTCCGGCGGTATGTAGTCAATAATCCTCGAGTCTTCTAGTGATAGTAGAATAGTTCCAAGTGTGTCATAAGTATCTTCAACGGGGTTTTTGGGATCGGCTACTCTAATAATGACGTTTCTACCATCGTGTAGGTTTAACTGTATGTGACCTCCCTTAATTGTTGTCTTATCTTCAATTCTACAAGGCTTAACCCCGGCTTCTTCAGGGGTTATCTTAACTAATCCAAGAACTTTTGTAGGGACTGGGATTACCCGGTAGAATTCACTAGTTTTAGGTATCTCAATTATATCCATTGGCCCAATAGGGTATTTATAACTCCTTCTAATTCTCCCATCTACCTTGAAATTACCCTCCGCAATTAGTCTTCTAGCCTCACTACTCGTTTTTGCATACTTTAAGACGTCGCGGACAAGTATTAAGAGCGGAATACTCCTCTCAATAGCGTGTGGTCCAGGTGTTGGCTTAACAACCCACTTATACTCCTTCCTGAGAATAGGCCAGAATTCAGGAGACGCAAGAGCTTTTAAATGCCTACTACCACCCATTCTACCCATGCTTCACCACCTCCTCTCCCTTAGACTCTGTTTTAGACACTGCTTTACGCCTTTCAATGATCTTCAATCTATATTTATCGGAGAGATCAAGCTTCACGATCATAACTTTACTCGGGTGTATTGGATAGTAAACAGGCGTTCCATCAGCTTTCTTTATTTGAACCCCCTCAACATGGATCCTGACGCGGTCAAGGTCAACCTCCACTACCTTCCCCTCGTGTCCAGCGAAGTCGCCACGCATGATCCTAACAACATCTCCCACTCTCACAGGTAGTCGCTTAACTCCATACTTCTCGACTAGCTCTGGCGAGAGCATTGCATTGAATAGTTTATGCCTAAGGTGTAGGGGCATTTGATACAGAGCTTTTCTCTGTGCAGAAGGCTTTGAAGAAGTCGTTAACGGCATAACTAGAAACCCCCTATACTATGATCGAGGCTAAATTAGCTATTTGAGGCCACCTCTCAGCGGCTTCACGAGCTATAGGCCCCCTTATCTCAGTACCCTTGGGAGTTCCCTCAGGAGTTAAGATAACAACAGCGTTGTCTTCGAATGAAACCCAGGATCCATCTGGCCTCCTATACGGCCTCCTCTGCCTAACGATAATTGCCTTAAAGATCTTCTTCCTCATCTCGGGAGTTCCTTTCTTCACACTAACAACTACGAGGTCTCCAACACCGGCTGGGGGAACCCTTCTAAGTCTACCCCTATACCCTGGTACACCTATAATTGTAACTTCCTTTGCCCCACTATTATCAGCTACTCTAGCCCTGGACATTACTTGTAGTCCTGTGTTAACACGTCTCCTTGAGTAAGCAGGTTTACCGGCTACTGCTCTCTTCGCACCCACTACTCACCACCTTTTCCACGCTTTACAACACCGATCACGACGAATGCAATTGTTTTCGATAATGGACGTGTCTCTCCAATAACTACTTCATCGCCTTCATTTACATCAATACATGGTGGTAGCCTAGCGTGGATATTCTTCTTCCTCTTCTCATACCTCATGTATTTTGGAACATACTGAAGATACTCGTGTCTAACAACAATAGCTCTATGCATTTTCTTCTTCACCACCACCCCCGTTAAAACAATACCCCGCACTTTCAAGTGTCCATGCCATGGGCACTTTGGATCACTACAAGTCTTCTCCGGGGGCTTTACTCCCGGGATCCCTATGTCCCTAACACCCGCACTCTTACTCATACACTCACCACCTAGCTGTAAGCACTTTCTTTAATCTATCCCATGGTCTCCCAATTATGTCTTCGCCCTTTATAACTACTTCCTCTCCATTGGGTAGAGTGAATTGAAATACTCCATTCGCCTTGAAGACTCGTATTCTCCTCCCTCCCGTCTTCTCTATTAAAAGGGTTTTTTGAGTTTCATCCACTACTACTCCCTCAACACCTACTAATCCTGGATCGCTATACTGGAGGATCTTGACTCTCAAACCAATGATCTCGTGGTAATGTACATTTCTAGGATTGATCCCTGGGCTCACTTCGCAGTCCTCTTTCCTTCTTGGTTAATAATTGTGAGGATTCTTGCAATGTCCTTCCTAATGTTTCTAATTCTAGCTGTATCTTTAAGCAACCCCATTTTAGCTTGAAGCCTTAACTTTACTAGTTCTAGTCTTAGCTCCTCGAGTTTCGCGATCCTCTGATCCATAGGCATTTTCCTCACTTCGTCTGGCTTCAACTGCCAACACCTAGTTCTTGCTTTAACTTCTCTAATTCAGCGGGCTGGATCTCCTTGATCTCAACTTGATCGGGCAGCCTAATACCTGGTTTAACTATTAGTACCTCGATGCCAAATATACCTGGCTTTAACAACGACTTACCCACAGCTCTATCAACAATATAGTCCACTGGTTCACCGGACTTGTAGATCTTACCTGCCTTCAGCTTCTCATATGTAGCCCTCTCACCGCGTAGTTTACCACTAATAGTTATCTCCACGCCAACAGCTCCAGCCTCCATAACCCTCCTAATCATATACATCATTACACGGCGGAATGGAATGCCTTTTTCAAGAGCTCTCGCAATTCTAAATGCCACTACTCTAGCGTTGAGGTCTGGATCCGTTACTGGAGAAACAGTTATATTTACGTTTTCCAGTCCAAACCTCACTTGGAGTATAGACGCTATCTTCTTCAATATAATGCCTCCACGCCCAATTAGCCTACCAGGGTATTCAGCATATATTACTACCCTGTGCCCTAGTGGGGTCTTATACAACTCAACGTCAGCGTATCCAGCGTCTTTGAAGTAGTTTGCTAGGAATTCATCGATCATTACTTTCTTAATGCCGTAGGATAAGAAGTACTCTTTTATTCTTGGGCCAATACCAACCATGTTACCCAACCTCTTTCACAACTACCTCGAGATTACTCATTCTCTTAAATCTAGGCGTTGACCTACCAAACGCACGGGGCATGTATCGCTTAAGTGTAATCCCCTTGTGTGCAGCAATATGGAATATTACGAGTTTAGATGTATCTAAACCCTTGTTCTCAGCGTTTGCCCTCACGTTTTTAAGCACTTCGAGTGTATACTTAGCTCCCTTAACAGGGTATCTTCCAGCTGGCCACTTAAACCGGTCTGCAAGGCCTTTTTTATGACTCACTTTCCCATGATACCTGGTGAAGGGTACTGGTTGCTTGAGCTTCACTACATCCTCGAGGAACTTTATTGCCTCATCTAGCTTCATTCCTTTAATTGCACTAGCTATTTCACGCATATACTTTATCGAGACTGGTATATCGTATCTCACTGCCTTGGCGAATTTAGATTCATCAACGAGTTTCACAGAGTAGTGCCATGTAGGCATAGTTAAACACCTACTTAACAGCGACGAATCTACTGCTCTTCGAAGCCTTTAAACCAGGCTCACCGTGAGTGACTTTCTTTGTTGGAATACTGAATTCTCCAAGTCTATGCCCAATCATCTCCGGTGTTACCTTGAACTGTACGTATTCCTTTCCATTGTGTACAGCGAAGGTTAATCCAACCATTTCGGGCAGTATGATCATGTCTCTCGCATGAGTCTTGATCACGGCTTTCCTGGCGAGATCCGGGTTCTTGAGAACTTCTCTAACTCTAGCCAGTAGCTTAATCTGGGGCTTCGTGAAGCCACGTACGAGACTACGCCTCTGTCTAGCGGGTAGTAATTGTGCGAATTCATCTAGAGACATTGCTAGAAGTTCCTCGAGAGACTTACCTCTATACCTAAACTTCCTCCACTCTGGTGGCATGTCCTGCAAGTGTGGTGGTAGACTACTAGTCTGCGTCAATACAAACACCCTTGTAAAAGCACACCTCTACATCTTAGACTTGAATTCATCTTAAAAAACTTAGTGTACCTATTCATGGCCCCTTAACCCTACTCCCCTTACCTCTACCAGTCTTTCTAGCAGCAATGTGCCCTACTTTACGCCCTGGAGGCGTTGTTCTAGATACTGTTGTTGGTCTACCAACATGCCTACCCCCACCATGTGGATGTGAGACGGGGTTCATGGCTACTCCGCGGACGCGGGGCCACCATGTACTCTTAGCCCTCCACTTATAATACGCTGCCCCTGCTTTGAGTAGTGGCTTCTCAAGTCTCCCACCACCAGCTATGACTCCAATTGTTGCCCTTGCACTACTTGAAACCTCGATCACTTTTTTGCTTGGTAGCTGTATTTTTACTTTATCGCCAGATTTACTGAGGATTACCGCGTATGTCCCACTAGACCTAGCATACCTCCCTCCATCACCGGGGTTTTTCTCGATATTACATATTTGTGTCCCCTCAGGTATAGCTCCAACTGGCAGTATATTGCCATTCGCTATTTCAGCGTTAGATCCAATGCCAATTACTTGACCTATGTACAGCCCCTCAACAGCTGGGACATAGAATACTTGCCCAGTCTCTAGCTCGATCTCCGCTAGTGGAACCCACCTACCAGGGTCGTGGATGAGGTCTCTAACTATGCCCTTATAGGTTTTAGAAGGATCTAGTAGTGGGTATTTTGCTGGAGCAATGTGGATGTGATCCGGGGTTCTCCAGGTCGGTGACCCCCTACCCCTCCTCTGAGTAATAATCCTCTTACCCATGTAAACCACCCTACATTAATCCAAGCTTTGTAGCAACCTCTGATGCCTTGTACTCGGGAGCGAGCTTTACATAGGCCTTCTTCTCTCCTCTAGGAGTAATGAGAGTTCTAACCTCCTCAACCTTTACGTTGAATAAGTCTTCAACCGCTCTCTTAATATCGTGTTTAGTTGCATTAATATCTACAATGAATGTAATAGTATTTTGCTTATCAATCATTGATAGAGCCTTCTCGCTCTGCACGGGCCTAATAATGATCTTTGCTGATTTACCGGCCTCACTCATATATAAACCACCTTATACTTCTCGACAACATCGTTTAGAGCGGACTTAGAAATAACCATTAATCTACCTGGAACACCGCCAGGTGCGAGGTGTAGTATACTTAGATTAGTGGGTGTAGCTATGTCAACTCCTGGGAAGTTTCTAACGGCTTTGGCGAGTGGTGTATTGTAGTTAGATAAAACAAATAGTACACTTCGGGGCTCAATATACCTCCTACCCCTCATTTTACCCTTCCCAGACCTAATCCTGGTTTTATCATAGCTCCTCTCAATATCGCTCCAAACCCCAATCTTCTCCAGGAACCCCCTGACCTCTCTGGATTTACTATACGAGTACTCTGCTTCATCAGCGATTACTATGGGTAATTTATCGCTATTAAAAACATGCCCTCTTTCCCTTACAAGCTCCACTCTAGATGTAGCCGCGAGCGCTGAGACTATTGCTATTACGCGCTCATACTTATTCACTTCTTCATGTATCCTCCGATCAGGCCTCGGGGGGAAGGCTATATGCCCCTTCCTAGTAGAGACGACAAATCTAGCAGTACCATTTGGTAAACGTGGTACTCTAGCCAAGCCATAGCCTACACCCCAGTATTTCGCAGTCGTCCTCTTACCTGCAAGCAAGTCTCTACCCTTCGGCTGCAACATCGCTGTGAAAGCTGAGAGAAATGCTCTATTAATAATGTCTTTTCTTATCGGGTAGTAGAATAAATCCGGCAACTCCAACTCACCTACTTTATTGCCAAGGGCATCGTAGATTGGCGAAGTTAGCTTTAACTCCTCTACATGTGGATCTCTTACACTCACTAATACTCTACTCATGGATTACGCACCTTGCTTACTCTCAAGGCTTAGATAAGTGAATTTAGGTGGAGTTAGTGGAAGCCACTTTAAACTAGGCCTCACAGGGTGTCTAAGCACTAGAAGCCTCTTAGCCGGACCCACCACACTCCCCTTCACTAAGATGTATGGTCCATAGATCAATCCATAGTTTAGAAAACCTCCTTTAACAACAACCTCGAATCCATTCAGCCCAATTTTGAGTATTCTCTTATTATACTCCGTCCTCCTGTGGAATCCCATTTGACCAGCTTGTGGAACCTCACTCATTGAATACGTGAAAGCAGGGCTTCTAGCACCAACCTTCCTACTACCCTTCCTATGTTTATGCCACCTTGGTAGCTCCTTAACCCCAAATCTCTTTATAACACCTTGGAATCCATGCCCCTTAGTCACTCCAATAACGTCTACGAATTGCCCCTCGAGGAATGTGTCCATTGGTGTGAGATAAGAGCCAAGTATTTTCTTTGCATAGTCTAATCTCTCATCTATACTCCTACCATGGATTTTTATCTCCAACACCTCCGGCTTTTTCTTCCCAATCCCAGATAGAACAGGAATTGTTGTCACAATAGCTCTTACATCTACAATGTCTCCACTAAGTACTTTCTTATAGTCTTCCTCTCTGAACTCTGGTACGAATTTAAATCCATACTCCCCGCTTGGATCAGGCTTAACCAAGCCGTGATTTGCCTTGCGTAAACCAGCAAGGTATTTTCTAACAACATCTTTTGGATTAATAGTCCAGAGAGGATTGCCAACATAGAGTTCACTTGCCTTTAAAACAGCCTCAACAGGGTTTGCCCAGACTTCCCCGGTTGTCTTCAATGACCCCTCATAGCTCCTTGCATAAGACCTAATGCCAATTACAACTATTGGTGGCGCATCCAGCACTGTTATTGGAGTAAACAATTCTTTACCAGTAAACGGTGTATTGGGTCTATCCTCAACTACTACAGCGTGCGTTAAACCAGCCTTGTATACAGGGTAAGCTAGGAGAGTAGGCTTAGGCATAACCCCCTTACTCAACGCTTCAGAGCCATACCTCTCGGCAATTAGCTCAAACCAGCTCTTCTCTGGCCAGGATTTAATCCTAGGCGTAAGATCCTCAGCTCTCTTTCTAGGCCTCACTCCTAGGCTTCCATGGCGTGGCGCCTCCTTCTTCCTATGACCCATTCTCCTCCCCTCTATACCTCACTAGATATAAGCACTCCCCATTGCTCAACTAACTCTAGTTAAATAACCTTATATACTTCAACTAGCTAAATTGAATCACATAACCCTTAAAAAAACATTTATTACTCCAAGTGTTATGATGAGCGCCTCCTCTGTCCTAATAGAGACAACTCTCTGGCCTGGAATAGTATTCCAGACGTAGTCCACGTGGTCTCTCAGTTCTAGTCCATCACGCATTGCTATCTCGAATAAATCATACTTTGGGCTTCCAAATAAAATAGATACCCTCTTACCCCGAATTCCCACAACATCCTCTACACTTACTACTTTACCATTCCTATCAGTCGCTACAACTACATCTGAGGAAGCTCTACTCTCTTCAAGGGCTTCCCTAAAACTACTCGTAAATATTAATCTAGGTCCAGTGTATATAGGGGTGTCAACGCACTCAACGAGGTGTCTCTCCACGTTCTTCACTCGAACTACAACTAAGCCTTCCCTAGGGCAATTATTCTCGACGACGTAGGGGGCTTTATCTCCAATTAACGCTAAAAACCCATCTCTCCCTCTATATACATAGCCTATCCTCAACTCACCCTCTCTCGGTTTCTTATAAACATTAAATACTTCCAGCCTAATTGGCGGGAGCATACCAACATACTTTAATGAAGGCTTAATTGGGACTAGTTTTCTACGTAGATATGGAGGTGTGAAGAAGTAGTTCCAGTGATCTTTAATCAGTAACTCGTGTTCCCCGAATTCATCCATACTCGTAGTGGGCTCTCTATAGAATAAAACCTCGCTCACACCAAATATAGATGTCCACCTAGCAACCTGGTGTATTCTAATGGACTTTAATAGTAAGTGGTGCTCTACACTGAGAATACTGGTTGGTAACACGACGCGGAGAAAGGTATTAAAAACACCATTCATTAACTACACGCTACTCTGATTTTCCAGCCTTCTTCGACTCTCTCCCACTAGTCTTAGAAGACTCCTCTTTCTCCCTCTTGACAGTTTCTTTGATCATGAATATTGTTGTCCTCTGCCTACCACCCATTAAAACCACCTCTATTCTACAATGAGTTCAATGCTTATTTAACTCTACACCCGTGGGTTCACGGGTTTTCTCCTCTAGGAAACTAGGATTAAAAGTCTTAATTAATTTCATTGTCCTAGTAGCGGTGTTCACGAATAAACCCTCTCCAACACCTAGTTTAGGCATATTTAAAGCCAATTGCTCAGGTATATTGAAGGTATTAATGGACCTAGATATGTACTCGCGGTTTCTAGATCCAAAGAGAACAGCTGCATGTATGTTTTCAACAAGATCCTGTGGAAAATCGCTGGGGCTCTGCGTTGAAACAACTACCCCTATTCTCCTACTCCTCCCCTCACGTACTAGTTCTCTAATAGTTCTTAATTCAAGTATTCTCCACGCGTCATCTATGAAGATTAATGGATTTGCCTCCTCTATACTCCTCAATAGGAGGTAGCGTATAATCCCAGCACATATGGCTATATATGCATTCTGATATGCAACACCATAGCCTTCAACATTGATTAAAATACTCTCTCTCCTCAAAGCCTCCAATAATACATCCATTCTAGACTCACTACTCAGTAAATCCCTGAAAGGTGCTAGAATTGATGCGACATAGGGGCTCTCAACACTCTTTAACCCGGTATTCTCCAATATATTGAGAGCTCTTAGAACAGACTCACTTGGCAATCCACCCGCATGGGATAACGCCTCCACCACGATTAGCTTCCAGTCAGCTCGATCAATATCTCTGGGTTTCTCAAGTATGCTTATTGGAGCATCCACTGGTGTAATTACTCTCACCAATCCACATGGTAGGTACTTGGATAGATCTCCCTTGAAGTCGAAGGCAACTACTCTCTGTAGATCACTAGAGACAACTTGTTCAATAATGGAAGCCATAAGCGTTGTTTTACCCTTACCCGTTGGACCTATAATTGCGAAGTGCTTATATAACTCGTCTAAACTAATCTCCACGGGGTGTTTAGTTTCTAACTCCATTCCTATAATAACTGCTTTGTCTAGTCTTGGAAGTTTATCCATTACTAATGGCTGTAGTTGGGAGACTCTGTCGAGCTCTACTTGTAGTTGCTTTACTCTAGGCTTTTCAATGATCCCCATAGAGCCTAGGAGTAATTGAACGATGTCGTCATATGAGGCTCTATCAAGAACTAATCCATAGGTATTTCTAAAAGTACTTGTTAATATAACCTCATAGTAGTCTGCAAGGCTTTTAGCGATCTCTTTACTCGTTGACTCAACTCTATACACTACTACTAGAGCAACCCTAATAAATGGTTTCCCACCGACGAGGAGGTCGTAGAGTTTTTTGAGTTTTTCAAGCTTTAAATTTAGTTTAATGCGCTTAGACTCCTCCACTACACCCTCTAAATCCGACTGTATGTTTAGGATCTCGTTTCCTATTTTACGCAGTAAGCTGGAGAAGTCAATGTTCTCCTTGACTAAGTAAATGTGGATCCCCTCGGGAAGAGACTTTATGAGAGCTTTATAGGATTCGAGAATAGTTTTAGCTTCACCCTCCCCTACCTCTGATATATTATATTCTACTTCCCTACACACTAGAAACCTACTAAGTACAACTCTCTTATCCCCTATGTAAACAACGAGGTCTGGGGGCTCTACTTCTATGTTTTTAATGGAGTTAATTAACCCCTCATAGGTGAACGACTTTAAGTAATACAGGAATTTATGGATTAACTTCACGACTCCTACTCACCCTATCCATGATTACTAGTATTAATGCGAGAGCTGTGGAGATGAGAAGTGAGATCGCGCTTTTGCTTTGTATGAATGTAAATATAGCGTGGATCAATAGCATTAAAACAACGATCTTTGTCGGGGACTTCAATAACTCTACACCATAACTAATCTCGCTATAGACATTGAAACCCCTCCTAGGAGTCTCGCGAGGCTTAGGGATATAGTAAACAAGATAGCAATGTACGCTATTGGCATTATTGTTAACTCAAAGAATAAGTAAGTAACAATAAATATCAAAGTCTCAGGCTTCATGAGGTCCACTCCGAGGACGTTCATGGAGTATGGGTAGGGATCGGGCTGTGGAGAGCTCGATCCACGCCAGTCCACTCTAATATTCACCATGTGCTCTCCTTCATTTAGAGTATATGTTCTAGTAGTGAGGTTTACGCCATACCATTCAACCTGGTTAGTGGTAGTGGGCTCTACCATTAAGCCATCTACATAAACTTCAACACTATCTCCACGCTCTGTGTATAGTGTGAAGTTTATACCTTGAGAACTCATCGTTATGTTTAGCCATTTATTATCACTCGAGTAACTAACAAGATTGTAGCTACTAGTAAATAATACAAATCGATTTGGCGCTATGGAGAGTGTATTTGTAGCTACAAGAGTTAAATCCCAGTTTCTACTCTCCCCCAGCGTGACACTGGCAGTGTAGTACAAGTCTGCTATATTTACTACTACTTCGTGGTCTACGCATGGTAGGCCATAGAGGCTATCAACGTAGAGTGTTCCATTTCCACTAACTACATATCTATACTGGAGCTCACCATTCACATACCCCTCTACAATAGCATAACCCAACCCTCTTCCAACATCGTCAATTATCTTTATCTCCCCCGTGCAGACATCACCACGCGTGATCACGGCATAACCCACGAGGGAGCTGAAGGTATTTATGAACGCCGGCATGAGTGGTATGCCTATGGAGAACACAATTACAATTGCTATGAGTGTTGCTCCAACGCTACGAGTTAGTCTAAATGGCACTGCGTGAAGTACTAATCCAAGTGCTATCAATACTGGTGCACCAGCATAGAGCATTGTTGATATGTATGTCGAGATTATTAATGTAGTTAGAGATGTTGAGACAAGACTTGTTAATTGACTTAGAAAACCCCCAGCTAAGAAGCTGAATCCCGCTTTCGACAATGCGAATCCAATGGTTTTTAACAACACTAAGAGTATTAGTAGAGCTTGTATTTTATCAAGTATCCAAGCTGTGTAAATTGCCCAGTTCGACCCTAAAAGCCCACCTATATAGTCTATTAATTCAAGGAGCACTCTATATGAGAAGACTAGTATAGCGGAGAATAATCCATCACTCACCAGGCTCCTGCCAATTTTCTTAACTAGAAGAAAAGGCAATGGTAGTGCTTTCAATAATAAGCCAGTTACATAGGATAACACAGATAAGTAGAATGCAAGCTCTAAGAGATCCATTTAAACACCAAGTAGCATTATGGCATAGTGGGGGGTTGAGGCATTGGTAACTGGATTGAAGACACAATATACGCTATTATGGCGAATACTGTTGTCCCCATGGCGAGCCAGAAGGCTGCCCATATAGCGTCTTCAACAAACCTACCCCCTAGCTTCTTAACGCGTAGGAATGGTATTGGTAGCCCCTTAATGAGCCAGCCTATAACCCATGCTAAGAGAAATATAAACCAAGCTATAATAACTACTATTCCTATGAGTCCCTTGACAAACTCAACTAAGTCCATTATTTACACCAATAAAGTAAATAAATGCTTTAAGAGGGGGGATGTCCGAAAGTATTGTGTAAAGGTGGTTTATTGAAGCACTCTTGGCCTTGGAAAGTTAAGTTGTATTGGGATCCATGGAGGAATACGCCTATAATTAAGCCTAGGCAGGAGGAGATAGATTTACTCTACCATTTAAAGTTGAGTGAGCCGGGTGATGTAAGGCCTGCTTTTAGAGGGGACTATGAGAAGCTAAAGAACGCTATAATATACGAGTTTGGAAGCGTTAAGTTATACCAGAGGTTTTTTGAGGGTAAATTTACACTACTCAACAAAGTTCCACACTGGGATATAATGTATGAAGTTGTGAGCTCAGGGAATGTGGTTGGGCAATTATACTACGATCCATTCATAGAGAAGTGGAGGTTTAGACTTACATTTCAAGGTGCTTACATAGCACTCAACGAGGGACTGGTAGACTATGTGAGAACACAGCCGCCGATATACACGGGTAAGGAGGTAGAGTCGAGTATTAGCACTAGTAGTAGGCAGGTAGTTGTTGTTGATGAAAAGAACAATATAAGAGGGGTGGCGTCGGTTGAAGGTAGTAGATTGGTTGTTTCAAAGGTATTCCACGAGAGGTTTCTCCCTGTTGAAACAAGTAATAATAATCCCTCAATTGAGGATGTATTAAAGTACAATATAGAGGGGTTGACGCAGCTCGAGGAGAAATCCATAAAATACTTGAATAGACTTAGGAAAAGGTATAGTGGATTAAGTGCGGTTGTCTCGTACTCAGGGGGTAAAGATAGCTTAGTAGCCTTAGATCTAACACACAGGGCTCTCGGGGATCTAGAGATAGTATTCAATGATACCGGCTTGGAGATGCCTGAAACACTTAGAAACGTAGAGGAAGTTGCCAGTTACTACGGTACTACACTACACATAGCTACAGCTGGAGATATCTTCTGGAGAGCTGTCGAGGTCTTTGGGCCTCCTGGAAAAGACTATCGTTGGTGCTGCAAAGTCGCTAAGTTAGTTCCAATTGCTAGGTTAACGAAGACTAAGTGGCCGGGTGGAGCATTGAATATTGTTGGTCAAAGGGCTTATGAATCGCTTGATCGGGCTAAAAGCCCACTTGTGTGGAGGAATAAGTGGATACCCCACATGGTTAGTACAACGCCAATACAGTACTGGAGCCAGCTCACTACATGGCTTTACATTTATAGGTACAAGCTGCCATACAATAAGCTATATGAAGAGGGGTTTGATAGACTAGGATGCTATCTATGTCCCTCATGTGCACTAGCTGAGTATAGTGAGGTTAAGAGAATATACCCCGAGCTATGGGAGAAGTGGGATAGTGTACTAGAGAAGTGGCGTGTAAGGCTAGGCCAGCCACGTGAATGGGTAAAGTATGGTTTATGGAGATGGCTCACACCGGCAACAGCGAAGAATAGAATTACCCACCACCTCGAAAACTACACTGTTGACTGGAGGAAAGAGTATTCTCTAAGATTACAGAGTAGCACTGTTAAGTTAACACCAATATCGATTAATAAATACGGTGAGGAAATCGTCGTGGAGTTCAACGAACAAGTGATCCCCAGCGACAAGAGAGAACTATATATTAAAAACGCCACTGCACTGGGCTTTAAGATCAATAGTGAAGACCCACTAGTCGTGTCGAGGAAAGGGGTGCATAGCTTTCTAGGTAATAGTATTCGTGTAAAGCCTGCGGGTGATAAACAAGTTCTCGAGGAACTAGTAGATCTACTGAAGATAGCGTATAGGCTGAGAGCCTGTGTTTACTGTGGGGCATGCGTTCTGTGGACGCGTAGAGGATCAGTTGTGTTAACACATAGTGGCCCTCAGCCATTAGTTGAGCTTAGTGATAAAGAGAGAGTAGTGTATGTAGAAGTATGTCCAATAAGCGACCAGCTCGTTGAGAAAATAGTGGTTTCACTGGTAACAAGCGACTATAAGTCATTTAAGAGGAAGACTAGAGCGCGGCCAATGGGTTAAGCACTGTATACTCACTTACCCTCCCTCTCCTTAAGGTACTTCTTTATCTTGATAAACCTCTTCTCGTACTCGTAGAGTAGTTGAAGTAAGTCTGCACCGTTAATGTAGCTATTTATGATCCTTGCAGCGTCTCGAGATCCCACGCCCGGTGTTGAAAGAGCTAGTAGTGCTTTATCTCCATAGTTGTAGAGTAGGACCGCTCTCTGAACTAAATCCTCATGTATTTTCCTCTCCTCGGGAGTCAGCTTCTCTCCTCTTCTGAGTTTTCCAACGACCTCTAGTTCTGCGTGGACATCACCCTTTACAAGTGTGAGAGTGGCGTAGTTGCATTTAGGACAAGTAAACTTGCTCATTTTCATGAATTCCTCGACTCTGCCCTCTCTATAGTAACCACACCTCAAGCAGAGTATTGTGACGCGTCTCTTGAGGAGTTTCTCCATGAATGTAGATGTGTCTAGTGGTGGTAGTTCTCTTAAAACAGGTAGCTCAATGTAGCTGAGTAATAGTATGTGGTGTTCTTGGAGCTTCTCATATCTCCTTAAATAAACCCCTATTCTACCCTGCTTAATCCTCTCAGCTAGATCCATGTAGGAGGATATATCGTAGTCTCTTACAAGTACTTCCTTCAATGCTTCCTTACCAATAACTGTATCGGAGAATGCTTCTAAGAGTCGTTTATTTACATGTGTAGTTTCAGGTGTTATTGCCCCAAAGCGCTGAGCTACCTGGTAGATCCTCCACAGGAATTGACTACTCTCTCTCGCAACTCTCTCTATGGTTTCCCGGGTGGAGTACCTCCAGAGCTCTTTTACTACTTCATGTACTACTTCAACAGGTGTTTTACCAACCCCAACTAGTGGGCCATGTAATTGGATTAATATAGTGTATGGCGTTGAGTTAGCTGTAACCTTGATGTAAGGGTATTGGGTCTTTAAAACATACTTAACTAGGTCTCTTATCAAGGAGTTTACTTTAGATCCCCCGTAAACATTAATAATGATCAAGTTGAATTCCCCAATGTAGTCGACAAATATGCTGTCAGTATCACCTAGAGAACGGAGGGCTTCAAGCCCCTGATCATGGGCTTTCCCAGCTAAGACTTTATTGATAAACTCGGGGAGTGCGCCTTTCTCCTTGTAGTACTTAACTAGCAAGCCAACGCTTTGAGCAGTCTCGTATTCAACGGGGATGTTCTCACCCTCCCAGTGTGGTATTACAACCTCCTCTGAAATTCCAGCGGGCTCTACGTATAGTTTCCTCTCTGTTTCATCATAGCTAATAATTCTCCACGGTCTACCAGCGAGTACTATTATGTCTCCAGGGCTGAGGTTTACTACTACGTATTCTTCATCTAGTGAGCCAACTCTCCTACCGCTTCCAACCTCTACTACTTGTACATCTATTGTTGAAGGTATCATGGACGTCTTGTATATGTAGAGTCTTGTCTTCCTCGTAGGGTATAGTCTTCCACCTAGTTCTCTAATGATCCGCGTGTAGACTAGGTACTCTAATACCTCTCTAAATTCCTCTATGCTTAGCTCTGTGAAGAGAGGGTGTTTTCTGATCGCTTCGTAAACTTCGCTTGTTGAAACCCCCTCTGGGTGGAGGTAAACATATAGAGATAAAGCGTAAGCTAAGACGTCGAGGGGTTTAGACAATATGATCTCCTTCTCTAGATCCCCATTCATCGCCCTCGTAGCTATAATACATGATTCAAGCATGTGTAGTGGATTACTAGTTGTAACGATCTCCCCTCTACTCACATCTCCAAGTCTATGGCGGCTTCTCCCAATCCTCTGAACAACCCTTACCACCTGCCTCGGAGACATGTATTGAACAACATAGTCGACATGTCCAATATCAATACCTAGCTCGAGGCTCGACGTGGAGACAAGAACGTTTAGCTTTCTCTCCCTGAATTCTCTTTCAACTCTCTCTCTATGTTGCCTGGATAGACTACCATGGTGTACATCAACTTGAAGTCCTAGTTTTAGTTTCTCCGATAAACTCCTCAATAATGCCCCCAGGCTCTCAGCAAGTGTACGGGTGTTTGTGAAGACTAGGATATGCTTCTCTTTAATTGCTCTCTCAAAGATCTCTGTTAATCTAGCAGATAGTTTTTCATCATCTAAATCCCCCAATATCTTCCTACATAACTCGCTACTACACGTAGGGATAGAGACTTCTATATCAAATCTCCTCAAGGAGGGATCTTTTATAACTAAGACCTCGTCTCCACTATACAATCCAAGTATTTTCTTCGCTGCATCTTCATCATATAGAGTGGCTGATAATGCAATGATATTTATTCTTTTACCTAGAATCTTCTCGAGTAGATAAATAGTTGTTAAAGCTAGTAAACCCCTTTTACTCTCTATGAGATCCCTAAATTCATCTACTATGATGAACTCTAGGTTAGCCATGTACTTTTTTAACTGCTCGTTGATCACTATATAATTCAGCGTCTCAGGAGTAGTGATTAATATGTGTGGTGGATTCTCAGTAATACTCCTCCTTATAGAAGATGGGGTATCACCATGTCTCACGCCAACGTCTAGTCCAAAGCACTTAGCAATTAATTTCAATCTACGCTCAATATCCCTATTGAGGGCCCTTAATGGAGTTATATAAATAGCGGCAATGGGCTGCCTCCTCTCAGCTACTATTCTAGCCATTACTGGGAAGACAGCAGCCTCGGTTTTACCACTACCAGTGGGAGCCACTATTACTACGGAGCGATCTCCTCTGGCAACTTCGAGAAGGCTCTTCTTCTGTAGCTCTGTGAGCCTCTCGTATCCAAGCTCCTTTAAACACTTCGCGACATTGGTAAAATCCATAGTTTGAGCAAACCATAGTTATAAGATTTGTAAAGTAGATTAAAAATTGTGGATTATGAGTGCATGGAAATGAATTACACTGATTCGAAAAAGTGGATTAAGCCTACTGCAATGTTATTGATTAATGTATCACTCGTTCTAGCCACTATAGTGTTTTCCATGGACCTAGTCCTCGCTATAAAAACTGTAAAGTCCACGCCTACTTCTCTACTTCACGGCTTCATTTATACAGCCACGCACCTCCTCGAATCATCTCTCTTCGCGGTTATCTCCTACATAGTTCTCTCAGCTTTTCACATATTCATAGTTTCTGCACTGACATTAGATCTCTCCACTTCATTGTTGAATAGGGTGTGTACGTTTTTCTTCTTATTATCAATTACTGGGTGGGGGGATTTCTCACAGTACCTATTTATCCTCGAGGCAGCTGCTTGGATTTCTTTCTTTATACTTCTCTTCATATCGCGGATCATGTTTTGGAGCTCGAAGTGGTTTAAAGGCTCAGGCATAGGTGAGATTAAGGGGTTTATTGAGGAGGTAAAGGAGTCTAAAGCACTGGGTTTAAATAGGTTTAGCTACTTACCTACACTGCTGGCTTCGCACGCGGTTTCTTTCTCCACGACCTTAGTTCTTTTAATATTATTTGGGAGAATGGGCATTATCGTAGAGGATAGATACTTCCACTATTTACCCATGATAATACCACCGATACTACTATTGCCTGTGCTTATACGACGTGGCTGCCTACACTACCAGGAAGCACTGATACTAGGTATTACTAGTGGGTATGGTTTACTTGGGTTAACCCCATTGATCACTTACCTTGGATCCCCGGTGAAGGAGGTCTCTGTGTTTCCAAGTAGAGTGTTTTATAGAGCTGGGGGTGGAGTATACATTGGTGAATTAGAATCAATCCTGGTATGTAGCGGGGGATTAGTGGCAGGTGGCGGGGAATCTGAGAAACATGTTTTTGAACCATGTGTTTGGAGGAGGAGTAGGGGGAGTATTTTTGTTAAATTAGAGGATTTAAATACCCCACACGTAGTTGTCGTGGGTGTTTCAGGCTCTGGTAAGACCACATTGTCCAAACACTTAATCCTGGAGTCTACGGGGAAGTATGGGTCTAGATTCATCGTTATTGATCCCCACGGTGAGTATAGAGACCTCGTTGAGAGAACTGGGGAGGGGAGGGTTATAGACGCCTCTAAACACGCTTTAAACCCATTATACTTAGGGAGGGCATCGCCGCGTGAGAGAGCACTTCAACTATCACACGTTGTCTCAACTGTCTTCAAGCTTGGGCTCCTCCAGAGGAGAATGCTTGAGGAATTAATTTTCTACACGTATGAATCTAGGGGGATTATTGATAGTGATTCAAGCACGTGGAGTAGAGAGCCTCCTTCTCTAGCAGATCTTGTCAAGGTATGTGAGGAGTTGTTATCATCTAAGCCGGAGTATCATAGGGTTCTCCCATATCTCACACTACTAAGAGATAACTTACCGCAGTTTGGCTGGCTTAGTATAGATGAATTAATGAGGGGGAATATAGTGGTGGATCTAAGTAAATTGCCCAGCGATTTCGCGAGGGCATTATACATTGATACACTGATTTACCTATTGATCAGCGAGATGTATAGAGTAAAGAAAACTGAGAGAATTCAAGTAGTTTTCGAAGAGGCAAGGGGTTTAATGCCGAGAAAACTTTCACGGGAGTTACTTCTTAGGCTATTCACAGAGAGCCGTAAGTTTGGTTTTTCCATAATCGTGGTTACACAAGAAATCCGCGGTGTACCCCGTGCATTAATAAATAATGCTGGACTACGCGTATTCTTCCTATTGAATGATCCCAAGAGCATTGAAGAAGCTTCGAGAATAATAGCTGGTGCAGAGTCGAGGGAGAGGCAGTTGGCAGTATCTAGAGTTCTACGCACATTACCCCCACACGCTTACATCGTCCACGCCACGGGCTTAGAAGAGGTATTATTACTTAAGTCCCCCACGCTAAATACTACTCCATGAGACAATGGCCATTTATTTAAGTTGTTAAATATATAATCAGCTAAACTACCTTCAATCGATTGGTGGTGTTTATGATTGGCGAGGAGCAGTCTAAAGAAGTTGAGGAAGAGGAAGAAGAAGTAGGTGTTGAGGAGGAAGAGGAGGAGGTCGAGGAGGGTGGAGAGGTTGTATTAGATCAATTGAAGCTCCTACTAGATGTTACGAGGCTATGGCGTAGAGTATTGAGAAATGAAGCAAAAATCGAGGAATTCTCATTGATTTCACCCGTGAAACAAGAGGTTAAAAGCGTAGAGCATAGGAGGGGGAAAAAGAAGAAGGCGAAGAAGCCTAAGACTACGAAGAGGAAGGAGGGGAAGAAGAGAGTGTCGAGGAAAGCAAAGAAGAGCTAGATCTATCTCAATAGAAACCGGGGATCGAGGCGGAACCTAATAACATAGTTTAAAATCCGCTTGTATACAGTTCTTGGTTTATTAAAATACCTACTTCCCTGGTTTTAAACCTCTTATATATATCCCGGTCTATGTGAAAATATAGTTTTGGTGGGGAGGTTGTTTAAAGCTACTTACCCCAATGCCTCTAAGTTTAAGAAGATTATTCAGGCTCTTGTAAAACTAAGTGATGAAATTCCATTCTATGTTACAAGTAATGGTATAGACTTCAAGGTCTTAACCCCCGATAAAACAATGCTTGCAGTTGTCTCAATACCTAGTTTAGAGTTTGAAGAACTAAGTGTAGAGGAGGAGACTAGCTTTATTGTGCCAACAACGGAGCTTAAGAAAGTTGTGAGGAGGGCTACGAGGAACGACTCTATATTCTTAACGATAAATAAGGAGGCTGGTGAATTAGTAATGGCTTTGAGAGATAGGAAGACTGGTGTAGAGAGAGAGTTTGGTATACCGATTGTTCCAAGACCCGTTGAACCTGTTCCAGAGCTGAAGATAGATCTCTCAGTTAGCTTCACGATACTATCAGAGGACTTTAAGGATATTATTGGGGATTTAAAACTCGTTGGTGAAGAAGCTGTTTTTTCATATGAAAATGGAGCGGTAGTTGTAAAGGCTTTTGAGCAGCAGAAGGAGTACTCGTGTACTCTACGTGAAGGAGCTCCATTAATTATGCTAACCTCTAGTGTTGAGAAAGCGAGTTCTTCATATAGTATAGATATGCTAGTTGTTGCTGCGAGAGCAGCCTCGGCGTCTAAGAATGTTACAATATCATTTGATACCGGTAAACCCATGAAGATAGAGTATGATCTTGGAGGGGGGAAGCTAATATACTGGATTGTCCCAAGAGGATAGATTAACTAGGCTTCAAGAGTGTAGTGAGTTCTTTTAACAACTTCTCCTTCTCTCTGTCACTCAAACCCTTACGGCTCATCTGGGGTTGTATTAGGGTTTCAACTCTCCACACTGGTGTTTTGCATTTACCCCCTCTATATGGACATGCAAAGCAACAATGCACATCAACCATGATTTCTGGGAATAGACTACACTTACTTGTTGGCCTATATTGACCACATAAATCGCATCTATCCCAGTAAATAGTCATGTATAATCCCCTTATCCACTACTTAATCTTCAATAATACTAATACTTTATAAGTAAAATGTCTCTATGGAGTATAGTATTTATTCTTCTCCATACATATAAATCCCCTCCGTATATACGTGTATATTGGTGTAATTATTGCTAGTTGAAATGATCTTCTTGGGGAGAGGAGGGCAGGGGGGAGTGACGGCATCAAATATACTAGTACAGGCCGCAATCTACGATTCAAAGTATGGGCAGAGCTTTCCATTCTTCGGGGCTGAGAGGAGGGGTGCTCCCGTAACCGCATACGCTAGGATCAGTGATAGGCCTATATTGAAGCACGGTATGTTTAGTGAAGCAGATGTACTCGTAGTACTCGATGAGAGCCTATTAGAGCTTGGTGTAGCTAAGAGGTATACTATTAGAGACGGTGGATTCCTCATTGTGAATACAGCACGGAGTGATGTGAGTAAAGACTATTTATCATTGAGAGGTAGGGCATTAGTATACGCTGTAAATGCTACGAAGGTAGCGAAAGAGCTGGGTTTAGTCATAGCTGGGTGGCCCCTTGTAAATACCCCAATGCTTGGAGCACTAGTTGCAGCAACAGGGATTGTTTCACTGAGTAGTGTTGAGAAGGCGATAATAGACTACTTTGGAGAGAAGACAGGGGGTAGAAACGTAGAGGCAGTTAAGAAGGCATACTCTGAGACTACACGTATTGGAGAGGTGTAATTCGTGGTTAAAGTAGTGAAGCCTGTTGGGGGGGCCAAGCTCCCGGTTTCAAAGCCCATTGTAGGTGTGGCAGGGAGGACTGGTTTATGGCGTAATATGAAGCCCGTGGTTAACAACGAGAAGTGTACGAGGTGCTATCAATGTGAGATCTATTGTCCAGTGAACGTTATTAGAGTAGAGCCAGAGACAGGGGCTGTGATAAACTATGACTACTGCAAGGGCTGCGGTGTCTGCGTAGATGTTTGCCCAACTCACGCAATAGTAATGATTCCAGAAGGGGGTGTTTAGCGTGGTGTTGAAGATTGCTTTAACAGGGAATCACGCTATATCGTACGCTGTGAAACTAGCTAAACCAGAGGTTATCGCGGCATACCCCATTACGCCTCAGACAACAATAGTTGAGAAACTCGCGGAAATGATTGAGAGTGGGGAGTTGAAGTCGAGGATGATTAGAGTAGAGTCGGAGCACTCAGCACTAGCAGCTTGCTTTGGCGCAGCTGTTGCAGGAGCTAGGGCTTTTACAGCAACTAGTAGTCAGGGACTGCTATACATGCATGAATTCGTCCACTGGGTTTCTAGGGCTAGAGCTCCGCTGGTTATGGCCATAGTGTCTAGGACTATTAATACCCCGTGGAATATATGGCCTGACCACAGTGATTTCGTAGATCAACGGGATGCAGGGTGGGTTATGGCTTACGCTATGGATAATCAAGAAGCATTTGACTTAACGCTACAAGCATTTAAAATTGGTGAAGACCCGAGAGTATACCTCCCCGTAATGCTGGGTATTGAAGGCTTTATACTTGGACACACAACAATGCCTGTTGAAATACCTGATGAGGACCTCGTTGATCAATGGCTTGGTGAGAGAAGGCAGCCATATGTAATAGATGGCTCGGAGCCACTGGGATTGGGGGGATTAACATTCCCAGAGGACACTGAAGACATGTTCTACGCTATACAGGAGGCACAGGAGAGTGCTAAGAAAGTAGTGAGGGAGGTTGATGAAGAGTATGGAAGGATTTTTGGCAGGAGTTATGGGGGCCTTATCTCCTGTTACTGGTGTAGTGATGCAAAGTACATAGCCATGGCTATGGGGGCTTGGAGTGGAGACCTCATAGAGGCTGTTGAGAAATTGAGGGGTGAGGGGTATCCTGTTGGAGTATTGAGGGTGAGATTCTATAGGCCATTCCCCATAGAGGACATTTGGAGTGTTGTTAGGGGTGTGAAGGGGATCATAGTATTTGATAGAGCAATAAGTTTCGGTGCTTGGGGGCCTATATACACTGATCTCGCGGCAGGCCTCTCACTATATACGAGTAATTTACCATACATGGCTAACATTGTTGCTGGAATAGCGGGTGTAAATGTTACATCAGATGACTTCTACGGTATAGTGAAGTCCTTTATTGATAGTATTGAGGAGGGTAGATTAACAAGAAACTACTTTGCATGGGTGAAAGTTAGGAGGTGAGAGCTATGGCTACGAGTCTCGAGAGGAGGAGACTACCACTACCACACGATGCTAGAGAAGGGGTACTACCAGGCGATGCCGCATGCCCCGGTTGCCCAATACCAATGGCCCTGAAAGTTATCTCAGCTGTTTTCGGGGAGAAAGCAATCCTCGTTATACCAGCTTGTTGTACATCAGTTATTGTAGGAACATACCCAGGTCAATCAATTAAAGCTAGTATAGTGCATGTGCCTTTCGCATCTGCTGCAGCAGTAGCTTCAGGTATATCACAAGCTCTAAAAGCAAGGGGTGTTAGCGATGTACACGTTATAGCGTGGGCTGGAGATGGAGGGACGGCTGATATTGGAATGGCTTCTCTTAGTGGTGCAGCTGAGAGAAACGAGGACTTTATATATATAATGTATGATAATGAAGCATACATGAATACGGGTATTCAGAGGAGTTCTGCAACTCCTAAGGGTGCTTGGACAACTACTACTCCAACTGGTAAAGTCGAGAATAAGAAAGATGTTGCTAGAATACTAATAGCTCATGGTGTTCCATATGTGGCTACAGCTAGTGTAGGCTATCCACACGACTTGTACAGTAAGCTACAGAGGGCTAGGAATACTAGGGGCTTTAGATTCATTCATATCCACGCACCATGCCCTCCAGGCTGGAGGTTCGACCCACAGTATACAGTTAGAGTTGCTAAGTTAGCTGTTGAGACTGGTTTATGGATACTCTATGAGTATGTGGATGGAAAACTAGTGATATCGGGTCCTAGTAGGCCATTCCAGGATCCATCTAGGAGAAAGCCAATCGAGGAGTACTTAAAGTACCAAGGTAGGTTTAAAGGTGTTACAAGCGACGTGTTAAGCGAGGTAAGGAAATACGTTGATGAAAACTGGAAGTGGGTTTTAAAAATGGCGACTCCATAGAACGCGGTGGATAATGGAGGAGTTAAACATACTCATTGACTTCTACTGCACTATGGGGAATACGTCGAAGCTAGCGAAGTACCTTAGGGAGAGGGGTTTTTCAATTAGGCAGATCTCCTATGATGCGTTAAGAATGAGAGAGCGGGTATCCATAGAGCCCGCTAGAGTACAATTAATAATCGAGCGGGTTAAGGCATTGTCTAAGACCATGGAGGAGACTATGAGTATGTGGAATCACGCCTGTGTAGAAGCATGGATTGAAGTACATGGGAGGCGTAGAGGAGAAAACCGCAGAGTACTCAGTAAGGATGGAGTATGCATATATGTAAGGCCCGGTGTGAAAGGTAGAACTGTGTATAAGGTGGCGTGGATAGATGCATGTAGAGAAGTAGTAGACCAACCGATACCGGAGAGCACCACGAGGAAGTGCATCCAAAGCAGACTAGAGGAGGTTAGATACATTATTGAGACCATTGAGAAATTCCTACATATTCATTCATGGAGGTAGCTGGTCTAATTCAACAGGTTTTAACCCCCATATTACTTATTTAATATAGTAGGGCCCGTGGTCTAGCCTGGCTAGGATGCGGGGTTCGGGTCCCCGTGACCCGGGGTTCAAATCCCCGCGGGCCCACTGCTTTGTATTGAAGGTGTTTATTTGTCGTTTAGAGCTACTAGGCGGGCACTAGAGGAGGTTGTGGAGAAGGGTGTGCACCCAGCTCCTCCAGAGGTTTTTGAATTAAGGTATGTAAAGGCGAGTATAAGGATTAATGGTGTTGGATTAGAGTTGTGGTTTTACATGGGGAGGGAGAGGGACTACGTCTTAATCCCCGGTGTATACTGTAGTTGCAGGGATTTTACTCTAAGGACTATTATCAATAAGACTTCAAGCTTCTGCAAGCACCAAGTTGGCTTATACAGTGCATTAGCTAGGGGGAGGTATGTGGAGTTGGATTTATCCATGGATGAGGCCTATGTAGTAGTTAAAGAGCTACTCGATAAGGGTTTATCGCTGGCTCTTAGGAGGAGGATCTCTCGGGGAAGCTAGTGTTTTTATAGTATATTGACGTAATTACTCACGTGGTGTTGGTGTTTTGGGTCGTAGGAGGAAGAGGAGAAAAGTTATTCCAAAGAAGGTTGTTAGAATACCAAAGGTATTTGAGTGTCCTAGGTGTTCATCTAGAGCACTAACAATTGTTATTAAGAAGAAGAATGAGAGTAGGGCTTATGCTATTGTATCCTGTGGGAGTTGTGGATTATACGATGACGAGGACTTTCAGGATATTCCAGTGGTTTACCAACCCATAGATGTTTATGCAAAGTTTATTGATTTATTCAATACTGGTGTAGCGAGAATTAAAGAAGTTAAGGGCGGGGAGGAGGGTGTTGGGGAGGGTTCATGAATACATAAAGTCTAGAGTGGGGACTGGCGAAAAACTCCACTTCACCCTAATAGACCCTGATAAAGCTACGGATTTAGTAAAATTGGAGGAAGTTTCAGAGAAAATGGTTGAAGCAGGTACAGATGCGTTCCTAGTTGGGGGGAGTCTTGGTATAACCCATGAAGAGGCAGATCTCGTGGTATCCACCCTGAAGAAGAGGGGTTTACCAGTAGTGATCTTCCCCGGCAACATAAACTGTCTATCCCGCTACGCAGACGCTGTCTTATTCATGGTTCTACTAAATACCCTTGAGCCATACTACTTAATGCAGATTCAAGTAATAGCCGCTCCAATAATTGCAAAGTATGGATTAGAGACTCTACCAACAGGCTACCTCGTAGTAGACCAAGATACTGCTGTAGCGCATGTAGGCCGAGTATACCCTGTTCCCAGGAATAAGCCTGAATTGGTTGCTGCCTATGCACTAGCAGCTGAAATGATGGGGTTGAAGTATATATACCTCGAAGCTGGTAGTGGTGCGCAGCAGCCAATTCCACTGGAGTTTCCACGAGTTATTAAACAACACACGGGTTTAACAGTGATCGTGGGAGGGGGGATTAGGGATCCGGACTCTGCGAGGAAGCTTACTGAGGCTGGAGCAGACATAATAGTCACTGGAACAATTGTTGAAAAAGACCCCGATCTCGCAGCTAGGATAATTAAAGCAATCAAGGAGACTACTTCTCAGTAGTTAGGTACTTCTTTCTAAAAGCTTCTTCCAGGTCTACGCCAACGAGGTTTGCTACACTTAAAAGCCAAGCAAAGACGTCGGCTAACTCCTCTTCGAGTGACTCCTTATCAAGCTTTATTAGTGCATCAGCCAACTCCCCTACTTCCTCGACAAACCATGTAAAGGTGGAGTATAGTCCCCTCGTGGAGTCTCTCTCGTAGTAGGTTGATTTAATGTACTCTTGGGCTGCCTTGATCTCCACATAAACCACCCATCTAAAATATAAATAACCAGTGTAAAATAAGGGAAAGTGGTGTCGAATGTGAGTAAGAAGGCTAAGAAGAGGCAATCACCCACGGTAGCGTCTGCAGCTGGACTAGTTAGGTTCTTTGAGGAAACAGACTTAAAGATCGCGTTAAAACCCCACTTAATAATAATCATAGGCTTCATATTCGTAGCAATAGTGGTAGCGATATCGAAACTCATACCACCAATGTAGAGAGCTCAGTTGGGGATAAAGACATCACTGTGGATCAGTCTCCCATCGCTCTTCATCGCTAGATAAAGCCTCTTGCCCCCCTTTCAAGCTTATATTGAACCACCAATAAGTCAGTAACACGGACCTTCTTCACACTTCTGTAATGTGGCGATTCATCATCACTAATATCTTAATTAATAACCCCGTTTATATTTGAAGACACGTTTCTCAAGGTGTATTGACTACTGTATTTAATACCCTGGTTTCGATAAATACAATGGATGATTTTATACTGGTGGGTGTATTGCCGAGTAAGGTAACTACACTAGCTATTCAAATAGGGTCGTTGATTGCTATTTCCCTTGTTTCAGCCATTGCACCTGGCTATATGCCGATTTTCTTCATAATATACATTGTTGTAATAATGCTCATTATGACGAGGATGACTATGGCTGGATTTAAGAAACCAACTGGTGTAAAGGGTGCTCCTTTATTCAAAGAAGACAATGCTAGAGTAGCCATGAGTAGTGACGCTGCATTACTACAGGAGGTTAAAGAGCAGTTTAAGATGTTAATGCTACTAATGTTTACCCCGTTCTTGATAATATTCATTATTCCACCACTCTACTCTCACTATATTGCCCCCTACATAGAGGGCTTTGCTAGGCAATTATCCAGCAACGAGATCGTTGTTCGCTTCATTTCAACTCTAGTGTTCTACGCGTTAATAATGCTATCTGTTCAAATCCCTAGATTAGCCATGATGAGTAGGGCTAAGCAGAGAAAGCAGATGCTTACTCCACAGGTTTTCGCACTATACAAAGATGGATTGTTAATGGATGGTAGATTACTTAAATTAGAGAAGGATATGTGTTATAAAGTGAATTCCAAGAGGAGGTTTATACAGATCCTCAGCCCTAGACTACCATATGATATTAGACTCTACACTCTTGAAACAAGTAAATTAGCTGATAGACTACGCGAAGTTGGTTTATATGAGTGTAGAGCGTAGACACAAGTGTATCGTCTGCGGTAGGCCATTCCCTGAAGGGCAGGGCATAGTACTTAGAATTAGTGGTGAAGTATTAGAATTCCATAGTTCAAAGTGCTTCTCCAAGTTCGCCAGGGATCTACTAACTAGGCTCCCAGAAGAGGAAGTCAAAGGCTACATTAAGAAACTACGTGAGGAGTACATAGAGCTCTTAGAGCAAAAACAAAGATTGAGGTCGAAGAGGATCGCTTAGATCACTATATATAAAGAGCTAAGTGAATAGAAATACCCAGTGATGACACTTGTCCCCCTTAGACTGTAAAAGGGATGAAGAAATTACCGCGGACTGATGTGTAGCCAAAGGACACTATTGTCTAGCACCGTGTGTTTTTACCCACTAATTCACGGAGTTTACTCAGGGATTCATCACTTAATCCAATGCTACTCAGTATCTCGAGTGCTCTATCGAGTGCTTCCTCGGGGTTTGATGCTTTAACGTTGACAACTATGTTTGTTCCCTGAACACAGACTCTATACCTTAACTCACCGAAAAGCTCGTATGATTCTAGTATCTTGAGTTCGCTTCTAGTAACCAACTACATTATCCCTGACTCCAGTGTTTTCTTATTAATTCAAATGCTTCTCTAAGAGCTATTGGCAGGGGCTTTGTATCAGCTATAATGGCCATGAAGTTCGCGTCTCCAACCCATCTCGGTACTACGTGTATGTGGAAGTGGTCTGGTACACCTGCCCCCGCGGCTCTGCCGATATTTGCACCTATATTGAATCCATCTGGGTGGAATGCTTCGCGTAGAGCTATTATGGATTTTCTAATTAACTCAAAGATCTCAATCGTGGTTTCTTGGTCAAGCAATACTGGATCCCCTACGTGAGTGTATGGAGCGATCATTAAGTGCCCTGAGTTATATGGATATGCATTCATAACTACAAATGCTCTTCTACCACGGTGTATTATCAAGGCTTCTTCATCACTCCGCTTTTGTAGTGTGCAGAATAGACACTCGCTCTCTCCGCTCTCCCTTGGTGAAAGAGACTTAATATACTCGTACCTCCACGGATTCCACAGTATCTTCAAAGACAAGTACACCTATTCACTCTAGGAGTAAGTAGTAGTTTGCTACTCTTCAGCGTCTCTAATACCCTCCTCTGTAATTGCAAACACTGCTTCTCCTTCCGGTAGGTGTGGAGCATCAACTACACGGGCTACTCTCTTATTACCTCTTGCTTTCTTCAAGTGTACTCTAACGCCTGGTACGTGTGCTAGTACGTGTCCACCAACGGCTGTTGTCGGATCTCCATAGAAGACATCTGGTCTCGCCATCACTTGGTTTGTTACGACTACCGCGATGTTGTATGCTTCTGCTAGTCTCAGCAATTGGTGTAGGTGTGCGTTTAGTTTTTGCTGTCTCTCTGCTAGGTGCTCTCTACCCGGGTACTCTGCTCTAAAGTGGCTTGTCACGCTATCTATTGCTACGAGTTTAGCATTGTTCTTTGGGATGAGGGAGAATAGCTCGTCAACTATTGACATTTGGTGGTCGCTATTGTATGCCCTAATATAGTATATGTTGTCCATGACGACGTCGGGGTCTAAGCCTAGTGCTCTAGCCATGGCTTCTATTCTCTCCCACCTGAAAGTACCCTCTGTATCTATGTAGACTGCTCTACCGCTCAACCCACCCCTCTCTGGTGGAAGCTGGACGTTTACGCTTAATTGGTGGCATATCTGAGTCTTCCCAGAGCCATATTCACCATAGAACTCTGTAATCGTCTTAGTTTCTATTCCACCACCTAGGAGCTCGTCGAGTGCTTTTGAACCAGTAGTTAACTTACCAATATTCATTCTCTCTTGTTTAACCTCCTTCGCGGTCTTGAAGCGTATACCTAGTAACCTACGGGCATTCTCAATAATCTTCTGTACTGTTACAAGTGGAATACCGGTTTTCTCCGACACCTCCTCCGGCTTTGCAACAACGAGTGTCCAAGGGGATACATAGCCCGCTGCCTCGAGCTTCTCAGCCATACCTGGATTTAATCCCGGGATTTCCCTAATGGATGAAACCCCGGTTTCCGTAATTGTTTTCTCCTTCTCCCTACTCATTTCTCTCCCCCAATACTAATATAGTCTTTAAAAACGTTTATTATACTATTTGTCGGTTTAGAGAGACATTAAGGAGAGTGTGGTGTGTGATTGTAAATGCGTATACTAACTATACACGCGAAGAGTTTTTCCTATGATGTAGTTGAGCCGGCTGTAGAGGAGCCAGAGGACTTAAAGTGCTGTGGGAAGAAGAGCTTTGAAAACGTACTCGTAGTATTCACCACTGTGGAGTCTGGAGATGACGAGGAGACTGTGAGGGATACCGTTGTCGAGTTGAAAAACCTACTCACCCAGGTTAAGCCACTAGAGGTCTTAATATACCCCTACGCTCACTTATCAACAGACCTAGCACCTCCTAGTAGGGCTTTAGAGCTATTGATTAAACTACATGAGGAGGCCTCTAGATCCCTAGATGTACCAGTGTATAAAGCTCCATTTGGATGGTATAAGTCCTTTAAACTAGAGTGTTATGGACACCCATTGAGTGAGTTGTCGAGGAGTATAACTCGTAGAGGGGTTGTGCAGCGTAGGGTTATAGAGAAGAAATACTTCATTATGACGCCTAGTGGTGAACTATACTCACCCAGCGAATTCGACTACTCAAACTACCCTGAGTTAAAGATACTGGTGGATAAGGAAGTCTATGGTAGAGAAATGGAGGGTGGTGAGAACAGAGTTAATGACTACTGTAGGAAATTCGGCTTCGAGTGGGAGTCGATGAGCGACCACGGGCATATGAGGTATAATCCACCAGCTACTCTAATGATGGATGCTGTTTCAAGGTATTCCTGGCAGGTTGCTAGAAGCCTTGGAATCCCGGTTTTCAGGGTAATGGGTACAAATATGTTTAGCTTGAAGTCGAGGCCTGTCTACGAACACGCAGTCCTCTTTGGAGATAGGTTGTATGAGGTTGAAGTAGACAATGAGAGACATGTGTTGAGGTATGCGGCATGCCACCAGCAATTCGCGATGTTGAAGGACTGGATTATAAGCTATAAAGAGCTCCCCTTAGGTGTATTCGAGGTTGCGGATAGCTATAGATTAGAGCAGCGTGGGGAGTTAACACTGTGCTTTAGACTGCGAAAGTTCTACATGCCTGATCTACACATATTGACAAAGGACATTGACGAGGCTATAGAGGCAGCGTTGAGGGTTCAGGAGAAGATATTTGAGGAAGCCGCTAAAGTTGGGAGGAAGTACATTGCTCTATACAATGTAACGGAGGACTTTCTACGAGATTATAGAGATAAACTAGTTGAGTTCATTAAGAGGGAGAACACCCCGGTATTAGTTGCAGTTATACCGAGTGGAATATACTACTGGGTTATAAACGTAGAATACCACATAATAGATAATCTAGGTAGACCAAGAGAGATAGCCACTTGGCAAATAGACATCGGTAATGGAAGGAGATTCAACATAGTCTACGTTGATGAGAAGGGTGAGAAAAAGCACCCAGTGATCATACACACAGCGATCATTGGTAGCATTGAGAGATACATATACATGGTTCTAGATACAGCTGCGCAAATGGAGAAGCAGGGTAGAGTTCCATATATTCCAACATGGCTAGCACCAGTCCAAGTTAGAGTAATACCTGTCTCAAGGGAGTTCCTTGATCACGCTTTGAAAGTGTATGAGGAGATAAACCAGAGCAATATACGAGTAGACATAGATGATAGAGACTTATCACTAGGTAAGAAAATTAGAGAAGCCGCTATGAACTGGATACCATACATTGTCGTGATTGGTCAGAGAGAGGTGGAGACTGGAACAATTAACGTCAAGATAAGAGTAAATAATGAGCAGAGAGTCATGAAAGTAGAGGAGTTAGTAGAACTCGTGAAGAGAGAAGTCAAGGATTATCCACAAGTAGAGTTAACAATGCCCCCAAGGCTCAGCACTAGACCCGTGTTTTAATCCACTATACACGCTACTCATCGACCGGGATTGATCCTTGCCTAGATCGGGGATTAAGTATATTGGAAGACACATAATGCTCAAAGGAGTCTACCTCGAGAAGCTACTTCGTGGCGAGAAGAAAGCGACAATAAGGAAGGGCATATATAAGCCTAGATACAGCGAGGTTATAATACATGCGGGAGGGAGGCCTGTAGCTAAAGCTAGGATTACAAGGATTTACTATAAGAAACTCAGAGAGCTGAGTGAGTACGAGGCTAGATTAGAGGGCTATAATTCTATTGATGAATTAATGAGTGAGCTTAGAAGGGTTTATGGAGATCTTAGTGGTGAAGAGTACTTCACTATAATAGAGCTCGAGATTGTTCAAAGACTAGATAATCTACCAATAGAGGATCCATACTGTGGCTTAAGCCCCGCAGACATTGCACGAATCTCCCTCAGATATCTAACTAGTGATTTAACAGAGCTGGATAAGAAGATACTTCTCGACCTCACGCGGACTAATAGTATTAGGAAAACCGCGGTGAATATATTCAGCGATCTAAATAAGAGGAGGTTAGTTAGAAGAGCGGTTAAGAATGCACTAAGGCTTTTAATAGAGAAAAACATCATTACTACCCATAGAGGAAGACGTGGAGAGGAAAGTAGTGGTGAATGATTAGATGGGCTATTGGGTATTGAAGTGTAGAGAGTGTGGTAGAGAGTGGAGTCTGCTAGTTAGCTTCCCACTGAAGAAGGAGTATAAGCAGTTATACCACTACTGCGAGAACTGCGGTAAAAATACATTCCACGATATATTGGAGTATAGAGAGGACAAATAATGCGGAAAATAGTAATTAAGTTGTCTAATTAGATAACTTTATGGGATGATGAATCCACGGGTTTGACTTTAAGGGGATGAAAACACCTGTCTCAACTGACGTGGATTTAGTCAATCCAGTCTCCACTGCTAATCTTCTCGGGTATGTACTTATCCGCTAGGAACTTCAACCCCTTGCTAGCCATTGCTTCGATCTCTAGTTTACTCAGAGTGTTGAAGAATATGCAGAGTTCTCGGACCCAGTGGGGGGTGGCAAACCATGGATAACCTGTTAAACCCTCTTTTCTCTTGATCTTGCTTTTAGCATCTTTATCCTCCATGCATACATCTGCTACTTTGTAGCCAATGAGCTCTACTGCTCTCTCTAGGTCTTTTGTTTTAGCTTTAATTATGAAGTTTGATCTCTCTGATTCACTCAGATAAGGCGTCTTTGGCTTTAAGTCTTCGATCCCAGTAGCTACCTCCTCTAGTGTTTTCCTAGCTTCCCTCTCTTTAATGATCTTCTTGAATACAGAGTCTCCAAAGATATCCGTCATCATTACTCCAATAAACTTAGCTGATGGAGTTGCAAGTCTCTCGCTTTCATATGACAACGTAATACTCCCCGCCTTGAAGACGCTGTATATGTAGAATCCATAAGGATCACTATCTGCGAGTATGTAGACTGGTAGTTTTAACTCATCACTAAGTCTCCTCACAAACCTCCTTGTAGCTCTATCTGGTTGACCAGCACTCGTCACTAGTATTGCCTTATACTTCCTCCAGAATCCATACCTGTGGAGTTGCTGGAATACAGCATCCTTCTCCACTACTAGTATGTACTCTGCATCTACATCTATGAACTCTATTAAGTCTGGAGTAGGCTCTATAGAGTATGCTCCATGACCCATTTTACTCAAATCTATAGTGTCATCTCCACTCCTAATAACTAGGTTTCCAACAACCTTCCCCTTCTCCTTACTAAGTATCAATAAGTCTTCTCGTAGAACAGAGAGTAGTACCTCTAAGTCTCTTATAACACTATCGGACTCCCTCTGCTCATCCCACGTATTCTCGGACACTCTCTTCCCATCAATAGATCTATATACAATAGAGTGCTTACCCCTATAGTACAAGTCACGGATTGTTGGGTATTCATTGTTTCTAAGCGCCTCATATATTATCGAGGCCATTAGAAGAGTCTGCATGAATTTCTTAGCTTCATTGACATCTGTGAAAGACCTCTTCTGCAGCTCGGGGCCTAGGAGGAGCATTTTGTGTTTTAAATCATATATTGTGTTTGACAGCGTTCTCTTAGGCATTATTAGTGTTGGCTTCTCACCTCTCTCAATCTGCTCTAGTAGCTCCCTCATAGAGTACTTGACAATATCGAGGGCCTTACCTCTAGCCTCAAGATCGATCTTTGACGTCACCCCACTACACCCCAGCCTCTGCCTCAACAGACTTCACAATACCCTGGATTAAGTCTAGTGATACGCCAGTCCTCTTGGCGACAACCGTGGTTAGTTTTCTAACTACCTCGCTTCTATATGCATTAAATGAGTCTTCATCAGCGAGTATTATTGAGAGGCTTCTCGCAACCTCTGGTATATACTTCGCAATGTTCTCAGCCCTCTTCTTCGCCTCCTCCTCTCTAATCTTCTTTGATAGGTATTGTTTAAGCCCTCTGGCAGCCTCCATTATGCCGAGCTTCACCTCTCTACGTAGCTCAGGTATATCTGCAATACTCTCTTTACCAACACCCTTGAATGGTACTTTAGTGCTACACACGTGGACTAAGACAAGTATTGGAGCTGGGAGTGAAACCATGTAGTTATCCCAACTAATCTCGTCTTTAACGACTTCTACAACCATGTCTGTTGCCTCATCGTATAGTAGTGGTATTTTATTAGCATACCTCAATACAACAGGCTTATCCTCCCCAATTGGTGTTTTACCCCCATACGCTAGCCCCACCTCTACAATGAATGGGTGGCCACTGTATGCACTAGGCCTCCTAGATACAGCTGTTACGAATTCAGGCTCAAATGCGCGTTTCAAGCCAGCTGTAATTATCTCCTCGCCTAGTGGTGAAAGGGATTTGGGGGATGGGGGTCTGTATTTATCATAGGACTTGATAGCGTTTACTAGTGCTAGTAGTTCTTCATTAGTTAAAGACTCTGGTTTTTTAGCGGGGTCTAAGCCGGCTTTTTGAATAATCTGCCTAGCTGTAGCTTCACCTATACTCTGAAAGCTATTAATTAGCAACTTCTCGAGTGTCTCAAAGCCTGTGTTTTTAACGAGGCTACTGAGGAATTCTAAGTCTAATCCCTGTGGATGTGGCTTTGTCTCTACTGGAGGCCTCGGCATTGTATTCACTACTCTCGGGTAGTATATAATCTCGTTTTCAGGGGTTAGTAGAGCTATGTTGGCGTATGGGAGTATAGTTGCTGTTCTATTTATGTACTCGAGGACTCTGCTCTTCGCTCTATTCCAATCACCCTCAATGGTCACAGACACTATTGTTCCATGCCAATCCCTAGTCTTCCTCCAACTCCCCGCTTCTAGGATTACTGGCTCATTTTTATTTACATCTATTCTCAACTTGAAGTAGTATATTCTCTTAAAGTTTGGCTTACTCGTAATTACCTCCACTGGTCTACCAGTAGTCATTTGCGCATAGAGTACAACCATCTTCACTCCTAGTCCATACATACCCCTAGACTGCCTCATCACGTACTTACTACTAAATAAAACCTTTCCAAACGCGTTTGGAACAATGTTTGGAGGTATTCCTATACCATTGTCTTCAACAGTGATCTGGTAGAACTCCTGCGTTTCATCAGCTTTCTTAATCGTCACCTTTACATCAGGTGGTATACCATGAACATCTGTAGCGTCTAGAGCGTTCTCAACTAGCTCACGTACAGTTTGATACACTGCTCTAACTGGGTTTGCAAAACCAGCTATCTCCCTATACTTGTAGAAGAACTCAGCTGGGCTTACAGCTCTATACACTTCATCATACTGCGACATAAGCACACCGCTACATATTCACTACTTAATCAACTCGTTAAAAGACCTAGGGATTACTATCGGCCAAGTCCACCTGGTAGAGCTTTTAAATATTATCAACTAGGCCGCTATTAAACCCCTACTCTTTAAAACGGGTGGGATGCGTGAAGGGGATATCTAGTATAGTAGCTACAGCACTCTTACTAGCAATGACTATAGCTGGTGGAGTACTACTATATACTTTTGCAACGAAATACCTAGCTAACGCAGGCAGCGGCAGGATCATAATACATGAAGCATACTACATAAGCTCAACTGGTTCACTGAGAGTAACAGTGGAGAACATTGGGAGTAATGAAGTTAATGTAACTGGGGTAGAGGTAGTATATTCGAATGGTAGCTCTATAAGCCAAGCAATAAACACCCCTGTGAAACCAGGTGAAGTAAAGACAATATCGATTTCTCTTGGTACGGGGGTCCAACCACTATACGTCATCGTTAAATACGACAATGATAAAGCCCATACAGAGCCCTTTGAAGTGAGGATATTGTAGCCACTGGTGCTGGGGATGCCTCGTTTAATACCCCAAATTCAATCTATTTTTTCACATATTCCCCTCTTCTCTAAGGGATCTCGCTTACTTAGTGATCGTAATAAGTTAACCTTAAAGAATATTATCAAGGAGTTTGTTAAGCCCTATGTAGAGCAGTATAGGCTGGAACACGTTGAATTAGAGGAGGTTCTATACGCTTACGAACTACGTGGTGGAGTGCGTGTTAAGATTGGTACTAGGGGTTGTGATGTATTATATGTTGTAGAGGAGCCTGAAGTAAGTCTAGAGGGCATAGACCACGTAGTAGATAGGGTTTTAGAGAGGGTTTTACAAGGGGAGTTGGTTGCTAACCCCCGGGGTATTGTATCTTGGAATCTAAGTAGTCTAGAAGACTACCTATACTTCAAGATTGTGAGTGGTTTAGGCCCAATTGCACCTCTAATACTAGACCCCTACATAGAGGACGTATACGTATCTAGGGATATAGGTAGAGTATTCGTTGTAAATAATAAGTTGTCTTGGAGTGGGTGGTTGAAGACAAACATTGTACTAGAGCCCTCCCTAGTTGATAGAGTAGTTGTCTCGATCTCGAGGAGGATTGGTAAACACATATCGCAGGCTTACCCACTATCCGAGGGGGCTTATGGAGGCTACTTGAGAGTAAGCCTAATCTACGGGGACACTGTTTCAACCATTGGGAGTAGCCTCGTTATACGTAAAAAGAGTACTTCAACCTGGACTATTACAAGGCTAATCGAGGAGGGTACATTAGATAAGTTTATTGCTGCATACCTCTGGCTATTACTCGAGGAAAGGGGCTGGGTTATCGTCGCAGGGCACATAGGATCTGGTAAAACAACTCTTCTCCAAGCACTATTAACACTAATCCCACCTGGGAGGAAGGTTGTTGCAATCGAGGATACTCCAGAGTTATCCGGGTCTACTGGCATATGGGAGCAGTTAATTGAGAAAACAGAGGTTTTTACACGCGAGTCTCAAATAGACTCCTATACACTATTGAAATTCGCTTTGAGGAGGAGGCCAGACTACATTGTTATAGGTGAGGTGAGGGGTGTTGAGGCCAGACTACTAGTTCAGGCTTCAAGGCTTGGACACGGTGTATTAAACACAATACACGCTGACACTCCTGAATCAGTTATTAAGAGACTAATGGCTCCTCCAATATCAATCCCGAAGAATCTACTGAACAACATATGGAGCATTGTAGTTATGGGTGTTGATCCAAAGGGGAAGAGAGGGGTTTTAGCACTAGCAGAGGTAGATGAGAAAGCAGAGCCAGTGTATATTCTCAAAAACCCCAAATCCGAGGTCGACCCCGTGGAAATCGCTAAGAGTAGTGTGAGGTTGAAGCGGGGTTATAGAGGTGTTGATCTACAAGCGGAGATCGAGAGGAGGGCATTATTCCTCGAGAAAATCACTGAGAAAGGGGTTTTCGAAATAGAGAACCTCGTAGAGGAGCTCTCTCGATTCTACTCTAAGGGGTTGGACTTAGAGGAGCTTAAAGAGAAGGAGGCTAGAGTGACTGGTTGAGAGGACTGGTTTTTTGAAGTGTCTCGACGGCTACTACATAGACTTCCTCACATACCTCAATGGACTAGAGATCACTGGGTTGAAGATATATGACTTATTCAGGGCTATCTACAGTGGAGAAGTAGATGTAAACCCCTGTTACCGCGAGCTCTCAAAAACCTATATTGCTCTTGAAGCAACACTCGGTGATCCCAGGCTAGCACTCCACACTCTTGGAAACCTCGTGGGTAAATCGAGGCTATCGAGTTTTCTAAAGGAATACAGTAGTGTCTTACTAACTACAGGTGATACAAAGACACTTGTATCTAGTGAGCTTAGATCAGAGTTTGAGTCGTTGAAAGCAAAGATCTCTGAGTACATGAGGGTTGTTGAAGTACTCTACGAGGTTGTATTAGTAATAGTACTAGGCCTCTCAATGCTCACTATTTTCCCCTTGTTTCCACTCCAGTCAATAACAGGTTCCATACTCTTGGTTTTAGCATGGGGCTTTGGCTATGCATTATCAACTTCTATACTGGGGAAAATGTTTTTCGAAGTAAACCCCTTGGTGTTCACACTCGACTCACTCTACCTTACTATGGGAGGTCTTATTACTCCTCTATTGGAGCACGGGCCCATTATACACGTATTATCACTATTAATACTCCACTTATTCGCTGGTAAGGCGTGGGGGTTGATTAAGAGTCTTGAACGAGAATCCATTAGAATATTTGAAAACGTATATTCTAAGTCAATGCTAGGGGAGTCTATGGATATAGCTCTCGCAGGCTCTATGAGTAGTTCCACATTGAGGGAGTATAGGATTTTATGGTACGGTTTCCTAAATGGAGTAGACCTCAAGCGTGTTGCTGAGGGATTAAAACTACCCATTCTCTCGCGTAGAATTACGGCTTTACTTACCTCCCTCACAATGTATAGTAGACTAGACAACTCATATGTCGCCGCTATAGGTCGTTACATTGATGAAATACTTAGTCTACGTAGATACGTAGCCGAGAAATCTAGATTCTACATATTATACTCAGTATTCACAGCTTTCCTAATACTCATATCATACTACATGATCGCCAGGATACCGGGTGCTACTAGTGGCGTAGAGGTTTTAGCACTATATGGCTACCTAGGAGTACTCGTTGTGTCGACACCACCATGCGTTATGCGTGATGGTGGATTAACGCCATCTAGGTCTTTCCTACTAGTATCTACTCTAGCGCTCTCTATATACTTCTCCTTGAAGACGCTACTATATTAGTTACTGGTTCTAGTCAAGGATCTCTACTAGTTTCTCAACTGCTTCAATAGCCCCCCTACCCAGAATTCTTATCATTGCTTCTTTGCCTACATCACCCGTGTCATATATCAAGTCCGGGGCTTCATATCCTTGTATTTGTGATGCAATCCACTCCATTGACCCAGACTCTGCTTTCTTTAATTCCAATGGCTCTCTTGTTCTATCAATAAACACTACTTTAAACCCCTTTCTCCCAGCTCTCTCAACTACTTCTCTCGAGTACTTAATGTTTACAGCCCCCCTAGTCGTGAACCCCCTCCTCAATAGTGCTAGAACTAGTCTTGCAAGGTGGCTTGAACCACCCATTCTCACTGGGCCGACTTTCACGAGTCTACTTCCTGCTTTAACCACTCTACCCTCTACTCCTGCAACGTCGTTTATGCTCCTCGCGTATCTAGGGTCTATGGCTTCTACAATGTTTAATCCAACTTCGGGGGTGTGTGGGATAACGATGTCTTGGTTCTCTAGTAGTAGCTCCACAGCTCTCTCCACGTTCTCAATGGCCCGGTACTTTAGTGCGGGGATCTCGAGGATCGCCACTGGGTTGACGGGGCAGTGTCCTTTACCAATCTTAATGCCGTAGTCTATTGCGAGGTCTATGAACTCCTTTGCTGATTTCACAGCGTTCACTATGCTCTCTCCCCTCGCCATGAAAGCTGCTATTGCTGCTGAGTATGCGCAGCCTGCTCCGTGGAAGCATCCATGTGGATACCTAGGTGACTTAAAGTAGTGTAGTTCTCCATTATAGTATAGTACGTCGACAACCTCGGGGTGTTTTAAGTGACCTCCCTTCACAACTACTCCTGGTACTCCATACTTCTCACTAATTACTCTAGCTGCTTTAACAGCGTCTTCAAGTGTCTCTACTTTGAAGCCTGCAAGTATCTCTGCTTCAAGTGCATTTGGTGTTACTACTTGTGCTAGTGGTAGTAGTTTGTGTTTTAAAGCATCTACTGCATCCTCTCGTAGTAGCCTAGCCCCTGACTTAGCAACCATTACTGGGTCTACTACAAGCCTTATATTGAACTCTCTAATAGCCTCAGCAACGCTGTTAATAATCTCGGAGTTACTCAACATACCCGTCTTAGCTGCATCTACACCCATATCCTCGTAGACTACTCTTATCTGCTCATAGACCATTCTACCCGGTAGGTCATGTATTGCTGTAACACTATAGGTGTTCTGCGCTGTAATACTAGTTAATGCAACTACACCATATACTCCGAGAGCACTAAATGTCTTTAAATCAGCCTGTATTCCAGCACCACCACCAGAGTCGCTCCCAGCAATAGTCATGGCGACGGGGATTCTGTAGAGACCCATACCTCTACACCAAGTCTCTTGCAATAGCCTCAGCAACTCTCCTACCAGATAAAAGCATACCAGTAAATATGGGGCCCATTCTATAGAGTCCATGTAGTGAGGCAACAGCCATTCCAGTAGCGTAGAGTCCTGGGACTACTCTACCCGTGTACTCTACAACATCCACCTCAGCCTTCTCAGCATATGCCGACCTCTCGCCTCCGATCCGTAGACCTAAGTCTTTGTTCTTCCTTACGAGTATGTTTAATAAGGCAGCGTCATGCCCTGTTGCATCTACTGTTGCCTTGGCCATCATGAATAGTGGATCTACGTGTAGCCCCGCTAGGCTTATAGCACTCCACTTAAATACAACTCCAACTACTCTAAATGGGTTTTCACGCACAATTAAATCCTCTACTTCAACCCCCAGAATTATCTTAGCACCCGAGTCGAGGGATCTAGCTGCTAGCTTAGACATTAACTCAGCAGCGTCTACAACGTAGTATCCATTGATCTCGGTCTCCCTGTACCTTACCCCGAAGTCCCTCAAGATCTCTAAAGCCCTGGAGTCAACGACTACTTTGTGGAATAAACTACCACCACCCCCTATACCACCACCATAACTAAGCCTCTTCTCCAATACAACTACTTTAAACCCTCTATCAGCAAGGTACTTAGCCGCTGTTAATCCAGAAGGCCCTGCCCCGACAATTACAACGTCGTTTTCAAGGTGGTTTAGTAAGTCTCTACTCGCCTCTAGTACTATTAGCCTAGATATAGTGGACTCTAGCTCCAATGGAACCACCATTGATTACTTAGTAATTGAGGAGTTAATAACTACATTATCGCGGCTAATCCATGGAAATAATTAAAAACACCCTGGATTATACATTGAGTTGCATAAGTGTCTCTCGAAGCGAGGAGTTATAGGGGAGAATACTTGGGATGATGAGTATTGGTGAGTGAAGACACTGCATTCACGAGTGTACTAGAGGAGACTGCGAAGGGTGCTTTCTACCTATTTAGCGGTGGCTTTATAGCCACTGCTCTCTCAGCGCTGTGCGGGATCATTATTGCTAGGTTACTGGGGCCTGAGGATTATGGAGCATACTCACTAGCCTTCACTATACCATTCTTCCTCACAGTTTTCACGGGCTTCGGGGTTAATAGTGCGTTAACTAGGTATATATCAAGCTTGTATCGGGGAGGGAGGTCTAGTAGAATAGCCTCAATGATAAGGATCGGCATGGTCTTCACTCTACTAGAGTCTATTGTAGTCTACCTAGTTGGATTACTATTTATCGACTGGCTATCTACGTGGCTAATTAATAGACCTGAGTTATCCAACCCAACTCTATACCTACTCCCAGTAGTGGTGTTCCAGGCGATTGTGAATGCATCGATAGGTGCTCTACTAGGCTTTAACGACGCTAAGAGAGTTACGTATGTAAGTATTATACAGCAGGTTTTTAGACTTGCTCTAGCTCCATTACTAATTATCGCTGGGTTTGGATTAATTGGTGCATTAATTGGGAATACAATAGCGTACGCTCTAGCAATAATCCCCGCTCTAGTATACCTCTACCACTACTACGCACTGGTGAGGGATAATGATGGTGTGGAGTCGGGTAGACTACTACTAATCCAAATGATTACTTATGGTGCTCCACTATACGTATCGAGTGTTGTATCAAGCCTTGTAGACACCTATAGAAACGCCTTACTATCTAGAATTGCAGACGATTATGTTGTTGGGAGCTTTAATGCCGCCTTTAGATTTGTAACATTGATAACCATTATCATGGCCCCCATATCAACAATGCTATTCCCCGCATTCTCTAGGCTTAGCAATAACAGGGCTGAGTTGGGGAAGTTGTTCACTATATCTGTTAAATACTCCTCGCTCGTAGTTGTCCCAGCCGCAGTATTTTGTATAGTTATGCCTCGTGAAATAGTAGCTGTGTTACTTGGTAGAGAGTACCTCGCTTTAACACCACACTACTTCGCCTTGATATCTCTAAACTACCTATACGTTGCATTGGGCTACATGGTTCTAGGTAGTTTCTTTAGTGGTGTAGGGGATACTAGGGTTAATCTAGAGGCTACAGTAGTCTACGCTGTGGTATTCGCAGGGTTAGCAGTAGCTCTCTCTGGGTTAATAGGGGTTGATGGATTAGCATACTCAATAGTATTGGCGAATGCCGCTTCAACAATCTACAGCCTAGTAGTTGCACGTAGGAAGCACGGGGTGAGCCTAGACTACTACTCAACACTAGGTGTTTTTGGAGCGGCTGTGTCATCAGCTATACCAGCATACATATTATCAACGAGTATACAAGTCGTTGGAGTACTCCCCAATCTATTGAAAATAGTAATTGGTGGACTAGCATACCTACTAATTTACGCAACCCTCCTACCAAAACTAGGGGTTATCAATAGAGGCGACTTAGACTTCATAGTCAACGCCTTCTCAAAGATCAAGCCACTAAAACCACTCATACTACTCATAGCAAAATACGAGGAGAAGTTAATCAAGTCGTAAAGCCCATGGAGAACAATAAGTATTCTTTAATAACTAAGATTATTGAAGTGAACCTAGACATATCCTGGTTTAAGCCCATTGTAGAGAACTAAGTTTAAAAGCCCATATGGTGAGAATATTAGCGGGGTGGGGTAGTGTCTACTACGATGAGTTTTGAAGTTAAAGTGTCTAAGAAGAGACTGGTTTCATTACCTAAGGCTATTGCAGATAAAATGGGTATAAGAGAGGGGATGAAGCTCAGGATGTACATTGAGGGCGATAGAATAGTTATTGAACCAGTTAGAGATGCGTTCTGGTATGCACTATATGGTCCTAAAGTAGGATATATAAGTTTTAAAGAGCTTGAAGAGGAGAGTGAGCGTGAACAAGAAAAACTACAAAATTCTACTTGATACCTCATTTCTATTGCCTTTTATAGGATTTAAAACAGACGAGGTAGTAATGAATTGTATAGAAAAATTAAAAGAGCATGAGGTATACTATAGTGAACTAAGTATTTTAGAGGCACTGTGGAAGATAACAAAGAAAATACGTGAACTAAGTAGTGGACAGGATTACAACAGAAATAATATAGTGGAAGCCGTAGCTAACGGAATTAGAGCAATTAGAAGAGACTTAAACAGAGCAGAAATCACTGAAGAGGCGGTAAAGGAGGCAATAAAACTCTATGTACTTGGCCACAGAGACTTAATAGACAATATACTATATAGCATCACTATTACACAAGAAGATGTAAAGTTCTTGACGATAGATGAATCACTCAAAACCTTCATCAAAAGTAGAAATCTCAGGAGTGACGTCTTCATAATGCCTCTTGACCTGTAGGGGTTATTCACAATTCTTGTGTTTAAACTTGGTTTTTAAAGCATAGCTTGCTACATTGTTGACTGATCCCAGGTATTTAGAAAGTTCATAAAACTCTACTCAAATATTCAGGAATAATGGGATTCCTCACGAGTGGTAAGCTATCAAGACTCCGCTAAGAGTAAACTACTAGGTAATAATTCACGGACCCCCCTTAATGTTCATTGTGGCGTCTAGCCAACTGAACGCGCCTATTGAGTAGTTATAGTAGAAGTATGTGTACAGTGTGCAGTAAGTGTTATAGTAAAGTTCTGCCCTTAGAGTTACATTGCCAGCCCAGCCTGTGGACTGTGGAGTGAGTATTATTAAGCTGGTTTCATCGGGGTATACTAGGAGGCCGCTATCTACTTGAGTAATATTTATACTACTACTGATGGCAGTCTGATTAACCAACCATACTTTAATACTGTATATTGAGCCATTACAAGAAGCATTGTATAGTCTTAACCAGCCAGTGAAGTTCATGCCTAATATATCTGTGTAGACCATGAGCGCTGGTCCTTCAAACCAAAAGTATACTTCAAAGACGTCTCCACCTAGTAGTATGCTCTGCGTATAATTGTATGTATACCCACTGCAGGAAACACTAATAGTCGCGTTAATTACACTTGGATTCACAAGTGGGATTTCAACAATACCGGATTCATTTACATGGCCGGATCCAATGAGACCACCGGAGGAGTCGTAAATATAGACATAGCAACAGTAGGGTAAACCCTTAACAATGAGTACACGGGTCTCAGTCGTAAAACCAACGATTTGGAAAACAGCAGATGGTTTATTAACGATTTGATATACTGTTAATCCAAAGTTATCGGCATATATAGGTGAGGAGTCAACTTTCTCCAAGTAGGCTACTAATCCACCTCCACCCGTAATATTGTAGAGCCATGCTTTGAGAACTACCGTGCCATTGGGGTATATGATCTGCTGAAAAGATACACTAAACCAAGCACTAGTTACACCACCAGTTATTGCAGTATCTACTAGTGCCGGTATTACGGGGCCTCCCGGCTCCCTTGTAGTTGTCCCCGTGTACTTATATATTCCGAAAAACCACTGCCCTGTAGCATTGTTTTTTATTCCAGCTAAGTAGTAGTATCCACTTGTGCTATTCCAGAGAGACACTCCTCTAATGCCTTGTTCATTTGTGTCATCAGTCTTCATGAGTGCTGTGAACGAGATGTTGGCGATTACACCTGGGGGGTATTTGTATCTTAGTGTGCAGCCACCGTATAGTCCACCACTTGGGTTGCCGGTTGCCACTATAACGCTACCGTCACTTGTGTAAGAGAAATTGCAGTTTTTTTGACCGTATTGCTCAAAGTACTGTGAGACGTAGTCATAGCCTTGAGTGAGGTTATAAACTAGCCCAGTTCTATTAACTAGCCTTACACCCATATTCCCAGCCGGAATATTCACTATTGCGCTTGTCTTGTAGTTGGATAGCTCTACCACTACGTTTGGGTACTGGGGGTCTTCAAACCACACGTGGGGTTGTGAAATATTAACTGTGAAGTAACTCCATCTCTGCGTATATATTGTAGCGTAGGCAATGCTTGCTACTAGGAGCAAGACTATTACTGCGATGAATGCTCGTCGAGTCACACACTGCCACCTCTACTTTTAGTAAATAAGCCCCTTAATTTATTCAACAATGGGTTTAAGCTGCTCACCTCACTCTTCCTTCTAATTCTAGCGCGTGTTACTGGTGTTTTTGGCTTTAGTAGTAGGAGTATTATTGAGCCAGCTGTGAATGCTATTAGTATGTTGAATGCTGTGAAGAAGTATATTGGCCTCCATGGTAGGTAGTATGTCCAATTGTATGTTGCTCTAGGTGAGTTTAAGTAGACTCTGCCTCCACCAGTGCTTGTTATTGTCACTGTGTATGGTATTGATGGTATAGCGTCTAGTGAAGCAAAGCGTAGTAGTGAGTATAGTAGTGATACTAGTAGTGAGGCTGACGCAGTCGAGGATGGTGCAAATGCAACCCAAGACCTCCACTCCTTGGCTACTCCAATGACTCCTAGAGCACCGAGTATCCCTGTGACCGCTGCGTAAGCCAACATGAAGATAGATATTGAGACTAGGCTATCGAGAAATGGGTATTTAGCTGGGTATCCAGCTACTCTGAGGCTGTAGCTTAGTGGGGATATGTATCCACTAAGTGTGTATCCATCATAGACTACTAGCGGCTGGAATAGTATGTAGACTGTGAGTAGTGAGGATGATATTGACACTATACTGGAGATTAATAAGTATAGTTTACCAATAAACCCAAGCCTAGTCCACCAATACCACGCAATCTCCTCTGAGACAAGCTCTTGTAGAGGCTTAACCCTCCTCCTACGAAACCACAGTCTCCACGACACGAGTTCTCACCAAGCCTAGTAAATTATACTGTACAATCACTCTATAGACTCCAGCACCATACAAGCCTAGGTCGATCCACACACTAGACAATGGCTTAACAAACACACTCGTAGAGTTCAGTAAGCGACCCCGCTTAAGATCCACGATGTAGATACTAGCGTTGACTCCAACGGGGTTTGGATTACTAACTAGTACACTGGAATCCACGACGAGTACTACGAGGTCCCTCCAGTAGAAGACAGCTAGGTATGAAGCCTCAAAAACCCCTTTATCAAGTGTAAACCTACACTTAACTGGTATAGCCTCGTAGACTGATAAATTAGCTGGAATTGGGGGTATCGGCTCGAGTACTCTAGACTTATATACTTGCCCATATATAGTACTAGGTATAGTAGCTATCACAGTGTCCCCGCTCACAATAATAGTCTCGAGTGGGTAGCTAGTATTAGCCCCGATCGGGCTGTAACTACACGTAGCACTCTGGAGTATGTAGAAACCACTGAGAAGTAGCTTAGCGGATACAGTGCTATTCTCTAGGTTAAAGCCCCACTCAACGCTAATGCCTGGTAGACTATACCTTGGAGTAGCTTGGTCAACATATAGAGCCCCGACAAGAACGCTATTAATAGATATCGCTATTAGAATTGCTACACCGAGAACACGGGGGTCCCTAAGTGGGTGTACATAGCCCCTCTCAACCTCTCTTAAGAGAATGTATGCTATTAGAGCGAAGTATAGTGTGAGGAGCGGGAGCCAAATATAAATAGGGAAACTAGCTACTACACCATAAAGCCTCACATGGTCGCCATTAAGCCCGACACGAGTCAACCCATTACCATTCCCCACTAACACAGAGCCTCCATTAACCCCGTTACCATTAAGTACATACAAGCCCATAAAGCAAGGAGTACTCCAAGCCTCAACACGGCAAACCAACACACTGCTCTGATTACCCGGCTTAACCACGTAGTCAGCTAATCCAACAACAAGACTCCACTGGGATACAACGTGGTTACCACTAGTAGAAATAATAAATGCTACAGGAGAGTAGAAAGCCTTACCAGTAAACAACACAAAGAACAAGAATAAACCAATATAAGCTAGGACACCGAGGAAGCGACTACGAGAAAAAAACTTTTTGGGTTATAAGTCACTCCCGCCACCTTTTAACCACGCTATGGAGACTCAGTGCTACTTAGCGATACGTACACTCCTACCGTGAACGATACTGGGCCAGTACTAGTACTAGTTGCATTAAATCTTAGATCTAGTCTCCAAGAACTATTACGACTCAGCGAGTATGGGCCTATGGTAGTACCCGACACCAAGTCTAATCTCCCGATCTCGGTGGAGCCATCAGAGGACTTTATTATCAAGTATGCATTGCTTATCGCTGTAGTATCATTCACGGGTTGCTCTAGTTTAAATGTTACATATACTGTTGATGGATCTTCACTTAAGCCGTGGTAGCCGAAGCCGTAGAAGTCCTTTATATACCAGGATCCAACAGTTACAGGAATATCTACCTTGATACTCTCATATAGGTACCTCGTATTCCCTCCGCTATCAGTCCACTGGCAGACGGCATTGCCGTGTGTTACTGATATAGTGTTTCCTCCATATGTTTGTGCGTTGTAGTTTGTACCTACATTTGGCATGATTGGATCGCGGTTATCTGCAGCGTAGAATCCTGTGCACGCTATACCCCTTGCACTACTTGCGTCAGATATTGTTATGTTGCCTGTCATCCACCTGTATGCAAATGCTGTTGCGTTTACTACTCCTGTGAGGGCTACTGCTGCTACTATTAGTACTAGTAGTCTTCTATCCACTCCACCCACCTTTTTCCATATACCTCTTGCTTAGCTTTTATCAATCATAAACCCTTTTTAAACTTTATAGTCTCGTCTCTATTGAATACCTTGGTGTAGACTTCACTTGTTTAACTATGTGTTTTTAATGTAGAATCCTATGCGGAATACCCCTCTAGTTGGCTTGTCACTATTTAATACTATTGTAACCCTGTACACAGACTCCCCCTGGGGTAGGCTTAACTCGTATTTATTATATTTTGTAGCGTCTACTACTAGGACAGTATTTCCACTCCTATCCCTCAGTATTACCTCTAGCCCAGTCATATTCAGTGGCTTCTCAACTATTACATCAACGTACTTAACACTAGTTGTATTAGCGTAGAATAACGCTACATCACTATAAACCCAGTATCCTATTGATGCATTAATATAGATCCTCAAAGAGTCGAAGACACTCTCACCCCTCCCACTATAGCAAACAAAATCCCCTGGGATAATGCGGACTCCCAATACACCCGTTGAATATGGAGTAAAGCCAATACACTCTACTACCCCGACTACAATGGGTCTACCCGTGGAGACGTCTATGTAGAAGGCAAATTCTGGTTTATATGCGTAAACCCATGGGTTAAATAAGTATAGTAGAATAACTAAAGCCACTAGAAGCAATACAACCACTAAAACCTTACTCCGAGTAAGCATCTATAAACCACCAAGTGCAAAACCATCCTAATACGATGTACGAGGTAATAAACCTAATAAACAACAAGTTTAAATGTAAAACCACGAAGCCCTGGTAAACCAGTAATATCTCCATGGATTAATCCATAGCGATGCATAAACTATCCGAATAGTTCCAGTGTGGAACACGGTTTCGCGGTGGAACCATGAAGTCATTGCCTAGGTCAAGGACTAGGAAGAACATGGCTATTTGTAAATTACTTCAATGTGCTGTTTGCTTGTGGATTGCTATATATTAGATCTTGATCTACAATGGTCTGGGTATATTAGCCCCTCACTAATATACTCTTTAAGGGTGTTGGACAATATGTCCAAGCGGATTCATAGGTGGATACCTACACTACTGTTGTTGCTAGTTGCTTTAAGTGTGTTGACTACGGCTGAGCAGTCTATTGTTGTCGAGGATGTTCTTGGTAGGCACGTTGAGTTGCCTGGTGTTCCTAGGCGTGTGGTTTCAATGGCTCCATCTATTACAGAGGTTCTCGCTGAACTCGATTTACTTGATAGAGTTGTTGGTGTTGATAGTTTCTCAATGAGTGATTGGTATTTGAATACTAGTGGTAGACTTAGAGAGATGGGTATAGTTGATGTTGGTGGCTACTGGTGGAGTGCTATTAGGGTGGAGGAGATCCTGGGGCTAAACCCCGATGTTGTATTGGCTGATAGTGGTGCGCACAAGCCACTACTGGAGACTCTTGAATCCTACAATGTGACAGTAGTGTATATTCATGGTGGTTCAGCTAGGAGTGTCAACGAGGTCCTCAGCGATATATACACTATTGGATTAGTATTCAATGAAACTAGTAGGGCTGAGGAACTCATAGGTAGAATTACTAGTGGGTTAAACGAGGGTTTTAAAATACTGAGGCCATATAGTGGTAGGAGAATACTAGTAGTACTGGACTTCTGGCAGGGTATATGGGTCGCAGGTAGAGCGACATTCATAGATGATGTACTCTCAAGACTTGGGCTAGTCAACGCAGCTACTACATATGGGTGGAGTGCAGTGAGCGTGGAGACCGTGTCTAAGTGGAGTCCAGACCTCATTATAGTGGCCTGCTCATATGCAACCAACGAGACCATTAGAGAGGCTGGTCTATACGATCTAGGTAAACCCATAGTATTACTGAATAGTACAGAAGTAGACATTATCTCGAGGCCGGGGCCACTAATACAACTAGTACCGCAAGTACTCTACGCAGCACTCGAGCGTAGACTGGGTAAACCCGTGGAGACGCCGACTGTGACTACGCCACAGGCAACTACTGTAACTGTAAAGGAGACCGAGACCACTACGATCACTACACAGGGAGGGATGGCGGGGGCTATGGAGATAAATCAAGCGGTAGCAATAACAATAGTTGTAGCCATAGTAGTGTTCTTTACCGGGCTATATATTGGCTCCCGGAGGAGAGGTTCTTGAATAGTAAGTTAAGACTACTCCTTGTTTTTTCAATACTACTAGCCTCGACTACACTACCCATACTCTACACCTACATAGTTACCCTCAACGAGGGGTTACCGGGGAGAATAGTCATGTATAGACTCTATAGAGCACTATACACGATACTAGCCGGCACCGTCCTCGCAACATCTGGATGTATACTGCAGGCTTCACTGAGGAATCCACTAGTGGACCACTATATCCTCGGCACGGGGTCTGGTGCATTATTCGCTGTCTACGCTACATTACTAGTGTTAGATCATGTTACTCTATGGATTATTAGTTTAGCAGCAGCTATTGGGGGTCTCTCTGCACTAGCAGTGACGATCCTCATCGCTGAGAGTATATCTGGAAGCGACATCGCCTATGTACTCTCAGGTATTGGTGTTACAAGCTTATTCTCAGGTCTCTCAGTGCTCCTACTCTACTACGTCTCCTCGAGGTATGGCTATGCATCACTAATGTTAACGGGTACATTTATACAGTCACGTCTCGAGAACCTACCATACACGCTACTAGCAGCGATACTAGTAGTTCTCGGCTACGTTGTCTTGGCGAAGAGACTCAACGTTATCATGCTTGGAGACGATCACGCTGCCCAACTCGGAGTCGATCCCGGCTTAACGAGGCTACTATCCTCTATAATTGCCGGTGTGAGCGCTAGCATTATTGTCTCGCAGTTTGGAGTTATTGGATTCCTCGGTCTCGTGACTCCACACACTGCTAGGTTTTTACTGAAGACTAGTGATAATAGACTAGTAATACCCCTGGCCATGGCTCTCGGCTCACTACTATTATTCACCACGGATACTCTATCTAGGTCTCTAGTGGCTAGAGTTGTGGGTGAAGTTCCAGCTGGAGCAGTTATATCTGCTATTGGAGCGCCATTCTTCCTAGTGCTCCTTGTTAGGAGGTTTCGGGGTGGCTTCACTTGATCTCTATTAAGAGTCTCAGTGTCAGGTATAAGCGTAGTGGTGTAGTAGCACTTAGAGATGTGAGTATAGATATACCTAGTAACAAAGTCACGTGCATTCTAGGCCCCAATGCGTCTGGTAAGACAACGCTACTTAAAGCCATAGCGCAGTTAATCAGCTATGATGGCGTAGTCGAGGTTAATGGTAGAGATGCTAGGGGTATTATTAGTGAACTTAGGAGAATGCTATCATACTCTTCAACACTCGAGGAGCTAGATCTACTCGGTATCACAGTACTAGATGTACTCGTCTACTCTAGATACCCTGCTTCAAGGGGGTTCTTTACGAGCGAGGAGGATCTTAGGAGGGTTAGCGAGGTGTGTGAGATGCTTGGATTAAGTGATCTAGCGAATAGGAGGCTTGGTGAACTCAGTGCTGGTGAATTACAGAGAGTTGTACTCGCAGCGGCGCTTGTGAAAGATCCAAAGGTGCTATTACTAGATGAGCCGGACGGCCACCTAGACGTCTACTCGAAGACCTGGCTGTCTAGCTTCCTCAGGGAGATCTCTAGTCGTGTAACAATTGTTCTCTCTACACACGACCCGTTATTCGCCTCGATGACGTGCGACTACTATGTAGTATTATCACGGGGTCGAGTAGTCTTCACGGGATTTCACGATGAATTACTTAGAGACACTAGTGTATTGGAGAGGGTTTACAATGTATCCTTTACAAGTATCTCTATTGGTGGATTAAGAGTCCTCATACCACTCAATCAGAGTGCTTACAGAGGTAAGCTAGTGAGGCAATGAGTATAGAGTCGTCGAGGTACCTTCTATAACTCCTCCAGCATACGAGTAGTCCACTAGTTCTCGGTAGGAGTTCTCTAAGTTTTAAGTAAGGCTCACTATACTCCTCTACAAGCCCCGGGTAGACTAGGTTGTCTCCTATGAGAACACCGATAACTTCTACTTTACCAGGCTCTCTACTAGATATGACAATGAAGTCTCTGAGTAAGACAATATTCTCTCTCACAGTATCCAATAATCCACTATTAAACCCCTCGTAGAGTACTGGTTGACAATTGAGCCATGGGGCATTAATACTAGTCACCGAGATCTCTTTGAAAACCCCTCTTAGCCACGAGAGCTCTCCAGTCTTAACTAGAGTAACCACTTTTCTCACAGTTCTCTCGGGGAAACCAAGTTTCTTAGACAATGCAACTCGTCCAATACCCTCACTAAGTAAGGCGAGGAGTGTGCTGAAAACCTCCACTGGATCCAGGCTAAGCCTCTCTACTGCTAGAGTGGAATCCAAGAGTTCGCGGCATTGAATCAAAAACACACACCACGTAAATTAATGAAAATCTAAGCTATATATAGGTAAGTAGATCAAACAGACCTCTCCAATACTTCTACGCTAGCCCACCTGATGGATTGAACAATTTACGTTATCCATAAAACCGGGTATAAGTGATAAATAACACTACTCTCTATAGATTAATTTGTATAGAGAGGTGTACTGTGTTGAGCGTGATCCAGGGGAGGGGTCAGAGGGAGGTGTTCATTGAGGGTTTGAGGCTAATGCGTAGTGGTACATTATTTATTATTATAGCGAGTATTTTGAGCTTTATCGCTGGAGTACTGTTATTGTTTGTACTCTCATGGTTTATTCCTAGGTATACTGGGATATCTATTGCTCCACCCATTGAGATAATGCCTGTTGTGGCAAACCGTCCTGGTAGAGTATTAGAGGAGTTTCTTGAGAGGATTTTGAAGTCTCCACATCTACTCATGATGGGGTTAATCATAGTCATATTTCTACTGGCCTCGGTGATACTGAATTTAATTGGGCTCTGGCCCCGTTTTATTCCAGGTGTTAGGAGACTTGGGAGTGTGAACTTGGAGTTTAGTACTGCTTCGACACTAATAGGAGTTGGGTATTTCTGGGGTTATTTAATAATACTAGTGGCATTAATCATAGGTATTAGTGCACTCGCATACACTATTAGCACTAGGAATTTATTTGGAGTTGTAGCTTCAGCCATGGGTCTCCTAGCTGGAGTATTGATAGGGGGTTTACTAGTGTTTATTGGGACTATAGGTCTTATAATTCTAGTGTATAGACTACACGAGCACGAGAAAAACCCACTATATCTAGCATCAGCAGTACTATTCATAGTATACATCATCGCCTCATTCATATCGATGGCTCCATACATAGGGAGCTTCATATCAATCATAGACTCTGCACTACTATTCACAGCGTGGATTCTACTATACATAGCGCTTGGAGAAAGCATTAGTAGAGTGGGAGCTACACCTACTCAACCAACGCCACCAACTCCACCAATACCACCACCGCTATAGTTGAATGCTTTTTTGCAAGCATGGTGGCTTCTCGTATCGTTGAATCGCGGGAATTCGTGGTCGCAAGATCGTGTCTCAACGTAGAAGTCTTCTAGATTAATCCAATGGAGTATTAGCAGTCTATAGGCATTTGTTACTCACCCTGCTCTGTGATTAAATGGCGAGTAGTTCATTACGCTATTCCCGATCCGCTCACCGTAGTAGCTCAATATTATTTGCTTATTGGTTTGCAGCTCTTGGTCTCATGGGCTTGGAGGCGCTTGATTTATAGTAAATGATCTGGAGATTTATAAATAAGCTATTGCACGGTATGGGCATGTCTCACAGAGTATATGAGTATTTAGAAATATTAACAGCTTTTTAGTGATTGATGAACGCTGAGAGTAGAGTGAAGTAATGTAGAAGCTGAGAGGGGGTTATAAACCTAATACTGAGATTGGTCACTAGCCGAGCATGTATATGTACTACGTGCTGATCACTTGGATGGACGAGTGATATATGCTTTATCTACTAGGCTTCTAAGCTTAGCCGTTGCTTCTCTAACGCTTGGAGCCCCCATAATGGCTGATATAACTGCTACGCCCACAACCCCCGTCTCCATGACTTCGAGAACATTGGATTCTGTTATACCACCTATGGCCACTACGGGGATCTTCACAGACTTAACTATGAGTTTAAGGCCCTCTAGTCCAATTACGGGGACGTTGGGTTTTATTGGAGAGGGGTATATAGAGCCTGCTCCGAGGAAGTGTGCTCCTTGTTTTTCAGCTTCTATGGCTTCCCTAAGGCTATACACAGAGGCGCCTATCAACATGTTTGGCGCGATCTCCTTAGCTATATTTATAGGCATATCCTCCGGTCCTAGTTGGACTCCATCAGCGTTTGTAGCTAGAGCTACGTCTAGTCTATCGTCTACGAAGTAGAGTGCACCATAGTCTCTCGTCAACCTCCTAATCTCTAAGCCTACATCGATCATTTGCCTAGTTGAAGCATCCTTCATTCTAAGCTGAATCGAGGTAGCCCCTCCTTCAAGAGCCTCCTCCACTGATTTAACCACGTTGGGCTTTAATTTAGGCTCTGTTATAACGAGTAGTTTAAGGTGTTCTTCAAGCCTCAATAATTCTCCCCTCTGCAAGCTTACTTAGTGTGTCTCCGCTTAGTCTATAGAGCCAGTCGTATAGTTTAACGTGGAAACTACCCGGGTAGGGGGCTTCTTTGACTGCCTCTTCAGCAGCTACTTTAAATGTCACTATACCAGCTATCGTGGCTTTTAGAGGGTCTTCTACTGCTAAGTATGCTCCAATTAGTGCTGTTACTATGCACCCTAATCCCGTCACTCTTCTTATTACTCTCTGGACTAGCTCCTCTGTACTGGGAGCCCCGGGCTTTATAGCGTATACTCTCTCGCCATTACTCACATAGTCTACACTACCCGTGACTGCTGCCACTGTTGAGTACTTCTTGGCTACGCTTTTCACCATCTCTCTAGCCACTGACTCGTCATAGACCGCTGTGTCAACTCCACGTGTTTTACCGAGTTCTCCACTCAGTGCCGAGATCTCTCCAAAATTACCTCTCACAGTGCTTACGCCACCGAGGCTCAGAATGTATGTTGCAACCCTAGTTCTAAGTGTAGTTGCGCCAGCGCCAACGGGGTCTAAGACTACGGGTTTACCGAGTTCTCTAGCCTTCGCCACAGCCTTGATCATGGAGTACGTGAAGAGATGGTCTAGAGTACCAATATTTACAACTACAGCATCAGCACTCGCAACCAACTCCTCAACCTCCTCCGGGGAATGAGCCATTATTGGTGAAGCACCAAGCGCTAACAGGGCATTAGCCGTAGTATTCATAACCACAAAGTTAGTTATATTGTGGACAAGGGGCCTCCTCTCCCTAACTCTCTCAAGGGATCTACTCAGCCAATCCATGTCCAACCCCGTGCTAGTAGTCATTTAGAAACTATAAACTATTATATTAAAGACCAAGACATCATAGGGTTTCATACTCTACTCCACTATAATCCCGCTTATATAATTGCATAACTCAACTAGTCTATCTTCAAATCTGCCTTTTAAAGTATTCAGCACCGAGTGCAGGAATTAAACCCATACCGGGTTTTACTTATATTAAGCCACGGTGGGGCTCTAGCCGCTGGAAAAGCTGTGAAGAAGCGTAGTGAGGCTCAGTCCAGCACTATTCAATCACGTAATGTAAAGCGGGTTGTTTAATCGCATCAACTCACAGCTGTAGATGTAAATAGTAGCGTGTGGTATTAAGTAGCCCACAATAACGCCTACTACTAGTTGTGGTGAGAGTACTGCTATATCGACAATCTTCTCAGTTATAACCACCACATCGTTATAGTTACTGCAGCCGTTCTCCCAGTGAAGTATTTATATAATTTTTAATATAAATTAATACAAAAATAAACACTTGGAGGCAAATATGATTAAGAAACTTGTGCATGGCAGCTTCTTTTGCCTAACACTCCTGCTTCTACTTAGTGTTAGCATTCTCCCAAATGTCAATGCTTCAGGTATTAGCGAGGTTGATGTAGCCCGTAATTTCCTGTATGAGGTGGCCAAGATCAATTCAAGTGAGTGTATGGTTTACTGGAGTGGCATAGAATCGTCCTCGATAAGTGTTAGCCCAGTGAAGATCGTTGAGACTGAGGACGCGGTCCTTACGTTTCCAGGCGGCAATGGCTCTGCTAAGACATTCGGTGATAGAGTAACTATTAAAGCAAGAATTCTCTGCGGTGAGAGTGAGAGCCTCGAAGCCTCATTCTTATTTACAAACGGAGTTCTGGAGTGGTATAGGCTCTATGCATTGGGTTCTCTAAACCTTTCCAACACCTATTCGAGAAGTTCTGCTCTAGCCAATGAGTTGAGGCAGTACCTATCGAGAGCTATTGAGGTTACAAACACACTTCAAAAGCTCATTAATGAGTGAAGGCTACTATGCAAAATTCGCTAAAATGATTGAGGAGGCTATGGCCAGTGGAAGCTTTAGTGTAGAGGATAGTGAGGGTGCTCTTACAATAGAGTTGAAAGATGATTCCTTATACTACGTTCGTGTAAGGTTTGAGGAGAAGGTTCTTGGAGTGAGAGTTCCCTTTAGAGCTATAGAGCTTGAGATCTCTAGAGATGGTGTAGTGTCAGGCTTCATTAACAGCATTAGCATCTACCAGATAGCAACAATAGAGATCAGAGTACCAAGAGGAGAGGCGTTGAGCACTGCCATGAGTTATATAGAGAGGTACGCTAAGAAGATGGGCGTCAACATAGTGAATGTAAGTATTTCTCTGGTATTTGAAAAAGATTATGATGGACTAAGAGGAGGGGGTCCACTGAAGCTTTACCCGGTCTGACATATTGATGTGAAGTTTGATAGGGTAATTTGTTGCTATGTATTTGGCTACGCAGTCCCTATGTGGGCTGATACAGGGGAGGTCTTTTACGCAGTGCCTCAAGGATACTATGGGCCTATACCCCTTAGCGACTCAGGTAGATCTCCAGCATCAATGATATTAATTCTGCTACTTACGATAACTATACCTCTCACCTCCCTAATACTCTTGAGGAAGGTGGTTAGGGGATGAAGAAAGTCGATGAATTTGTTTCAATGTTGCTCGTGGTCGTCATCTTCGCTATGATAGTTACTCCTACACACGTCTATGCAAGAACAGCTATTATATTAGGCTCGCGATATCTAGTTGACTATTATGAAATTTTAACGGCTCAGAGTGTTGCGAACGACATAGCTGGCAACTTTAGTGGTAGAGGGTTTCCCCGAGGCGATTGTTTGTAATTAGCTGTAAATACTTTTGAATACTTCTCTGCCTCGGGGTTCCCGGGCTCCGTTCGGGTTTTCATTGCATCACTGCCCGGGCTATCAGGGCTCCACTTAACCCAAAAGCCCCTCATCCGCGTTGGAGACATTAACTTATGTCCCAAGACTCATCATCCACGAGTAAACACACTTAGAGAAGCTAATAAATACAAGCCAACTATCCATAGCTATCTACAACTAATCGCAAGTAATTATAGATCGGTCAAAGGCTTTGTTGTTTATAACTGGTATGGTGCTTTGACAACGAGGAATAACAAGTATACGGCTGCAGGAGGGGTTGGTGACTCGAGAGCGGCGATCTTTTATATCGGCCATGGTGGTAAAGAGTATGTGTGGAATTGGGCTGGATGAACCTGGTATTATGAATTGCAATACTACATACTTGACGATTCTGGGAACAAAGTTTTCGATAAAGATATATACTCATACTCCTCAAATGCCTCCACGAGGCTAGCGTTTCTATGGTCCTGCCGTCAGGGAGATAAAATCAGGGGATTCCACTGGTCTGGGGTTTGGGTTTCATTGGGCTTGATATTGCTTGATATTAAGCCCTCAACCCTTGGCTTCACAGCCCTCGGGATCCCTTTTCACCGGGATCCATGTCACTGGGCTCCACCCGCTCTGGGTGACCCCAGCCCACAGCTCCCCCTTCATTGTTTCCTCTGGGTCATTGCTGTGGGGGAAACCCCGCATCCTGGATTCCTCCCCGCAAAACACGCCTCTCTTGGGTCTCCACGATACCCGCATCTCGAGGCGTCCTCCAGTAGAGGAAGCATCAACAACCCTTATAAACCTTTATGAAACTCGAAACAGTTGCAAAAGGCAATCTCGCTAGGTTTAAAGTCTTGGGGTGAAATAAAGCATTTTGCAGAGGGTGTTGCAGGGGATATACCGGACAATAGATTTAACTCATTACTTCAAAACTTAGTCAAATGCGGCTTTATAGAGAGAACAGAAAATGGAGAGTATAGACCAATAGAAAACCTTTTACCTAAAGCAATAAAAATACTGCACTCAAAATATAGAACATAAGTTTCATGTAGTAAGTAAGAATCACCCTTTCCCACTATGTTCTTAAGATTACTCCATGAGAGAGCCTTTGACCACCAAGCCTCCTAGCAGACCCCGAGACAACGTGGTGCAAGAAGGAATAATTAAGGAGACAACCTTGAGACCATCCAAGCTATCTACGAAGAATTCGAGAAGGGGGTGGAAACGCGCCGGGGGCGGGATTTGAACCCGCGCGGGGTTTCCCCCACCGGCTTAGCAGGCCGGCGCCCTACCAGGCTAGGCGACCCCGGCTCCAATGAGTTATATTATTCAATGGGGTTTTAAATTAGTGTTTATGCTTTACCGCTAGTTCTCTGCACTTGCTCCCTTGGTTTTAAAAGTATTCATAGTCGCCATAGTATGATTGGTGGTGTTTGTGTATATTAGGCCAAGGCTTAGGATAATAACTGTTAAAATGCCTGATATCTACTTGGAGGGTATTGATGAACTAGTGAAGATTGGGAAGTATAGGAATAGGAGTGAGGTTATTAGAATCGCTGTGAGGGAGTTGTTGAGGAAGGAGTTGTGGATGAAGGAGGTAGAGGCAATCTAGTATTCAACCACGTAATCCCCTCGCCTTATTGAATAATAAGACAACGAGGGGCTCGTAGTCATCTAGTTTTTGAATACCTAGTGGTGGATTATAGTCTGGTATAATCCTCAAAACCTCCTTCATTTCAATAGGCTTCCTGTATATAATGGGGTTTAAAACCTCCATTGCGAGAGCATACTTGGAGTCCCTTATATATGAGAAGTCTTCCTCTCCAACACCACTACTAGGCCTCCTAGAGACCTCTCTAATAACGTAGTCTGGACTACCAGTAATTACTTCTCCAATAGTGTACTCACCCATAAAAGCCTTAACACCACCAGATACGTAGAGAACAACGCGGTTGCCTGGCTCTACTAAAAAACCACTCCTCGCCTTCCTCAAATCATACTTCTTCCTACCAGTGAAAATCCTATATGCAAAAACAGGCTTTATTGGAATAACTAAGACAACCATTAAGAATCCCCCTTATTAAAACTCCCCAGTATGGTTTAATAGTGTGTAAGCAGTATTTTATTATTGATGCTGAGAGCTGGTATTACTGACTAATGATGTAAGACACCGGGGCTGAGGGGGTTTAAGAGTCTTGGAGGCTATTCGTGAAGGAGATAGAGTCTTAGTGTACATTGACGAGAAGAGGAAGTTTATTATTAGAGTTGAGCCTGGTAAACTACTCGGTACTGATAAGGGGTTTATTAAACACGATGATTTAATAGGTAAGCCACACGGGTCGGTAGTGGAGACTAGTATGGGTGTTAAGGCATACTTATATAAGCCACTGAGGCAGGACTTCTACTCTGGCTTGAAGAGAGTTACACAGGTAATACACCCCAAAGACGCTGCATTAATGATATACCTATCTGGTATTGGGCCTGGCAGTAGAGTTGGTGAAGCAGGCGTTGGATCTGGTTTTTTAACAATAGCTATAGCCTCCATAATAGGAGATAGTGGAGTACTATATGGATTCGACATATTAGATGAAGCATTGTCAACTACAAGTGAAAACCTAGAGAAAGCCGGGTTGAGGCATAGAGTGGTGTTAACTAAGAGGGATGTTAGAGAGGGTGTAGACGTGGATAACCTAGACTCGTTCTTCCTAGATATACCAGACCCATGGAGTGCACTTGAGAAAATAGCTTACTCCCTAAAAGACTCAGCTACAATACTAGTCTATATACCAACAGTAAACCAAGTAGAGAAAACAGTATTAGCTATGAGGAATCTCAGAGTGTTTGGAGACATACACGTCTATGAACTACTACTAAGAGAACTAAGCGTGGAGGAAGGCGCAGTTAGGCCACACTCAAGAATGATTGGGCACACAGGATACATAGTGTTCGGGAGGAAGTTATCAAAGACTACAACTATTTAATCAGGGTGTATTCTACAAGTAGTTTTCACTGGTTTACCAGGTATGTATTGTCTTCCCCATTAAACCAATGTAATTTGAGGGGTTGAGGGAAGTAGAGACCTAGCGCGTGGAGGTGCTAAGTAAAGGGTGTTAGATAAAAAGGATAAAACTCGAAAAGAAGAAGTGGCTGGGGGCCTCGTAGTTAATTCTTCGAGGATCTCCACATGAATTTCTATATTGCTTTATCCATCATTGATGAGACCCCTTAACGTAGAGGTATATTGTGTGTAGTAATCCACTATCATCTCTTACATCAATGATCTTCTGTGGCTTCCAACCAGGTATCCTGAACTCGTGGCTTACTACTCTAGCACCCTCCTTTAGCTCTTTCTCTAGTTTTGGTTTTAGCATTTCATTAACTGAGGTTAATAGGAAGAGGGTTACAATTGTTGCCTCACTTATGTCTACATTGAAGAAGTCTCCTTGTATTACATGTGCTCTACTTGAAACCCCCTCCTCCTGTATTCTTGAAACTGCTAGTTTATACCTCTCTTTATCTATTTCAATGCCCACGGCTTTTCTTACATTAAATTCCTTAACTGCCACTATGAGGAACCTCCCATCCCCACACCCTAGGTCGTATACTACGTCTCCGGGTCCTGCACTCGCAATTTTCAACATTGCTCTAACAACCGGGTATGGGGTTGGAACATATGGTACGAAGACCATTCACTAGACCCTGGTGCTAGTATTTATAAAAATATTTGGCGTCTTAAAGGCTAATCAATTGGTTGATCTTGTTCAGGTACTTCGACACCAATAGACTTCAACTTCTCGAGCATTTCATTAATTGCTTTCCCCTCATCTGGCTGCAGGGCATTATTTAGCGGTAGCTTAGATAGAAGCCACTGAATACTTCCATCCTCTAGTTCAACTAGGATTTGAGGCAGCCAGGCCATGCCAAACTCGTCTTTATCCCCGTGCTCTACTAGGTATACATAGTCCTCTACTTTCACCTCTAGTGGTGTATTGAGTAGTTTACTGAGGTTTTCCGCGAGCCTAGTCCATAGTTTATGGTATGGGTGATGCTCCGCTGTGACTAATATTATTTTCTTTACCTTCAACTCTATCAACCCATTTACTCGTAAAACCTAGTGGGCTAAAATACTTTAAATAGTCAACTGCCTTGGCTTCCTCTCCTCCTCAGGTCTAACTTTGATTATACCGAAGTGTATAGCGCATGAAATACAATAGCATTTCTTAACTGGATACTTCATTATCACAGCCCCCTTCTTCTCGAGCTCCTCGGCTAGTCCTGGTGGAACAGGACTATACATTCTTGTTACGCATATTGCTTTATCAGCTGGTATTAGTGCACCGCAGTTATCGCACTGGACTCTCTCAATAGTACCCTTATCGCCTTTCCTACGCCCACGACTCTCTCTCTTCTTAGGCAAGCAATTCACCTTACCAGCTTATATTGAGTACTAGTCTCTTAAATACTTCAAGGGTTTAAATTAGCTATATTATGGATCATGTAGTGTGACGTGGAGTTCTCCATGGAGTTGAGAGTATATGTATTTCAAGCTGTGAATTTCGCTAGACCCGCTCCACCTGTAATGTCCTCCCACTTGATTCCAAGAGCCATTAATAATTGCTCTAGACTAGACTTTAGTAATTCAACGTATTTATCAGGGTCTACCTCGTGCTGCCTAGTTAACTGTATTGCCTTATAGCCTTCCCCACCCTTGATCTTGACAACTACTATTACATCACCCTCTTGGACGCTCACATTGTGTTTTCTAAGTTGTAGTGCTGCCTTGACATGTGGTGGTTTATTCTTAGTGTACGCGGATGGATCCTTAGTTAAAGCCATTTTAATCGCCAATTGATCCAATGGGATCTCTCGGTGCCTAAGGCCCTGATAATACTCTCTTGTAACTCCTTCAAGCCACTCAATAAACGATGCAAAGTCCACGGGGCTTTCAACTTTCTTCAAGGAATCGAGTATTTCCTGGAAGAGGTATTTTACGAACTCAGGTGTATTGCGCTTTTTAGCAACTAACCCCTTAACCTCGATTTCGCCATCTCTTGTTCTACCAAGATAGTTCTTCTTTAAACCTGTGAAAATCACGTAGGAGAATTCCTTGTCAATCTCTATCTCTAATCCAAGTGTTTGCATAATCCACTTTTGTAGTAATTCTAGTTGCATCTGTGCGGGAGCCCAGATAAATATAGAGTCTGTGTCTCCATACAGTGTCTTAACCCCCATTTCAGCTGCCTTTATGACAATGCTCATAAATGATCTCCTGCCAAGAGCTGTAACGCTCTCAGCAACTGCTGGTGAATACAGTGAAAACTTCTCGTCTCCAAAGACTCCATAACTAGCGTTTATGAATACCTTTATAGCTCTCTGAACTACGTCATACCATGTTCTCTGCTCGGGTGCTAGTGAGGGGTCTTTAATTCTCTTCTTGTAAACCCCGACTCTAAAATCGCGTAGTACTCCAATAATTTGTGCTGTTAATCCAGGTGCATCCATGCAGACTACGTGTAGTGGTTTCCCAGTCTCGTCTTCAACAGTGTTTCTCCTAGAGCACCAGTTTACATCAACTGTTTCATAACTTAAATTGTAGTTCTTTATTACACTTGGATATAGAGATGCAATGTCGAGGACTACTACGTCGAAGAATACTCCTTGTGGCGGGAGAATTACTAGTGCTCCAGCATACTTCTTTCCATCTATTACAGCTTTCGTAGATGCTTTAACCTGGCTTGCAATATCCTCCTTGTTTGGAATTAGGTAGTTTAGTCTACGGTGCTCCCAGAAGAACATATTCTGGATCCAAGCAGAGATCTGCCTTCTACACTGCTCCTCGAGAGTGGTTTTTGAAATACGCATTAGTAGAATAATGAGCTTCCAGACTAGTTCATTATTGAATAGTGTAAGGGAGAGCGTTATTGTAGCGTCTCTTAAGTTGTATGCGGCAAGGTAACCGGCTGATATATCGCTAACTGTTCCCTCAATACCGATTTTTGAAACACCGAGTAGTGCTTGAGATACAGACTCTAGTTTCTCCTCTTGGTATTTACCACTAAAAGCATAGTTCTTAATAGCTCTATTCGCGAAGAACTTGTATAAGTCTATGTGTATACTGGTTTCAAATCTAGATAAATCCTCCCTGATCTGTATTGGAATTAGATACCTGGGGATACCTAGCTTTAAACTCCTCGTGTAGAGGTAGACGAGGTCGAATTTATCACCATTATATGTTAGTACAATAGGGTACTTCGCAATAGCCTTGAAAACCTCTAGTATGAGAGCCATCTCAGAGTCAAATACCTCTATCTCTGCGTCTACTGGGTAAACTCCTTCAGCCTCATAGAGGAATGGGTTTTTGAAGGGCCTTGAAAGCATAAATACCTTTCTAAATCCATCACTACCAGCTATTGCAATACTGATAACGGGGTATTCTGCTAGTTTAGGGCTTGGGACTCTCCCCTTAAATGGAGTATAGACTTCTATATCTATTGACGCTCTTAGAGCCCTGGGAGGTGGCTCTTCAAAGAGCTTAGCGAGTTCTCTAGCTAGTTGTCTAGTAGACTCGGGTTCTCTCTCAAATAACTTGTCAATATTCCTTAAAACCTCCTCTGGTATTTTAGGCTCAATTAGTATTGGCTTACTCTCTCCATTGTTTGGTACAATATACTTCATTCCTGGAATTAAGCCCATGTCGAATACGTAGTTTGCGTGGTACTTGATCTTGGCCTCCCACGCACTCGAGACCTTGCCTCTAAGCTTCTTGACTACGAGTGGGTCTTTTGTAATTACCTTCACTAGCTTGATCTTTTTCATTGTTAGTGGATTTATCTTCTCAACTTCCTCAAAGTCCTCTACTCCACTATTAGCACCTATTTTTGTCTTTAACTCATCTACTGGTTCACTTGTGAGGAAGTATGGCTTGTGACCGTAGGGATCGGGGACTCTTACTAGTTTAGATCCGTCTTCACTTATGAACTCTAATACCGCTCTACCTAGTTTTCCATCGTAGTATACATTGAGTAGATAGTGTGGTGTTGTGAGGGATTTTTCAAACTTCGTCTTAAATAACAATGTGTTCTCTGCGTAATTAAACATGGGTGTGCTTAGTTTAGCTATTGACGCCTCATTCAAGTTCAATCCACCGTATCTGTGCTAATGGCTACTTCTATGTTGATTCACCACGTAGGATCATTATTGCCTTCGCTAAGTCTCCTCCAGCCTTCTTCAATGCCTCTACTGCTTTCTCCCTTGTAACACCAGTGTACTCTACTATGAAGTTCACGTCTTCCTCGGAGAACTTAGCCTCCTCCACGGGCTTCTCCAGAGGCTTCTCCACTATCTCCTCTTCAACTACTTCTCCTCCTACAACCTGGTATATTGTCTGGCCAGTGAGCTTAAATGCTACTACTTGGGGTTTATTCACAACTAGTTTCTTCTTGCTGGAGTATAATTCAACTCTCTCAATGTCTTTCAACTCTTCGACTTCTACACCATATCTCCTGAGGAGTTTTCTCAATTCATGTGGACTAAAGAAGGCCAATGTAAGCGCACCTCTCCCTCTTCTTTATTAAGGTTCATCCTTATTATGTTTTAAAAAACACGAGTAATCAAGTATTGCTTACTGCTTGGTGGATTAAATGGAGATCAAGGTCCTTGGCGGAGGCCGAGAGGTTGGTAGAGCAGCTATATTGTTGAAGGATAGTGGTAAGTCTATACTACTCGACTACGGCGTAAACTTCAATGAGAAGGATATACCTCAACTACCTATGCATGTAAGACCGGTTGACTTATCTGCACTCGTGTTATCGCATGCGCACTTGGATCATGTGGGTGCAGCACCCATTCTATACATTTCTGGTAATCCAAGGGCTGTTGCTACAAAGCCTACGCTAGATGTTGCAAAACTACTAACTATAGACTTCCTGAGGATTAATGCATACTACATAGAGTATGAACTAAGAGAGTTTGATAGAATGTATGATAGCACGGTCTTCGCTGAGTATGGTAGAGACGTTGAAGTAGATGGATTTAAAATCACACTATATAATGCAGGGCACATAATTGGTAGTTCAACTGTGTATGTAGAGACCCCTAGTGGTGGTAGAGTGCTATATACAGGGGACTTCAACACTATTCAAACATGGACTCTACCGGGTGCTGAAACCCCGCCAGTTTCACCTACAACAATCATAGTTGAGTCAACTTATGGTGGTAGAAACCACCCGCCAAGACACCTCGTGGAGAAGAGGTTGTTGGAGATTGTTGAATCCACTATTGATAGTGGTGGGGTTGTATTAATACCAGCTTTTAGTGTTGGTAGAACACAGGAGGTTATGACACTACTATACTCGCAGGCTCCATACCTAGAGATATATATTGATGGAATGAGCAGGGATGTAACAGAGGTGTATTTAAAGCACAAGAAGTACTTGAGAGACCCTGCGTTATTCACGAGGGTTGTTGAGGGAGTAGAAATGGTTACAGACTACTCTATGAGGAAGAAGATTATGAAGAAGCCGTGTGTTATAATAGCCTCGGCTGGTATGCTTAAAGGAGGCCCTGCACTATACTACCTTAAGCACCTATCTAAAAACCCGAGAAACAGTATTATACTTGTAAGCTACCAGGCTGTTAATAGTAATGGACACGAACTCCTAGAAACAGGCGTTATTAAAGCACAGGAGATTGATAAAGTAGACGCTAGACTCGAGTGGCTGGACTTCTCGAGCCATGCTAGTGGAGATGATCTAGCTAGATTTGTACTTAGATATAGAGGAAGCGTGAAGAACATAGTCATAATTCACGGTAGTGAAGAAGACGCACTTGCACTAGCAAGTAAACTAAGAAGAGAGCTAGGAGACGACGTAAACATCTACACTCCACAAAACGGAGAGAGTATTGAGTTAAAGCAATAAACAATTAACCAAAACAAGGTATTCTTTAAAACCCCGAATCCCTAAATAACTATTAGAGCCGGGGTAGCTCAGCCTGGAAGAGCGCCGGGCTGTTAACCAAAACTGGGGTTCAGCCTGGCAGATACCCGGTGGTCCGGGGTTCGAATCCCCGCCCCGGCGTTCAACAAATTCTGAGATGATCCAGGAGAGTAGAAAATACTGTTGTCTCCTAGTGGTTTTACTCCTACAATGAGATGAAGTCTTCGGGTTTTGGAGGCTCTGGCTTTAGTCCTTTACGTTGTCTTATTTTACCAATGAGGTCTAGTAGCATTGAGTCTGGAACTGGAGACCATCTACTAAAGTCTTGTCCCCAGATTGCTTTTCCAGCTGTGGCGTTTCTCAGCATGTCCGCCATGTCAAATGACTCGGATACTGGTACCTCTGCAATGATTCTAGCTAGGTTCTCGGATTGCTGTATGTCAATTACTTTTCCACGCTTCTTCGTGATGATCACTGATATGTTTCCAATGTACTCCATAGGGGTCTTAATGTCGAATTTGAGGATGGGTTCAAGTAGTGTTGGATTAGACGTTAATATCCCCGCGAAAATAGCGTTTCTAACCGCTGGATATATCTGCGCTGGACCCCTGTGTGCTGGGTCTTCGTGTATAACTGCATCGTGGAGTAATACAAGTAGTCCTCTAACTGGCTCATGCGCAAGTGGACCCTCCCTCATCGCGAGCCTAAAAGCCTGGATCACAGTGTCCTTTACCTCCTTTAAGTACTGAACACCAGCCGTCATGTCTACGAATAGATTAATGTTCTCATCGATCGCAATAATCCTCCTAGCCATGTCTGCATCCCAGCCAGCGTGTTCTCTGAGGATTTTTGCTCTCTCACGTGAATCCATATCCTCTACAACAAGGCCTTCTTGTATTAACTTAATTGTAGCCTCATCTAGTGGTCTCACGCTAATGTAGAATCTATTGTGTTTATTGGGTGATTTACCCTCGAATACCTTACTCTCATTCTTAATGGTCTCCCTATAGACTATTACTGGTGGAGAAGCCAATACATCGATTCCATAGAGGTCTCTGAGGAGAGTCAACGCGATCTCAATGTGGAGTGTTCCAACACCACTCAGTAAGTACTCACCAGTCTCCTCATTAATCTTCACTACAAGGCTTGGATCCTCCAAGTGGAGTTTATAGAGAGAGTCAATCATTTTCGTCAATTGCTGGGGGTTCTTTGGTTCGAGGGCAACTGTAACAACGGACTCCGTGATCATCCTCATTCTCTCGAATGGGATCATTAAATCCCTCAAGCTTTGATGAGTTATAGTCTCTCCAGACCTGGCTTTATCTAGTCCAAGGGCTGCTGCGATATTGCCTGCCGGTATTTCATCAGCTAGTTCTCTATATGGACCCATATAGAGGCTAACCTGTAGAACTCTCTGATTAGCCTTAGCGTTAACTAGGTATACTTCATCACCGGGCTTTAGAGTACCTGAGAACACTCTACCTGTTGCAACTAACCCAGCGTGTGGATCTACTTTTACATCTGTAACCATCATTACTAGTGGGCCGTTTGGATCGCAGTCCATCATGTACTTAGCGATCTCGCTGTTTACATCACCATGCCATATCTTTGGAATTCTATACTTCTGGGCTTCTCTAGGGTTTGGAATAAACTTTACAACCATGTCTAATACTGCTTCGTGGAGGGGTGCGCTCTTCTGGAGTTCTGCAACAGCTTCTCTCCCCCTATTGTAAATATCTATGATGTCGCTGAACTTTATTCCCTTCTGCATAGCTAGTGGTAGTGTTAAACCCCACCTGTCTCTAGCCGATCCAAATGCAACCTGGCCTTTAGAGGGGTCAAGTAGCCATGCTCTCTGGAATTCCTTATCTGCATAGTTAGCTATCAGTGTATTTATATCCTTTATTATCTGTATTAACCTCTGCTGGATCTCGTTTGGAGATAGCTTCAACTCCTTGATCAACCTATCGATCTTATTAATAAATAACACTGGTCTAACCCTCTCCTCGAGTGCAACTCTCAAGTACATCTCTGTCTGCGTCATTACGCCTTCAACAGAGTCTACAACCACTATAGCACCATCAATTGCCCTCAAAGCCCTCAAAGTCCTCGACTGGAAGTCTACGTGTCCAGGGGTGTCAATTAAGTTAATGACATATGGCTTACCCTTGTGCTCGTGGTAAAGACTTACGTTTGCAGCTTTCACAGTCATTTGGCGCTTTTGCTCTATGTCGAGGTAGTCTAGTGCAAGTACCTGACCAGCGAGTTTCTCAGATAGTAATCCAGCAGCACTTAGTAGAGAGTCTGACAGTGTGGTTTTTCCATGGTCTACATGGGCTGTTATACCAATATTTCTCACTTGTTCAATATTCCTCATTATCTTCAAGACTTCAATTGTCTGCTTATACTTAACCATATACCTACACCCGTTCTAAGCATCTCAACCCAGTGTTATAGGAAAAATGGCAATTTATACCTTGATAGACTAATCCCTATAGTATGAACTACGTTGACTCCACGTGGTATCCATGTGTAGACTTAGACTTATATGCTTCAAGCCAATCAATTAGTTTTCTCCTCGCATAGCTTACTGCATCTCTAGCCTCTTCTCTAAACTCCTCGAGGCGCCCCCTAATTGAAACCTCCAATGCAACGTCTACGCCTTTTCTCTCCTTATTAATAGAGATGGATACACTGTAGTCTGTTCTTGGTGGTAGTAACCGCTCTAAATACCCACTCGTCTCCTTCTCTAGATACAGTACAAGCTCTTCTAACACGTCCTCCGGTAGGCTTCTAAGGATCTCTAGGTATTCTCTATCTCTATTCTTATTACTCAGTATACTCCACCCTTAGAGAATAAAGGACTTAGCCCTGCTGTCTCGGAGTTGTTAAACCATACTTTGACAGTGCTTCGCGTAATTTATTCTCAGTCTCATTGATTTGCTTATTGAGGAACTCTAATTGCTTCCTGTACTTATCCCTCTTTATGATAAGTAGCTCCTTCCTCTCCTCGAGTTCTCTAGTAATCTCCGCTTTTGTCTTCCTAACAAGTATGTGTCCAATAGCTTTATATAACTCTGCATCATCGCTGAGTCCCTTAATACTATCCATGACGTTGTCTATTTCACCTAGCTCTGCTTCGACTACTCGTAGTTCTGTCTCTATTCTTGCGTAGTGGTCTCTAAGTGTCTGATACTGTATTAGTAGTTGTTGCACCTCCGGGGGAAGAGTTTTCTCGCTCATTTCCAACCACACTCACAATCTCCAATAACATGGTTAAAACACCTATAAAGCTATTATTTAAAGCCATTAACTTCGAGATGCTTGAACACTCAAACCTAGCCACGAGCAAGCCACTAACTTCCTTAATATCCCCTCTACACTCCCCTGGAAGATTATTTAAATCTGGTATGAGTGAGGAGACTATTGATTCTAAGAGATCTCTCCCTGGTACTTCTACCCTATACTCTATGGCGAAGTACCTAGTCTTGAAGCCTGATCACCCTTTCAACCAATACTAAGGGCCCAACTGGTTTACCATGTATATTGAGGGCTTGGATAGAGATGTACTTGTTTTCTCCGAGCAGAATCCTTAGATCACCCTTCTCGGAGACCATGTCTCCAAGGATCTTCACTAGTAAATCAGCAATATAGAAGCAATCGTCTGAAAAACACTTTGAGTAGTCTATAGATATACTGCCTACACCATATGCTTTAGATGATTCCGGGTTTTCACGAGATAGCTTAACACCCTTAATCAGTAGAATCGCTAATCGCTTAGAGACAGCGTGGTGATGCTCTATTTCCTCAACTCCATAGATTATCAATCCACGTGGATTCCCACTCTTCTCAGTAACTAGAAGTATGTATTTTGCACCGAGTTTAGCTGTCTCAACGGCTAGGTCTACGAGTGATTTATGCCCTCTACTAATTCTCAGCGACGATGGGAGAATAGAGGAGAGGTCTTTTACAAATGAACGTGTACGAGGAGAGGGTCTACGAGAAGTCGTTATAACTATCAAAAACCTACTCCCTAACAATTACACTTGGATAGTACTTTGATAGCTCAGTTCTCGGTAGATATGCACCTCCAGCCCACTTAGCACCGCACTTCTTACACATCCATATCCCGGTGCTAAGTCTCACAACTCTACCGCTGTGTCCACAGAATGGGCATGTGTGTGGTGCATACCTCTTAGTCAAAATATCTCTCACTTTCTTACGTAGTGTTGCTCCATACCTAGCTCCATACCTACCAGCAATACCAACGATTTTTGTCCTCCCCATATCTAAGCACCCATTTCCGATAATGGTTTAGTGTATTCACCGGGGTTATTTAAAGCATTCTTCATTTGGCTTATTAACCACTTACTCTTCTCAACTGCCACGTCTACTGCTTTATCAAGAATACTCCTCGATATACCCTTTTCTCCCCTCTTTTGAACACCACATATTCTCTCTTTCTCATCCACAGCTATCGTTAACAATGTATCAGCGATGTTTTCCTCCTCCATGCTTGGGTCTACGAGGATTGCATCTTCAATTATAGCCATAGTCACTGTAGCTACAAGGCTTGAAACGGGTAGACTACGCTCCCTTAATCCTCTATTAATTCTATACCCCTCCTCTGTTTTAACGAGGCTCGGTAGTTTTGCAGATGCTAGTGCTAGCATTGAAGCAATCATACTCGCATCAATAGCGTTTCCCGCGTGGTCTATTAAGTAGATGTCATTATATATAACCCACACTAGTCTACCGGGCTCTAATACAAGCTCATCGAGTTTAATAACTTTCGGCTCTCTAATAGACCTATCTATAACCCTAGCCAACTCTACAGCGTTTTCATCTGGTGGACCGGGCTCAAATGATGGAGATGCTAGAGGGACGAATTCAGCGTGGACTTGTAGTACTCCTTCATTGGGTCTATCCTCGAATGGCGATCCAAGGTCTAATTTAACCCCGACTAGTACTTGTGTCTTGCCTAGTTTAACTAGTGCGCTTCCCTCGGCTTTCTCTATTGGTGAGAGTATTATCCCCAAGGGTCTGTAATCTAGTAGTCCTCGATTGTCAGCTCTCTCCCCACGCTTCAACAGCTTTAATATGTACTCTAATTGCATTCTAGGTACTAGTTCACGCTCAGGCGTTATACTCACTAAGCCTTCACCTCTTCAATTAACTTCATGTATTTACGGTGTAGGGACTCCTTTGCAACCTTGTAGATTTGCTCCGATGCATTAAAAGCCATGTCTAGGGCTTTCTTCAATTCATCTCTTGTTAACACTCCATTCAACTGGAACAAAACGATCTCGCCTATATTTGGAGCTATACCTACTGGTAAGTCTGCCTCTCCATACTGATCCTCGAGTTCATTTATATCAACTACAAGTACTCCATCAACTTTACCCACAGCGACTCCAACCACTAAGTCCTTCATTGGAATACCTGCATCTGCTAGAGCTAGAGAAGCCGCTGTTAAGCCAGCTGTTCTCGTCCCTCCATCAGCTTGAAGAACCTCTATGAATACATCAATCCCCGTTCTTGGGAATAGCTGAGTGAATACAACTGCTTCAAGGGCTTCTCTAATAACCTTTGATAACTCTATTTCCCTCCTCGTGGGGGCTGGCGATTTCCTCTCCTCTGTTGAGAATGGTGCCATGTGGTATCTTACCCTTAGTACAGCTCTATCAGCTATACTTATGTGTCTTGGCAGGGCTTCTCGCGGTCCGTAAACAGCTGCTATTACTTTTGTACCTCCATACTCTACTAGTGCACTTCCATTAGCGTTTTTCAACACTCCAATAGTTATTCTTATTGGTCTAAGCTCCTCTGGTAGTCTCCCATCTACTCTCCTACCATCCTCTCTGATTAAGACTGGTTTACTGACCACGCTTACCACCCAGCACTGTCTCTAAATATAGTTTAACCTCCTCGGTCAATCCCTTCATATGGGCTTTAGCCTCTATTAACTTAACTGCTCTCACCAAGGCGTTTAGTGTTTGTTCATCCGGGCACTTAGCCCATATTAACCCATTCAAGCCCACAACAATTTCACAGCGAGTCATTGTTGTCAATACATTAAGCATACTACCTCTCTTTCCAATTACACGTGCAACCTTACTTGGTTTTATATCTATGACGAAGCCTTCGAGTATTTTCCCAAGTCCTTTCCCACGTGTTGTTAAAACAGGGTCTCTAAGTCTATCAAAAGTAGCGATCTTTGCTAGTACATAGTCCCCTATGTCTAAGTAACTACGTAGATTGTGGACAGCTGGGTTAAACCCCTCTATTACATCAGAGGCTGGTAGAATGGCTTTATATGGAGCTTTAATATCTACAATCCACTGTGAAACACCTACATCGCTTATAACACCAATTACTATGTCGTCTTTCCTTGGAAAGTATACTCCTTCCAGGGGTATGACGGTTATTGTCCCCCCTTCAATGCTGACTAATCCAACGATATCACTGTAGACTTTATTGTTCAGTATGTACACGTGTCTATCTGGAAAATACTTAAATCCACCCTCAGGGGGGGCTTCCTCCTTTTCAAGTAATGCGAGGCAGTCTCCAGGCCTCACTATTTGCCTATCTGCCACCAAGATCTTCAAATCCACTACCCCACACTCATGATCTTTACATCTCCACTACCCTTAGTCAAAGCATTGACTTTGTCTATTAACTCTTGTTGCATACCAGCGGGTATTTCAACCTCTGCCTCTAAGCTTCCATCACTCAACCACCTGGTCTTCTTGATAACGCCCATGGATTGCAGTAGCTTTATCCCCCTACTAGAGTACTCTGCCGGTATTTTGACAGTTACATATGCCTTAGCTATCTTTATTGGTATTACTTTCGCGATCTGGGAGACTACTTCCTCGAATTGCTGCTCAGCTGGCTTAAATGGATCAATACTCACCCTCGCCTGCTCCATTGCAAGCTCTATTCTCTTAATGGGTATTGGGAGCTTAGTCTTTGGATCCACAGCGTTCTTGGCTATTAGGTTAACTACCTGTGCCTTTTTCTCCTCGATTAGCCTTCTGCGTTGATCAGCTGTTAAGTGGATCTCTCCACGCTTAATAATCTCTAAAGCCACGGTTCTGGGGTCTTCTGTACCAAAGACCTCTCTCATAGCCTCTGGTGATGCCTTTAAGCCCTTCTTAGCGTCTTTATAGACTATATCGCTGATTAACACCTCGTCTATACTTATGCTTTTACCTGATTTAAGCTCTAGGGCTTTATCAGGGTCAACCAAGATCTCGAATCTATGCCCCTTAAACTCGTACTTGGCGATAACGTACTTCTCCTTCAAACCGGCTCACCATAGGGGTAGAAAAAAGTACTTTAAACTGTGTCGAGTAATTGTTTTAAGGTTTTAATTTACCCTCACTTATTAATTCATCTACATATTTCTTTACTTCATTCAAGCTCAGTATTTTGAACTTCCTATCGTATACATCTACGTAGCCTACCTCTATGAAATTCTCGTAAGGCTTGCTCTCTAGGATTAGTCCTACTGCTTCAATTGCGAGTTTCAATGAGTCATCTACTTCTAAGTCGTGTTTATAATTCTTCTCGAAAAACTCGAGAACACTACTACTCTTCTCGCCAATAGCTGTTGCGTAGTAGCCTACATACCTACCACTCGGCTCAGTCATGTACACTTGCGGGCCTCTCTCATCAATACCTGCAAATATAATGGAGACACCGAATGGTCTTACTCCTGCGTGTTGTGTATATATTTGCTTGACATCGCAAACTAGTTTCGCAAGGTACTCTATTGGTATTGGTTCATCGTAGTAGAACCTGTGTATCAGTGCTTTCTGAATAGCGTAGTCTATTAGTATTCTCCCATCGCCAGCCATTCCAGCGTAGCTTGCTCCAACGTGGTCGTCTATTTTGAAGATCTTCTGGATAGATCTCTCATCGTGTAGAGAAGTGATCTTGCGCTTCTCAGCGGCAATAATAGCAGAGGTCTTAGTCTTTAAACCCAGCGTAGTCCAGCCTCTTCTAACAGCTTCAAAAGCGTACTCTACTTGGTATATTCTACCATCAGGCGAAAATATCGTGATCGCTCTATCGTATGCCGCCGCCATTGACAAACCCATAATCCCACCACACACTACTAACCCACATAATGACAAAGGGGAATAAAAACATAGTTTATCAAAGAAGATACCGGGAAATAAGCCCTACAACACCCTTGCTCAGAACCCTCAGTACATAAACTATACACTACGCACTTAACTTAATTACCGCTGAGGATTATGTGCGGGGGGTGGGATTCGAACCCACGCAGGCCTACGCCAGCGGATCTTAAGTCCGCCCCCTTTGACCAGGCTCGGGCACCCCCGCACTATTTATTATAATTATTGTTAGGGGGTTAAAACCCGTAACTATCAGATCGTCGCGAAGTAATCACTAATCATACTGGAGCGGCTTCATCATCTAGTAATACTATGAAAAATAGGCTGTTTTAATCTTTACTCTTAACTACAATGATGACATTTACTTTGATCGCTTTAAAAGGCCGCATTTATAGTTGTCTAATTAATGAAACACTAGGATTTAACGCGAGTGAGTCTCAGAGCTAAATCTTAGATTTAGATAAGATCTCGCGGGCTTTTCTAAGTGTACCGGTGGTTCTAATAGGTACTATGAGACAGTTTTTACCCCCCGCTCGCTTTGTTAAACCTAGTGTGGCAATTAAGTAGCTAGTGTATGCGTGTAGTACTCTTACAACTCCTCTACCAGTGGATTCATCATAGAGAATCACCTGGGGTGAGGTTTTTCTATAGATACTTACACCATAGTGTTTCTTCATTGTTTCACTAATTGCATCTTCAACATCTCTTTGTGAAACTCTCTCCTCGCAGAGGGCTGTGAAGACAACATACCTCTTTCTAGCTTTCCCAATGGGTTTTAATCCTGTTCCCAGGAGCCTCTTTACACCTCTATAGTACACCATGGTTTTTCCAAGCAGTATTATAGATGCAATGAGTAATACCATAGAGGTAGCTAGAAGAAGCATAGTGAAGACTTCGAGGCTCAATTAAACCCCCTCTTTCCTACTTATAATAAACCAGGGAATATCTGAAACGGCAAGTAAACCTATTCTCTCTGGTATATCATAGGATAATCTCAGGAATTTTAGGAGTGAGTATGGATGGATTAACTCATGCCAATGAGTAGCCATGGATGATATAACCAATGGTACCCTTGATGAAGCATACAGCCTAATCCTCCTATATAAAGCACTCTCAGCCCTATCTTCACCAAGTAAGTGGGGGAGAGGTATTTCTAGCGGTTTTGAATAATACTTCATAATGCCCAGTTGCTTTTTATCAAATAGCTCGGTGTTTCGACTAGTGATCAATATAGTGTCCACTCTAGTATCGTGTGTAGACCAACGTGCAACCTCCATGGAGAGCGGCTCTACCGTGACAAACATGGATTTATAGTTTACTCTCGCAAGTGTATTCCTAACTTCACTAACACTACTAGATGATATAACGATCTTTTGTAATACTCTAGGGGAATCAATTGATTTACCCAAGTCCCCGCCTACCTCTAATTCCTCACATGATAAAGCACGGTATCCAATAATCCAAGCTATGTTGAGTAAGTGTGTATTGCATTTTTTAACAAAGCTATCTACGAATACCCTTGGTTTCAGAAAAATACACCCTGCGCACACTTCACGTTAACAATGGACTCTATAATAAATTCACTCTACTTAAGTAATCTAACGCATCGTTCTTACTCTTCGCGTTTTTAAAGTGAACCACCAGCTTCACAACATCGTCTGAATCCGTAATCTTCAATCCTCCGAGGTATAGGTCTTGCTTTGAAAACCTCACTATAAGTCTCTTTGTAGGAGGGTCGTATCTCAAGTCGAAAGTAGCCTTTAGTATAGACTTCTCAAGTGGTTGTAGTGTATTAGATAAGTGTCTTAGTAGTAAATCCACATGCTCCTTACTCGTTAACTTTAAGTTTAAGACACTTATTGGGTTTCCATAGTATCCTTCATGTGTAGTTGTATTTATGAAGACGATGTTTTTGAGTTCGGGGGGTAGTAGGTTTTTAACTGCGTATTCAACCCTAGTGCAGTCTTCTGTAGCATGGCAGAAAGCAGAGATCTCTACTTGGAAAACCTCTACTTTTCTTCTCTTAGCTTCTCTACTACTTGCCATGGTTCACGCGCTCCTCTACTAGCCTCATGGCGTTTCCTCAACTCTCTCTCCCTCTGCTTCCTCTTCCACTTGTAGTATATAGTCCCCCTCAACCCCCTGCTCTTCCTCAACCCCCTCATTTTCTTCCCAGCACTCGTTAAAGCCCTAAATGCTCTACCTCTATTTTGGGGTTCACAGATCCAGTTTATCTCGGGGTCTCTGCAGATAGATGGATGGCTTCTATCAACTAGTATTACCTCAAACCACTTGTATTTACCGTCTTCGCCTACGTAGTAGCTATTTAGAACCTCCATGTTTCTATACTTTCTAGCAGCTCTCTCCTCGGCTATAAGCTTTAGGCTCTTCGCCGGCGCATACCCATATATACCCATTCTCTTTGGTCTTCTACCCGTCCTCGGCCTTGGCTTCCTCTGCCCTCCCTTACGCACTCTTACTCTCACAACAATGAATCCCGTTTTAGCCTTATAACCTAGCGCTCTAGCTCTATCTAGTCTTGTTGGTTTATCAACTCTCACAATGCTTGGTTGACGCCTCCACTGAATTAACCTCTCTCTAAGTAGTGGTTTAATGTCTCCTCCATATATTTCCCGCCATGTCTCCGCTAAATAGTGATACATGCTCTTAGCCACTGTAAACACCATACCAAACCTACTTAAATAGAAATCTAGGGGTTTATATAACCTGGATGCTCGAAATGCCCCCACCAGAGAAAATAATTGGAGTTGTTGGAAAAACAAATGTAGGGAAGTCAACACTTTTCGCTGCCTTAACCATGATCCCGGTTAAAATAGCCGATCACCCGTTCACCACCATAGAGCCAAACGTGGGAGTAGCATACTTAAGGAAGAAGTGCGTCCACGTAGAGCTCGGACTATCAGGGTGCAATCCAAGAAGCGGCTTCTGCACCCGAGGAGACAGATTTATCCCAGTTAAAGTAATCGATGTAGCTGGCTTAATACCGGGAGCTAGCCAGGGTAGAGGTCTTGGAAATAAGTTCATGGATGACTTGAGGCAAGCAGATGTATTAATACACGTGGTGGACGCCTCTGGTTCAACAGACCTCGAGGGGAATAAAGGCAAACCAGGTACATACAACCCCGTTGAAGAGGCAGAGTTAATTAGAAGAGAGATTGATGAGTGGTTTAAGAGCGTTGTTCAGAGAGTGTGGAGTAGTAAAATATCAAGAGCTATTGCAACTAGTCAAAACCCCCTAGAAGTAATCTACCAGAACTTAACAGGCCTCAGCATTAAGAAGAGAAACGTTATTGAAGCAATTAAGGCAGCGGGGTTGGAGAACAAAGACCCGCGTTTATGGAGTCAGAGCGATGTCGATGAATTCGCAGTTAAGTTAAGAGAGGCTTCAAAACCCATACTAATAGCTGCTAATAAAGCAGACTACCCCGAGTCGAGGGATTACATTAAGGAGCTAATAGAGAGATTCGGTGTGGAGAACGTAGTCCCCGTAAGTGCTCTCGCTGAATTAATACTAAGGAAGGCTAGTCAATCAGGGGTTATAGACTACCTACCTGGTGACAAGGAGTTTCGATTAATAGCAAGGAGTATTACAAGTGAGCAATTGAAAGCACTAGAGCTCATTGATAAAAACGTATTGAGAGTTTACGGCTCTACAGGGGTTCAAGAACTACTGAGGAAAGCAGTATTTGAGAAACTCCACATGATCACCGTATACCCCGTTGAAGATGAAAACAAATACACTGATCACTACGGGAACATACTGCCAGACGCCTATATTGTCGAGAAAGGAACCACGGCTAGAGAACTAGCGTATATGGTGCACACGGATCTCGGGAAGAGCTTTCTATATGCGATCGACGCAAAGTTGAAACGACGAGTAGGAGAATCCCACATACTCGAAGACAATGATGTAGTTAAAATAGTTGCCGCAAAGTCTAAGTAGGTTCTTCCTCGCCTGGCTCTAATTCGCTCTTAATCTGCTCTCTCCTAATTCTACTCCAGAACCTCCTAGCTTCTTTATAGTAGTAGTTATCCTCCTTTCTCCCCCCAAAGGCCTCAATACCCCCGTTTCTCAATGTCTCTCTATATTTCTCTGCTTCCTCAATGGTTAATTCACTTCTCTTAACTAGGTAGTCTAAGACTTCATTAGCTTCCTCAATACTCTTACACCTTCTAATATAGTCAACAACTGTGGGGACATAGCCCCTCCACGGGTCTATTAACTCAACTTTAAGCTTTAAGTGCTTAGTTTTACCCCGTAGTAGTTCATCTGCTAATCGTGGATACTTCTTCTTAAAATCCTCTACATCGTATTCAGAGCTCATTCTTCGTCACTCAATATACTATTTTCTCTCTTGGGGGATATATACTATTACTCGGTACATCTCTATAGACAACAACTCCTGGCAGTATCCAGGTATTTGACCCTATTTTAACCCCCGGCATAATTGAGACGTTTACACCTGTCTTGACGCCTGCTCCTATTATTGCGCCGAGTTTTAACCTACCAGTATCTTCTCTCACTCCTTTAATAGTCATTTTCACTGTGGCATTGTCATGTCTTAGATTTGCAAGTACTGTACCAGCACCTAGATTTACGTTTTCACATATAACGCTATCCCCTATGTATGCTAAGTGGTGTGCATGAACATTCTCGAAGAGAACGCTCTCTTTTACCTCTACTGAAAACCCTATTTTTGATCCACTACATATAACACTGTATGGTCTTATGTATGCATTGGGACCCACCTCTACTCTTTCTCCAATGTACACTGGGCCCTCTATTGTAGTGAATGGATATATTGTGCTATTCTCACCAATGTAGACTCTACTCTTGTTTTTAATGTATACAGGGTCTTTGACCTCGCCTCTAACTTCACCGCTAATACTGTCAAGAGCTACTTTATTTACATCTATTACATGCCAGGGTTTACCTACATCCACCCACTTCTTCCCATAAGCTAAGACCCTAACTGCCCTACGAGAAGCTATCTTAGTAACTAAGTCCGTTGCCTCGATCTCCCCTCTTGGGCTAACTGGTAAATCCCTATTCTCCAATATGTCGCCTGTATTTAACTTATATATGCCTGCATTAACGAGGTTTGACTCTGGCTTTTGGGGCTTCTCCACTACCCTATACAGGTATTGATCCTTAACGTAGATGACTCCATAATCCTCCGGTTTGGGGACTTCCACCCCGACTATAAAGTAGCCGGATTCCTCCACGAGTCTCCTGTAAATGCCCCATTCTTCGAGGAAGATGTCTGCGTATACAACTAAGACATCTTCTCCATAACCAATTCTTTCACTAGCCTTGATAATAGCGTCCCCCGTTCCCCGCAGCTCCCCCTGATCAACTATTTTCACTCCACTATATCCTCTACTCTCAATGTACTTTACAACATGCTCCTTCATGTGGCCGACAACAACGTAGACTTCTTCAACTCCTGCTTTAAGTAAATTACCCAAATGCCAATCAATTATTGGCCGGCATAAAATAGGGATCATGGATTTAGGCCTACTCTCCGTGATTGGTCTAAGGCGCGTTCCCTCACCAGCGGCAAGTACAATAGCCTTTACCAATGCATCCACCATTTTCATCAAATACAATTTTATTAAATACAAAGCAATTAATTATTTCTACGTGAGAGGACTGACCTCCTCCCCGCCTTGAAAGGCGAGGCTTACAGTTGTAAAAAGTACTAGTGCTACTTTACAATAGACTTCTTTAATTGTATTGGAGAAATTACGACTGCAGGTTTAGGTCCTTCAGGTGATGGTATCATAAGTAGTTTTGTTTTGTAGACTTCCACTCTCCTTATAGGATAGATCTTTCTCGCTCTCTCCGCTATCTCGTTTGAAATAGTTCCTTTTAGTATTTCCTGTACGAGGTCATTGAAGTTCAACTCTGATGCTTTTTGATATACGTATTCTCTCATAATTCTACTAATAGCTTTCTTCTGGCTTGTCTTACACCTATAACTTGTCAAGGCGACAACAGTTATTCTTAGAATGTATCCATCCTTCGTCTGAATATTGTAAATACCCTGTATTTTACTACTCTTCCTCCTCACTAAGCTCTTCATGTAGTCTCTTGCTAGCTCATGTCCTTTAAACCTAGTATATGCCTTATCCCCTTCCACCTTGACTATTTGGAAGTATAGTTTTACATGAACTTGTGTAATGTCCCCTGTTAAATCATACATAGTAGTCTCTAGGACTCTCCCAATGAGTTTATCTGGATCGTCTGAGGGTATAGTACCTAGACTAATACCTCCGAAAGACTCTGGAGCCACTACATCATACCACTTCTTCATCTTCCACTTATCTTTCACTACTGGGCGCGATGCCACGCTAATTAAGCACCTCTTATAGTACACCTATGTTAAACCACTAATCACTTAAAAAGGATAATCCTTTAAAAACATATTGCTTCACGAACCATAAATGCTTATCTCTCGAGTTCTTCATATGCCCGTAGAATAGACTTAATTATTAAAAGCACTTCGTTCACTGTCGATGAAGATCTCTTCAACGCGTGGGCAAGGTCTCCTTCTACCTCGACTTCTAATTTATAAATACACGAGTCTTTTGCTCTTTCAAATACATCTCTAATGAACATGTCCCTTGGCGTAACAGTATTGTCGGGAGCTAGTGATCTCTTAATCGACTCCAAAACAATGCAATCACTAGACTTTAACTCTAATGCCCCTATGACTTTACTGTGCAAACCTGGTCCTCTCCACACGATGAATAAGCATCTAGAGGTTTAACACCAACTCGAAGCAATTCTCTGAGAACAGTGTAAACCCCGCTATCCCCAGTTAATTTAACAACTCTATCTCTCGGAAGCCACTCCATGTAAGCAAGAATATCTACAAGTACGTCGGGGCGCTCTATAGTAGATAATCCACTAACTACTCCTCCACGTCTAACTACATCTATGGATTGAGCTATTTCACGTGCAACTACATCTATACTGCCATCATAGATTGTAAGTATCTGGGTGAAAATAGACTTATCAATAGTGCTCACGAGGATGTCTTCAGGGCACTTGCGGCATAGGCTATTATAGACTATAAGGGCTCCAATAAACTCCTGGGCTTCAACATCTAATACTCCACTGGGGTCTTGTAGATTTATGTAGAAGTCTCCAAGTAGCTTAAAGGCGAAATGGGGGTCTCTCTCAATCTCCGCTAAGTTCTTTATTAACTGTAAAACCGAGTCCTTGTTCTCTTCGATTCTTAACTCTTTCACCCTTACTTGAGTAGCGTCATGTACTTTGAAAACCTCTGAGACTAGTTTTATTGCTTTATCAAGATTCCCCGTTAGCCCCGGAATGAAGGGCATTAGAGTCCTTGCGAGTGAAGCCGGTAGACTGAGTCTTCTAGCTCCCCACAGCCGCAAGCCAGGTACTTCAACTAGAATTTTTTCATTTACAAGGTCTTTAGCATACTTGTCTTCAATACCTCGAAATAATCCATTTTTGAAATCGTAGAGGCCGTGGTAGAGACCGGCGATTACTGCGAGTAGTTTATCCCATTTATCCACTCCTACAAGCTTGTCGAGTATGGAGACTACTGTTGCCGCTGTAGAGGATCTTTCATCGAGTCTAGTAATTGATAAGTGCTTACTACTGTTTAAGCCTGGGAGATTTAATAATATTGCGGGGTCGTCGGGGTAGTCGAGGATTATTCTATGATTGATCGATACTTTTACATCTAACCCGTGTTCTAGTAGCTTCTTATACATTATTGAGGCTGATAGTAGTGAGTCTAGCGAAGTATCCGGTATTATCACGAGGCTCCGGTACTTCTCGATAAACTCAGCTAATGCCTTTTCACTCAATAAACCACCAGTGGCTGAGGTCTAGGGCAAAAAGCTATGCAGCCTCCTGGAATTTATATATACCAGTGGAGACTATGAGTTTTGCAGTCTCGGGATCATACTTCCAATCCGCTGGGAGTTTTCCAATTCTCTTATAGTATTTGACGAGTCTATGTATTTTCGACTCTATTTCTATCAAGCCACGCTTACTATGCATATCCTTAGGGTGTTCATCTAGGTGTCTCCTAAGGTTTACAGCTCTCTTCATTAAATTAAAGACGTCTTCTGGGACAACTACTCTAATACCGTGTTTCTCAAGGATATGCTCGATTTTCTTCCCAATAATTTGCTTCACGAGTGGTATTCCAAACTGGTCTCTAAGTATAATACCTATCATTGAGGGTGAATAGCCCTTCTTAGCCAGCTCTACTACGAGTAGCTCTATATCGCTCGGACTCATGTCTAGCTTTAGCCATCTCGGAGGCCCAGCTCTAGCCGGCCTAGTTGAGTGGGATTGCCCCTTATCCCGCTTCTTATTCATAGAAAGCACCTAGTCATTATCACTTGTGATACTTAATCCAGCTTATAAACCTAATAACTACGTAGGGATAGTAGCTTCTGGAAGACACGCCTCACTGCGATAGCTCTATGACTATACTTGTTTTTCTCCTCTAACTCCATTTCTCCAAAAGTGCGTGTCTCTCCATCAGGTATGAATATTGGGTCGAAGCCAAATCCCTTAGTACCCCGCGGTTCGTTGGCTATATATCCACATACTTCACCAGTAGCCGTTAACAATACATCGCCTAGGACTAAGGCGACAGCTGACTTGAAGCAAGCCCTTCGATCTGGGGTATCTCTCAGTAGCTTCAATACGCCGTTTATCCCAATGGTTTTATATACGTAGCTACTGTATGGTCCCGGAAATCCACCTAGCGCATTTATATATAAGCCAGCGTCTTCTACGAGTACGGGTTTATTTAGGTAGAAGTAGGCAAGCATAGCTGATTTTAAGACTATTTCCTCTATTGACTCACTCTGTATCTCTACTTTGGGTGCTGGGCATTGCTCAACTACTACTCCGAATTCTCCTCCAACCGCTCTAACTTCTCGTAGTTTATGTTCATTGCTGGTTGCAAGACATATTTTAAGCAATATAGCGCTCCCTCATAATGCTTTTACGTAGTTCTCTATCAATATATCTACCCCTCACGCTAATCTCCTTCATTCTATTTAGTACTTCTCTGTAATCCCCCCTATAGTGGCTTCCATACTCATCCAGCATGGCTTTGATTAATACCTCTGCATCGAGTGGTCTACTCGCCTTTATACTTCTAGCCATTAAGTGTAGGTCTATAGCATATTCCTCAACGTCTGAGCTATAGCCAGATAATCCAAAGTCTATGACATATACTTCACTCTCCCTTAGTAAGACATTTGCAAGGGTGTAGTCTCCATGATAAATACCCAGACTATGCATTCTAGCGGCAAACCCCCCGATTCTACGCGATATAGAAGTAGCTTTCCCTAGATCAAACTTCTCAAAGCTCTCTGAAGCCCTAACCCCCTCAATATACTCAACTATGAGGACACCGTTCTCCTCGTCAACGAATAAAATGCTTGGAACACTTAAACCGGCTTCGTATAGTTCACTGAGTACTCTAGCCTCCACCCTCGTTCTATTTCTTATAAAAACCTCGTCGAATAGTTTCGCTCTATACTTTTTACTAATTCTTTTCTTCATAACGGCTCTAAGTCCAAAGAAGTCCACTATGTACACTTCCGCCTCTGCACCACGTGACAGTAAAATAGTGTTCTGACCCTCTATGGTAGCCATGGATATTCCTCCTCGTCGAGTCTATACCTTTGTTTTATAAATACGCTGTTGGGCTCCTTGATCAATCCATACAAGTAGTGCAGTAAGCCTGTGTAAGCTATCATGAGTCCATTATCTCCAGCAATCTCTGGTGGAGTACCATAGAAGCCTACTCCATAGTGCTCTGCAATATACTCAAATTTCCTCCGTAACTCTGTATTTGAGGCAACACCCCCCACTAATAGAATACTATTTTTACTAGTTAGCATAAGAGTTCTCTCAGTTACTTCAACGAGCATATTGAAGGCCGTTTCACGGAGACTCCTACACACAACTCCTAGTTTCTCCTTATCCCCGCGGGTTTCCCGCACAATCTTTAAAGCCGCGGTTAACAACCCTGAGAAGCTTAAGTCGCAGCCTTTAACAGTGTAGGGTAAGGCTATATACTCTCGACTCCACTCAGCGCAAATGTCAACAGCATGCTTCCCCTCTACAACATAGGGTGGTGCAATACCCGCTTCTCTAGCGAAAGTATCTAGTAGGTTGCCTAGTGGTATATCTAGCGTTTCACCTATAACTCTATACCTTTTATTCTTCTGGACGAGTATCATGGTATTCCCCCCTGATACATATACGATCACGGGGTCTGCAAACCCGCTGACGAGCTTCCCGATCTCTATGTGGGCTACTGCGTGGTTTACAGCCGCTATGGGTTTTCCATAGTAAGTGGAGAGAAAGCGGGCTAAGCTAGCGCCAACTCTTAGGCATGGCCCTAGACCAGGGCCAACAGCCACAGCTATAGCGTCTACTCCTTTGATTCCTAGCTTGGCTAATTCAAGTGCTTTTCTTAATACACTGGCTGCGTTGTTTACATGGTGTAGAAAAGACTCGCGGGGATGTATGCCACCGCTAGTTGGCTTATACTGGCTGTACGTGTTTGCAAGGAATTTTACTTTGCCACCACTGTATTCTACAATTCCAACTCCGAAAGTGTGACTTGTAGACTCTATACCTAAGACTCTTATCTCTCTTCCAACTGGCTTAACTGAGACGTAGAGTTCATATTCTTTGTTTAAAAGAGACATATATCCACTCATGTGGATCAGTATTTCTTAACGTACTCGACATAACTGCATTTTCCACAATGCCACCTAGGAGCTGGTTGCTTGTGGAAAGCCATAAAGGACCCGCATCTAGGGCATGTTTTATTCTTCCTCTTAATAGTCCAATTCTTGTAGTCTACCTCATATAGTTTGTGAATATATGGCATCTCCTGATCACCAGTTATTGTTGGGTCTGAGTCTCCATTATCTTCTTATATGACTCCTCATCTCTTTTAATGAGGTGTTCTGGTTCAAATAGCTTTGCTCTATCTAGGCTATTATAGATATGTGCCTCGATAATTGTCTCGGGCGAACCATACTTCGTCTCCGCTCTCCTTATGAACACCAGAGATGGATCTTTATTGTAGAGCTTTGCAATCCCTGTTTTCAATAAGCCTCTACTCGGAGTTCCCTCTCCCAAATGCATGATCCTTATTTTCACTTCATACCTCTCTATAATCCCATTATACTTCTCCTCAATTACTTCTCCATCATATTTATCTAGTAACTTCACGTGTTTACCCATTGTAAAACACCATTAGCACTAAACCATGTTTACTATAGCTGGTATTAGTATTTTAAATGCCTTTAAAGCCGCTTCCTCTAATGCCACTACCTCTACAACCCCCGTATCTGGTTGTCCATAGATAATTACATTACCCACTTTTTTAAGTAGTGGAATAACTAAGAGGTCTTCTTCACCTATAACGCAGATAACGCCCTCTGTGCGAGCTTGTAATATAGTAATGCTGTTTAAACTAATAGATCCTGGGGGATTTAATACTACTTGGCTGCACTGCTCCACCGAGCCTAGGAGCCTAAGCCTCTTAGTTTTGTAATCCACGATCTTTAGGCTTGAGAAGTGTCTTTCAGAGACTACATCGCCTACGGTGGCGTCTCCTCTTAGACCTTGAATAACCCCCCTGTTCTTGGATATGTGGAGTGTTCCCTGGGGAATAGAGAGTTCTCTCCTATATTCAACGGGGAGCTGGAGAACTGGGATTGCTATACTACTCGATTTTGACAACAAACCTACCCTTGTTCTTTAAATTGAGTAGCTTAGCGATTTCTGATTCCTCGGGGTTTAAAATGACAACCACTCCACTCCATTCATCTGTGAAGTCCCTTGATCCACAGACAGGGCAAACCTCTACTTCTTTATCAACCAAGGCTCTACACGATCTACACGCTTTAAATGGCTTACCTCTAGATTTACTACTCATTTATGCATTCACCCCTCCTTCTTCGTTATCCACTCGAGTTTACCAAGCCACGGCTGCCTCATCGTCATGTGTATTCTAAGTCCCTTTCCTGGTAGAGTGCTAACTACATATATTCTGGCTCTAACATCATCTCCTTTCTCAATGTATCTCCGCGACTCCTCTAGTAGTAGTGAGCCTCTTGCAGCGTCAAAGACTACTCTTTCATCTGCTACTTGGTTAATGTGTATGAATCCATCTAACACACCGAGATTTACATATAGCCCTGCTCTAGTCACTGAAACTACTTGTCCTTCAACAACTTCTTTTTCAAAAGGCATGAATACTAGTGCATTAAATGTTACTTTATGGTATGAAGCCCCATCACCCGGTATTATCATCCCCAATGGGTCACAATTAGCTTCCGTGATCGATACTACTATGCCTAAACTAGGCTTCTTCCCCTCAGTTTCAACAGCGATCAAGGCTCCTTCATACTTATTCCTGAGTTCTTCATGGGCAACTTCCTCTAGTGGTCTGCCAAACTTTGATGGTGGGATTCTCACATAGTCCTTTACTTCGACGAGAGCGAACATTGGTGAAAGCACCTATTTAATCCACGACCTTGTTCCTAATAAAAATCAGGGTTATTTATAATATCCTTCAACGTGAATCCTCATTGATTCCTCTCTTAGATAAGCTTCTGGGATATTGAGGCTTCTAAGCCTTCTTCTCAATTCTCTATCATTAGTAGCTACTATTGCATTATTCTCTAGTGCGTATCGAATAATTGCATCATCCACAGTTTCCCCGTTTTTAGCCATGTAGTCCACAACCTCGCAGAGCTTCTCAACTACACTGAGAACAAACTCAGCGTTTCTCCTAGTCTTAGCCTCTGAGCTATTAGCGAGTTTTCGTAGTTCATTGTAAACAGGCTTAATAACTACAAAGCGTGGTTTTGCCTCTAGGGCTTCGCTAATATCATCAAATACTCTGACTCCGTGAGCTAATAGCATTAATATGTTTGTATCGAGTACTACTATTGGGCGCCTACTACTCGTAGACGTTCTCGATGATTCCCCAGCCTGCAAGCCTCCACCTCGCCATTACTCTTCTTCCAAGAGCTACCCGCGACCCCTTCCACGTAGCAACTGGCTCTTCTAGTTTCAACTCAACTCTATCCTTTCTAAGCGACTTGATAGATGCAATCCTCGTTGCTGCGCCAACAGCGACTATTACCTTTTCATTCACTTGGAGTGGGGGGAGTTTAGTCGGTTGACCTCTCACTCCAACAACTCTCTCGAGCTCGTGGTAGGTGATCTCTATGGACGTAGTAACGGGGATTTTATTACCCGGTATTGTAACTAGAGAGCCAACCATTTGGTCTGCTTTCGTTAGTGAAGGATCTAGATTAGTCCTTATGGCTATTAAACCACTTGGTGTCGCCTCTTCGACTTCTAAGTCTCCATACCTAATCTCCTCTATGGTTGTTACAACTGGTTCATAACTATATGTCTTTGTTTTACCGGTCTCTCTCGGTACCTTTACCCCGGGTAGAATCGCTATCTCCTGCCCTAGTCTTAGTTTTCCCTGTAGTAGTGTCCCGCCCACAACTCCACCTTGGATCATGTGGTGCGGTGTCCCAGGTCTATTGATATCAAAACTTCTTACAACGTACATTAATGGTGGTTTTGAGAAGTCGCGTTGTGGTGTTGGAATAACCTCCTGTATTGCCTGTAAGAGGACGTCGATGTTGACTTTGTGTAATGCACTAATGGGTATTATAGGGGCGTTTTCAGCTATTGTTCCCTTAACGAAGTTCTTGATTTCCTCGTAGTTCTTAAGGGCTTTCTCCCTTGAGACCACGTCGACTTTGTTCTGTACTATTACAATGTTTTTTACCCCAAGAATCTCTAGTGCTGTGAGGTGCTCTATTGTTTGCGGTTGTGGACACGGCTCATTCGCTGCAACTACGAGTATAGCGCCATCCACGATCATCGCACCGCTCAGCATAGTTGTCATGTACGCTTCGTGACCTGGCGCATCCACATAGCTTACTCTACGTATTAAATGGGCCTCACTACCGTCAGGGCACACTAGCTCGGTTGTATAGGAGTCTGGAGGGTTTAGTGATGGACATGTAGCTATGTTTCCATCAGCATAGCCGAGGAATATGGTCATTCCACGCTCGATCTCCTTGCTATGCCTAGCTGTCCAAATCCCCGTGAGAGCTTGGACGAGAGTGGTTTTGCCATGGTCTACGTGTCCAACAACACCGATATTTACTTCGGGTGGTTTTATCTTAATAGGCAATAAATCACCTAGTTTAATAATGGATTAAATACGCTTTATTTTAGTATTTATCTGTGTAATATCTGGCGCTATAGTGTTACCTCTAACAGTTTTCCTCCTCCTCTCACCATCCTCCCTTGGGTGGAAGCCTGGTGGGGCAGAGAGTAGTGCGCGTTTCTTAACGGGTCCTGGGATATCGGGTCTCATTGGAAAACCACTAATATCACTCCCACCAGTTATAACGAGTTTTACATTCTTTAAGCCGATAACCTCACCTGACACCTCATCCCCTATTTTTAAACCTAGGAATGCACTTGTTCTCTCATCACTCACTCTAATCTGCCAAGCAGGAGCTCTAAATACTTCTCCATCGAGTTCATGGGTTCCAGTTAAGTCAATTAACCTGGTTAAACTCACCTTTACAGTGTTTTCCGGCACTCTATCATCCACTTCCAGTCTACACGTTAATTTGACCTTGTCACCAGTATCGGGGCGCCTCATTCTAACTACAACGACACCATACACTGCACCCAGCTCGCTATACAATTTACTATTCACTTTAGCTACTGGTAACTCGAACTGCTCTTTTACTTTATCAGTGAATGGTATATCTCCGTCCCCCACGACTTTAACCTTGACTACTTTCAATGACTTATATGCTTCTGGGTCATTTACTACTATTTTAAAATCCGGCATACTTCAACCACCAGTTGCCCGGTGGGTTCACCACTGTTATGAAATCATGTCCTTTTATACTTTATTCATATCCATAGCAGGGATTATTACCTAAGATTCTATGTTGAAGAGTTTTCGGGGACCGTGGGTATGAGGACTTAATGAAGCCGCGTTAATCAATAGACCGCTGTATTGATTGCTAATTAAGGTATTTGAATATTGTGTGTTAATGGTGGTGCTTATGAGTACCGGTAAGACTTGGATTAGGCAGCCGATAATTACGGTTTTGGGGCATGTGGATCACGGGAAGACTACCCTACTGGATAAAATTCGTGGAACAGCCGTCGCCAAGAAGGAGCCGGGAGAGATAACACAACATATTGGAGCAAGCATAGTGCCAGCTAGTGTTCTGGAGAAGCTTGCAGAGCCTCTTAAAAAGTTCTTTCCAAGGCTGAAAATAGAGATACCGGGATTGCTGTTTATCGATACACCAGGTCACGAACTCTTCGCTAGTTTGAGAAGGCGTGGTGGTAGTGTGGCAGACATGGCTATCCTCGTCGTTGACATTATTGAGGGTATTAAACCACAGACGCGTGAGGCGTTAAATCTCTTGAAGGAGAGGAGGGTTCCATTCGTGATTGCTGCTAATAAAATAGATAAAATAAATGGCTGGAGGCCAAACCCCGACGCGCCATTCCTTGAGACAATTCAGAAGCAGAGCTTAAAAACCATTGAGGAGCTAGATGAGAGAATATACACGCTAGTATCTCAGATCTATGAGTATGGGTATGAAGCGGAGAGGTTCGATAGAGTTAGGGATTATAGGAGAACAGTCGCCATAGTTCCAGTCTCAGCTAAGACCGGTGAGGGTGTATCTGAGCTACTAGCCTTAATTGCAGGGCTTTCACAGCAATTCATGAAGAAGAAGTTAATTACTGGAGATGAGCCGGGTAAGGGAATTGTACTCGAGGTTAGGGAAGAGCCAGGCTTAGGTGCAACACTAGATGTAATACTATATGATGGTGTACTAAAGAAAGGCGATACAATAGTACTCGCAACTAGGGGAAACTACAGAGTTACTAAAGTGAGAGCTATTCTACTACCAAGGCCTCTACAAGACATGAGAATGCATGAGGGGAGATTCATCCAAGTAGATATCGCAGCAGCCGCTGCAGGTGTGAAAATAGCGGCTCCAGACTTAGAAGACGTTATTGCAGGGTCTCCACTATACGTTGTCCCACCGGATAAACCAGTAGAGGAGTTTGGGAAATTAGTGTTGGAGGAGGTGAGACAAGTAATTGTTAAGGGGGAGAGTGATGGAGTAGTGGTAAAGGCTGACACACTTGGCTCACTAGAGGCGCTAGTTGAGGCGTTGAAGAGGGAGAATATACCAATAAGGCTCGCTGACGTGGGCCCAGTCTCTAAGAACGATGTTGTAGAGGCTGAAGTAGTGAAGAAGTCGAGTCCCGAGTACGGGGTTATACTTGTATTCAACACTAAGATATTGCCTGAGGCAATGGAGATCATTGAGAAAGAGGGCATTAAAGTATTCACTAATAACGTAATATATCAGCTGATCGAGGATTACTTGAAGTGGTTGAAGGAGTTTAGAGAGCAGGAGAAGTTAAGGGAATTAGAGTCTCTTGTTAGACCAGGGAAAATAAGGATTATACCAGGCTATGTCTTTCGCCGAAGCGACCCAGCAATAGTGGGAATTGAGGTTTTAGGTGGAACCATTAAGCCTGGTTATCCATTGATTAGAGATGATGGATTTGAAGTAGGCAGTGTCATGCAGATCAGGGATAGAGACAACGTGTTAAAGCAAGCGGTTGTTGGCCAGAGAGTAGCTATTAGTATCAAGGGCAAGGTGATGGTGGGGAGGCAAATTGATGAAGGAGATATACTGTACACAGATATACCTAAAGAACACGTCATCGTCTGGCTCACTAAGCACCATGGCGAGTTAAGGGATGACGAGAAAACAGTACTAGATGAAATAATCAAGGTTAAGAGGAAGAGTGATCCACTCTACGGCTTTATATTTCAACAATCAACGTAGTGGAATAGACTATTTTGCCTCCATACCATACTTCCTAGTCCACTTCAGCCTCCTAGGATCTCTCTTCAACTGGTAGCTTCTAAAGCACTTTCTACTGCAAAACCACAATATTGTCCCATCGTTTAACACATACATTAAGCCTGTTCCGGGCTCTATTAAGTTTCCACAAAATGTACAAGTGCTTGTTCTCGGCATATTCAACACTCTCCAATAAACTAACCACTCTACAATTTTAAAAGCCTTTAAAAACTATTTCTCACTAAGTCTAGTACGATGTGGTGAAGTAGCATTGAGTAGTGAAGGTGGAAGAGTAGAGAAGATCTTGCTTGAACCACCCAAAATAAACATAGTTGAGGAAATAGGTTTCCCCGCGGAGGTAATACAGATACTTGGAAGAACTGGCGTAACCGGGGAGATAACACAGGTTAGAGTGAGGATCTTAGAGGGAAGAGATAAGGGAAGAGTCATAACTAGAAACATAAAGGGACCAGTTAGAGTTGGCGACATAGTCATACTACGTGAAACAGAGAGGGAAGCACGCAAACTAACAACAAGGAAATAACGTGGAGATATTTTTCACACTAGATTCCACACTCCGCGATTTATATAGACAAAAGCTTAAACCACTCAACTCTCCAATATGTCATCTCTGTTCCCTACGGTACTAATTTGTTCCTCGAGAGATCGCCATCCTGAACAACCATGAAAAACTAGTAAAGTTAAGAAGTCTAATGCTCTAATCAATGTAATAGAGGTCTCCTCACTAGGATCGAGATATGTAGTAGGAGAAAAAAGTACTTATATATTCCTCACGCTCCACTCTTTGCTCTAATCTCTTGCACTTGCTTAATGATTTCATCTACTAGGTCTTTTGCCCCACCTGGGTCGATGATAGCCACTGAAGCCGCTGCCACTTCGATCCCTGCTGCTTCACCGAGTTGCTTCTTACTCGGAACATAAGTGTATGGTACTTTCTTCTCGTCGCAAAGTATTGGTAGGTGTGCCACGATCTCTGGTGGATCTACATCCATAGCTATTACAACTAGCTTAGCAGCTCCTCTCTCAACGGCTTTTGTAGTTTCATTTGTACCCTTCTTGACTTTTCCACCGGTTTCCCTAGCTTTTTTAATAGCTTCGAGTGTTTTCTCGGCGAGGTCCTGTGGTACCTCGAATTTTATATAAAACTGCTTAGACATACGGTCATCCTCCTCCCTTAGTCGTCCCAGTCTAGTCTAGGATAGATGTGGCTAATATAGTTTATTGACGAATAACCCTATTCATGGGCAAAAACCAATACGACGCTGTCTTCTCTCAATTCATCTATTCTAGCAAACCCGATTCTGTATAATTGAATAATAGAGTCTACTCTCTCGGACACAATTCTCTTCTCAACAAGTAACTCCTCCTCGAGTAAGTCTAATCCAATGGGCTTCAACATAGTTGACTTCACGTATTCACCTTCTATAACCCACTGGATTATTGGAGCATTAAGCTTCTTTGCAACATCGTGTTCAAGGCTATGAAATACAGCGATGTAGTGGAGTATACCATTAACTTCCTCAATACCCTTAATCTCGAAGTTAGCCATACCTAGTAGCCTAAACACAGAGTTTTTAACCATGTTGAAGTCTTCGCGGGATAAGTAAATCCTCGCTCCATCAGTGATCGTGTAGGTGTAGGTTTCTCTCCGCGATGGGTGGATAGGTATTAATGCCTTGACCTCATCTCTCAACCCTCTAATGACAACTGGAACTGGGGATTTCACAGCCATGTATCTATTGGCTATAGGGTCTACAATTACCCTATTTATAGCGTAGAGATTCGCTAAACTGATCTTCGCATCGATACCCTTAATTCCCACGTCCTTTATAATTCTCCAAACAGCCTCTCGTACAATGCCACGCCTACGGAGACCCTGAATAGTGCCGAGCCGAGGGTCAGCATAACTCTCTAACCCCCTCTCAGCAATCAACTTCTTAGTTTTAGACTTACTCAATATAACACCCTCTAGTGATAATCTACCGAAGTGAATAGTCTCGGGGTACTTCCAACCCATGTGGTCGTAGAGGTATCTCTGTTTAATGGTGTTAGTAACGTGTTCCTTGGCTCTCAGTATATGTGTTACTCCCATTAAGTGATCGTCAACGGCCGCGGCGAAATTGTATGTAGGCCAAACAATGTACTTCTCACCCGTTACTGGGTGAGGGGTTTTACTAGTATCAATTATCCTAAATGCAACCCAGTCCCGGACGCTTAGATCTGGGTGTTGTAGGTCTGTTTTAACTCTAACAACAGCTTCCCCCTCCCCATACTTCCCCTCAAGCATTTTGTCGAATTCTTCAAGGTTCTCTGCGGGGGATCTATCCCTGTGTGGGCAGGGCTTCCCCTTGTTTCTAAGCGACTTAAACGCCTTATCGCTACATAAGTCAACGTAGGCCCCTCCCTTCTCAATGAGTTTTCTCGCAATATCGTAGAATATTGGTAGTCTGAGACTTTGAATGTACTCCTCACTCCAAGATACTCCAAGCCACTCTAAATCTCTCTTAATAGCTATGTATGTATCTGGATAAGGGGCCTTTAAGCGGGGATCAGTGTCTTCAAACCTAAGGATCATTTTACCTTTATACATAACTGCATACCAGTAGTTTAGGAGAGCCGGTCTTGCATTGCCGAGGTGTAGTGAGAAATCGGGGTTTGGGGCTAGTCTTGTAACTACATTGCCTTCAATAGCGTTTGGTAGTGGTGGAAGTTCTTTCTTAAACTCCTGGGTCTTCTCTTCGAGTACTTCAGGCCAGTTTGACGAAACTATTTTTAACTGCTCCTCGAGTGTTAACTTATTTACTTCCTCAACTATTGACTTAATGTATTCCATGTACTCTCTTAGGTTCTTACGCGCCTCGGGAATCTCTGCAGCGATTTTTGAAACAACGGCTTTTAAATCAGCTCTACCGCTGTGTTTAACGGCGTTTATCAATGCATGTTTATACGCTACTTCACGTATTTTCTCCAGCATTGATTTCTCTATACTCACTCACAACCACCAGTAGTGTCCTCCTTGGCTCCTCCCATGGTCGATCTATTATTAATGCAATTAAACCCTCGCACTTAGACTTCACCTTTCTAACCTCCATTTTTCCAGACACGGTGTAAGCAACATACTCGCCTACTCTAATAGTATCTCCTTCTCTACGTGGCACATATATGCTACTACCCCTCACCTCCTGTAGGCAGAGGGGTGTTTTCTCCCCTAGTAAATACCCTGTGTAGCCTCCTTTAGATTTATCACTCCACAATATAGCAATTGATCTCTTTGTATACGCTTCAACAAGGTCAATGTATTCCATGGTTTTCTCGTATGGTACAAGTCCATATAGTTTCTTACAATTCAAATCTTTGTAACTAGTAGTAGTGACTATGTATGAGTCGTCCAAGCTGCAGAGATATTTATGACTCTCCACACCCTCGACATAGGCTTCTGGGAAAACATAGTCTACTTTCAAGCTACCACTCCACGTCTATAGATTTCAAGGTACTTGTATACATTAATACCCCGTTGCTCTAGGTAATTCCTCACCGATAATCCCAGCACTATGGGTTTGTACCTTAGTTCTCTAAGCGTCCTAGAACCCGTCAAAAACATCACTGCTTTCAACTCACCAATATACTTGTCTAAAAAGCTCCTAAGCCCCTCCTCTCCATGCTCTAACAGGGCTTTTAGAAATGGACGAGCAGCACCAACTAAATCTCCTCCAAGAGCTATTAGTTTAGCGGCTATCACACCACTCCACACTCCACCACTAGCAACTATCGTAGCATCTGGGGCTGCATAGCGGGCTTCAATTAGGGATAATGGTGTTGGAATACCCCACTTAGCCTCGGATAGTGTAAAACCCACCACTCTCGAAACACTATTTTCAGGGTTTCTAAGAGCCTCTATCTTAACCCAGTCTGTTCCACAGGAGCCGGCTACGTCGAATATTTTTATCTCTAATTCTCTGAATTTAGCCACAGTCTCCATCGACAACCCATTGCCAACTTCCTTTATGATTATGGGTACGTCTAGCTCTTTAACGAGCATTTTGATCTTCGATAATAGATCATCTCTGAAGTTCACGTCTCCCTCAGGCTGTATCATCTCCTGTGCGGGGTTTAAGTGTATTGCAAGGGCATCTGCTTCAATAACTTCGACTAGTTTCTTAACATCATCGATGCTTAACTCATTGAGCTGTGCAATACCAATATTCCCTATAACTGGGACATCTACCGCAGTTTCCCTAACAATGCTGTATGACTCTACAATCTCTTTGTTAAACCTTGACTTAATGATTGGTCTCTGGCTTCCAACACCAATAGCTATACGGTATTGACTCGCTAGCTTAGCTAGTTTTTCATTTATTGGCTTGAGGTCTGGGTGTCCCCCGGTCATTGCCTCGATTACTATTGGGTAGTTGAGTCTATACCCAAGGAACACTGTAGATGTATCTAGATCACTGTGCGATATGCCTGGAAGGGATTGATGAATTAAAGTGATCTCTTCATATAGCTCTCTACAATTGCCGGGATAAACAACATCCTCCCTCATACTGATCTCTATATGCTCAAACTTTCGCTTAGTAATACTCAATACTTAAACACCATGATTTGTGAGAGTTCATGATTATTCAAAGGCTATAGGTGGAATTTTATGCTAGCGTAGCCTACTACAGCTGATTTATCCCCTGATACATCTCCACTAGTTGCGTGTTTTAATAGTTGTGATTTTCCACCTAGATTCTTTGTTACTTCAATTAGAGTCATTACTCCACCTGGACCACAAATACTGATGTTATCCCTCAATACTACTTGGTAAAACCCCTCTGTATCTAGGTTAATTATTCTCTCAATCGCCTCCATGTCTTTTTTAATTGTAACATCGTGTGGCTCGTAGTGGTTGAAATCACTGCTTGCCATTATTAAGACATCTCTCTTTAACTCGGTAATACCCGCTACAATTGATCTTGAGAGCTCTCTAGCAGCCTCAGGAGTGTGAATACCCATAACCAATGGGAGAATTTTCACGGTGTCTCCGAATAAGTATTGAATGAAGGGTAATTGCACTTCAACCGAGTGTTCTTCGAGGTGTGCGTATACATCTAGATCCGCTAGATCAGACTTCTCTGCAATCGCTTTCCCCAGTTCTTCATCTACTTGGAGGACTCCAAGTGGTGTCTCCCATACACCACCGGGGTAAATAGAGATAGGGGAGCCTAGTCCAGTGTGGTTTGTGCCAATAATTAATACCGTCTCGGGCTTACCATAACTAGCCATATCGTAGTATGCGTGTGCGGCTATAGGTCCACTATATATATAGCCTGCATGAGGTACAACATACCCTATAACGCCTTTAACTCTACTTGGATAAACCCTTGGAATACCCCCGGGTCCAAGCCTGTGTTTAAACGACCACTCTATGGAGTCAATTAGCTCCTGCCTCCTACTTGGGTAGAAATAACCCGCAACAACCGGTTTCCGCACTTTCTTCAATATCTACACCTATATTGCTCTTTATCGTCATATGCGTTATTAATACTTCTCTACAGTGATAGTTCTATTGAATAAAGTAAATGAAGTAAAACTAGTGTAGAGTGAAAAACTATATTGGTGTTTCAAACTCTGAGGGGGATTCCGGCAGCTCTGCGTTTTGAGGTATTATCCCGCGTTCTCTGAGAACCTGCCTTGTTAGTATCCAGTATAGTAGTGCTAAACTCTTTCTCCCCTTATTGTTTCCAGGTATTGCTAAGTCTATGAACTCTGTCTTGTTATCTGTGTCTATGAATCCCACTACAGGTATGCCGATTTCAGCAGCTTCTTTTAGAGCCTGGGAGTCTGCTCTAGGATCTGTTAAAACAACAACATCTGGTTCAAAGTACCACTTTAACGTGGGGTTTGTAAACGTCCCTGGTAGAAATCTACCTGTATAGGGTTTGCACTGTAGGTATTTACACATCTTCTCCACGGGTTTCCTACCATATAGGCGTGCAGAAACAACTGCTATTTTTACTGGTTCAAAGCCCGCGAGGAATTTACCAGCTATTCTTAATCTCTCATCTATCTTCCTCACGTCTAGTATGTAGACTCCATCAGATCTAATCCTATATACAAAGGGCTCTGCAAACTTTGTACATATATGCGTCCCTATGTGGACTCCAGCTTGTAGATACTTGTCTATTGGGACAAGTAGCTCTATGGTTATTTGTGGTTTTACCTCGTCAGACACTATTCCACCTCTAAGAGATTCTTGGGAAGTGGAGTATTTCATCTGCTATCTCTACATGGGATAAAAACATTCTTCTACAACAATACCTCTTAACGCCAAGATCGTCAAGTACTTTAGCAGGGTGCTCTCCTTGCCTAACCCGCTTAATGTACTCCTCCCATAAATGACCAATTGGTCTCCCACAGGTGAAACATCTAACTGGGAACAGCAATGAAGTCACCTATAGCTCTTCTGCCACCTCCTCCTAGCACTATACCTACCCCACTTCTCGGGCTCTGTTTGCCTGGGGTCTCCACTTAGTAAGTGTCTATCGTATTCTTTAAATATCTTAGTTAACTCACCACGGTTTTGAGTGAAGTACTCTACTAGTCCTCTAGCTATAGCTATTCTACATGCTTCAGCCTGGCTCATCACTCCTCCGCCCATAACGTTGATTTTTATATCAACTTGGTTTGCAAGGTCTCCAACTAGGTACAAAGGCTCTGCTATTTTCTCCCTGGCCACTTCGATTGGGTATGCTTCTAGCGGTATATTATTGATCCAGACTCTCCCTCTCCCTGGTTTAATAACAGCTCTTGCAATACTGGTCTTTCTCTTACCTGTTGAAACCACGATTTTAATACTCTTAGACTCCTGACTCACTTTCCACCACCTCTCCAACCAAGTGCTTTAGAAACCTCCTCGACGCTTATGTATCCTCCACGAAGTCTACTCGACATGGCTTCGGGGAAGCGTGTGAGCTCTATATTTGCGTACTCTACTGGTAGACCAGTAAATGCTCTAAGTCTTTTATAAGCCTCTCTTCCATGTGGTTTATCCATTGGTAGCATTCCTCTAACAGCTCGCTTGAATATATTCACAGGGCTCCTCGGCCTCCTAATACCAGACTTCTCTGGATTAGTGTGTGTTTTAACGGTGAGGAGTAGTTTGTAGCCTTCAATAATTCTTCGTTTCTCACCACTTAAAACTGCTTTCTCTACGTTGAAGACGTAGACTCTATAGCCTTCTAGTAGTTTCTTTGCAACTATACTAGCTAGTCTACCTAGTATGTGGTTTGATGCATCAATGTAGAGTATGGTTTTTTCCTGCTGCATTCAATCACCCAATGATCTTTACTCTGCCCCCACTAGGGTTCTCACGTAGAAGCTCAAAAATACTTATCGCTCTCCCCCCAGTTCTCTTTATCTTCTCTAGAGCTGTCTTAGAAAAGCTTAAGGCAGCAACTGTTACTGGGTGGTCTAGGTTTCCAGCACCTAGGACTTTCCCGGGGACAACTATTGTGTCGCCAGGCTCTGTATACCTATTGATCCTGCTCACATTAACGGCTCTTCTCTGCCTTGAGGGCTTTGCGAGTTCTTCAGCTACTGCACGCCATATACCTGCATTATATTTCCTCGAGTAACTATCTAGAGTCTCAATGAGCTCTCTTAAGACTAGATTTGTCTTTCTGCTAAGCTTAATCACTGCAAAACACCCATAGACTTCAACTTCTCCTCGAATTCATCTAGTTTCTTTATAAGAATATTTGAAGCCTCTATAAGTGTTTTCTTGGGGCTTAAAGCCCCTGTGAACTCTAGGAATAGAATGAACTCGTTCTCGACACGCGAGATCTTTATAGCCCTTGCTTCACACACTTGTTCGCAGAGTCGGCATAAATTGCAGTCAAGTATTTTCTCGTTCTTTGCAAATGCTTTGCCATTTTGAAGCCCGAGTACTCCTCTTGGGCAGGCATCTATACACTTACCGCACCCTGTGCAAGCATTTGTGTTTACATCGATTCTTGGAACATACTTATGTGTAGCGACTGAGACGGGGCTCCATTTAGCATGCTCTTTTCCTCGTCCAAGTCTCGCGAAAGCTTCGAGTTTCACTCTCTGCCCCTTGATCAACTTGAGGAGCGGTATATTGTCGAAAACAGGCACTATATCGGGGTCGCTTGGAACGAGATCCCTGCTATATATAACTAAAACCCCTGAATCAGGCCCCTCCGCTTCTAAGTCGAATTTTGCAAAGCAATCAGCTGAAAAAACCCTTTTCTCACCGGCTTCAGCACATTCCTCAGGAGATTTGTATTTCTCGTATGCATTATCGCTTTTAAGCGGGATAAGTCCAAGTCTATGGGCTAGGTACTCGTCGTAGAATACACTAGAGTTCTCTATGAATATAACGTAATCTACAGCCATCGTGGATACTTCACTTAACACTGCCCTTCTAATAGAGTTCAATGTGTGTAGTGATATTCCTTTAATGAGTAATTTAAGGGAGAAAGGAGTCTTCTCTAACACCTGGATCTCCAAAATAACTACACCTACCTATAGTCTTCTACCCCTTCTTCCACCAGGCCTCCTAGTGGTGTCGTGTGGTATTGGTGTAACGTCCTCGATTCTCCCAATGATAAAACCAGACCTTGCGAGAGCTCTAATGGCAGCTTGTGCACCGGGCCCAGGGGTTTTAGGACCGTGTCCTCCAGGTGCTCTTACTCTTATATGGAGGGCTGCAACACCCTTCTCCATCGCCTCTGTAGCGGCTTTAGATGAGGCCAGCATTGCTGCGTAGGGGCTTGGTTTTTCTCTATCTGCTTTAACTACTTTTCCACCACTCCACATGCTTACGGTTTCAGCGCCTGACAAGTCTGTTATATGTATGATTGTGTTGTTTGAGCTACTGTAAATGTGTGCTATTCCCCATTTAAGCTCTCTAAACGCGAACGCCATTTCTTACCACCATTGAGTGCTATGAACCCTCTTCCTGCAGGGTTATAGCTCTATGAGCCAGTGGGCTCTTATGATAGAACCCTATAAGGTTCTCCTCATCTCTTGGTACAATATAGCTTGGGGAAGTTATTCTCCTACCAGCGATGGCTATGTGGCCGTGAACTATCAACTGTCTCGCCTCATAGACTGTCTTAGCTAATCCCTTCTTGTATACAATGGTCTGTAGTCTCCGCTCAAGTAAGTCTTCTACACGTAGGTTTAATACATCGTCTAGTTTAGCCCCCTCCTTTAAAAGCCCAAGCTCTATGAGCTTCTCTACAAGCTTCTTTTCCTCCCTCTCTCTAACTTCAACTGGTGCAGCGAGAAGCGCTCTCGCTCTATGTCTAAAATACCTCACAATAGTAGTTGCTTTCCACAACTCTCTCTTGTTTCTAAGTCCATATACACCTAGTAGTCTAGATTCCTCGAGGAGTCTATCCCTCCTCCACGGAGTACGTGGACCCTCCCATAACCTTCTAGATTTCTTTGGATCCCCCATTAAAACCACCTATTGTTTCTTTTGTTGTTGCTGCTGAGTCCTCTTTCTCTTCACTCCCACTGTAATACCAGTACGCCCCGTGGTTCTCGTCCTCTGTCCTCTGACTTTTAATCCATATATGTGTCTTACTCCACGCCAACTCTTAATTTTCTTCTCGCGCTCAATATCTTCTTTAACGTGAAATAGTAGAGTGGCTCCTGTTAAGTGGATGTTTTCACCTGTAGTATAGTCCTTCCTCCTGTTATAATACCAGTCTGGAATATGGTATTTCAAAGGCTCTCTTACAACAGCCTCGATGTTTTTAACTTCTTCATCGGTTAAATAGCCGAGCTTCATGTATGGATCTAATCCGAGAACTCTACAAACTGCAAGGGAGAAAGTGTAGCCTATACCCTTCACTACTGACAACCCATACACTAGTGGTAGTTCTCCATCTATATCTGTATCTAAGACCCTAACTATCCTACGAAACTCTCTAGCCATACTCACTCAAAGCCACCATAAGCATTATTTTTATAGATAATCCACTGCCTATCATATTAGGGTTAATCAAGCTTTTAAAACTAATTAAAAATAGGGGTTTAAATACAAGCGCCGGGGGCGGGATTCGAACCCGCGCGGGGGATTAACCCCCACTGGCTCTCCAGGTTAGGTACTCCAGGCCAGCCCCTTAGGCCGCTCGGGCACCCCGGCTTCTAGGAAAAAATCTATGTATAAGGGTTTAAATTACTTATTTTATAATGAATACTCTAGAGTTCTACCTCAATCCATACTTCCGGTGGAACTCTCACTCTTATCAACTGCTTCATAACTCTCTCGTCTTCGGCGACGTATAGTAGCCTCTTATGTACCCTCATCTGCCACTTTTCATACTTTTTCTTGCCCTCACCGTGTGGCAGTTTGAGTGTTCTAATAGTGAGTTTTTTCGTTGGAAGCGGTATTGGACCGCTGATCTTCACACCGCTCTTCTTCGCTATATCTACTAGTCTTGATGCAAAGTCTTCTAATACCCTTACATTTGTACTCCACATCTTGATTTTAACCATTCTCTGCATCGACAATTATATCCCCACTTCCTAGGTGTAAGCGCTATTTAACTAAGTAGATTGAAAAACCCATATTCTTTAGTGTTGAGGAGATCTACTTCTTAATCGTTACTTGAGCAGGCTTTACATCTAGTACTTGTCCGATACCGACAGTTTTACCCATATCTCTCATAGCGAATCTTCCCAGTGGTGGGAAATCAGCGTACTTCTCAGCTACCAGGGGCTTGATTGGCTTGAACTTCACTATCGCGAAGTCTCCCTGCTTTAAGAACTGTGGATTCTTTTCAACTTCCTTACCGGTTCTCGGATCGATCTTTGCAGTGATCTCTGTTATTCTACAGGCGATGCTAGCAGTATGTATATGTATGACTGGAGTATATCCACTCGCTATGGCTGTTGGATGCCAGACAATCATTATTCTAGCAGTGAATTCGTCTGCCACCGTTGGCGGGGAATCTAAGGGTCCGATGACGTCTCCTCTCTTAATGTCTTTCTTTTCAATACCCTTCAAGTTAACTCCAATATTGTCTCCTGGCTCAGCTTTCTCTATTCTAACGTGGTGAGTCTCAATAGACTTCACCTCAGCTACAAGTCCAGGTGGAGTAATGGCAACTCTATCGCCAGTCTTTAGCACACCTGTTTCAACTCTGCCAACCGCTACTGTTCCAACACCCGAGATTGAGTAAACATCTTGAACTGGTAGCCTTAGCGGTTTCTCAATAGGCTTTGGCGGAATCTCCAAGAGGTCTAGTGATTCTACAAGTGTTGGCCCATTATACCAAGGCATCAATGGAGATCTCTCGATTAAGTTTTCACCGGTCCAAGCAGATATTGGTATAAATGGAATCTTGCTAACATCGTATCCAATACTCTTCAAAAACTTACTGAGTATCTCTACAACCTCCTTATACCTCTTCTCACTGTATGGAGGATCTGTAACATCCATTTTATTCACTGCAACGATTAATTGATTTATACCCATAGTTCTAGCGAGAAGCGCGTGCTCTCTAGTCTGTCCTTCAGCGCTCATTCCAGCCTCGAATTCACCTTTCCTAGCACTAACAACGAGTATTGCAGCATCAGCTTGGCTAGCGCCAGTAATCATGTTTTTAACGAAGTCTCTATGTCCTGGGGCGTCAATTATTGTGAAGAAGTATTTCTTTGTCTCGAACCTCATGTATGATAGCGATATTGTGAGTCCACGCTCTCTCTCCTCCTTCATTCTGTCCAGTAGCCACGCGAATCTAAAGCTCTCTTTTCCCATCTTCTTAGCTTGCTCCTCTATTTCCTTCATCGTCTTCTCGTCGAAGTACCCTAGACGGTATAAAATATGCCCAGTCATTGTGCTTTTTCCATGGTCTACGTGGCCTATTATTATTAAGTTCAAATGCGGCTTTTGCGGAACACTCATCTTCTAATCACCTACACCTTTTCAACGTAGATAAAAAATCACACTTATAAAGATTACTTAAGGTGATTTAATAAGAGGTAAGTCTACCGCTCATTACTATGTGATCAATGAGTAGTATGTGCAAGAAATTGTTTTTATAAAACCCTCGGTACTACCTGCTACTCAGCGCTATTCTCTCTATTTCTTCCTTCCTCTGTATAGCATAGCTCTTAGGGTCATTATTAGCTGCGAGTATTATTTCATCGGCTAGTGCCTCCTCTATGGGCGTTGGGTTATTGAATGCCTTCAGTCTAGCCCCCTCAGTTAGGTATTTAAGTGCAACATCTATTCTCCTCAGAGGAGATATATCTACTGATACATGGTATACTATCCCACCATACATGATCCTCGTAGTATCTTCGCGTGGGGCAGAGTTCTCAATGGCTCGGACAAGCACTTGGATTGGATTCTCACCTGTTTTCAAGTGTATTAACTCGAATGCCTTCTTCACTATATTGTATGCTAAATGCTTCTTTCCAGCGTTTTTACCCGGCATCATTAGTTTATTAATTAATCTCTCCACTATTGGAACCTCTGCTTTGCCAAACTTTCTATGCTCGTGGCGTCCACTAGTGTGGGGTAGTCTAACGGGCTTTAGGCAAATATACTTCTTTAAACTAGGGTCTTTGACGTCAATGAAGTCATAACTCCACTTTCCGAATAGAAGTATTTCTTTTACTGCGAGCATATATGAACTCTGCTCAGTCAACTATAAACACCTATCTCACTGGTTTCTGCTTCTTACCAAGCCAGAGGGCTTTAAGCGATACACCATTAACCATTACTACTCGGTACTTAACACCAGGGATATCACCCATCGCGCCTCCTAGAGTACCACCAATACCCTCTATTATTACCTCATCGTGTTCATCGATGTAATTTACTCCGCCATCCCATGGTACAAAAGCAGTAACTACTTTACCATTTTTAACTAATTGAACTCTCACGCATTTCCTAAGGGCTGAGTTAGGTTTACGTGATTCCACTCCAACCTTCTCTAAGACTATGCCCCTAGCCATTGGGGCTCCTTCTAACGGGTCTGTTCTTAATCCAAGTTTCCTCAGCATTCTCCACTTGTATTCCCGCTGATACCACCTAAACTTCTGCCTCTTCTCCTCTAGTCTTCTAGCGGCGTATAAGCCATTAGGTCCCTTTTTACCGGGCAAAGTAAGCACCCTTGCTCTAGCTTGGATTATCATTAAATAATTTGCTTAAAAATATTCCCTAGGCTATTACAACAGAGTCTACTCCAAAATGTCTTTTTAAAATCAACTTAAGCCTCTGGATATTCCTTCCTCCCTTCCCAATAGCTAGTGCTTTATCTGTGGGTTCTACTGCTACGTACAGTATTCTCGCTCCATCAGACCTAGTTACGAGCTTCATATCTGTTACTCGTGCAGGAGCTAGCGCTAGCTTTACTTGCTCCTCTAGTTTATCGCTATATCCCACAATCTCTATGTTTTTATTGAGGATTTTACGTAGCTGCTGAACGTAGAAACCACGTGCTCCAATAGCTTTTCCAACTTCATCTGGGTTTACTAGGAATATTATTCTATTATTCTCCTCGTCTATTATACAGTCTCTAACAGAGGTATTCGTCAATTCGCTCAGTAAAGCCATGTATCTAAATTCCTCGGGCGTTATCTTCGCGTGTCCCTTATCCCTATTACTCACTCACTACTCACCTGTATGAGATCCAGTATTTTCGACTGCCCTGGGTCAATTATTGCAAGTGCTGAGACACTATGTGGTCTCCCAATAACGCCACCAAGTTCTATGTTTGTTCCATCGAATACAACTACTGGAATACGGCTCAACTTGGAGTAGTACATTATATCTCTTTTAACCTCTGGTGGTGCATTAGCAGATAAAACAACGAGTTTTGCCTTACCGTGAAGAACAAGTTTAACAACCTCCCTGGAGCCGTAGACAATTTCGCCTGTTCTTGAAGCTGTTTGAAGAGCTTTTATCAACTCTGGCTTAGGTATTCCTTTATTCAACTACTCCATCACCTCGAATCAATTAACTCGCTCTCTCCTTTCTTAATAAGCTGGGGGTTCATATAAACCTGGACAAGACCCGTTCCAACTGGTATTATTTGACCTATTATAATGTTTTCTGTTATACTAGGTAATTTATCCTCTTCACCCGAAACTGCGCTCTCAACTAGTTTTTGAATAGTTGTCTCAAACGTTGCTTTCGCTAAAACACTTGGTTTTTCACCAGCTATACCCATTCTACCCACTTGCCTGACGTGGCCAGTCCAAGTCATCATATCTGCTAGTAGCATAATGTGCCTTATATCTACATCTAATCCCTGATCGTCTAGAGTATTCTTTATTTCTCTAATTATAGCTGATCTCGCTGCCTCTATACCTAGTACTTTCTCCACTTCATGTATATTATTAGTGTATATTCTCCTCCAATCCACACCAGGGATCCTCATTACCTCCTCGAGATTACTCCCCTCAGCTATAATTACGTATTCGTCTCCACGCCTCTGTATAATCGTCTTCTTTATGCCGTATAATCCCTTAACATGTGCTTGAAGTATTTTTGTCCTCAATTTCTCCACTTTAACGGGGTCTAAGTATTCCTCACTAAGCAATACTCTTAATTCATATGGGTTTTCACTAGATACCTCCACTTCTCCGACCTCAAGATTCTTCAATACTTCCACTACCTGCTCTACAGACACACCCTTATCCTGCAACATATCCGGATCCAGCATTACAGTTACTAATCCCTCAGTGTAGTCTATTGTGAACTCCCTAGTTACATTCTCTACTAGAGTAGACTCTATTTGTCTCGCGATAGCCTTTACTCTCTCTAAATCGTGTTTAACGTCTTCGGATAGATAGATCTCCATTATAGGAGTCTCTGGCTGTTTTCTAGCATCAACGATTTCTATTAAGCGGGGTAAGCCGAGGGTAACATTATACTCTCTAACACCAGCATAGTGGAATACCCTGAGAGTCATCTGGGTTGAGGGTTCTCCAATACTCTGTGCTGTAATGGTTCCTACAGCTTCACCAGGGTCTATGAGAGCCTGGTGATAGTTCTTCGCTGCGAACTCAATTATCTTAATAACATCCTCTCTCGTAACTCCCCGCTTCCTCGCAGCATTCTTTAATTTAATTGAAAGCTCATGCTTTAATTGTGGTGTAAACAACTCCTTGTACTCCTCGAGTAACGCGTCTATTTCCTCATCACTCAAATAACCCTGCATTTTCTCACCCCAAGAATTTCTCAATAACTCTATCTACGTTTACTGCCTTTCCATGATCACTCTTCATTGGGTCAACACCATCTTCGCCATACAGCAGTTGCACTATCTCACCACTCGCAGTTCTAACAGTCCCGTCATAGAATACTCTGAGATCTTGGAGCGCGTTGATCAACCTTCTCTGCATGTAGCCTGATTGACTTGTTCTAACAGCTGTATCTATAAGTCCCTCTCTACCAGCAGCAGCGTGGAAGAATAATTCTAGTGGATCCAGTCCATCCACGAATCCTGATTTAATAAAACCTCTCGCCTCAGCACCTATATCGCCAGGTTTAAAGTGCGGTAGCATTCTCCCTTGATAACCCCTAACCAATCTCTTTCCTCTAACAGTTTGTTGTCCAAGTAGACCAGACATTTGTGTTAAGTTAACTGGGTTTCCACGCGCCCCCGTCCTCGCCATTATTACCACTGGGTTGCTCAATTTAAAGTACTGTGTTATAACCTCAGCTACTTTGTCGAGTAGTTTCTTTGAAAGAGTGTCAATGATCTCGTCTTCCAAGCTCTCCTCAAGAGTCTTACCAGGTCTGGGAGTTAACTTTCCCTCTCTATAGAGCTGTATAAGCTCTTCAGCTTCTTTTAACTCCTCACCGATTAATTTATCTATTGAAAGGCGTGCATCCTTGCTTACAATTAAGTGATCGTAGCTCATCGTAAAGCCATGCATTTCGCAGGTGCGTACAAACATCTTGTAGACGCTGTCCATAAAGTATCTTCCAAAGTCTTCTCCATAGTCTTTAATAAGCCAGTGCACTAAGCTCTCAGGCTCCTCCCTTCCAATACTAGCCTTATCCAATACACCTTCTAAGAGAACACCCTTCTTTATAATTACTAGGCTGTCGTGTGGGCAGTCTTCGTCAATGCATCTAAGTGCAGATGCACTTCCAAGTTTAGAGTTTCTTTTGTAATTAAAGTCTCTTGGTAAGAATAACGATACTAATTGCTTACCCGTCCAGTACTCGTTGGGCTTCAATATAGCCGGCTCTGGAAGATCGCCTTTATAGCCTGTAGTAGCCAGCAGTGTTGCAGCCTTCTCCTTTGTTAGAATAGTTGATTTAACAGTTAGTAAGTAGGCTCCGCTGATATAATCCTGTAATCCACCTATAACTGGCCCGCCATATCTTGGCGTCAGTATGTGTTTTTCAACAAGCATTAGTAGTCTAGCCTCAGCCCTAGCCTCCTCACTCTGTGGTATGTGGAGGTTCATTTCATCCCCATCAAAGTCAGCGTTATATGGTGGACAGACAAGTGGATTCAGCCTAAGCGTCTTATAGGGCAGTACCCTGACAACGTGGGCCATTACAGAGATCCTGTGTAGTGATGGCTGCCTATTGAATAACGCTATATCACCATCGAGTATATGTCTTTCAACTATGAAACCAGGTTCAAGGGATTCTGCAACTGCTTTTCTATCGACATATTTTAAACTAATCTTCCTCCCATCGGGTCGTGTAACATAGTTTGCTCCAGGCCATTTCTCCGGGCCATTTAATACCAGTTTACGGAGGAACTCTATATTCCACGGGGTTACACGCTCTGGGATAGTTAAGATCTTTGCTATATCCTCGGGGACCCCTACTTCGTTCACGCCAAGGCTTGGATCAGGGCTTATGACTGTTCTAGCTGAGAAGTCCACTCTTTTACCTCTTAGGTCTCCACGGAACCTTCCTTCCTTTCCCTTAAGCCTCTGTGCAATCCCCTTAAGGACTTTTCCACTCCTATGTCTTGCGACAGGTATTCCGGATACCTCGTTATCTATGTATGTAGCTACGTGGTATTGCAGTAACTCCCATTCCTCCTCAATTATCGCTCTTGGTGCACCGCTCTCCACGTGTTCCTTCAACCTATTATTAACTCTAACAATGTCTACTAGTTTGTGTGTTAAGTCATCTTCACTGCGAATACCTGTTTCCAGCGTGATAGAGGGCCTGGCAGTTCTCGGCGGGACGGGTAGAACTGTTAAAACCATCCATTCCGGTCTTGCATCTCTTGGGTCTCCACCTAGTAAGGCAACGTCCTCGTCACTTATTTTCTCTAGCCTTTCACGTATCTCGCTTGGTGTTAGCCTTCTAAGCTCAGTCTCTGTCTGTACGTAGAAGGAGTATGGTTTTTCGAGTTTAATCTTTTTTGATGGAGCCCCACAGTGTGGACATGCGGCTGTAGAGGCAGCTTTTCTCCTAATATACTCGTGAAGCCTCTTTTTAAGGTATATAAGGCCTAGTTCCTCTAGGTCTCTGAGGAGTTTCAGATACTCTTGTCTTTCCTCCTCGGGGATTTTTATTCTACCACATGATTCACACGTGGTCTTTAAATACACTAAAATATGCTTTACAAAGCTCACGTGGACTACTGGTTTAGCTAGTTCAATGTGTCCAAAGTGGCCTGGACAACTATCCCTAGTGTTTCCGCAAATAGGGCATGTTTCACCGGGCTCTATAGCACCCATACGCTTATCCATCACTCCCCCATCTATTGGCAATCCATCGTTATCGTAGACATCCGTGGTCACGACTGTTGTAACACTCATTTTCCTTATTTCATCAGGAGACATTATACCGAATTTTACCCTGGATACTCTAGTAGTAAGCACGTTGCTCAAAGTATCACCCTTTGAGTAAGTCTTCAACGATAAGCCTAGGCCTAATCCCCATACTCATTAACTCCTGAATTAATAACTTAAACGCATAACTGACATCAACGGGCTTTAGCGTTGCCTTGTCCTTGTGCACTGGACAAACAAGCTTCCCCTTGTTTCTATCATAGTATCCTATAAACCCACACTCCTCGCAGACATAAATCCTCGCCAAGTCGCTTCTCTCCCTCATAGTCTCCCTTAGGAGTAGGGCTGAGCCGTGTCCAACGAGGCAGTCAACCTCCATTTCCCCCCACCTTAAACCACCTGCTCTCGAACGACCCTGTGTAGGCTGCCTTGTCAATATCTGCACGGGCCCCCTCGCCCTCGCGTGTATTTTATCACTAACCATGTGGTGTAGTTTCTGGTAGTATACTATGCCAATAAACACCATTCCCTCAAGTATTTCACCTGTTCTGCCATCATACATTACTTCTTCATTAGATGGTGAATACCCATACTTCTTTAACACGAGTTTAAGGCTCTCAATGTTCTCCTTGTAGAATGGCGTTGCATCAACAACTTCTCCTTTAAGTGCAGCTGCCTTCCCAGCGATGGACTCAAGTAATTGCCCAACAGTCATTCTACTTGGGAATGCGTGTGGATTTATAATTAAGTCGGGTGTGACTCCTTCCTCGGTGAAAGGCATGTCGTACTGTGGGATCAATAGTCCGACAACACCTTTTTGCCCGTGTCTCGATGCGAACTTATCGCCTAGCTCTGGTATTCTAAGGTCTCTCACTTTCACTTTTATTAACTTATTCCCTTCATCATCCATACTCAATATAACTACATCTACTACTCCTTTCTCGCCATGTCTTACAGCGACACTAGTATCTTGGCGCGTAATGCCTCCAACTGCGTATTCCTGTGCACTAATAAAACGTGGTGGACTAACTTTTCCTACTAGGACATCTCCTCCAGATACGGGGGTTTCTGGTGCTATGATTCCATCATCTTCCAGTAGCTCGTATGCTCTTTGCCCACGGTAACCCCTAGCGCTCGGAGGTGGTTTAGTGATTTCATCTTGTATTCCACCTGGATACTTGTACTCAACAGTAGAGTAAAGCCTGAAGAAAGTTGATCGCGCCAACCCCCTCTCAACACTACTCTTGTTCAGAATAACTGCATCCTCTATGTTGTAGCCAGTCAATGTTAATACCGCCACGACAAAGTTTTGTCCCGACGGTCTTTCATTATACCCAATTACATTGATAGCTCGTGTTGTTACTAGTGGTTTCTGCGGGTAGTGTAGTAGGTGTCCACGTGTATCTACGCGGCGTTGGAAGTTAGCAGAGTTTAAACCCAGTGCTTGCTTTGCCATGGCTGCCTGATACATGTTTCTAGGGCTTTGATTGTGCTCGGGGTATGGTATGAGAGAGGCTGTTATGCCAAAGATTCCTGGTAGCCATAGCTCTAAGTGCGTGTGCTCGGGGGTTAATTGATTCGGGGTTAGCGCGATCAAAGCATTTTCCTCCTCGTCTGGGTCGAGGTACTCGACTACACCCATTCTTACAAGGTCTTCAAATGACAACTCCCCCGTTTTCAACTTCTCAACATGTTCTCTTGTTAGCTTTGGCTTGCCGTTTTCAACTACTATTAGGGGTCTGCGGATTCTACCTGGATCAGTGCTCACTATTACCTCATCAAAGAACTCTGTATGTACGTGTGTAACATTTAACTCAGATGCTTTAAATGGCAGCTTACTCTGCCTTCTCAAGTTTCTCAGGGTTTCTACGAGTTGTCCACCGTTTGGATGGTAGCCTATGAGCTTACCATTGAGGAATACCCTACTCCAGCCAGCATACTCTTCACCGGTTAACTCCTCCTTCTCGAGCTTCTCAACTACGTCGTCCAAGTAGCCTTTAATTACTCTCCCCTTGATCTTCCTCGTAACCACAGGTATTGTGCCGAGTTCATATAGTACCTCCTCTACTGGTTTATCATCTATGCCAACACTGACATTTACTAATAACGCGAGGTTCTTGACTAAGCCGATATTTGCCCCTTCAGGTGTTTCAAATGGGCAAATCCTACCCCACTGTGTTCCATGTAGTTCTCTAGCCTCGAAGTGTGGTTGTCCACGAGCAAGTGGAGATACAACTCTCCTCAAGTGGCTGAGTGTACTAACCATGTTTGTTCTATCGAGTAATTGACTTACACCAGTTCTACCTCCAGGCCAGTTTCCAGTAGCCATAGCGTGCAGTATTCTATCAGTAATAATACTGTGTTTAAACGCAGCCTTCAACTCGATTTTACGGGACTTAGAGAGCTGCTTCTCTAGCTCTGCTCTAACCTCCCTTGTAAATGAAACAAGAGCTGTTCTCACGAGGGTTGCTAGTAAGTCTCCAGCGAGTCTAAGTCTTTTATTCCTGTAGTGGTCCTTGTCATCCGGCTGCCTACGTCCAAGCATGAGCTCAATTATTCTCGCGATCATTTGACCAATGAAGACTGCTTTGAGTACTCGGGTTTCACGACTCGAGTCTGTTCCAATATGAGGTAGTAGTCTCTCATCTAGTAGTCTACGCGCTCTCTCCACTCTCTCCACTCTTGGTCTTCCAATAGCAAACCTTGAGCCAATGTAGTCTAGTGCTTCTTCAACTAGTTTCTTCCTATACTCCTCTATATATTGCCTTAACTCTTCATCACTTAACCCCTGAGGGACCTCTAGTTTCGGGAGCACTTGCTCCGCTTGTAGAATGGATGGCAAAACATATGTATGGTATGCAGGGTCAGGGCTTACAGCATATAGTACTTCACGTGTATCTAACCCGAGGGCGATCATGAGTATTACTGCGGGTATTCTATGACCCTGGAAATTAGCGTAGAATATACCATCTTTTCTCCTATCTATTATCAACTGTGATCTACGTCCTCTAGCAGCACTCACCACTTTAGCTGTGTGCGTAATACCACTACCTTCCTGCCCATAGTCTACGAGGATTGTGTTGCTCGCTAAGTCCTCCTGGGCAACAAGTACTTTCTCACTTCCATTTATAATGAAGTAACCACCTGGGTCATTGGGATCCTCTCCTCTCTCAACAATTTCCTCTGGTGTTAGCTTACTTAGTGGATCTATTTCCGATTTCAACATAACTGGTAGTTCCATAAGCCTTAAGACTGCCTCCTTATATACACCATCCCCCTCCAATCTAACTGTGACGTCCACAGGAGCCATGTATGTTAGATTTCTAATTCTGCATTCAAGAGGTGTTTTGTACTGTGGGGTACCATCCACTTCAACCCATTGTGGTTGCCCAATACGGGGTTTTTCAATGTATAGTGATATATTCTCCGTTACTGGAACTACGTTGAACTCCTCGATGATTGATGGTAGTATTTCTCTGACGAATCTATTGTAGCTATCTAAATGCTGTCTAACTAAGCCTTTTTCCTCTAGGTATTTTTTAGCAACGACCCATAGATCCTCGTGTGTAAGCTCAGATGTCAAGACTTCTTAGTCACCTCTACGACTACATATCTATACGCAACGAACTCTCCAGCTGTTGGGCTTTTCCTAATAATCCTAATAATGTCTCCAGGTTTTGCACCAATAGCCTTTACAACGGGGTCGTCTGCAGATATCCATGGTAGTTGCCACGGCTCTATACCTAGTTTTCTAAGTAGCTCCAACGCCTCGCGAGGTGGGACTACTTCATGCCTCGGAACCAACTCGTGTTCAAGGATGTTTATTTCCTCCCTCATAAACACCCTCTACCTAAGCAATATGCATATCTCAATATCTCCAAGCGTATAGGGGCTTAAATACTGTTTCAAGTGCTTGCCATCGATTAAACAATTAGTGGTAGAAGTTGAATAAAACAAAGTCTCTAGGGGAGGCAAGTTGTGGACCGGCCGGGATTTGAACCCGGGACCTCCCGGACTCTGGCTCTTGGTTGCCAACCGGGCGCTCTTCCAGGCTGAGCTACCGGCCCACTCTCACCGATTTTTGATTTACTTTATGGGCTTAAAAGTGTTTCACAATCTATTCATTGAGTGGAGGGTTGAAAAGTACCAGTATTATAACTCGACTCGTGTTTACTAATGGGTGTTAGTTTTGAATGAATCTAAGGGTTTTGACGTTATAGAGGAGATTATTAAAAAGCGCGGTGTAGCCTCTAGGATTTTCGCTAATAGAGAGATTCTACATCCTGATTACGTACCAGATGTTCTACCCCATAGGGAGGGTGAAATTAAGAAACTAGCTGAAATACTCGTTGTATCAGCGAAGGGTGAGAAACCAAGTAATGTTTTACTATATGGTTTAACGGGGACAGGTAAAACTGTAGTAAGTAAGTATGTTGTTAAGAAACTCGTGGAGAAGGCGTCTTCTATTGGCTCTAATTTAGGCTATGCATATGTAAACACTAGGAAGCTTGATACGCCTTACAAGGTGCTAGCGTCTATAGCGTCTAGTCTAGGTCTTAGAATACCATACACAGGCCTCGCTATTAGTGAAGTATATAGGAAGTATATTAATGCCCTTGAAAACTGGAGTGGATTACACATTGTAATACTAGACGAGCTAGACTACTTTGTTAAGAGAAATGGAGACGACCTCTTATACAAACTCCTCAGAATAAACGAGGACTTATCGAAATCTAGAGTATCAATAATTGGTATAACGAATAACCTGTACTTCGTGGAAAACCTAGATCCCAGGGTCAGGTCTAGTTTAGGAGAAGAGGAAATATTCTTTCCACCATATAATGCAGAGCAACTATATACTATATTAAAGCAGAGAGCCGAGAAGGCATTCCACCCCGGAGTCATAGACGACTCTGTGATATCGTATTGTGCCGCCTTAGCGGCAAGGGAGAATGGAGATGCGAGGAGAGCTCTTGATTTACTGAGAGTAGCTGGTGAAGTAGCTGAGAGAGAAAATGCACTAGTCATTAGCACGGAGCACGTGAAAAAAGCACTTGCAGAGGTTGAGGAGGGGAGGGTGAACCAGGTTATTGCAACTCTTCCACTTCAGCAAAAACTAGTCTTAAAGGTCGCGGTTAATCTAGCGACTAGGAGGGGGTACACTACTACAGGAGAAGTTTACAGCGTGTACTTAGAAGAAGCTAGGAGAAGGGGTCTTGAACCACTCTCACAGAGGAGTGTGAGTCAGGTACTATCCCAACTAGACATGATGGGTATTTTAATTGCAGAGGTTAGGAGCATGGGTAGACATGGTCTTACAAAAGTAATAAGGGTTAAGGAGGAAGTTGCAAAATTGGTTGAGAAGGCTCTTGCAGACACTTAGTGTTAAAACAATTGAAGCATATGACGATGGGTTTTTCCCCGCTTCATATAAGGGGGGTAGAGGGGAGACGTTAATAGTGGGGGTTGAATTAGACAGTGATCTCCAGGTAAATAGAATTGGTTTTAAGAGTGTTAGAGTTGATTTGAACACTTCTATGGAGGCAATTATTGATATCTCCAAGTTGTTTAATGGAGAAGTCGTATTGCTAGATGGAGTAACTTATGCAGGCTTCGATGTAGTTGACCCAGCTGAAGTAGCCTCTAAGACTGGAAAAGGCGTAATAGTAGTGCTCTTGTACCCACTAAATCTCCAAAAAATAAAGGCAGCGTTGATAAAGCACTTCGAGGATTGGAGTGAGAGATATAGTGTAATAGAGAGAGTCTACACTAACTCCATATACTTCAACACGCCGTGGAGACCAATAAGAGTGTACGTAGAAATGCTTGATCGAGAGAGGGCATTTACCATTCTACGGGAGACATGTATATATAGTCCAACACCAGAGCCATTGAGAATAGCACATAAGATAGCGTCTACGTTTACAACTATAAGCCTCGCCTTTTAAGGGCGGGGAGGAGGTCAGACACTTACTACACCGCTGAGAACAGCCTTTTTATTAACCATTAATTATAGGTGATTAACGGGGATTCGATGGGTATAGTTGAAGGAAGAGAAGAGGTTTTAAGCGCTCTCGCTAAGTATACAGATCGATACAACCTAGACAAATTGTCACGTATTAAGAGCATTAATTTACTTAAGTGGATAGTATATATTGCTGAATTAACGAAACCTTCAAGAATATTCATCATTACAGACTCGGAGCAAGACATTGAATACATAAAGAGTAAAGCTATTGAGAATAAAGAGGAGATCCCCTCTCGATTTAACCCTAGACACACAGTTCACTTTGATGGACCACGTGACCTTGCACGTGATAGGGAGAACACGAGAATCCTTGTCCCAGCTGGCGTTGAAATCCCTATGATTAATACAAAGGAGAGGAATGAGGCTTTAAGAGAGGTCTTAGAGTACTTTAATGGTATAATGAAGGGCAAAGAACTATATATTGGACTATATTGTTATGGACCAAAGAATTCGCCTTTCTCGCTATATGGCGTACAGGTCACCGACTCAGCCTATGTTGCCCATAGTAGTAATATACTGTATAGAATATGCTATGATGTATTTACATCTAGAGACGACATAGAATACATGAGGTTTCTACATAGTACGGGACCCCGTGATGAAAACGGATGGTCGCGAGATATTGCAAGGAGGAGGATATACATTGACTTGGAGGACAGAGTAGTGTATAGTGTAAACACCCAGTACGCGGGGAACACTGTTGGATTAAAGAAGCTCTCTCTAAGGCTATGCGTAGATAAGGGTGATAGGGAGTCCTGGCTCTGCGAACACATGTTTATAGTTGGTGTAAAGGGGCCTGCTGATAGAATAACATACTTCACTGGTGCTTTCCCAGCTGGATGTGGTAAGACCTCGACTGCACTAATAGCAGACACAGTAGTAGGAGACGACCTAGCTATAATTAGGGATCTTAATGGTAAAGCCCACGCGGTAAACCCTGAAATCGGGATGTTTGGAATAATTGATGGGGTAAACCCCGTGGATGATCCGGAGATATACGATATCCTAACCCGTAGAGACACAGAGGTTATATTTGCGAATGTTTTGTTGACTGAGGATGGAGAGGTATGGTGGAATGGTAAGCCAACTCCGCCTAAACCCGGTGTAAACTATGCTGGTAAATGGTGGCCGGGTAAGAAAGACGAGAAAGGCATTGAAATACCTCCATCACACCCCAATGCTAGGTTTACAACGAGTATATTCTACCTCGAGAAGGTAGACCCTAGAATTAATGATCCATATGGAGTACCAGTTAAGGGCATGATATTTGGTGGTAGAGATCCAAATACATGGGTTCCCGTCGAGGAGTCTCTTGATTGGGAACATGGTGTTGTAACTAAGGGTGCATCACTAGAGTCGGAGAAAACAGCTGCTACTCTTGGGGCAGTGGGTGTTATGGAGTTCAATCCATTTGCTATACTCGACTTCCTACCGATATCTCCAGGTAGATTCGTTGACCTACACTTTAGATTCGGAGAGAAACTCGATGAAAAACCCAGGATATTTAGTGTAAACTACTTCTTACGCGACGAGAGAGGGAGGTACTTAACTGAGAAAGTAGATAAGAGAGTGTGGCTGAAGTGGATGGAGCTAAGGGTAAACAACGATGTTGACGCTATTGCAACGCCAACAGGCTTTATCCCTATATATAGTGATCTAGCTGAATTATTCGAGAAAGAGCTTGGTAAAGAATTCCACGAGAATCTATACGAGAGGCTTTTCACTATTAGAGTAGAAAACCTCCTTGCAAAATACGAGAGAATATGGAAAATCTACTCTAAAATCCCAGATACACCTAAGAGATTCTTCGAAATACTCACTGAGCAGAAACGTAGATTGGAAGATGCAAAGAATAAGTATGGACCTGAGATAAGTCCATTTAAACTTGATAGGAAGTAGCCGGGCGGGGATTCGAACCCCGGTCTCGGGGTTTCCTCCATGCTAGGCCAAAGCCCCGCATCCTTGGCCGCTAGACGACCCGGCTTTCTCCACTTATTTCGTATTTTCTTCTCATGCTTAATAAGTTTTTCAATGGGTTTGAAAATCTTGGGGTTTAAAAGCTCTTTCCACGTGGAGGTTTTTAAATCTTGCGTTAAGTTTATAAGGGGTTTAAACAAGTCTAAATAGGGTGTTGGGGTGTAATTCTCATGATTCTTGAGGATAATATAACTAATTCTCAGAATGCTTCTTCAACCTCGGATTCAAGTACGAGTGGGAGTGGGGAGAGGAAGTCCAAGTGTCCACAAGACAAGATTGTTTATGATCCTTCAAAGGCGGAGTTTGTCTGCTTAGAAACCGGTGAAGTTATTGAAGATAGAGTTATAGATGACAGAGCTGAGTGGCGTGCATTTACTCCAGAGGAGAGGGAGAGGAGGGCTAGAACTGGTGGTCCAATAACACCAACAGTTCACGATATGGGGTTTACAACCGCTATAGATTACTCTGATAGAGATGCCTCTGGACACGCATTAGTCAGTAAGAAGTATCAGTTATATAAGCTCAGGAAATGGCAAGCTAGAACAAGGATTTTAACTAGTGTAGAGAGGAATTTAGCACAGGCAATGAACGAGCTTGATAGGCTAGCAGATCTACTCAATCTCCCATCATACATACGCGAGGAGGCTGCCAAGATATATAGAGAGGCTGTTGAAAAAGGATTGGTTAGAGGTAGGAGTATTGAAAGCGTGATCGCGGCAGCCGTCTACCTTGCTTGTAGGCTGAGGAAGCTCCCCAGGACGCTCGATGAGATCGAGGAGTATTCGAGAGTTAATAGGAAAGAGATTGCAAGATGTTACCGTCTACTCCTTAGAGAGCTAAGTATAAAGGTCACAACAACTGATCCTGGAGACTTCGTTCCAAGGATTGCACATGCACTCGGGCTTTCTGGGGCTGTTGTGAGAACGGCTGTAGAGATCCTTAATAAAGCGAGGGATGCAGGCCTACTTGGAGGCAAAGACCCTGTTGGAATAGCGGCTGCAGCCGTTTACCTCGCCTGCGAGAAGCTGGGTGAAGAAAGGTCTCAAAAGGAGATTGCAAATGTGGCAGGCGTCACTGAAGTGACTGTTAGGAATAGAGTTAGAGAGTTAATGCAGGTTCTAAGTATGGAGGTTGAGGAGTAATTAAAAACCTACTATGTATGCTTTTACTGCTTTCAACTAGCTCATTACAATAATGTTTTCTGGATTTACTCCAAGATCCTCTATTAGTATTTGCCTCACTCTCTGCCTGTGATCGCCTTGAAGCTCGATCCTACCTTCATCCTCTCTATATGTTCCACCAGCTGCGAGCTTTGTTTTAAAGAACCTTGCTAGGTGTTTTAGTAAATCCTTATTGTTTGGAAATCCATCAATGACTGTTACGGGTTTTCCAAATTTTCTAACGTCAAGCTTTATCTTTATCAATGGCTGCTCCACTATTAATTGCTCACATAGCTCCGCCGGTATTTCCTCCCCGCACACCTGCCTAGGCATGATTTTTTACATCACCGAGCACGTATTCAAGTAGATATTTGTAATCAAGACTTAAAAACCTATTTTGAGATTTCTAAGCGGGGGTGCGTGAATTGGTAAAGTACAAGTGTGGGAAATGTGGCTATGTATTTGACTACGAAGAAATGGTTAAAACTTACGGTAGGCAGGTTAGATGCCCAAAGTGCATGTATGAGATAGTCTATAAGGTTGCGAGAACATATAGGATTGTTAGAGCAGTGTAGAGTCTACTAGATCCTCTTTGCATAATATAATCCAGATGCTTCAACACCTATCTTTGCAGCTAATACACTTGTTACATCTCCATGGTCTACTAAGGGGTTTACCTCAACAATATCAACCATACGTACACTCTCAGCACTCTCAAATATCCTTCCCAGTAGATCTAGGAATTGGGGAAGAGTAATACCTGGAGGCTCTGGGTTTCCGACTCCTGGGGCTATTGATGGATCAAATACGTCAACATCCACACTTACATACACTCTATTAGCTTGTTCTATGGTTACACCCCCTTTGTACACGTCTAGGATATTATAGACTTTGACCCCGCTTCTCTCAGCATATTCTAGCTCTCCCTTACTATATGCCCTAGAGCCAATGTGAACAACGTTAATGTCTTGCTCCTCTAGGACTCTACGTAGGAATGTAGCATGGTTTAATCTAGAGCCCATGTACTCGTCCCTCATGTCGAGGTGTGCATCAAACACTATGAGAGTATCTATTTCGCTAATAGAGGCTCTTATACCTGGGTATGTAACTAAGTGTTCCCCACCAAGTACTATTACTAACCCCCTGTGTTCCTCGAGGAGGTTTTTCAATGCGAGCTCTATTCTTCCAAGCGCGTTTTCCACGTTATTGGGTTGTAAGAGTAGGTCTCCATAGTCTTTAAACCCTACTTCCTCCAGGACTATGTTAGCGGTCAAACTATATAGCTCAAGATTACAAGCAGCCTCTCTAATCCTCTGTGGAGCAAACCTTGTTCCAGGACGGTAGGTACTTGTATGGTCTAGTGGAACTCCTATTATGGCGAAGGGAGATGATGGATTCTCTACGCATCCAAATACCTGTGTTGTAAGCATAGTCTTCCACGCCATGAATACCCCTCCATGTTAATAATGCTAAGTAATCAAAATAACCGCTTAGACGCGTATTAATTAGTATTTTTATGAATACCCGATATAAATCTATAGAGTTAAGGCAGGGGTTATGTAATTTGTTTGCAAATTATGCTGCTATAGTTAAGAATCTACGTGGTGTAGTGTTATTTGATCTGGGGGAGGAGGGATCCTGGGATACCGTGAAGTGGCTTATTAATAGATTTAAATACCGTAACTTAGGTATAACGCCTATTATTCATAGTAAATACAAAGATAAACTCGAGAAATACATGGGTGGAAAGCCGTTTAGACTTCTCACCCATCCCCTTCAAGAACTTGAATTATTTACAGGGGAGTTCTCTAATTCCCTGGGGGTGGATCCTGAGCTAGGGGAGTTATTGGTTTTCTCATCGATTTATATATCTCCTGCAATGGTTATTGGTAAGAGGTATGAGAATAACTTAAGTAAGTTGAGTGTTGAAAACATAAAGACTTGTAGAGAACTAAGTTTAAATGACTGGAAGCTACACATGAGGATTGCCGACTACACAGTACTAGACATGTATGAATACTCAATAACAACAGCTCTCAGAGCTATTGAGAACTGCTCTAGTGGTGAACTAAGCAAAGTGCTGGGTGAAAGACTTGGATTAGTTAAAAAAGATGTGAAGAGGTATTGGAGAATAGTGTGTAGTGGTGGCAATGGGAGAGTATTCTTATACTACGTGGATAACTTAAAGCTATATGTAGAGAAACAGAGTATTCGAAGTCTCTGCGGTAGAAGCAATGTAGCAGCTGCACTAGCAATAATACCCGTTATATCCATTCCAGCTGGGATGAAGTAGTATTATAGAGCTATCTCGCTGTAATGCATACTCTCCATTTTATGCATAATTTTGTGGCATTTTTGTTTTTAATTAATTTCTAGATATAAACAATGTAATTCATGGTGTTTCAGAGGGGGTAGGATACTATGAGTGTATCTGGGAGGGGATTATACGATAAGATAGTTGACCTAGCTAAGCGTAGAGGCATATTCTGGGTGTCCTTTGAAATATATGGTGGTGTAGCGGGCTTCTATGATTTTGGGCCTATTGGGGTTTTAATTAAGAGGAATATAATGAATCAATGGTTGAAGTATTTTGTATATTCTAGGGAAAATATAATCGAGGTTGAAACACCCATTGTGAACCCTCGAGTAGTTTTTAGGGCAAGCGGCCACGAGGAGCACTTTACAGACCCCGTTCTCGTGTGTAGTAAGTGTGGTAGAGTTTACAGAGCTGACCACTTGATCAAGGATGTAATAGGCGTGAATGTGGAGGGGTGGTCTCCAGGTGAAATAACGAAGTTAGTTAGAGAAAAAGGATTGAAGTGCCCTGAGTGTGGTGGAGAGTTCGAATCAGCATTCAATGCTTTACTTCTATTTACAACTCAAATTGGTCCATACAAGGGTGAGACTGCATATCTTAAACCAGAGCATGCACAGGGGATGTTCATTAATTTTCCTCATTTATTCAAGATAATGAGGAGTACTCTTCCACTAGGCATTGCTCAAGTGGGTAGAGTCGCTAGAAACGAGATCTCGCCTAGGCAGGGATTACTGCGGCTAAGGGAATTCAACATTATGGAGGTTGAATTCTTCTTCGACCCTGCCGAGGCTGAGAGGGAGGTCTATGAAGTAATTGGAGAGGTTGAGGATGAAAAAGTGAGAGTTGTAACAGCTGAAGAGAGAATTAAAGGAGTTGAAGAACCCATTGAATACACTGTCAAGGAGTTAATTGAGAAGAGAATTGTAAAGACGCCTTGGCTAGCATACTGGATGGGTATTGGGAACAAGTATGTAAAAAGCATGGGTATACCGGGTGATAAAATTAGGTTTCTCGAGAAGCTTACACATGAGAGGGCTCACTACTCTGCTCAAACATTCGACCAGGAGGTGTATACTGAGAGATTTGGCTGGATAGAAGTCGCTGGGTATGCATATAGAACAAGCTACGATGTTGAGAGACATGCAGAGCTTAGTGGTGCGGATTTCACAGTATTTAAGAGATTTAAAGAACCAGTTGTCGTAAAGGAGGAAAAGGCTTATCCAAATCCCGGCGAGATCTCAAAGATCATTAGTGGTGATAAGTTAAAGGAGTTACTGCAATCGCTATACCAACGTAAACCCGAAGAGGTGGCTAGAGAACTCAGAGAAAAAGGATTTGTAGAGTTAGCAGGCATTAAGCTACCCAGTAGCTGCTTCTACTTAAAGACTGAGGAGGTTAAATTACATGGTGAGAAAATATACCCCCACGTTGTTGAGCCTTCTTTTGGGCTCGAGCGGTTACTATATGTGATCCTCGAATACTCCTACATGGAGAGAGAGGATAAAGTAGTCCTTAGACTCCCACCATATCTTGCACCCTACCATGTCGCGGTATTTCCACTAATGACTGGTAAGAAGCCTGAACACGTGAAAATGGTTGAAGTTGCTAGATCTATCTATAGAAACCTCGTGGGGAGAGGTTTTAGAGCACTATATGATGAAGAGGGCAGTATTGGTAGGAGGTATGCAAGATCTGATGAAATAGGCATACCATTCGCAGTTACAGTCGACCATCAAACTCTCGATGACAATACTGTTACAGTTCGAGATAGGGATACAACAATGCAAGTGCGTGTTAAGATAAACGAGCTTGAAAAATACCTCGTAGAGAAAATTGGATTAGAGTTCCTTATTTAACAAGGCTGCTTCGTTTTTCATAATCGCTTGTGGTGTTTACATTTATTGGTGTCTAAGGTCTTTCAGGGCTGTGAGGTGTGTTTATAAACCACACTGAGATATTGTAGTAGTTGCGGAATCCCGAAGCCGATGAGGCCTTGAGGTTGATGAACAATCCATGAACCCCGATTACTCGAGGGGAGTGGATGATCCCCTAGGCGACTAGGAGTGAACAACTCCCGTAGAGTGGTCGGGGAGATAAAAGCCGTTGAGAGGCAGATGGTGGGGAGCCATGAAAACAATGAAAATATAAATGGCAATGAACCACCATCTACCGAGAAACGGTAGTTATTTAAGCGTATTAAAGTGAGAATTAAATGGTGGTTTCGTGTCAGAGATTGATAAGTCGGAGGGTAGTCAGCAAGAGGAATCTAAAAAAGTAGATATCTCCAAGTTGCTTGCCATTATTCCACCAGCATCGGAACTGAGGGGAGCGAAGAAAACTCTATCTGAGAAGAGAATACGTATAAAGTACGATAGATCAATTGATAAGCCAATAGCTAAGATACCGGCGTGGATAGCCTCCGAGCTTGGTATTAAAAATGGAGACGTCGTCGAGGTAGTAGTTGCTGGTAAGAGGAAAACGACATTTACAGCGGAGGTGGTTGAATCAACTGAGAACACTGTGGTAGTCTATCCCGTGGAGCTGGAAAAACAAGGAGTAGCGGATAATAGCATTGCCACTATAAGGAAGGCCAGGGTGCAATAATGAGCCTACATGATATTTTGTCTTCGTTGAAAAACCTAGTAGACGACTACGAGGAGGTAATAGATAAGGGTAAACTAGCAGTTAAAACAGAGGATGTAGAGTCCGTTATAGTGTTTATTAATGGGGCTAGGAGCCTAATGGAGCGTGTACAATTAATTCTTCCTAGTGTAAGAGAGGTTTTAAACGAACATAGTGAAGGAGATAAATTAGTAAAGTACATAAATGTGTTCTATAGAATGCTCGTATATGTAAGTATACCTTATACACTAGAGGTCATGGAGGAGGCGATGAACCTACTGGATAGGAAGGGGTATATTACAGGGGTTGTTGAAGTCAAAGAAGCAATTAATATGTATGAATCCCTCATGGACACTCTAAAATCGAAATAAGTCTTCCCCTAGCAAACCTAGTACCTATGTCGGTTATCTCTATTAATCCCCTGCAGCCACTTACCATCGCTTTCCCCTTGTGTTCAACGAATATCACAGGTCCATGATTTACTGGATACCCGTAGATACGTCCCTTAGACTCATAAAGCCATGCTTCAATACGCGCACCAAGTAGTTTTCTCTTAGCAACCATATTGTATTTATCGACTAGCTGCCTGAGCTCTCTAATGGCATCTCTGAATTCATCTACATTGGGTTTTAAGTCTTCAAAGGCTGTTGCAGGGAGGTTAATGAATTTGTAAAGTGTTATTTTCTCAACACCACTCAGCTTTAGTAGCTCTACAGCCTCAATAGTGTCTCGGTATACCTCACGTGTGGTGAAGGGGAGTCCATATATTAAGTATATATATGGACGCAGGCCTTGACACGAGAGTAATTTAGAGGCTTTTACAACGTCCTCTGTAAAAATTGGTTTTCCAAGGACTACCTCGTTAAACCATTTACTCCCCGTCTCAAGGCCTATATGTATAGTTGTTCCTTTTAGGTATTTTCCAAGCACACTCGCTACTTCCTCATTTACGAGGCATGCTTTAATGTTCTCAACCATAATCACCACTCTACCGTTTTTCACCTCACTAATACTAAACAACTCGTTGAGTAATTGCTCAATAGCATCTATATTTGCAGGTGGGTAGCACGGGTCTGTTAATACTTTACCCACGAGCTTCTCCCTCATGTAGTCTAGGAAATCGGGCCCGCTGAGAACTATTCTTCTTGCCCCATGGGCTATTAATTCCTCAACTTCCCTCTTAATGGACTCAATACTCCTACTTCTCGGGGGTCCGAACATGTATGGTACACTGCAGAATCCGCAGCCTGGGGGTATTCCAATGGGGCAAGTCAATCTCTCCTCTAGAGTGGGACTGTAGCATTTACTGCAGTCTATACACGTGAACTTTGATGTCTTAATCCGGGGTCTGTGGTAATTACTGCAACCTCTTACTACTTCGACGTAGAACCTATAGATCTGTGGGTGTTTGAAGGCCTCATCTACGCGAGACCACGGTAATATAGAATTAAGTACTTCTACCGGTGTGTATATATGTCCACTAGTTACTTTAACCACGCCTTCCTCCACGTAAGCTATTGCTGGGATCTCAGAGATTTTTATAGAGTTCGTGGAGAGCATTGATAGTAACTTAGTGAGGGGGATTTCTCCCTCCCCGACAACAACATAGTCTATAGGTAAATTACTCAATAGTTTACTGTACTCGAAGCTTATGGGTCCGCCAATAATGATTTTTCCCCTAAAACCCCTTGATCGAGCGGTAGTTAAGAGTTTCTTGACTGCACCATAATCGCTAGACATAGCAGATATCATTAAAACATCGTAACTTAGTAGTCTTGAAACTCTTTTAATTGCATCTTCATATGTATAGAATGCCGTTTGTCCATATTTCTCAGCGATTCCAGCAACTACACGTGGCCCTGCGCCTACAACATCAAAGGTTGAGTATCGAGTTCCTGCAGCTCTCGCCAGAGCGTCTATAACACAAATATTCAGCAACACCCACCTCTTAGAAAGCTATATTTTTAAAACCCTCTTAGCTCATAATTAATGCCCGAGTACCCACTGTAGTGATAGCTATGAGCGAGGAGAGCGGAGCATTAATCGAAATGACGGCCATCGAGGAGATAATCAATATTTGTAGAATTGTGGGAGACGAGTTAGGTGGCTTAGCGGAGATGCTGAGGAGATATCATAGTGAGGGTGTAGAATTGGGTAAGCTATATGAGAGAGTAAGAGAGATCAAGAATAAGGGAGAGGAGAATTACATTAGGGTAATGCAATACCTAGTTAAAAGCAGTGAGGTAGCACTCTATGTCCCGATCTATATTAACATCGTGAGAAACCTCGATAAAATTATACAGCAAGCAGACGCTGTAGCCTACAGGATCTATTTAGCCAGGGAGAACAACATAGTCATCGATAAGAACGTAGTAGACACTTTCCTAGGGATCATAAGTCTAGAGAGTAAGCAAGTTCAGGGTATAGAAGAAGCCTTATCCAAAATAAGGCTTTCACCAAAGGTTGTTCTAGATAAACTGGAAACAGTGTTTAGTGTAGAGGAGGAAATAGACTCCATATACAGGAAAAGCCTCTTCGAAGTATACGCCAAGTACTCAGGCTATATTACAGCTTTATTGATACTCAAAGACATATTTGAGCACCTCGAGGAAATAAGCGACTTTCTCAAAAACACTGGTGAAGAGCTACGATACCTAGCATTGGCGAGAAGGACTTAAAGCCTAATGGGCAATGCGAGTCTTTTCTACTGGGAAATAGAGTAGTTGTCTTCGACTATGAGTGTGCAAATAAAATATATTGGAACGGCTACTACGGCACTTTCCTCGGAGTACCCAAGCCTAGGACTAAAGATGTAAAAGCACCTCTCGAGCTCTCTATTGTTGAAGCTGCGTACCTCGTTGATAGGGAGTTAATAGAGGTTAAAGAGGCTCAACGCAGATTAAGCCTCGATGAATTAATTGAGGTAGGTAAAGCGAGAGTGAATAGGTTTATAGCTTTGTATAATGTATACAAAGATCTACGGAGAAGAGGCTTTATAGTGAGGCGTGGATTGAAATTCGGGTGCGATTACCTCGTGTATAGGCATGGTCCTGGAATAGATCACGCTCCTTTTGGAGTATTAATATACGTCGAGGGCGAGGAAATAGATCCAATAGAGCTCGTACGCGCTGGACGTCTACTACACTCCGTGAGAAAAAAACTAGTTTTAGCGATCTCTGATTCTAGTAAAGAGAGAGTTAGATATGTTCTCCTAGATTGGTGGAAGCCCTAATGAAATTTATAGTAATTTATAGTATTACCTAAAGTCGGATGTATCGTACTCTTCGACTCTAAGCATCTCCCTGAAGAACTCCTCATCGGGCGGCCTCGAGAACTTCTTTTCAAGCGCTTTAGCGCATCTACCATCTGGTAGCAAGGCGTTGATTTTACAAGATGCATACTGGCATTCTCCCCCTATACAGTCTCCACCCGTGAGCCTACATTGAGCGGTTTTTACAATTCTACCTTTAATAGGCTTGTTTGCAATGAAAAGTGCGTTTCTAGTACAGACGAATAATGGGCATAGTGGATTACATTTATCTCCAATCGGTTGTGGTAGAACTCTTCTCTCTCTATCAATACCTTCCGGGGGTGGGGGTCTAGGGCCCCTTGATGGTGGAGTGGGTCGAGTTCTATAGGATCCAGAAAACTCCTTCTTCATCAATTAGCACCCAGTATTCTTCTACTTGTTTTCAATTCTCTATACCAATATGTTGATATCGAAACATCGTTAATAAACATTCTTCAATAAACAGTGGTAGACTGTAAGTAAATTGTGGTCATCCCTGCGCGGGGTCATCACGCTTCAGACCTTCAGAGCGTTATCATCCCAATATATTATTTAAATTAGTGGGTTATAACTTGAAACTCTACTTTAAACCCAGGTAGGTGCTTTTTCAACAACTCTACTGTTGTCTCCAGTACTACTCTGTTAGCTTCTTCATCACCATACAATTTCACCACAGCATTATCATATCCGGGATAGAGATGGATACTTGCAACAATGTGGCTCCTATACATGATCCTTATACTGTATGAATGCCTCTCAGCTATTAAACCACTCTTTTTCATGTCCTCTACAAGCCTATTTAACACCTTTACATTAATCCCACGTGGAAGCATACCATCACACTATACATGGATTATTTCTCTGGATGCCTTCCTAAGTCTATTCATAACCGCCAACCCAAGTCCCCTCTCCTCAAACCCCTCTATGATCGCTATAATACATCCTAAGTCATCGAGCTTTCTCAGGGTTTTAAAAAGATTTCGAGCGACTTCGAACATGTTACTTCTCGACCCTATGTTGAGAATAGGGATTTTTAAACTAGTGTATTTTTCAATGGTCTCCGTGGAGGCTACAACACAGACTCTCACCCCCTTCTCCAAGTAGCTGGATGCTAGTGTTTTTATTTTCTCAACCATACTTTCAATGTTCTGCGAGGCTGGCTCAACAAGTATGATCGATGCCTCGGGAGCATAGTGTAAGTACTTCATGCCGGGCGCAATAGCGTGCTCAGCTTCTCCCAGGCCTCTAGCGAAACTCGGAATGTATATTTTCTCGCCCAGTACGCGCTCGAGATCCTCAACAGCAAATGCACCCGGTCTCAGCAATGTAGGTGGCTTTGTTAGAATGTTTATTATTGTTGATTCAACACCATAAATTGTTTCCCCCGCATCTATAATGGCATCTACGCGTCCATAGAGATCCCTAATAACGTGCTCTGCGGAAGTAGGACTCGGTCTACCGGCTAGATTAGCGCTTGGAGCGGCAATAGGGGACTCGGTTTTTTTAATTAATCCAAGTGCAACCGGGTGTGCAGGCATTCTAACAGCTACAATGTCTAATCCACTAGTAACAATTCTCGGCACTTTTGGATTTCTTGGGAGTATAAGCGTTAGTGGGCCCGGCCAAAACCTCTCTATTAATAGATAAGCTTTCTCCGGGATACTCACTGCAACCTCTTCAAGCATAGAGAGACTTGATACATGTACTATTAGTGGATTGTCAATAGGCCTCTTCTTAGCCCAAAAGATCTTTTTTACTGCATCCTCATTGTAAACTACACCACCTAAACCGTAGACTGTCTCTGTGGGAAAGGCGACGATACCTCCACTCCGAAGGATTTTAGCTGCCTTATCTAGAATTAAGGGGTCTGGGTTATTGGGATCGGTCTTTAGTATGATCGTCAAGGATGAGCACTCTCAAAAACTCAAGTAGTAATGTATCCCATTTTATAATTAGACGACTTAACGCCTGGAGTATAATTGTCTTGCTTAATCCCCGTAAAGTATTCGAAGAATATACAGGCAATCTCATGCCCCATTTCCTGCAGTACTTTAATGGGTTTTCCAGTGATCTCTGAGACCTCCTCCCACGTTAACCCCTGTAGAGCCTTTGTTATAAGGATTAATTCGTGTAGCTCGCTTAAAGGCGGTCTCTCCTCTCTACGCGTCAGCCAATACACCCTGGCTATAATGTGCATTAAATCAGCAGCAGCTTCAAACGTCATCGGCCCTTTGCAGTAAGTCCATAGCCTATCTAAAGATATTGGCGATAAAACCCCTATAGGTTTCCCAGCGTATACGTAGGGCTCGTCAACGAGGAGTAAACGTGCTACACCGGGCTCGAGCTCTCTATAGTTTATGCCAAGGCTATTTAGTATCTTTAGTTTAAACTCGTATCTTGCTAGATCCACTAGTCTCCGCGCTCTCTCACTAATAGGCTTCAATACTAGTACTGTGTACTCCCCGCTTACAGGGTTTCTATCAGGGCTTATGTGGACAACGCTAAACCCGTTCTTAATCCAAAATCTCAATAACTCCTCTGTAACCCCAAATCCTGATCCAAGCCAATCCATCCCCTTCTCTCTAACTTCCTCATATATTTTCTCTAAAGCCCAGCTTCCAACTCCTTTTCCCTGTACTGATGGATGAGTTGCGATCCGAACTATTCTCCACCCAATTGTAGAGGCGAAGTCAACTAGTCTAGCGTGTTTGAGAAATCTATCTGGAATGATGTTTCCCGGTATTTTGCCTCCGCGGAGAAGTTCATCAACAATTTTCTCATCAATGGGCCCCTCTTGAGCAATCTGTATAGCGCACACTATTTTTCCACTAGTTGTTTTAACTGCCCTTATGAAGTGATGTGGCGCATCTGCAAGCATCCCTAAGTCGTCTGGTTCATTTCTATAATGTGCCAATACATATATCCCAAACAACTGCCTTAACTCTTCCTCGTTTTCAAATAATTCCCTGGGATCATATTTTACATAGATCAGCCTCTTGACTTCAACGTCCTCTAGGTCTTTTTCATCGAGCTCTGCGGGTTCAGCATCTAGTAGTAACGTCTTGAATTGCCATTCTTCAACTGGGTCATTGTAATTGTACCTAATAGGCTCGGTCATTTCGTACTCGTATAGCTCAATGTTCTCCATACTCTTTAATCTCTTTAAGAATCTAACTGAAAAACCCCGTCCAGCTCCTTCATACCCGTGTATTGTTGATGAGAATACCAGTCTCTTGTGTTCTTCTAGTATCTTGTATAATAGTGGTACATGTATGCCTGCTGCCTCGTCCACGACAACGATGTCTCCCTTTAACTTAGGGATCACTATTGGCTCCCAGTATTCAATACTGAATTTCTCACCGCGGATCTCAATGATGTTTCCAGACTTCTTTACAACATCGTATTTATAGCCGAGAGAGTCGAGTACAATTGATGCGAGTGTCATTAGAGACTGTACATTACTTGGAGAAGGCGAAGTTACGAGTGCTCTAAACTTAGGCTTGATTTTTCTAAGCAAGTGGAGTAATCCAACTAAGCCAATACCAATTGCACAGCTTTTACCACGTCCTCTATCAGCAGTTAATACAAGGACTTTTTTCCCCTCTCTACTTGGTTTCTCATAGAAACGCTCTAAGATCCTCAATACGTTGACTTGATCCATTGTTAGTGCATGTTTATAGATCTCTATTGGGAAGATCTTCGACTCCGGTATCTTAATGTTCTTTGAGTACTCTTTAATCTCCCTCTCTAGTTTAAGCTTCTTGATCACTACATTGTTGTCTGCATCGTAAATACCCACTCCATCGTGTTCGAGAAGCTTCCTCTTAAACCACGATATAAATACGTGTCGAGGCTCTGGGAATTGTGGTACGGTGAGGGTTTCTTTGAAGATCGTGTTGAAGGAATCCCATAAATCCCAACTTGGTGTGAGGAAAACAATTAACCCCCCTCCTTCAACAATACCAACTAATCTCCCAATATCGTTTGGTTTGAGGTCTCTTGTTAAGTCAAGTATGAGCATTTGTGTTGTTATACCTAGATACTTCTCACTCTTCTCATATACTGCATATTCAAACTCTATTTTCTTGTTCTCATGGATTTTCTCCTCGAATACCTCCCTTATTTTCACAGCCTCTGGAAATTCATCGTGGTATATGTAAAGGCCGTTAAACCCCCTCTTGTCTACTTTAAACCATTTATTGACATAGTGATCTACTAGTTTCGATGCATAAATGCCTAGTTTTACTGGATCAGAACCAGAGATCACCACTAGTGCTCGAATTCTTGACTTAACAAGAACATCTGTTAACTTACCCACATCCCGTACAAATCTATTAAATGAGGAGGGAACAACTACATTGCTGGACCCCGGCAACTACTAAACACCATTGGTAAAAACAATAATAGTAAGGTGGAGGTGTTTCTAGGCGAACGTAGTTGGTATTCTCCTAAATCCACCACTAGTACCAGCTTTCTTGACTTCACGTGCGAGTTTTTCATATAACTCGATGTCAGTTCTACTCAGGCTTGGCGGTATCTTATTCATTGCTTCAAGGAAGTGCCTTAATTCAATCTTCGTTACTTGTAGAGACCCGCTCTTACTGAATACTTCGCGTAGAGCGAGCATTGCTGCTTCTTTACAGACTGCTGCTATATCTGCACCAGTATATCCATCTGTCTTTCTAGCCAGCTCTTCGAGGTTTACGTCTTCGGCGAGGGGTAGTTTTCTCGTGTGTACCTTGAATATTTCAATCCGAGCCTTTAAATCGGGTGGTGGTACATATATGAGTTTATCGAATCTACCGGGTCTAAGTAGGGCTGGGTCTAGTAGGTCTGGTCTATTTGTTGCAGCTACAACAACTACTCTTCTAAGCGGCTGGATTCCATCGAGTTCCGTTAGTAGTTGATTTACTATTCTGTCAATTACCCCGCTTGGATCACTTCCTCTAACGCCAGCAATAGAGTCTATCTCGTCGAAGAATACAACCGCTGGTGCAACCATTCTTGCACGTCTAAAGATCTGTCGTATCGCTTTCTCCGATTCACCAACCCACTTGCTGAGTACTTCGGGTCCACGGATTGCTATGAAGTTTGCACCACTCTCAGTTGCCACAGCTTTAGCTAGTAGTGTTTTACCAGTGCCAGGCGGACCGAAAAGTAGTATTCCTTTCGGAGGCTCTACACCCATTTTCTCAAATACATGTGGGTATCTCATAGGCCACTCAATGCTCTCTCTCAATTCCTGTTTAACATCGTCTAATCCACCTACATCGCTCCAGCGTACCTCGGGTATTTCAACAATTACTTCTCTCATGAGTGATGGCTGTATAGACTTCATCGCGGCTAGGAAATCCTCCATAGTGACTCTAACTTTCTCTAATTTCTCAGCTGGTATTGGCTGGTTTAAATCAATGTTCTCTTGTTGTATAAAGCGCCTCATAGCATTCATTGCCGCTTCTTTAACGAGTGCTGCTATGTCTGCACCAGTATATCCGTGGGTAACATCCGCTATTTTATCGAGGTCCACGTCTTCAGCTAGAGGCATGTTTCTAGTGTGTACTGCGAGGATCTCACGCCTAGCTCTCTTATCTGGTGGTGGAATTTCAATTTCTCTATCGAATCTTCCAGGCCTCCTTAAAGCAGGGTCTAGTGCTTCAGGCCTATTAGTTGCTCCAATAACTATTACTTTACCCCTCTCCTTCAAGCCATCCATGAGGGTTAATAGCTGTGAAACAACTCTCTTCTCCACCTCGCCGACCACTTCCTCTCTCTTGGGCGCTATACTATCGATTTCATCTATGAAGATTATTGCAGGGGCATTGGCTTGGGCTTCATCAAAGATCCTCCTAAGCCTCTCCTCGGACTCACCATAGAATTTACTCATTATCTCGGGTCCATTGATGGTGATAAAGTAAGCCCCGATCTCGTTTGCCAGGGCTTTTGCAAGCAGTGTTTTACCAGTGCCAGGCGGCCCGTATAGTAGAATACCCTTTGGTGGCTCAATGCCAAGTCTCTCGAAGAGTTCTGGGTGTCTAAGAGGTAGCTCAACGATCTCTCTAATCTTCTGCTTGACTTCTTCGAGATCGCCTATATCCTCCCACGTAACGAGAGGCACTCCTTCACCGAGAACGCCTTTAGTTGGCTGCAATCTAACCTCCACAGTAGTATCGTCTGTGACATAGACTACTGCAGATGGCTGGACACTTGTAACTATAAATCTCAATAATATTCCATAGAGTGGTATGTCGATAACGTCCCCACGCTTAACTGGGCTACCAATAAGGTTTTTCTTCACTAGTTGCGCAAAGTACTCGGGATCAGCATTGATTCTCGGCATGTTCTCAGCTGGTGCAACGACTATGCGTGAAGCGGGATCAACCTTGATGGGTCTAACTGTGACGTAGTCTCCCGGTGATGCTCCAATAGCCTTTCTAACTGTGCCGTCTATCCTTATAACACCCATACCCTCATCTTCGGGATACCCCGGCCATACCTTAACCACTTCTCTACCCCTAGAACCCGCGACCTCCACGAAGTCTCCAGCTTCTACTCCAAGCCTCCTCATAGACTCGCGATCTATTCTCGCTATCTTACGTCCTACATCTCTCGCTCTAGCCTCAGCAACCCTTAACTTAACGATTTTATCACTTCGGTTTTGAGTTTGAGTCATAAAAACTCAACTTTAACGTGGTTTTAATAAACTACGTGGATACCTCTAATTGATTTAATGTAAACTGGGTTTATAAGACCTATTATCTTTAACTACGCTACGTGGCCACTATAGTATAGGGCATTGGTATAAAAGGGTTATAAAAGTACTCGGCACTATCATGGATCTTGGTGGTTAAAGTGGTTGAGAGAGTTAAAACAGGTATTCCGGGTTTTGACGAAATACTTAATGGCGGTATTCCAAAGAGGAATGTTATATTACTAAGTGGTGGCCCAGGTACAGGTAAGAGTATATTCTCAATGCAGTTCCTATGGAATGGCCTACAAATGGGTGAGCCCGGTATATATGTAGCTCTTGAAGAGCACCCTGTTCAAGTGAGGATAAATATGAGGAATTTTGGATGGGATGTTAAGCAGTATGAGCATGATGGTAAATTCGCTGTCGTTGATGCTTTTACAGCGGGTGTTGGTGAAGCCGCTAAGAGAGAGAAATACGTTGTTAAAGACCCTGATAGTGTTGAGGAGCTTGTTGATGTATTGAGGACTGCTATTAGAGAGGTCAATGCGCAGCGAGTAGTTGTTGATAGTGTATCAACACTGTACCTTACAAAGCCGTCTCTAGCGAGAAGCACTGTGTTGCAGTTAAAGAAGATTCTATCTGGTATGGGTACGACGAGTATTCTTGTTTCACAAGTTTCAGTAACTGAGAGGGGTTTTGGAGGCCCAGGTGTAGAGCACGCTGCAGATGGAATAGTGAGGCTTGATCTAGATGAAATAAACGGTGAATTAGTGAGGAGTTTAGTGATTTGGAAGATGAGGGGAACTAGTCACAGCATGAAGAGGCACATATTCGACATCACTGACAAGGGAATAGTAGTATACCCTGACAAAGTGTTGAAAACAAGTAGGGTTTAAATAACGCATTTTCCACCTAGTTCTTGGAACTCCCTTACATCTAGTACTACACCCTCCTTAATGGTTTCACATATCTCCCATGGAAAGACTATCCACTCGTTCGTCACCTCGTAGTAGTAATCAGGGATATAGGTACTCCACGGCTTGAGGTATATGACAAGAGTTTTCATTATTCTAGGGGCGTGAACAGATAGTGTATCAATAACTAACTGAATTGTGCGTCCACTATCAACAACGTCATCTACTATGAGTACGTTTTTATCTTTGAGTGGGGGTATTGCGAGGTATTTTATAAATGGCTTTTCACCTCGGACTCCAACCCCTTTGTAGAATTTAACCTCTATATAGCCAACTTCATCCATCATGAGGACATCTGATAGAATCCTCGCCGGTATTAATCCACCCTTAGCAATAGCGATAATCACATCTGGTTTGAACGATTTAACTACTCTATTACCTAGAGTGAAGATAGCTTGTTGAATCTCACTCCACGAAACAAACCTTGTTTTTACATGTGGTTTGTTCTCCGCCATAGATTAGTTTTATCTAATCGATGGTATTTAAACAGGTCTTATACTAATTCATAAACGGGCACACTTGCCAAAATACGTATTTGTAACTGGCGGTGTTTTATCCGGGCTTGGCAAGGGGATAATTTCCGCCTCTATAGGGCTATTAGTGAAGAGTACTGGGTATAGAGTTACCGCGATAAAAATAGATCCATACTTAAACGTCGATGCAGGCACGATGAGTCCCTATGCACATGGAGAGGTGTTTGTGACGGAGGATGGTGGAGAAACAGATATGGATATAGGGCACTATGAGAGGTTCCTACATGTTAATCTATCACGGAGAAACAACATTACATCTGGGCAGATATACTACTCTGTCTTAACAAAAGAGAGGAGAGGTGAGTATCTCGGGCAGTGTGTGCAGTTCATACCACACGTCGTGGATGAGATAAAAAACACCATTAGGGATATTGCAAGAGAGTATAGTGCAGACGTAGTTACAGTCGAGATTGGTGGAACCGTGGGGGATATTGAAGGTCTTCCATTCCTCGAGGCAGCTAGGCAAATGAGGTTTGAGGAAGGAGTTAAAAACACATTCTACGTGCACGTAGCTCTAGCACCTATACTTCCCTCAGGAGAGTTGAAGACTAAGCCGATACAGCATAGTGTGCAAGAACTCCGGAGAATTGGTATACAGCCAGATGTTATTATCGCTAGATCGCAGAAGATGCTCGACGAGGAAGCTAGGAGAAAGCTATCACTATATGGAAACGTACCCATAGAAGGGGTCTTTAGTTGCCCATACATTGACACTCCATACAAGATCCCACTAATACTCCAAGAGCAGGGTTTTACGAAGTACCTGTATGAAAGACTAGATCTACCTAATAGATCACCCGATTTAAGCACGTGGCAGAATTTCATAGATAAACTAGATCAACGCAGTAGAGCCGTGAAAGTAGCAATGATAGGTAAGTACACAAAACTCCGTGATAGCTATGTGAGTATAATTGAAGCCCTTACTCACGCCTCTGCCTGGCTCGGTGTAAAACCCCAGTTGGAGTGGATAGAGTCAACGGACATAGAGGTTGATTCAAGTATATTGAGTAGACTAGAGGGGGTAGATGGGGCAATAATACTCCCAGGATTTGGGAAGAGAGGGGCTGAGGGAAAAATTGCGGCAATAAAAAAGCTTAGGGAGAGTAGTAAGCCGGTTCTAGGCATATGCTTCGGTATGCAGTTAATGGCTGTTGAAATCGCTAGAAACATGGCTGGATTAGAGGGAGCTAATAGCCAAGAGCTCGATCCTGAGACTAAACACCCTGTTGTGGCGCTAGCTCCTAGTCAGGATCTAAAACGTGGATATGGAGGTACTTTAATACTTGGCTCCCGTAGAATACTCATAGAGCCAGGTACACTAGCCTGGAGGATATATGGGACTAGAGAAGTCTATGAGAGGCATAGGCATAGGTATACTATTAATTCAAAGTACATTAGCCTGCTTGAGAGCGCGGGTCTCAAGGTTTCTGGATATAGTGAGGAGGGTTACTCAGAGATAATAGAGCTCAAGGACAGAGTGTTCTTTTTTGGAGTACAATTCCACCCTGAATTCAATAGTAAACCCCTCAATCCCAGCAAGGTATATCTTGGATTTCTAAATGCACTCTTATAATGAATAAACAAATTCTCGAGATTTTTTGAGACAACTATTAGTGTACATTGTGATCAATAATTTTTATTTTCAATCAACCACGGATCATGGCATGGATTTAAAGGGGCTTACTCATTAAATTCTATTGAGGCATCATGGTGAACACTATGAGCGAGCCCACTACTAGCCCTTTTCCCGAGGAGGTTTACATAGACTTAGCAAACATACCCTTAAAACCAATTGGTAAGAAAGAGATAAGTCAGCTTGAAATAGCATTGATCATTGGGACGCTCTATAGGCCGGAAATTCTGGAGTTGATAAGAGACCCTATTGAGCGATCAACATGGATGGATAGCCTAGCTATAGCAGCCGCGGCATTTGCTAGACATAAGGCAGGAATACCGGTGTCCCAGATTGCAGAAGAGCTTGGGAGATCAGAGGCAAGTATTAGGAGTCATTTAGCTGGAAAAACAAAAGCTGGAAAACTAGTTCAAGAGACTTATGAGAAGATAAAGAGTGGGCAATTAAAACTACTCTTCCCCTTTGTCAAAGTACCAGTAGCAGGTAGGGAAGAAGAAGTGAAGGCTTTGAGGAGTGAGATAGAGAAGCTCAGAGAGAGAGTAAGAAGCCTTGAAGAGGAAGTTGAACAACTAAGAAAGGAGAGGGATGCACTTAAGGTAGCCTTAAGCGAGAGGGAGGAGAAGCTCACAAGTATTGATGCAGAGCTGAAGTCTATCAGGGCAGAGCTTGAGAAGACTATTAAAGATAGAGATGAGTTGAATGCCAAATACTCCACACTAGTAGAAAAAGTGAGAGAAGTTAAGAGTATTCTTGAAAATACTATTAAATTACTCAGTGAGTTATCCTAGGTCTAAATAACTTATTGAAATTGGAGTATACGGTGTTTTCCACGAGCAATACGTCAACGGACTTCAACTCTCCAATATAGTATATGAGTTTTTTCACTAATTCAGGAGTTAATTTTAGACCTCTATATTCGTAAGGGGCATCACTCTCTGTAATAATATACTTTAAGTCAACGTATTCAACCACGTCTTTATGTTTTTCCTGCACCTCGACTGCGGGGTTTACACCGATATAGTATCCAATAGACGTGATTTCTTGGAGTAAGTCAAGTGGACCCGTATACCAGTGGAAGTATGCACGGCTTATATCACTTCCATAGACAATGTCAAATACCTCCCTCCAAGCACCCGCTGCGTGTAGGTTTAAGACGAGGTCGTATTCCCTCCCAAACTTAATGAATATCTTAAAGAATTCTCTCTGCTTCTCAAGAGTCTCAGCTTTAAATCTCTTATCTAGGCCTATTTCGCCGAGGCAATTAATACCATGTCTCGTTACTGCTTTTTCAACTAGGTCTATGGCTTCTCTCAATTCGTACTCGTGGACAACCCATGGATGTATTCCCACGCATGGTACTATATAATTAGAAGTCTTTGCAAGATGAATTATTCTCTCAGCACTAGAGGGGTCGTCTGAAACGCATGCCGCAGTGATGTCCCCTTTTAGGAATAGTGATAGATCTTTGAGTTCAGCACAGTGTACGTGTGCATCTACAATCAACACAATACACCCTCATCATGCATGGATAATCTCTCTTTTAATTTTATTGAGTTTTCCAAGGCAATCATCTTCGAGCCCGTGGTAAACAACATTGTGGATTAATTGTTGTAGGCACTCTTTGTGATCAATGCATACAAACAAGGGCTTTCCATAGTGGGATTTGAGTAAATCATATAAATCCATCTCGCAGTTTGACAATTCAAGCTCTCTACACGCATGAGGGGAATTAGAAACTACGTATAACTCACTACTGCAAAAATCTAGAAAACAATTACTAAGGACTACACAGTAGTTTTCACCTGCCCCCATATACCATAGTGTGTGTTTTCTATCCCCCCACACAAGGACTTGGAATGAAAGGCCTGTACAAATGGTGCACTCGTTGGGGCTATGAGTTATCGATAAGGTTGATGGATATTCGGTAATTAACCTAACAACATTATTGGATAATACCTCGTAGCCCTCCCCCGTACACGAAATTTCCTCCTTTTTAATGCACTTAATAAACAATGCTCAACTCACCAAGTCTTCATGTCTAGTGCTCTCTAAAATCCGAAAAGGATATAAGAAAAATATGTATTAGCTTTATCAATGGTGTTTTCAAATACCTTGATGATGAATTTGCCGAAGACAGATACGTGAAGAAACTCCCGAAAACTGAGGGGATTAAATTGAGAGAGTGCAGCGTCAATAAGGGCTTTTATATTAACATACACAGGCTTCTCAATGTACTATGTGTTCTCGTTGAATTACTTCTCGAGTCCGCAATTGGTGTTATTGAATGACAGAGCATACATTAGTCGATATAGAGCTACATGAAAATCAAAACGACAAGCAAAGGCTCCGGGTAATTGTTTTAGACTATGATCAGACACTTGTAGATAATACCGTAGATTTTTACGAAGCCTACTGCGGGGCTATGAGGTATTATGGGACGAGCTGCTTGTTGTTTAATGACTTCTTAGAGCTGTTGCGAACTAACAATCTTGATCGAGCGATACCGAGAGGAGTCAGCCCCGAGGAGTTCTTCAGGGTTTTTAGAAGACTCTATTTGTCGAGGCATTCAAGCCTCCAGCCTGGTGTGAGGGAGTTTCTTGTGTTAATGAAGGCTTTTAATGTAAAGATAATTGTTGTCTCTGGTCGTGAAACACCTAGTTGGTATATAGTATGGGATTTAAATAGACATGGATTAATGGAGTTTATTGATGACGTGTTAACACTGAATGATATGGCCTGCCTCGGCTTAGAAGAGAGTTTTTTATTTGATAAATCCGGGTTAATTAAGTATGCACTGAGAAAACATGGAGTAAGTAGTGGAGTGGTGTGTATAGGCGACTATGTTACCGACTACTATAGCTGTATATCGATTGGCGGAGTATTCATTGGATTAAATAAGTATAGTGAGAGGAATAGTGAATTGGAGAAAGCCGGAGTAAAAATGCTAGCTAGGGACTTCTACGAAGTTCTTGTTTTACTGAGTCAGAATGGTTTCTTAGCTTAAATACTTGTCGCTACGTACTTGCCGTTGTTATTGATATAGATCTCGCCGCGCTCTAGTAGAGTGTTTAGTGCCTTCCTTATTTTATCCTCGCTTGCAATACCTGAGAGAACCTGGTGAATTTCCTTAAGACTCAGTGAGCGTATACTTAAGAGTTCTTTTACAATACCTGCAAGCTCTTCATCATTTGGAGCAGTTACTAAAACAACATCACTATCTTCATGCAGTATCTTTAACCTAACTCTTCGAGCTAACTCTTGTATTTCGATGGGGTCTAAACTAGATCCCGGCTTCAATCTAAGCACCTCTTCATACCCATCTATAGTTCTTAGGTACTTATAACCTGTATAAGGGTATTTATTGGTTTAAGCCCAATCTAACAATTCTAATTTATGGATTCACGGTCTACACCGGCTCTAGATGTGGGTAGTGGCTTGAGTTTTCATGATCATTTGTAATACTTATTTCCATTGATGTCTTAGACCTCTTAATGCTATGAGGTGTGCTGATGCAACGTGTTTATCTAGTCCTAGTGTTAGTGCTACTCCGAATGTATCTATTGAAGAGTATACTGGGTTTACATTTATTACAATAGGTTTTTAAACCATCTTCAAATACAGTAATAGTGGTAGAAATTCGAAGCCGATGAAGCCTTGAGGTTGATGAACAATCCGTGAACCCTGATTACTTGAGGGGAGTGGATGTCCCCTAGGCGACTAGGGGTGAACAACTCCCGTAGAGTGGTCGGGGAGATAAAGCCGTTGAGAGGCAGATGGTGAGGAGCCCTAAAAACAGTAAACATGGATGGCTATGAATTACCATCTGCCGAGAAACGGTAGCACGTTGAGGGTGGGAGTAGTATTTCAATATAGAAAGGATACTAGGTATAGTGTGAATGCACTAGTTGCTTCCCTGGATAAATTAAGCCAAGTTTATGTAATTCTTGCTGAGAGCGAGGAGGAATTGTTAAACACAGCTAAGACTATCACGAAGCGTGGAGACTTATGTGTAGCTGCATTTAGTTTACTAACTACAATGCTTCCAGTTGGAGACCACT
>JAPWUD010000035.1 GCA_028275705.1 Desulfurococcaceae archaeon | reverse complement strand
TAGTGACCTTGTGGAGTAATGCAACATTTGTAAACGTCCCTCCAGTAGATCCAGCTAACCACTCCTCCACGATAAACCCACTTATAAACTTCGATGAAAACCACTTACCACCAGGTATCTTGGAGATACCTATAAATAAGACAATACACTGGGATACACTCAACACGGATCTAACTGCAAAACTCGAGGGGGAGTCAATTCAGTTAACACTATTGAATTACAATTTGACGACATCTACTCCTAATTACACATCTAACAGAGCACTCGGTCCATTAGAAGTCAGAGTTCAGAGAGATAATAATACTGTTTCATACCACTTGTTATTCTACACCTTAGAAGTCTCAAACAACACTATTAAACTACTATTCCCAGGAGCAATGAGGACTACAGGCTACGCCTCCACAGGCTTTACACCATTCAACGATGTATTCATCCACTGGTATACACTAGTCAAGTACCGTGATTTAATCAGTAAACTAGACGAGGACTCGGTTAATTGGTGGATAGCCCAGGTTTATGGATCATCGATGAGGTTTCTTAGAAAAGCACTTAGTGAATCCAATAACTCACTAATATACGCCTATCTGCCAGAACTCGATATCGTTGGAAAATACGTTGGTGTTAATTGGTATAATAAGTCAATAAGTGAATTCTACAAGCTACTTGTCAATGAATTAACAATATATGCTAGCTCATTCAAACCAGACTACCTAGCAGTATTTATACTATGCTATAATAGTGAATACTATGCAGTATTCGCGAGTAGACTACTGCCCACAACGGGAGAACTCGAGGAAAAATGGACTATGTCTCAGCTAACCGCTATATTGCTATCCTATAGTAGCACTAATCCATTCAACCACATTCAAAACTTAGTCGTTAATAAAGAGGCATCAAATCTCAATAAACAATTAGATGAATTAAAGCAAAACATCACTCAACTAAATCAAACACTAGTAGATACCAGTAGTCAACTACGTAGTTGCGAAGCGGATAGAGAGCTCTATCGAAGCAAGGTAATCGAGCAGGATAAAGTGCTTGCACAAGTAGAGGATTTAAAGAAGACGAGTCTACTATACTTAACGAGCGGCTTAGCACTAGTGCTAGGCGTTACAATAATACTAGGCTTCATGGCTTTGAGAGTTGCAAGTAGAAAGAGGAGTAGTTAGGGGATGAATGACTTTACCCCATAAATAATCATTACTATTGAGATAAGTGAGAATAAACCATTACACAATAAGCTATCACTCCTACATTTTTTAAAACCATAAAACCTCTTGGAGACAGGATATAGTAGTGCAACACCCTTCAAAGTAAGTAAATCAAGCACTATATGGCTAATCCAGCCAATAATGAAGGCCAATAGCAATAAGCTAAGCTCTAAGTCAGAGTAAACCGTGGTAAACCACGAGGAGGCTATGAGCATGAAGAGTATGAAGATGTTGTGTAGCAGCATTCTATGGCGTGACCCCAAATCCGCGTCAGGCGCGATCGAGCCTATAGATGCCGGGATCACTATTAGGGGACCCCACGGGGTTCTCCATAGTCCTAAAACCCCTGTTAAACCCACTGCAAATAAAACGTGAGTTACTTTCATCAATTAAATCAGCCGGTTTTAATGCTGACCCCTCTATTCTGACCTCCTCTCCGCCCTGAAGGGTGGGGGTTCCCTTTAGGGGGGTTCACTGGTTCCCCGCATCTATTTGGGTCTACATCTGTCCTCTGCGGGGCAGTCGGGGTGGTCAGAGATCCCCCATTTCAACTTGTTTAGTGGTTGCAAACCCCGCATCCCACACGGGCTTAGGGGCAACCACAGCTTACAATTAACTCATCACCAAGGAATAATTAAAATGAGAAAATTTATAAGCTTTTCCTCTCATCCCCGCCTTAAAAGGCGAGGCTTTCGGTTGTAAACTATTGCTTTATCTGGGTAGCCAACTACTACGGTGTCTACTAGTTCTACTGCGGGGAAGATACCTGTTTCAACTACTCCATGTATAAGCTTTAGTAACTTGTGTGTGTTAAGGGGGTCTTCTATGGGTTTGAGAGGCTTTAAATCCAGTATGTAGTTGTTGTTGTCTGTGACTATTGGGCCGTCTTTACCAATGCTGGTTCTAATAACTGGTTCAAATAATCCTGTGTTCTTAATAGCCCGCATAGTGTATTGTAGTGTGGATGGAGTGATCTCCACGGGTATTGGTTTAAGGTATAAATAATCTCTACCATTAAACTTTGTATAGTCAACAATGTATAGTCGATAGCTTGATAGATATGCAAGAGTTTTCTCTCTGAGTAATGCACCACCCCTACCTTTAACTAAGTCTAGTTTATTAGAGACCTCGTCTGCTCCATCAATATACACGTCTACGCTGTCCACCGAGTACATGTCTATTGTATTAAAACCACGGGACTTAGTATATAGAGTTGTGTCAATTGATGAGGACACGATTAAGTATTGCTTGATTTTGTCAATGCATACATCAATAAACTTCTTCACCGTAGATCCAGTGCCTAGGCCAATGACTTTGACTTCTCTAAAATCACCTAGAACTCTACAAGCTTCTCTAGCTGCATTCTCCTTAGCCTCCTCAACACCAATCATTAAAACCAACCAATAATACATCTACAAATTCATATCTACCAAATAAGTTTATTACTAAAAGACCATTTAGAGACAAATGGGTGGATGTATTGAAGGCATTCATATCAGTTGATCTAGAGGGGTTGCCCGGAGTGGCCTCACTCACAATGGTTTCACCTTGGAGCAGCCAATTCTCAATTGCCTCTAAAGTTATGACTCGCCTAGTCAACGCTACTGTAGATGAGTTATTTAAAAACGGATACACAGAGGTGCTTGTTGCAGATAGTCATGGATACATGACCAACATCAACTACCTCGAGTTAGATAGCAGAGCTGGATTAATCCAGGGTTATCCAAGACCATTTAGCATGCTCTCAGGACTCGACAAGAGCTTTAACGCTGTTTTCTTCATCGGCTACCACGCTGCTGCTGGAACTATTCACGGGATGCTAGATCACACTTACAGCGGTAGAGTCTTCGCGGAGATCAGGGTTAATGGAGTTAGAGCAAGTGAGTTCCTCATAAATACACTATATGCCTCTGAACAGGGTGTTCCAGCGGCTTTACTAGCTGGAGACGAGTACCTGGGAAGCGAGGTTGCTGCTCATACTCCATGGGTTGTCTTTATTCCACTAAAGAAGGGTATTTCAAGGTATGCTGCTTATTATCCAAGTATCGATAGTGTTGAGAGTAGACTACGTATTGGTGTTAGAGAAGCCTGTAGTAGGGTTTCCAAGGGTGATTTAAGGCTACTTGAGATTAGTAAACCATACATTGTTGAGCTCTCATTTAGGGAGTCGCTAATTGCCGATGCACTTGAAGCTCTTGATTTATTTGAGAGAATTGACGCATATAGAGTTAGATTCAAAGCTGATTCTGCTAGAAAACTACTGGGTGTAGTGGAGATCGCTGCTTACATTGGGTCATCAATAATAAACATCGCTGGGAATATAAAGTAGTTTTTCTAGTTCAGCCCAGGTCAGCTTCTTCACTCATCCGTTGAGGTGCAATTCATCACTCATTTGAAAATATGTCAATCCCCGACTTTAAACTAGTATCCGAGTATTTCATCCCATATGTCTCTATCACGCGTTTTAGAAACTACAGTCTGCAGCCTAGCCTTGAAGAACTCGACTGCTACGTCTGGGAATAAACAATATGTTAATACATCCTCCTCCTTCGCGTAGAACCCCTTATTCAATACCTCGCTTCTGCACTTTTCATACAGTGGATCCAGTAGATCGGCTGGTCTAGATTCAATAGGTTTATCACCCTTCAAGACAATCTCAACAACCTCCCTCTTTATGGGAGCTGGGGGCCTACCGTATAATCCCTTAACATAGTTATAAGTCTCCTTAGCTACAACCTGGTACCTCCCATAGAGTACATTCAATACGGCTTGTGCACCAACAATTTGGGAGGCTGGAGTTACGAGGGGTGGCCAGCCTAGATCCTCTCTAACTCTCTTAACCTCCTCTAAGACGTCTTTTAATTTATCCTCAGCTCCAACTTGCTTTAACTGGGCTATGAAATTAGATATCATACCACCTGGTATTTGATGCTCTAGTACATTGGGGTCTGGCATGAATACCCTAACGTCGAGTAATTCCCTGTACTTACTAAATAACACTTTACCCAAGTACTCGCTAATCTCCCTAACCACGTTGAGGTCTACGCTTGGTCTATGCTCTGGTGGTAGTGAGTAGTACATGGTTTGTATACTTGGATGGCTTGTACCAAATGCAAGTGGACTAATAGCAGTATCTATGAAGTCTGCACCAGCCTCCACTACTTTAATGTATGTTGCAACTGCTAATCCACCGGTGAAGTGACAGTGTACGTCCACGGGTACTTTAAACTCCTCCTTAATTGCTTTCACTAGGTTGTAGCCTGTGTAGGGGTCTAGTATTCCAGCCATGTCCTTGATTGTTACGTGGTCTACTTCTAGAGCTATGAGCTCCTCAGCGATCTTCAAGTAGTGCTCTATTGTGTGGACTGGGCTTATAGTGTAAGTGATCGTCCCCTGCACTGTGGCCCCTAGACTCTTAGCCTTCTTAATAGAAGTCCTCATGTTTCTAACGTCATTTAGTGCGTCGAAAACCCTGAATACATCTATTCCATCCCTATAAGCATACTCAACAAACTTCTCAACTACGTCGTCTGGGTAGTGTCTATAGCCAACGAGGTTTTGCCCGCGTAGAAGCATCATGAGCTTCGTCTTCTTAACTCTATCTCTTATAATCTTCAGCCTCTCCCATGGATCCTCCCTTAAATACCTTATCATCACGTCAAACGTGGCTCCACCCCACATCTCGATCGCGTAGAAACCCACTTTATCAATTTTATCTAGAATCGGAACCATATCCTCTGTTTTAAACCTCGTAGCAATTAGTGATTGATGAGCATCACGGAGTGTTAAATCAACTACTTGAACCAAAACAACACACCTAGTTGTTTAGTCTATCTTTATTAATATTATTAATATTATTTAATCTATTTTTATTAGCCCGGGGGCTGTTTCATTCTTCATAATTATTTGTAGTACTCATATTTATTGATGTCTAAGGCCTCCCAGCGCTGTGAGGTGTGTTTATAAACCCCCTCTAAGATACAGTGGTATTGTTTTTGAAGCCGATGAAGCCTTGAGGCTGATGAACACCACGTGAACCCCGATTACTTGAGGGGAGTGGGTGTACCCTTAGGCGACTAGGGGCGAACAACTCCCGTAGAGTGGTCGGGGGGATAAATCCGTTGAGAAGTAGATGGCGGGGAGCCGGAATCAATGAATATGAAGGACAATGAACCACCATCTACCGAGAAACGGTAATAAGGTTCTATCAATATGGCTATCAACAGGTGTGCAACAGGTGTATTAATTGACTATTGAGATCCGTGATGTATCAAAGTCTTTTGGTAAAGTACAGGCTTTGAAAAACGTATCATTCACTGTACCAAGTGGGAGAGTAGTGGGTTACGTAGGGTTGAATGGTGCAGGTAAAACAACGACGATTAGGATCGCTACAGGCGTCTTACCGCCAGATCAGGGAGATGTAGTAATAGATGGTTACTCAGTTACAAGAGATAAGAAGAAAGCTTCTTGGGGAGTGGGCTGGGTTCCAGAACTACCAATATTCGAGTCTGAGTTTAAGGCGATAGACTACTTCACATACCTAGCCGGCTACTATGGATATAAGGGCAGCGAAGCACGGAGACTTGGAGAGGAACTACTAACGAAGTTCGGCCTTGGCGATGCAATAAATAGGAAACTAGCAACATTCTCACAGGGCATGAAGAAGAGATTTGCACTAGCGGTATCAATGATCAACGACCCACCCAACTTCATATTTGACGAGGTATTGAATGGACTAGATCCACAGGGAATAGCATTCTTCAGAGAACTAGCAGTAGAGTTCAGGAAGAGGGGTAAGGCCGTTTTATTCTCCTCACACATACTAAGCGAGGTTGAGGGGATAGCTGACATCGTTGTATTCATACATAAGGGTAGGATCATTGGATCACACTCAATAGATGAAATAAAGCATGAGGCTAAACCAGCAGTAGAACTAGTGCTCACTAAAGTTGACAATGACTTATTAAAGCTCCTGGGTAAATATGGTGAAGTAAGTGTTGTAAGTGGTAATAGAGTATTGGTGAGAAATCCAAGCGTGGATAGTAGTGTCTTGATCTCCGAGCTCGTGAGTAAAGGCATTGGAGTACTAGAGGCTAAGAGAGAGGAGAAGAGCCTTGAAGACTTCTTCTTCAACCTAGTGAAGAGAGCTGAGAGTGGTGAATTATGAACCCTGTACTCTACGATTTTAAACGCGGAGTAATAAGGCTCTCAGTACTACTAACACTATTATTATTCACAGTATCGGGCATAGGACTCGCATACTTAGCTATAACATCAATATCGACGACCACTACCTCCCAGAGTGCAGT
>JAPWUD010000010.1 GCA_028275705.1 Desulfurococcaceae archaeon | reverse complement strand
ATTTTAAACGCGGAGTAATAAGGCTCTCAGTACTACTAACACTATTATTATTCACAGTATCGGGCATAGGACTCGCATACTTAGCTATAACATCAATATCGACGACCACTACCTCCCAGAGTGCAGTGTACTACTCGGTTATTGATGCCTCGACTGGAGACTATAAACTAGAAGTACTACTATTAAACCCAGATTATAGACCAGTAGATGGTGAGGTATCTTATAAACTTGGATGCTACAACACTACGGAGTTGAAGAGACTGGTGTCTGAACTGGGATCTACAAATAGAGAGGAATTTGTAGATAGAGCAAACAAACTACTCAATATATTAGACGAGAGAGTAGTGCGGAGTAGTAATGGAAGAGTAGTAGTTGAGAGGAACCTAGGCATTAACATAGGGGCTGAGTACGGGTGTAGCCTATACGTAAATACAACTACACCATTCGGCTCAAGCATGACGCTGGTTTCAGTGTTCAGTGGGAGGCAATACAGTCAACTACAAGTAGAGAATAAAACAATCTATGTGTTAGTAGAAACGCCTGGGCCTAGTGCAACATACCCCATTGTAGTGCTTAATGATTCAATGACTTATATTCCACCTACCAATCCAGAGAGCATTAGGGGCTATGTATCCGCTTCTCTAATATACATCACGGGCTCAGATAAGGCGAAACTAATTCTCTCACTTTATAGTATTAGTGGGGGAGAATTCGAAGTCTACTTGGGGAAAGTTAGTGCAAACACAACGCTAATCAATATCCCAGTGAGATTTGAACCTGGGGATTTAGAAAAGTACTTTAATAAAGTCGGTGTTGTAGAGCCAGGCATTAGCTCCTTGGAGATAGAGACTAGCTTATTCAATAATACCCTGAGGCGAGCTCCAGCCTACTACTTTGTACTTTACTCGCGTGGTAATACTAGTAGAGAATACACTGTACTAGAAGTCCCCGTTAACACTGTACAAAGTGGTTTAGCAGCGAGAATGATCTATATGCAGTTGATTAGTAGTGTTGGTCTTGGCTTGTTTACAGCGTTCTTCCCCATAATTGTCCTTTACTTGGTCTACGTATATATTGCTAAGCCAAGGTCTCAGGGCGCTCTCGAATTTATACTTGCTAGGCCCATTACGAGGTTTGAACTATATACTGTGAGGTTTACAGCAGGGGTTTTAGTGGTGATCGCGGCCACCAGTTTATTCTATGTTGCCTTAATGACCTCTATAAACCTATTGACTGGCGTGTCCCCGAGCATCCAAGGGGGATTAATCCTGTACGGTGGCTTAGTACTATCACTCATTGCATTCTACTCATTCTGCTACCTACTAGGATCACTCACCAGTGGCTCGAGATACATTGTTGCATCAGTATTATCATATGTACTATTCAGCATATTGTGGTCTCTAATAATATACTTGATCGTCTACTTTATCTATAGGGGTGTGGGAGTTAATATATTAACTGAGATTACTAGAATCCAGTACACACTAAACTACTTCAACCCGTTGAGAATACAGGACTATATGCAGTACTACTTCATGATCCAAGAGGTGGGTGAGTACAGTATACTGCCAACAGGAGACGTATTGAAGGAGGTTGTAAATCCATGGCTAGTAGCAACTAGCACTATAGCTTGGATAATAATGCCATTTGTACTCGGCTGGCTTAAATTCAGGAAGGCGAGTCTCATTTCATAGAGGTTGTAGTAGCGGGATCGCTCATAACTTTTTATAATAATTATTCAAGGCGTATTACTGATCCATAAACAACGTCTAATCCAAGCTCTATTGCTCTCATTAGTGCATCGTCGTCAATATGCACTGTCACAATTATATACTTCTCCGCCTTCCTACCAATAATCTCCTCAACTATCTTCACCTTCCTACTAAACCACTCTACATCTTCAAGCTCCGTCCGAGACTTAACCTCTAGGAGATATACTTTATCGTCGTGTATATATATGTCCACCTCGATTACAGCACCCTTACCAAGATACCTGCCCTCTCTATCTACATACTTAAACTTCTCGACTTTACCAGGCTCGATCCCCCTCTCCTCGAGTGCATGCCTATAGATCTCTAAAACCATTTTCTCGAGGTCCCTACCCCACCTCCTCCCCATGGAGCCCACAATTACCTGTAACTCAGCCACAGCTTTAGATAATCTCCTTAGTTCTTTATTGATGGATTCGAATTTCTCATCGTGCTCCAATAGCTTTTTCTCAATTGCTTCAAATCTCTTGTATGCCTCCTCCCATCTCTTGTTATTCTCTTCCCATCTCTTATTGTTCTCTTCCCACCTCCTAGCCTCCTCCTCCCACCTTTTCTCCTGCTCTCTCACAAAGTGCTGGAAGTCTTCGCGTAGTTTCTTTAGCTCTCTAAGTATAGTGTCCATGCCGAGGAGGCCTGCAACTGCTAGTCTAAACTCTTCGTCTTCTCTCAGTAGATTGAGAATCTTTTTCTTTAACTCAACTGTCTCCATTATTCTCACTTCTACTTATTCACTTAACTATATTATTTATTTTCATACTGGTTAATTATTATTGAACACTATTATGGATAGGATACCAGTTTGGAGAAATAGGTGTAGTCTTAGTTTATAAAGCTTTGTTTTCCTCGAGGAATTCTCTGAGTAGTTTAAACCCCTCTACTAATTCATCCTCTCTCATAGTTACAAATGTTATCCGTAAGTATCCTCTCCCAGCTTCGCCGAATATTGAGCCGGGCAGCATTACCACTCCCTTGGACTCGGCTAGTTTAATTGTGAAGTCTAAGTCGCTTAGTCCAAGCTTCCCGAGTATTGGGTTAATGTCTGGGAATAGATACATGCTTGCAGGTGGCTTGTGTAGTCTAGCCTCGGGGATTAGTTTTTTGAATGACTCATATGCAGCATCCCTCCTCCTCCTATACACTGGTAGTACTTCCGCTAGGTACTTCTCCTTAAACCCCATTGTTAAGTAGTAGTATGCAAGCCACTGCATTGGGACAGGTGCTACTATGCCGAGTATGCTCTTCACTTTGACTAGATCAGGGATGATGTCTCTCGGTCCATAGATGTAGCCTAGTCTACCGCCTGGTATAGCTAGGTCTTTACTGAATGATCCACACACAACAGTGTACTCTAAGCCAGGGTCGTATTTCTCGAGCCACAAGTGCTCTCCATCGTAGACTAGGTGTTTGTATGCAACATCATATATAACCCACGCCTTCTTCTCCCTAGCAACATCCATAATAGTCTCTCCAACCTCTCTACTAATAACCCTCGATGTTGGATTATCGGGGCTTGCAAACAATATTGCCTTAGCCCTAGACCCTAGTTTCTCCTTAATACACTCTGGGTCTGGGTTGAATCCGGTCTCATAGCTCTGAGTACACGTCTCCACTCTCAAACCAGCGAATTTCGCTTGATCCCAGTATACACTGTAAGAGGGGTCTAGTAGTAGTATTGCGTCACCCTCATCGAGTAGACTCCACACAGTTATCAATAAAGACTCGGCTCCACCCGTGGTTACCAGTATTTGATCACTTGGAACATCAATACCACCATACTTCTTGAGGTCTGTGGAAATAGCCTCTCTCAACTCTAGTAATCCCTGAGTAGGCATGTATCTAAAGTGATTGAATGGATCCCTCCTAACACGATCCATGAAGTAATTCAATGCCTCCATGCTCGGAGGTAGCCCAGGCTGACCCGCTGTGAAGTCATATACCCTAACACCACGCCTCTTCAAATCATGGGCTTTCGATATAAGCAATCTATGAGGATTCACCGGTATAGACTTTACACGTGTAGATGCCCTAGACATGTAGATGCACCAATTAATCCATATAAGGCTTCAAATATAAATACTAGCCAACTCTCTGGATAAACCCATCTACTAAAACACCACTAAACACTCTCTTCTCCCTTCCAAACCTAGAGATAGGCTTCATTAAGTGCTTAAAGGCAATCCGGGGAGGCTCATAAATACCGGGCTTTAAATCGCGCTCTACATACACTGGGGTTTTAGATGCATATTGATCCCTATAACCACACCTCCTACACCTAAACCCCTTACCCCTCCCCACACTCTCCATTGTCCCACCACACCTCGGGCACTTTGGATTCACATACTCAACTACTCTAGCAACTTCTCTAACCACTATTTTCTCGAGGTTTATTGTCAATCCATGCCTACTACTGGGAGGCCTAGTACAACCCATAACTTCAACTAAGTCTCCCTCACGGAGTTTCTCAACAATGTCTCTAAAGGACTTTGTAGGCTCATAGGCAGCTACATCTATACAGCAGCCCCCACTACAAATCTTAAATACAACGTGTCCACCAGGTATCCGAATAGGCCTAGATGAAACTATACCATTTACCTTAACACACATATATGGCCTTATACTGCAAATAGAGTCAACACTGTGTAAGTGGGCATCTGTATGCTGATTAGTCCTAAACAAGCAAGTATAATCAACGGGCTCACAAATCTCTAGCTTCTTATACGCCTCGAGTAAGACAATAGGATCCTCCCCCCTCAAACCAAGTAGAACTGGGTCTGGACCCCTCGGCGTAATCAAGACTCTACCATACTCGTAGTCATAGTTTAGTATTAAGTAATCCCCGTACTCTCTATCCACTGCGATAACACTCCCCTCACTAACACACCTACGACTACCCCAATACTCTTGCTTTCTATATGCTAAGAGCTCGTATGTGTGATCACTAGTCTCCATAGTACACCCAACTGCTGCAACAGCACCTATTAAACCCCTCCGACCACTCGGACTATACACCCGTGTACTATTGCTCTTCACGAGTAATCTATCAACGAGCTCTAATGGAACTAAGTCATATAGAGCCTTCTCCGCAATAAACTTGAAAAACCAAGGTATATCCCCAATGTGTAGTATTAAGCCCGGCTGCTTCTTCGAGTCTCTGAAAACCCCACTATACTCATCCAAAGTACTACTCGCCAATTCCCATATATCATTAATTGAGTCCTCAGATTCCACGAGTATTCTAAGCGCAACTGCTCCATTCCCCCTAGTCTTCCACGGTATTGCGGGGTTTAATCTAACAATATTTGGATAGTCTAAGAACTTTACACCCCTACTATATAGCATCCAGGCTAGTTTTACAGCGTAGTGTGTTGTGCAGCCACCATTAATTGAGTCAACATCATCTACTCCTATGTGTACCTTAATCAACTACTTCCTCCCCAACACGCAGAGAGCACCGGCTACTACGAGTGGAAGTGTTATTGTTGCATCACCATATACAACTACGCTCTTCGCACTTGGCTTGATCTTACCCCAGCTAATTGCCTCCCTCGGGTGTGCACCACTAAGGCTTCCATCATACTCAATGGCCGTGGTTAAGTAGATAGCATAGTCTAATCCCTCCCTGAGTTGAGCCCACCATATAGTGTGGTGTTTACTAATACCACCACCAATAATGAGTGCTCCAAGCTTCCTGGACGACACAACTAGCTCAATGATCTTCTTCTCATCCCTTATTAAGTCTAGCTCTAAGCCCAACGCGTGGTGGTTGAATACTATTTGAGAGCCAAATGCACCATCATAAACACCGGGTACGAAAATGGGTACTCTCCTCTCATATGCAGCTTTGAGTATACTGTACTTATCGCTAATCCTCCTACCAGCTTCAAGCAGTAGGTCACTAACACTCCACTTCTTACTAATCTTAGCGAGATCCTCTAGTAGACTCCTCGTAAACTTCTCAACTTGTAAACCATAGTTTTCAATAGGTATCAATACATTTCCAAGTCTATGTAATCCAGCGGATCTAAGCATTGAGTCATCATAACTCCAATCCCCCCTATAGTATTCCCCACCAGTAGACCTAGCTATATCGTGGTCTAGTGCACCACAAGTTGTTATAACAGCATTAAACCAACCACTCCTAACCAACTGAGCTAAAACACCCCTTAAACCAGTAGAGACGAGGTTGCCTGTGAATGAGAGTATTCTAGTAGCATCTCCATCCATTATCATCTCAGCTAAAACCCTACTAGCTGCATACACGTGGCCAGCCATGAAGCCATGTGCTCCACCAAGTCTCTCAATGAAATCACATATACTCATATCAGGGCTTACCTCATAGTCTACAATAGGCTCTTTCAAAACCAATCTCTTCAAATCCTCAATAATGTCCCCACTCAATTCAAACACCAAGGTCAATCTATAGCAATCGATAATTAATACACTCCAATTAACTATATTTTAACAACGTGGTCTTAGACATGAACACTGAATCCAGGGTTTTAATGACCATATTGAAGTATAGGAGGATTCTTATAGGGGAGCTTGCGTCTCTAACGAGTCTACCCGAGGACGCAGTCTTAGAGATTATAGCTGGAAATAAGGAATTTATTAAAATAAGAGGTTCAGAAGCCTCGGTTATAAACCCCGTGGAGTTAGCTCTAAAACTACTATCACGTGGAGTTGAAGCGAGGAGAATAAGTGAGCTACTGAATTGGAGGGACTTCGAGTTCTTCACGTCTAGAATACTCTCTGAGTCACAGTATGAAGTAGAGCACAGCGTCTCATTAACTAGCCCCGTTAGGTTTGAACTAGATGTACTAGGCGTTGACCCATCAACTGGTTTCTCACTGGCAGTAGACTGCAAACACTGGTCAATAACAACACCATCTAGACTGAAAAACGCTGCTGAAAACCACAATGCTAGAGTTGGGAAGCTAGTTAAGTACTATTCATACGTGAAGTCTAAGTATAGAATCCTCGAGAAAGCCAAATCCATTACTCCACTAATAATCACACTACTAACACCGGGGATTAGAGTGCACGCTAATGTACTAGTAATATCTATAAGGGAACTACCAAGCTTCCTAGTAGATAAATACGCAGTCCTAGATTACTTCGAAGTTAAACCACTAAAAATACGTTGAAAACCACTCTCGCTGTATTAATCAATGAGTTAATTGAATTAATTAAACAAAACTAATAATATGGAAAACAAATTACTTAAAATCCCCATTCTTTAAATAATAAAACTTAATAAAATATGTAATAGGGATTAAATTGCCGTGTAAAACTAGGAGGAAAGAAAAGAGAGCTAGTGAGAAGAAAGAAGAATCTGAGAAGAAGTAGTTATTCACTTGTGTTTTTAACACTACACATGGCTTTTCCACATGGATCTAGATGTAGCGTATACTCGTCATCCACTCGGATGAACCCACTTCTCTTTCCTTGATTTGCTAACTTGATTAGGGACTATAAAATTTATAAGCTTTGAGATTGAACTTTATTTGCACTATTTAAACGGGGTTTCTATTATTGAATAGTAATAATAACCGCTCGTTCCCAAGCCCATACCCCCTTCTAGCCACTGTAAAGCTTCTATACTACTCATGTATCCCCATTCAATTCCTTGGGGAATTCGAGGTTATAGAAGTAGATGCTAATACTTGTAAATTCCAATGGTGTTATAAAAAGGGGTTGTTTAGAAGGATCTGCGATTTAGTTTCAATCTCTAGGTATGGGCGAATCATTGACAGTAAAGTAGTGGTCTATGGGAAGAGCAGTGATTTCTTCATGGAGTTAACGCTGGAGCCTAGAGTGGGGCCGAATGGATCAGTCATCGTCAATACACAGACCGTGTGCATTGGAAACCGGGATAAGTGCAATTTGTTCGCTGAGAAGTACATAATGGTGCTTTCACTATACATAAACTCCCTGCCGAGCGCTGTAGCCCAAGAGATCTTTAAGTTTAGAGTAAAAGAGGCTCCAGGTCCACCGGGCACTATGGAAACTACTGAAAAACCAATAGATGAGGAGTTATTGAGAAGAGGGTTAACTAGTGCATACATGGCTCTTAGTGTTGAGGGGGTAGCATACATACTTAGGAAATCCCCGGAGACCCGTACAGTTGTACTTCGTGCTGGCTGGAGAGTAGGGGATTTATTGGAGTACATACGTGGAGTGGCTAGAAAATACAGAGAGTACCAACTCATACTGGTTAAACTAAGAATACCAATACTCCTAGACGTTTGGCTAGTTGTAGACACAAGTGGTGATGTTATAGCGTGGAGGGGGTTAGTTAGAGATAGAGAGCGTGGAGTATCTTGGCCTGAGGAGCTCTATAGAGTACTAGGGGAATTCACGGGGGAAGACATAGAGGTCACAATATGGATTGCCCCTTGGAAGCGCGCAAGGTAGTGGCTTTATCTAAACTAATACATGGCTACTAATGCTAGGTATCTATTTTATTTAAAGAGCACTTTGTACACTTAGCACATTGAAGCTTCCCACGGGTACTAGCTCACTGGTTTTAAGCTCCTCGTTATATATAGTTTATTGGTGTGTGAGTTTGACGCGTGTTGTTTTACCAGAGGCTAAGTTGTTTAGGGATTTAATAGAGACTATTGGCACTATTGCCGACGAAGTTTCACTCGTTTTAACTGGGGATGGTTTGAGTATTAAAGCACTCGATGTTGACCAGACTTCACTAGTTGATGTTTTAATACCTAGAGAGATGTTCTTGGAGTATGATGTTGGTGAAGCAGTAAACATAGGGGTTTCAATAAATAACTTGAAGAGGGTTTTGAGGCATATTAAGAAGGGTGAGAATTTATCCATCGAGCTTGAGGGTGACTACGCTAAGTTCTCTATTGGTGCTGGTGGAGTAGTTAGTAGAGTGTTTAAATTTAGAAACCTAGATGTCCCAGTGCCAGAGTTGCCTGAGTTGAGTATTAACTACACTGTGAACGCTAAGTTAATGGCTCAGTCGTTGAAGAAGGTTATTGAGGATATTGAAGCTGTTGGTGGCAGTACTCAGATTAAGGCTACACAAGACGCAATAGTGTTCAAGTCTATTGGAGCTGGAAAACTCGAAGTTAGGTTTGCACAGGGCTCTCTAGCATTGATCTCACTAGAGGTTTCAGAGCCAGCTGAGGGTGTTTACGACACATCTAAGCTAGTTAATATACTTGGAGTAGCTAGAGTCTCGGACATTGTTTCACTCCAGTTTGCCACAAAGAACCCGCTGAAAGCAGAGTTCTCCATTGGACCTGGTAGAGTAGTGTATCTACTAGCACCATTTGAAGCTTAGTATATTGTTTTCCAGGCTACTGCTCAACTACGTTATTAATGCTTATTAGGGATTCGAGAATACATTGTTTATCCATGGCGCTACACGTGCTTAAAGAGGTGATCTAGTAGTGAGTACTGAGAGTTTGTTTTCAAAAATACAGCCTCAGTCACCAGGTCAAGAGGAGATCGTGAAGGCTCTTGTGGATAAGAGAGTTGAGATTATTGGTTTATTCGGGCCAACTGGTTGTGGTAAGAGTTTATTTAGCATTATATATGGAGTAGACGCTGTATTATCTGGTAAGTACAGGCGTTTCATACTGACAAGGCCCCTCATAGACGTAGTATCTGGTAAGGAGTTGACTGCAGCGGAGCTCGGTGAAATGTACTATAGAATGGTCTTCTCATATGTCGAGGACGTTGCATCTAGTGTGATCGAGGCTTCTAGAATAAGTGAGTTGGCCTCGAAGGGCTTAATAGTGTTTGCAGACTCACACTACTTGAAGGGTAGGACATTCGACGACTCAATAGTCTTCATTGATGATGCTCAAAATCTACCTGTTGAGAGCGCTATTGAGGTTGTAACGAGGATGGGTAGGAATAGTAGGTTGATTATTGCAGGAGACCCTGTTTTCCAGAGGAGTATTGGGAGTAAGGACTCTGCCTCGATGATCAGGGAGCTGCTACTCGGTGAGGAGAGCGCGAGAGTTGTCGACCTCGGTTTAAAGGATATCGTGAGGCCTGGTGCTAGGAGGGGTATTAAACTACTACTAGAGACCAAGATGAGGAGTAGGCCACTGGATGAAACCGAGAGGCAGGTTTTGGCTACTGCTAGAATACACGCTCCAGACGCTGACTTAGTTACAGTGTTGAATCTCGTTGACTTGAAGAAGAAGTATGGTGTTTCAACCGAGCACTCCCCGGATGCATTGTTAATAGCGAAGGAGGGTTATCAGGGTAGATTAATTGGTAGAGGTGGTGAGAGAATAAACAACATGGAGAGAGACTTAGAGTTGAAGCTGAGGGCTGTTGAGTTAACACTAGACTTTAAGCCGTTTATAAGGGCAATACACCCAGTTAGCTGGATATACAAGCACATAGTAGACGTAGACTTCGCAGGGCCAAACCTAGCTGTTAAAGTAGAGAGTGAGGGATACGCACCATTCGTGGGGCAGAAGGGAGCACACGTTAGATACCTAGAGCACGCGTTTCGAAAACTACTAGATGTAGGCGTGAGGGTTTACGAAGTAGAGTCAACTGAGAGGGAGAAAGCTAGGAGGAAGGGGAGAAAGGAGGAGTAGTTTATCTCATAATATACTAGAATCACTGTGTATTGCACCCACATATTTCTAATCCATGTATAGCTTAGATAAGTATTTATAATGGTATTAAGATAAATTCAATTAAATTGGGGGTTGTATAGTTGTCCGCTACTTACACCTCCCAATTGAAGACCAGGTTACCCGCTGAGACTGTTGGTAAATTAATATACTACTTTGGCTTCTTCCTAGACAATATCCCTAGTTACTCGAGGAAAGACGAGTACTTAATGGTAACCTATGGTATTGAGATCACTGAGAAGCGGGATGAAGCATATGTTGTTAAGTGGTCTTACCCAGGTTTCATGAGGAAAGTAAGCGAGTACATTACTATACCAACAAGAGCTAGTGTTAAAGACGGGGATTTAATAGTATCTGGACGCGGCACATCATTCAACTTCACCGTAACCTTCAATGTAAAGCAAGACAAAGAGACTATTGTCAATGCAACGAGAGTCTGCACAGGGAGAACTGATAGATGCCTAGAGTTCCTAGAGCTACTACTAGCAATACTACAATACTATATAAGAGAGCCACCTGCAAGTATACTAAGTATAGTAACCTACCTACCACCAGTAATTAGTGTTGCACCACCCCCACCACCGACACCTCCAAAACCAGTATCTAGGGAGGCTGAGGCAGCGAAACCAACACCTACACCACCCATTGAGACACGTGAGGTTAAACCACCAGCGCCAACTCCGAAGCCAACAGTGGTAACACCACCCAAGGCTAAGCCAGTGGTTTCACCCGAGGAGGCACTAGATCCAGTAAACCTAGCAATGAAGCTAATTAAAGCACCACTAGTAGCGTCAATAGATCTTAAGCCAAACTGGAGTATTAAAGACCTATTAACATTCTTCACAAGCTCATCTAGTAGAATTAAAGAGTACACGTATGTAGTTGCAACACTGAGGAGTAATGGAGAACTAAATGTATCAATACTCCTAGACCCAGATGGAAACATAGCGGCATGGCGTGGATCAATCAAAGGAATAGAACACGAGATCTCAGAGCCAGAAAAACTAATAACACTACTCCAAGAATACACAAGTAGAGAAGTAAAGATTAGAATATGGGGCATTAAAAAGTAAAACACAACGATCCACGCCAAGATCTCAAAGCAATTAAATAAACCATGAGCAGGCATAAACATAACTCTACTTTTTGCTAAGTCGCAAGTTAAACCTGAAACACTAATAAATAACACCACCCTAGAACACCGGGTCAGCGTCAGCAGTAATGTATAAAATAGAGATTTCGGGAATAGAAACGCTTACTGATACCTCAAACTTTAAGGGTGTAGGTAATAAAATATCAGCTCGCACTATGGGACCGAGCACTGAAGACACTCTACAAATATCATTATCAAAGGATTACAGGGCTGGTTCTAACTGCGTAGTTAAGGTTTATAATAGGGCTGGTAATGTCTACTCGGTGACTGTGCAAGCTAAGTAAAGATTGATGGTTAAAATTAATGACTTCTTTTTAATTCCTATTATATCACTTCCTTATCCTAATTCCTTGAATATTTCTGGAATAGAATTAATGTAATTGATTAGTCGGTTAGAATTCTCTCTAGCAAACTCTGACTGGTTTTTCAGCGATTTAAACCAATATATAAATCCATCATTTACTGTATTAAATGTGGTGGTTTGAAGTGGGGAAAAGCATGCTCGAGTTTTCCGAGGAAACCCCTACTTCTTACCGATGGGTGGTTTTAGCGTCATATTCCATTATTGCCCTGGTGTCCCAGATTCTCTGGCTGAGCTTCGCGCCCGTTACAACTATTGTCGCTCAGATACTGAAGATTTCTGAAACATATGTTGGAATGTTGTCGATGTCTTGGCCATTAATATTTATTCCAGCATCTATTCCGGCAGGTGTTATAATCGATAAGTATGGTTTTAGAGCGGGGATATTGATGGGCTCTTTTTCATGTCCATAGGTGCAGTGTTGAGGATTTTGACGCTTGATAACTACTTTCTCCTCTTCACAGCCCAGGCGATTGCAGGTATTGGACAACCATTCATCTTTAACTCTATTACGAAGCTTTCTGTTGAATGGTTTCCTGTAAGGGAGCGGGCATTGGCTACAGGGGTGGGTGTAATGGGTCAGTATATTGGCATGATAACGGCAATGGTTTTCACCCCCACGCTGGTCCCGTATCCGGAGAAGGGGTTATTAGTAAATGCTCTTAGCCTTTACGCTGCCTTAACCGTTATCGGGTCCCTCTTGTTTTTTATCGTAGGGAGGGAGAGGAAAGCCGCTATGCATAATTCGCTGGAAGCGAAAGCATCAATATCTCTCCACGAGATTGCCTTGTTCTTGAAAACTAGGGACTTGATGATCCTCAGCGGGGTTTTCTTCATAGGTGTAGGTGTTTTCACGGCATTATTAACGTGGCTTGAGCCCATGCTGGTTCTTCGAGGGCTTGAAGTCGCTGAGGCAGGGTTGATAGGGGGAGTGATGCTGATAGGTGGGATAATCGGGTCTGTTTTAATCCCGGGTATTTCGGATAAAATGCGTAGGAGGAAACCATTCATAGTTCTCGACCTTGCGGTTGCAACTGTAATGTTTATATTGCTCGCTTCACAGGAGGATTTCACCATCATAGGTTTATCAAGCTTTGTGCTAGGCTTCTTCATGATGTCAGCACTACCTATAGGGTTGGAGCTCTCCGCTGAGATTGTTGGTCCTAAACTAGCTGGCAGCGTGTCAAGCGTATTATGGCTGTTCTCGCAAATTGGTGCAGTGGCTTATATACCATTGCTGGATGCGGTGAAAGAAGCCACTCAACACCTATACCCTTCAAACCCATATTTCGCATCTATGATCGCGATAATAGTTTCGACATTGATTGCACTAATACTTTCACTAATGTTAAAAGAAACACCTAGTCAGCATTGATGAATATTGCTTAAAACGTCTTTGATTAAAATCCCAGCATAGTTTTTACTTGACTATTGATATCCTGTCGGGCTCTGGCACGAAGCATTCGCCTGTTTGAATCAACTTCTGAAGCCCCACAAGCACTAGCTCCCCGTCGAGACCCCTCTCGATCGCCTTCTTAACAAGCTCGTTCTTCTCAATCTTCCCGACTTTATCAAGCAGTTGATCCATGAAGTTCTTTAGAGCTTTTATCTTCTCCCTTATCCACGGGTCCTTGGCAAGCTCCTTAATCTTTTCCTCATTCTCTCTCGTGATCTCTATTTCCTCTAGAATTTTCTGTTATACATCAACATGATTAGCGTCTACGTAAAGGAGAATAATGGTTTAAGCCCTACTGGTTTCTGGATTTATTCTCCTGGTTTATTGTGACTTAGGGCATTATATTGAGTATAGTTCAGCTAGTTCCTTTCCCTTAAATATATAGCACTATCCTAAACGGTATTAGGCCAGTAATAGTCAGCATGAATGAAGCTAGTTGAATAATAGTTAATCCAAGCAACACCCACTTATACCGTGAGGCTGCAACATGCTTGATTAGTAAAACAAGTGTTGCGTATAGAAATGGCAATGTGTTAACATAGTACCAGTCCAAGGGGCCTGCAGCAACGTTAAACAGGGATAACCAAGATAGAAGTACAATAATCCTCAGTCCAGTGGTAGCCTTGCGCGTCAAGACGAGATAAGTTGCATAGAGTAAACTAGGTAGCAATAAATACCACAGTGGAGAGCCACCACCTACATATATAATCAAATACCACTTCCCCACAGGGGTAAAAGTGGTATTTACTAATTCCACCGTGGAGCCAATCGTAGAAACAATAAACGTGTAGTCTCCTAGATACCTCCATGCCTCAACACGAACAACAAGCTTAATAAAGCCCAAAACGGTAATAGCAGGTGAAAAACCATGCCTCCAATACATATACTCAAACATCTCAACATGGTGTCTAATTACACCATCCCAGCCAAGCCTCAAATCCATAATAAAAGTAGAGAAGTAAGTAGTGAAAGCCAAAGCTAAGTAGGTAAGCGATTCCTTAACCCTCTTATCCTTGAAGAGTAATAAAAGCCACAACCCTGCAACTATAGGTGCAACGCTAAATTTCGAGGCAATGGCCAGCCCACTAATCACAGCAGAAGCCCATCTATAACTGCGCTGAAAAAGGTAAATAGATAATAAGGCAAAAAAGACGGCTAGAGGATCCAGGAGGAGAAACCTACAAGTATTGAATATAGTAGTGTCAAACAAGAAAAACACTAGAATAGACAGCTCTGCACACCAATCACCAGAGGTATAATCTTTAATCATCAAATACAGTAAAACCCCGGATGCTATAGCCAGGACGGAATAGACTATCCCTGATATCCTTAGGAGACTGAAAAAACCAATGAAATACTTGGCGAGTGGAGGATGCTCGAAGTTACAATTCATTGGGGGAGTAGAATTGACAACGTATGAAAGTCCACACTTAACATATATTTCTTCATCTAAGTAACGTGGTAGATTGGAAAAACCAGTAAATTGCTCAGCTAGTAGGAGGGTAGTGAAAGAAAGGAAGATGAAAAAGATATAATAGCTTTTCAACTTTTACACTTTTTAGATTTAGCCTTAGCTTGTGCTCTAGCCTTGTTGAGCTTATGCCTTCGCTTGTACAGTCCACGTGTATACATTACCAGCTCTTGTATATACTTTGATCTGATAGTTTGTACCAGCGGTTACTGTTCCGCTAATTATGAAGTTAATATAGCCTTCAGCACCTGGATTTATTGTGACTTCTGCACCTGAAGTCGTAATGGTCCCAGCCAAAGTAGTACTAACCATAGCTGATGTAGGTGTCCCCACTCCCAACAGTTCGAATTTGTATATTACTGCAGGCGCTGAACCAGTATTCTTAATGTGTAGTACTACAACGGCATTGTTATCACTCTGTATAGCGTAGCTGTCTGGATATAATTGTAGTGATTCTGTTGCTCCCATTGTTCCCCACCATCCCATGATCCAGCCTATTACTCCTATTGCTATTACTAGTGTTACTGCTACTAGGATCACTACTGCTATTATTGGCTCAATACCACGCATGCGTGTCTTCAAGCCTCACACCCAACTAGATCTATGTATGTGTAGGGTATATAAATGTTATAGTCTCAACCTGTATTTTTCATCTATTTCCCTTAGTTTCCTGATGTTCTCATGCTCGCTTGGGTCTGGTTGTTTTATTGATAGCCATGCATCTATTATCTCTCTTGCAAGTATCTCTGTTACTAGTCTACCACTCATTGCCAGTATATTTGCATCATTCCAGAGTCTAGCACCGCGAGCTGTCTCAGGGTCATTGCATAGTGCTGCCCTAACACCCGGCAACTTATTTGCAACAATGGATACACCAGTACCCGTGTAGCATACTAGCACACCGAAGTCCACTAAGCCCCGTGAAACATATAGTGCAACCTCGTGTGCTACAATAGGCCAAGGCTCCGGCCTCCCAGTCTTCAATGCACCCTCAGTCAATACCTCAAACCCCCTCCTCCTAAGGTACTCAACAACCTCCCTTGCACACGGATATAAGTCATCAGAGCCCACAACAACCCTGGGCATACCCGACACCATTTTCCACAATCCCCGATAACACTTAATTAACCTTCAATTCTTTGTATTGGATTCTGAACTAGATCTTTTACCTGGGTTTCTTAATATTGTATTCGGTGATCATGGGACTGCTGATCAAAATTGCCCGTGGTAATGGCCCATGTGTAGTCCCGAGGATCTTGGATTTTCATATAGGTTTTGGTGGTATCGGGGTCTCACCACACGTATACAAAATGTAGAGGACTCAGGGTGTTTCTCCAAGAGCTTGACTCTGCCTTGAAGACTACTTGATTACTAAATTATTAGGGATGATGTGAGTGTTTTATCCTAGTGGATAGTGTGATGAAGACCTTTGAGTCCGATGTGTGATGAAATGGTGGGTTACCGAACTACCGTGGACTCCTCTCAATAACACCCCCGTGTCACTCATGATGATGAGTAATAGCCTTGCATTCATGTTCCAGAATAGATTGATAAACTACTTTGGTGCATACGTAGCTGCAGCTGCTGCAATAGGGTTTGTCTTAATGGATCTAGCTGATGCAGCCCTCTGGGGTTTTACAAACTCTGTTGCAACAATGGTTGGTCAGGCTATAGGCGCTGGATTGGAGAGTAGGGCTCGTAGTGTTGCTAAGAAGTCTGCACTATACATTGGCTTTTCTTCATTTATAGGGTCTATAATAGTCTACTACACTAGGGGCTTCTTCATCGACTTATTCACAGACCTACCAGTAGTGTACAGTGAGGCTGATTTATTCGTCCAGTTATTTGCCCCAACACTAGCATTCTTCGCTGTCTTCTTCGTTGGGATGTCTATTGGGAGGCTGTTTCCGTAAATAAGGCTAGTTAGGGTTGTTTGAGTCTTTTCAGGGCTGTGGTATATATAAAACCCCAGGCGTTTATGTACTTATCGATGCCCCCGGGCTCCCGAGACCCGTAGAGGCTTTGAACCCTAGGCGACTAGCGGGGAGCCACTGCGGTGAGCGGGCTCGGGGAGACCGTTGAGAGGCAGATGGTGGAAAACCATGAAATCACTGAACATAAAAAACCATGAACCACCATCTGCCGAGAAACGGTTCTGGGCACACATTATACCCAACAATAGTGGGCTTCATTAGGCTCTGGGGAGTTAGACTTGGACTAGGATACCTACTCGCAGTATTCACGGGTGTTGGTACCATGGGTGTTTGGCTTGCAATGTCACTTAGCAACCTATTCTCAGGGTTAGCAATGATCCCGTGGATACTGAAGGGTAATTGGACAAGGGGCACCTATCTTGAAGCTATTGTATAGCCACCCACGATCAATTCTCAGTGTAAACTTGGCAATTAGAAATGGATACCTCTCCCTGAGAACTATGTATACAGCTATAAAACCAACAAGCCTAGATAGCACGGTTGCCCATGCAGCTCCAGCTACACCCATTTCTGGTATAATGTAATTATCCCCTAACCTCACACCGAAAATGAAGAGTGGGTCTAGTATAATGTTCATTACTGCAGATACAACTCCAGCTCTCGAAGGGGTTCTAGTGTCTCCAATAGCTTGAAATATTGTAGAGTAGCCGACGTAAAGCCCCGACAATAGTAAGTCTAGGGAGATTATTCTAGCATATGTTAAAACATAGTCGTAGAGTTCTTGTGGAACCGCCATAACATACTTGAATACAATGGGTCCTAGTAGTAGAAAAACTAGTGCTATGAATGCATTCAATATGAGTAGTGTTGATACATAGTATGAGACTATTCTCTTCGCGTGATCATAGTTTCTAGCGCCAACATGCTGGCTAATCAATGCAAGGTTTGCAGCGCTAAGAGCTTGTGAAATTGCATTTAAAAACATGAAGAACGGCCAGATCTGCCTTGGAGACGCATACGCTATTGGACTATATAGGCTTAGCCAATAAGTATCAGCGAGGTTATAGGATATATTAACCAATTGAACAACCATCAAAGGCAATCCAAGCCAAAATAATGTCCTCCCTACGGGTCCATTAATAATCCTCTCCCTATATGAATCAATACTGTAGACACCACTCTGAGTACTCAACTCACAAGACACCTTTATGCCCTTGCCAACGAGTCCTAGTTTAAACACTAATGTGTTAGGAGTAAATCCAGGGGATTTATATGGGTTAACAAGAATTAGGCGAGGAACAACCTCATTAACAACTCTATACCAGTGTATGCAGCCACTAATACTATAATTGACGCTATTAATACTCCAGCCTCTATTGCCATTATCGACTTCTCCCTCTCGAGGCCTAGAATGTAAGCTACGAGAGTGCCAGTCCAAGCACCAGTCATTGGTAGTGGTACCCCTACGAATAAAGCTAGTGCAATATAGCTACCTCTACGTAGACTCAGAGACTTCCTCCTACCTAGACTAATTATCCAGTTATAGAAGTGCTTAACGACTCGTGGAGTATGCCTCGATTGGATTATGTAGTTGAGTAAATCCAGTAGTGGATATGCTATTAGGGGTATTATTAGATTGCCAATAATGGATACTACCAAGCCCACTACTCTCGAGTATCCATCGCTAAAAGTTAATAATACATATGGTATAGCTCCTCTAACTTCACTAATAGGGGAAATACTCAGTATAAAACATATAGCTAAGTACTCAGGCCTCAATGCAAATACACCTCGATCACCTACATTGATACTCCTTTAAACCTAGCTCTCTTAAAACCCCTTGAAACAACTATCTCCAAGGAGGGATTATAAGCAATAAATACCCTCGGTAGATCCCTAGTATACTTCAATAATTCATCAATACCCCTACCACTCTTATGCATTAATAACAATACAGTTGCCTCCGGGTACTTCTCACTAACTCTGTAAACACCTGGTTTCGCCAACTCAATGTACTTAAAGCAAGCTCTCTTCTTCGCGAAGTCCGTGCAGACATCCACTCTCACTCTCTCACCTATTGGCTTAGCCGGGTAAACCCCCTGTGGAGTAACTCTATGCCACTCAATACTAGTTTTAACCAATCCCCTGCCGATTGATAACTCAGCATCAACACTGCCCTCACCATATAATGCATGAGCCCATGCAGAGACTCCAGGTACTCTAGTGTCAATACAGGATATCAAGACACCACTATACCTACCCTTAACCACCCTCAACCCGGGGAGTACTGCATTAATTGAAGTACCTGTTTTAACAACTACTGGTGGAGTAGAGCATACATCACTATATGAAACCTCCCGGGACTCAACATTGTTTTTTAATCCAATCCACTTAACACTAGCTACTCTCAGTACTTGCTGCTCTACCGGTGCATTTACTACAAGAAACCCCCTCTCCAATAGTAGTCTATCTGGAAACTCTATTTTACCCCGCTCTATATTGAAGTCCTTAATAGCCCTCTTGAGGGCCTCAACACCGCGAGTTGACCTCGCATATGATCGGGCTCCAAGAATAGCCATAACTATGAATATAATTAACTGAACAACCATTTGTATTAATCCCGAGAAGTCGTTCAATGGTAATCACTCACACTAACTAGTCTCTGGAGCCTCCCTCCTCCTACCCCTAATAGAGTTGTCAATAATTGACTTAGCAATCGCTATTATGTTCTCAATATCCCCTCCCTCTAGCGCCTTGTATTTATCTCTACTAATGTACAGTGAGATCAATGCCTCTGATTTAAGACCATAATCCCTCGCGAACTCCTCAAAAGTCTTCGAGGCGTGGGGGATTATCTTCCCATCTTTAACATCCACAATCTCTATTCTATTAAACAGCTCTCCACCCGCGGTTGGAAAAACATCTATTTTATCAACCATGATCTCAATATCCACCTCACTAATCCCCTTAGCTGAGTACCTTGACGCTAACTCCTCTCCAATACGCTTCTTAATAGCACTATATACATCAGCGCCGATCTCTCCGAACAATACTTTAGCCTCCTCGAGGTCGTATGTGAACCTCGTAATCAACTTCCACACAGGCTTCCTATGATAGAACAAGCTCTCAAGTGCTTTTCTAGCAAATGCTTTATCTTCACACTCATACTCAGATGGATTCTTCAGCAACAACTCCTGTAGTTTAGCGTATATAGAGTGGTCGGTTAGAGCAATGTACTCGCTTAAGCCACCCTTATCCATGAGCATTTTATCCAAGTGGTTTACTATAGTGGACTTCACGCAGTCTAGTAGTGATCCAATAGTCTCTACAAATGCAACGTTAACAGGGTGTAGGTATACATACTTATACATAATCCTCCTAGCATCAAATAACCTAGACACCTCGTCAAGGGCCTTCATGGAGATAGCTATTGTTGGCTCTGAGCCTCTATATATAATGAAGGAGTTTCTAACAATCCAGTCGTCATTTATTTGTCCAACGGGGACGCCAGTGAAGTAGCTATCTCGCTTTAAGTAGTCCATTATGTCACTCGTATATATGTAGTCTCTAACAATCATTCTCACCACTCTGTCAAACCCTACTCCCCCACTGTAGAAGTCGCTACTTGACAGTAAGCCCTTTGAGACTAGATCAGTGTAAGCATACATACCCCTCGGAGGCTTTAAACCACTATCTAGTAGGCTTAATAAGTACTCTGGGTCAAGACCTAGAGTAGCCTTATTCTCAAGTAAAGCCCTCTCAATTAAATCCCTCAAGTAGTCCCTATATATTAAGTAGCCTACAACCTCGTGGTTTCCAACTCTAAAACCTAGAAATCTACGTGTTTTATAGACATATTTATCAAATGCATGGCTAAATGGGCCATGCCCTATATCGTGGAGTAGTCCGAGTAGTCGAGCAGCGGTTATAATCTCCCTCTGCCTACTCCTAACACTATTTAAAACATCGCTTGGTAGATTAGAGTATTGAATAGACCTGAGAATAAACGAAGAGTACTTGAATGAAGAGTACATAACGCCAATTGAGTGGGAGAACCTAGAGTGTGTAGCACCGGGATATACAAAGTGTGCTGCTTGCAATTGATAAATATACCTAAGCCTCTGGAGAACCCATGAATCCATAACTACTCCTTCTAGTTCCTTAGTGTAGTCTATGTAGCCGTAAATAGGGTCTCTAACTTGTCCATTAAATTGAGTAAAGAAACCCAACTCCCCGCCAGCAGATTCCTGAGTACTTGGCACCACACTACTAGACAATCTTATCACTTCAACCATTCTCTCCACTCGCCACAGAGATCAACTATACCACATTACTTTAAATAGTTTTCCCAGAGGTAAATATCAAGGTAAATTTTCACTAGGATTTCATTATGCATTATTAAATATAAGTTTATTAAGTGAAATAATAATATCGGATCATATCTATAATTGGAAAAATTTATAAACCCCTAAATATATTAAGCAAAAAACGGGGTGTATAAAATGCCGGGATTGATACCCCTAATAGGAGAAAAATTCCCTGAGATATTAGTGGAGACAACGCATGGAGTGAAGAAACTACCAGACGACTACAAGGGAAAGTGGCTTGTATTATTCAGCCACCCAGCAGACTTCACACCAGTTTGCACAACTGAGTTTGTTGGGTTTGCAGTGAGGTATAGTGAATTCAAGGAGTTGAATGCTGAATTACTGGGTCTTAGTGTTGACAGTGTCTACTCACACATTAAGTGGATTGAGTGGATCAAGGAGAAGCTGGGATTTGAAGTACCATTCCCAATAATAGCAGACCCCAATGGAGAAGTATCTAGGAAACTTGGCTTCCTACACGCACAGAGTGCTACATCAACTGTGAGGGCAGTTATAATAGTAGACCCTGATGGAGTTGTTAGAGCAATACTATACTACCCACAAGAGTCAGGTAGAAACATAGATGAAATACTGAGACTACTAGTCACTCTACAATTAAACACAGAGTATAAGAGAGCACTACCAGCTAATTGGCCAAACAACGGGTTAATAGGCGACGCAGTAATAGTTCCACCAGCGAAGACAGTGCAGGAAGCACAGGAGAGACTAAAGAAGTTCAAGTGCTACGACTGGTGGTTCTGCTACGAGGAGGGCAAAGTACCAGCAGAGCTAGTAGCAAAAGTCAGGAAATACCTCGAGAGAGCCGCTAAACCATTCGCTGGCTTAAAGTAAGGATTTTTAACTATTTTTACTCCCACACTCATCCTTCCCAGCGGATTTTCAGACTATAAAATTTATAAACCTGATCCAATAGGGTTTCCCCGAGGCAATTGTTTGTAATTAGCTGTGAATACTTTTGAATATTTCTCTGCCTCGGGGTTCCCGGGCTCCGTTCGGGTTTTCATCGCATCACTGCCCGGGCTATCAGGGCTCCACATAACCCAAAAGCCCCTCATCCGCATTGGAGACAGTAACTTATGTCCCAAGACTCATCATCCACAACAAAGTACACGTGGAGAGGTTAATAAATCCAAGCCAACTAATCACAGCTATCCACAATTAATCACAACTAATTATAGATCGGTCACAGGCTTGCTAATGGTGATCTACGTGTTTAAGAGAATATTTGCTCACTCAAAGCAATCCCAGAGCTCTAATTCAACAGGACAGCCAAATAGTGTTGAAATAAACCAGGAGATTGAAAAACGGTATGAAGAGGAAATCAATGACGTGCTTGCACACTACATACCACAACTATATAAACAAATACGAAATAGTGATGCATTAACTATATTAGCTTGGAGTGAGGAAGTTAGGAGACTAGTAAATGAAGACATACCATTGAATATAAGGTACGCCATTGCAAGAGCCATAAAAATGAAATTCGAAAACTATGGAAACACGATTGGTGTTCATTAAGACGATGTATTTTTGTTTAGCCTCGTGAAGGCTTCGGGGTATAATTAGTAGATGCGGTTTTGCACACTGGAAATATTTATTGTCCCCGCTTCCCCGCTGTGAGTTCTCTGTGTACTTTTATTATTTTTTCAAGGATTCTGCTTCTAAACTCGCGTACTTTTACACCGTGTGGTACATTTGCCACTACTAGTATAATGTAGTAGTTTTTATCACTCTGCTCCTCCACGAATACTTCAAAGTCCGCTTGTATACTAGATAGTGCATCCCTCACCCTAGTTAATACCAAGCTAGGCTCGTATTCTATTGGAAACTCGTATCTAACTTGTATTCTCGGTGGCTCAATACTTTCCTCCTCCTCGAATACTACTGCACCGCTAAATATCATTGAATTAGCGACCTTTATTAACTCGCCTGTCTCGAGGAGTATTTTCGTGTACATAAATCCAATTTCAACTATTGTACCCCTAACTGTTGGAATGAATATATCCCGGCTGAATGCTTTATACGCTGGGAAAGTTACAGGGTTAATGGGTACTGATGTACTAGCTAATTTCACCTTTCTACCTGGCTTTAGAAAACCTGTTCCAAGGATAATAATGCCCGCGAAGAAGTTTGCTAGCACAGGCTGCATGCCTAGACCAATGATCAAGCCTGAGAAAGTAGCACTTGCAAGAATCGACTCGCCTGAAACACCGAGTATTGCTGCAACAACTACTCCCAGTATAATGTATCCAAATATTAGGAGTATGTTTCTCACGAGTAATGCTTGCGGCCCTATTCTCTTAGCTTGCTCCTTGATCAATCCCGCAATGTACTCTATGAAGACTACTCCAACAATAATAGCCACTGCCGCTTTAACATAGACTTGCTCAATAACCCACCTATACTCAATTGGTATAAGCGAGAATAATGCATACACCAATACAGATAAAATAAACAGCAACAACAAATAGTTTGCATACCTCCTCATACTCAAACACCAGTTTCAAGCCATTATTAAGCAATGCACATAAATGAATATAGGTATAAACAAAGTAATAATCCAGTACCACGAGTAATCCTCATGCAATTGAGACAATATCACCTAGACAACTTAAGTCAACAAACCATGGTGCTCTAACTAGAAGTAATTACTACACGTATTCACCTCGAAGAACTCCTTGTCTTGAATATACTCTCTACCAGTCATTAAGGCTATTTTAGCTTTAGATAGTTCATATCCTAGGTAGAAGAAGTGCGTGTAGCTAGATGCGAGTTTCCTCTCAATTACGGCTTTGAGTATTGCATATGGATCAATAGACCTCAATTCAATCGATGGCTCGCTGGAGCCATGTAAATAGTGTTGAACCCTTATAACCCCCTCATCATGGTCTACGAATATCCTGAAGAAGCCGCTTGGATCGGGCCTCCACTCTGGCTTCTCATAAACATACGCGATTTCACTGGGTTTAGGCGGCTCTTCACGCATGGCCTTCTTACTCTTAACACATAGTAGATTGAATGAAAGATCCTTGGGTGGTTTACGTAGCTTTTTAGCAATAATAGCCATTTCAATTGCTCTCCTCAACTCTCTCGTTGAACCACGTGTCTTAGTGCTAGCCTCTGTTGTCAAATACAACTCTACACCCAACTCTACACCAATGAATACTAATAGTGCATTCAACCCAATACTGTCGACATCCGAGAGCTCTGTTACATTCCCCGCCCCAATTAATAACGGAGTGCTCGGGGTCCTACTCCTCAAGTATATTATGGTCTCCAGGGACTTCACTAATCCATTTAATGGGGGCATTAGTACAGGGTCTACAATAATCTTTGAAAATCCTTTCCCCACCAGGAATTTAACTACTCTCTCTAACTCTAAAGCCTCATCGACAGGCGCTTTCTCGGGGTCTCCTAGTATGACTATTGGCTTCTCACGCAGTCGATCAACGTATCTTAGTAGCTCATCTACCTCGGATACTCTAATGCCATTTATGAAGTCAACATCCCCAGAGACTTCTATTGCCAACTCTAATTCACCTGTATCAATACCTACTGGTTTACTAAACAACTCTTTTGCTTTGTTAATTAATTCTCTAGCTCTCAATAAGTTGCAACCTATTGATACTCCAATTGATACTAAATCCGCGTACTTTGCCACACGCTTGTACTTATATAGATCGCTTGGCTCTTCAACATATATTTCTGAAATAACAAGTGGGTAGTGGCTACTAATTGGTAACCCATTTATATCGAAGTACTTCTCCACTAGAGCTAGCTTCCTCGCCCCCTCGAGTACATCAAGCTCTACTCTCTTCTTCTCACTCTCCAAAATACTATCTGCTGGCTCAATAGTGGAGAATTTAACGCCTCTCAACAATGCATTGATCATTAGTGGGAGGTCCTGAATGTACAGTGTGCCCTTAACAACCGGTACTCCAAGCTTCTCGGAGACCTCTGCTACATCTCCACGTGTGTAGCCTGGAGCGATGACTAGGTTGAATTGCTTAACGTAATCTATTCTACTCGCTAGCTCTCTTTGGAGGTAGATTGTATTCATCATTGCAGCAACGGGTATGGGTAGAGCTAATACATCGATGTGTAAACCGGGGTTTTCCCTCATTATTCTCTCAGCTACATCCATGACCATTCTATAAGCCTGCCTACCAGTCACTAGCAGTATCTTCATGACTAGTCAATCACCTCTAGTACCTCCATTGGTGAATGAAGTAGCTTAACTCCGGGGATGTATTCAAGCCTCTTTATTACTTCAAGATAATATGGAACTGGGTTAACTACTATTTCAACATCGAATTTAATAGCTCCATGTGGACACGCCTCTAGACACTTGTAGCATCTATTGCACTTATCAAGATCAATCTCCACCCTGTAGTAGGGGTGTTGTTTGAGAGCTCTTGTTGGGCAAATTAAAGCTGCCGAGCACTCCCCACACTTACTACATAGTTCTCTATTGATCAACACTGGAATAGCGCTCTTAACAACGTACGCATCAACAGGTAGAATGTATATTGGAATACGGGCTTTCACAGCATGCATAGCTAGATTTGACACAAGGCTATCTGCAATTCCATGAACAATTTTACCAATAGTGTTCATGCTTGCCGGTGAGACAACTACAGCTCTATAAACCCCAGTGTATAGTCTACCAGTTGATGGGTATGAGGGGGGTTCGTTTGACTCATAGATGATCCCTGTTGGATATGGACCCTTCAAAGCCTCCTCTAACTCGCCTTTAAAGCCATATATTTTTAAAACAGATTCGCCAGCCTTTGAGACAAACGCTGTAACTCTGTATCCTCTAAGTAATAGCTTTTTTACCGCATCAATACTTTCCCTTAGGAATGCACCAGCACCTGTTATACCCCAAGCTATTGAAGATGCCAACTTAAACCTCCTGTATATCCTCAATGTATCCTAGTGTGTAGTCTAGCTCAGGTATATAGCGGAGTCTTGCTATAACCCTGCAATTACCATACTTAACAGTGATCCTAGCATCCATGTGCCTCGCCTTTAGAGTAGTGTAGGAGTATGGGGAGTCGCTGCTCGGTATCTGTACATTTAAATCTAATTCAACACTCTCTCTAAATGGCTGTGATAGTAGGGATCTCTTAATAGCCTCTCTAATTACTTCAACGTCCTCCCTCCTCTTGACTGGAATGCCTGAGAATTGATGTACTAGTGTCCCAATAGCTATACCAGCCTCGAATACCGCTCTATCCCTATCACTAATCTTACTAGAGAAGTACTTTAATGCAGGGTCAACCAAGAAACTCACCTATCGACTTAATAACCATGCCTTTAGACTTTAGATAATTAATCATCACCTCCGCTACTTCAAGCTTCTTCTTCTTTAACTCCGGGTTTCTAAGTTGCTTACCTGGACATGCATGTGGTTTTTCAAAGTCAAAGCCTACTAGAATAGCCTTCGTCACACCCGCGTGGTATAGAATAAATAATCCCCGATCCCCATCTGTGAAGCCACCAAAGTTATATACGAATGGCCTTGGCTCCACCTGCGTGGAGCCTATCACAGATCCCTGTATTAGGGGGGTATACTTATACACCTCCTCGATATTATCACCATGAGCATGTATAACGACAATAGCACCCCTCCTCGAGGCATTAGTTAATGAATCAATGTCTCCATCGAGATCCGTGACGACAACGTCGGGGTTTATTCCCCTATCGTGGAGTAATCGCACGGTAGATCCCGCTGCTATAGTTACAAAATCCAATTGATCACGAATATCAGTCAGTAAAGCCAGCTCTCTATATACGTTCCCACCACACCCAACCACTACACCGAGTCTTCTACTTTTTAACTTATCGAAGAGCTCCACGTGTGTTATTCTCCCACTATGTCTAGTCAATAAATCACTAAGTATATTCGTGGACTCCTGATCCATTGAGTAATTGAGACTTGGAATACGCTCCTTGATTAAGCCATATAACTTAAGCCATTCATCGCGGTTTATTATCCACGACATAAATTACTCCACCAAAATAAACTCTATACATAAAACAACTATTTCCATCTGAAGTAAAGTTTATTAGTGCTTTTTCAGTATCAAAACCCTATTACAGTGGAGGAATGGTTCTATATAGTCTAAATAGGTGTATGTAGTTGTTTATAGTTATATTAGTATTCGCTATCTCGCTTTTAGTGGCAATGCTTAATGGAGCTCAGGATGTTGGTAAAGTTCTAGGTGTTTCCTCGAGAGGTATTGGCAGAAGAGCCGTTTTAGACTACGTTTACTACTCGTTGATAATGGCTATTGGAGCAGTAATTCTGGGTTCAAGGATATCTAGGACTCTGGCAAAGGGGATTGTAGATTTCACCGCTATAGAGTTGAAGAATTCCCTCACCGTGGGCTCTATATCCGCTCTCACAGCATCTATACTTATTGCATCGTTCGCGTTAATAAAGAAGCTCCCAGTTAGCATAAGTCAACTAGTTGTAGGGGGTATTACAGGAGCTGGTATTGCACTCGGTGGATTCAAATACATAAATACACATAGACTACTCATTGTCGTGTCCTCATGGTTCATTACACCAGTACTTGCAGCTATATTATCGATTATCCTCTACTTTATTAACGAGTATGTGGGTAAACATAATTCACCGAGAGCGCTGTTTACACTACATGCATGCTATCTTTATACATCACTACTACTCCTCAACTACTTTATACTAAGCGAGGTCGTGGAGCCAGGCCTCTCAATTACTTATTCTCCACTAATATCCCTATGTATTGTGGCATTGATTACATTGCTCACATCAACGCGGAAACACCATGTTGAAGAGAGATCGGAATTCATTAAAATCACTAGCCATGCTGTAGTAACGCTACTTCTTGCACTTAGCTTTGGAGCGCATGATATAGGGAATGCTGCAGGTCCACTATCAATAGGGCTTCAAGATGTATTGGGCGTGGGGGATAGAACCATGCAGTTAGCCCTCTTAGCTTCTGCCGCTGGGTTTGCAATTGGCGCTATTATTTGGGGTTATAGAATAGCCGAGACTGTTGGTGGTAGAATTACACCTTTAACGCCTGAAACAAGCTTCGTGGTTCAATTAAGTACTGGGTTGACAATACTATTGCTCATATGGATGGGTATTCCAAGCTCGATCACTCTTGCAGTAATAGGCTCAATTGCAGGAGTTGGCTATGCAAGGGGGTTAAAATATGTCAATACAAAGCTATTCTTAGAGATCAACTTGGTGTGGGTGCTTGGTGTCCCATTTACAGCTCTACTTTCATTCTCTATAGTCTCACTAGTAAAGTTCACTTCCTAGCGAGAATAGCTATCAATGGGTAATCTCCGAGAATTAATAGTAGTATAAACCCAACTAGTAAGTAGAGTATGAATGGTATACCAGGTGATACCCATATATAATCATCTGGCTTGACAAACCCCCTCTCCAATAGTGATAAAACATCTTTACCATCCTCACCCAATACACGCGTCACTAACTTGTATTCAACAACAACTTCCCCATTAACCACTCTGTAGTATTGTAGGGGATAGTAGTGTCTATACTTCCCCTTCACGTAGTCTGACACTTTCACAGGTTTACCTAGAAATGGTAGTATTACTGCGTATTTAAGAGGGGTTCTTGCCAGAATGAACCTGTACTTTATGAGTACAAATGCAGCGTTGACCATTGTTAGTAGTATAACAGAGATAGAGCCGTATAGAACTAGTATTATTGATGGAGGTAGAATTCCGCTGCCGGGTGGATTATAGATTGTGAATTGATATGTTGATGGCAGTGGGAAAAGGAATCCAAGTGATACTGCAGTGTATAAGTCTCCATCACCTATTAGTCCACTCTTGTATAGGATGAAGAATAATCCACCAGTTGTTGATAGTGAAACAATGTAGTAGAATAGCTTGAGTAGTGTTGGGATCTCCGCAGTTAAGAATGAAGCGAGTGATATACATATGGAGAAGGCTAAGTACAAGTAGACAACGCGTGCATCCAGCTCTCTCGTTCTATAATCTTGAACACTTAGAACTATTAGGACAATTATTGATACAGTAATCTTCAATGCCTCAACGTAGAAAACAATGGAACTCCACTGAAACATATTTAAAACACCATGAACTAACTAAGCACTTTACACATTAAAACCACGAATTATCATGGAGTGCACGAATATATAAACCAATTATTATTCTTATCTATAGTAGAGGCCTCGGGGACAGCCGCGTGTCCCGCGGCGGAGTGATCCGGGGTGGGTCCCCCGGTTCTTCGCACATCTATATGAAAAACCAATGCAATCTACCCAAAGGTAAATAAGGTCTTATTTCTAATAATACATTGGGGACTCTGCTAGTGTCACAGTGGGGGATAGCAGATCTACCACTACATGAGGGACATGTCCCTGAATACCTACTTAGGAGAATGAAGCACTTGGGCTCTCTAATTGCTAGGTATATCGTGGATGTATATGGCCCTAGTGAATTATTGAAGAGGCTTTCAGATCCACTGTGGTTTCAGGCGTTTAATAATGTCATAGGGATGGATTGGGATAGTAGTGGATCCACGACTATAGTCCACTATGTTTTGAAAAATACTTTTCCACCAAGTTCTCTCAGGGATTTTGGATTAGCGGTTCTCGGTGGGAAGGGTAGGGATGCACTCGGTGTTAAACAAGAGGCATTACTACTTAACGGGGTTTTAGATGCCCGTAGCATTATTGATACTAGTAGATTCTCCGCGAGACTGGACTCAATCGCGCTTCAAGATGGTTATACACTGTATATTCATGGACTATATGTATCCGAGAAAGGAGGTGTTCTCGTGGTTCAGCAGGGGATGAATGTCGAGGAGAGAGTAGCTAGAAGATACCACATATACATGGTTAAACCAGGTGTTTTCAATGTAAAGTCTGATCCTCACAGTGGAGTGGCATCCCACAAGGTTAACCCGGCATTAAATCTACTAGATGAGGAGTCTGATTACACTAGGAGAGCTATAGTTGAGATCTTGGAGTCTACACCCATAGGTTCCCTAGTGGAGCAAGTACACGTTGTTAATAGGTTACTTAAAGGACTACCATCTCTAGAGGCCTACATACACGGGGGGTTAATACAAGATAAAGACACTGTTAGAGATAGATTCGCCAAGTGCCCAATTTACTATAGACCCGTAAGAGACGTCAATAGAATTGAAGTAGTAGCTGAGAGAATTAAGAAGCTTGCTCCCCGTGAATTCCACGAATTACTATTAATCCCCGGACTTGGACCTGAGTCGCTGAGAGCTATTGCTCTAGTAGCAGACTTGATTTATGGATATACACCATCCTTCAAAGACCCAACTACTCATCCAATGGATCCATTTCTATACGCATACGCACATGGTGGGAAGGATGGTGTTCCATATAGGGTTAAACCAAGGGAGATCGACAAGACTATAGAGTTCTTCGCAGGGGTTTTAAATGACTTAAAGACAGGATCTAGGGAAAAAGAGATTCTATTGCGTAATCTAGCTAAATTCGTGGGTAGAGTTAAAAGAGGAAATATAGACTAAAGTGCTTCTCTAACTACTTCCTCCAGTAAACCCCTATCCACGGGGAATGGTGTGTTTGATCCAAACCTCTCCATTATTGTTTTCTCAACAAAGTCTAGTATTTGCTTTAAGTCAGATACTGCTATACCGTAGTCGCTTAGTCTCTTGTTGAAGCCATGATTATCCTGGAATTCCTTCACTGCCTTCATTGCTTTATCGGCATCACCGCTGATTGGCTTTATAGATGGATCAATGTGCTTCAAAATCCTTGCAGATTGCTCGGGTACAGCTTTGTGAGTATAGTAGACTATTCGTGGACCAAGAATAGCTAGGCCAGCACCGTGTGGTAATTCGGGTTTAAATCCACTAAACCCATGTTCGAGAGCGTGGATTAGGTGTGTTCCACTCGTAGTATCAATGCATATACCGGCTAGCATTGATGAGTATAGTAGCATTGTTCTAGCCTCTAGATCCTTTGGGTTTTCAAGCACCCTCCGGAGATACATTGTTATATGTTTCACAGACTCCTCGGCTAGACTCAATACAAGTAAATTACTTCTATTTGATGTTGCAGACTCATATGCGTGGTAGAATGCATCTATTGACGTATACAAGGTTTGATCACGACTGAGAGTTAAGGTATAAACTGGGTCGTCGAAGCTAATGTCTGGGTATCTCACCGCCATGCCTTTCTTCTCAATAGTCCCCGATATAGTAACAACTGCGAATCTATCTACTTCGGATCCAGTGCCGTGGGTTAAATTCACAGCTACTAATTTTAACCCCTTTGAGCCTGTGACCGATCTAAAAATAGTTGTGATTGGTTGTGAATAACTATGAGTAGCTGGCTTATATTTATTAATCTCCCTACGTGTATTTTCTTGTGGATGATGAGTTTTGGAGCTTGAGTTATTGTCTTCAATGCGGATGAGGGGCTTTTGGGTTATGTGGAGCCCTGATAGCCCGGGCTGTGATGCAATGAAAACCCGAACGGAGCCCGGGAACCCCGAGGCAAAAAAATATTTAGAAATATTCAAAAGATTGCCTCGGGGAAACCCTGGTTTAGCCCCGAGTATGTAGTCTATGGTCTTCAACCCTGATCCATATAGTATTGAGGCTAGTTTAGCAGTGTCTATAACGCTCCCCCCACCAATAGCTATTAACGCACTTGGATTAAACACCTCTACTTCCTCTAGTAACTCATCCACTATACTCGTAGATGGATTTGGTGTTACTTTATCATACACTCTATACTCTATTGAAGATTTCCCTAGAGCACTAACAACATCTCTAAGAGCACCAGATACTTTTGCAGCACTCCTAGACGTTACAATCATTGCTTTACTAACCCCCTCTAGAGCTCTTGAGATGTTTTCAACGAGGACTCCTGGGCCGAAGTACAAGTCTACTTCTCCAATCCTAACCTTAAACTTCTTACTCCACACTCCAACCACCTAGTTCTTGTCTATTACTACATAGCCATTAACCATTATAAATCCATAAATTCTAGATGAAGCTTCAATAACCCCGAAGAATGGGAGTAGAAGTAGTAGTATTGGCTTCCCCGACTTGTAGACTCCATAACTATATGTTGAGACATAGTATAGTCCACTTGGAACAATAAACCATAAGTAGCCAACGTAGTATACAAATGGAATAAATAATAAAAGTATGAATAACCCAACACTAAACGTGAAGCTTCTGAGAATAATTAGTATTTTCATCCCAATAGGGGCTCTCTTAATACCGTAGAAAATACCCTTAAACCACCTACCTCTTTGAAGAACAAGGTCTTTAATACTATTAGGGCTCCTAATAGAGACCCTCGTGGCAGACTGCCATGTTTTATAACCCCTCCTAACGAGGCACGATGCAAATTCAAAGTCCTCTGTTAAAGTCCTCCTATTGAAACCAATCTCCTTGAGAACACTCCCCTTCACGATCAAGAGGTCTCCGTGGAGGCCTAATAGGGGTTTTCCAATTAAACCAGTGAAAAAGCGATATATGAGTATGTCGTCCATGAAGCGAATCCAATCCATTACATATGCTACCGTGCTGCGCCCTGGACGCGGAATAATTACCCCATTGGCAGCCACTCTTCCCTCAGCCTCGTAAACTGGTATCTCGTATAGGAATGAATCGTCAAGTATTAGGTTGTCGTCATCTATAAATACATACCACTTATCTCGCTCGACACAGCAATCCACAAAGTATTGTAGTGCTCTACCTTTACCAATCAAGTCTCTTCTATAACTAGATGGAACAATGATAAGTCTAACACCTCTAATACCCCTCAATAAGCCTACTAGAGGAGCTCCTTCATCAATAACGAGTGTAACTCTACCAAACCTCCTAGTGTGGTAGCGAAGAGACTCTAATAAACTATTCTTCACCCTGTGATCGGCTTTAGAGACAATGACAATCTCGAAATTCCCTGCCCTTCTCTCCCCACGCTTCGGCTTGTATGTAATATAACCCGTTACACCTAGAGAAATCAATACTGAGTATGCAACAACCCCGAGCAATGCCACAGTGACTAATCCATCAACTATTACCTCTTGCTCCACTAAAAACACCGATTTCTATACAACTATAATATAGTATCGGGAAGTAATTAAATCTAATTCAATGAGATAGTTCCTTTGAGAGTTTTTCATATATCATCTTGAAGACCTCCTCACTAGCGAATATGACCTCGACGACGTCATTGTACTGCTTTACAACAACACCCTCTAAGGGGTTTTCGGGTGGATCTGGAAGCTCGGGTATTGGCTTTACTCTACCTACATATACCCACTTTAACCTACCCAAAGAGTCTCTCTCAATTCTATACCAGTATCTTCCATAGTAAAAGTACTTTGTTACTCCACCATCTGGATTTCTCCTAACCACCACGTGGACGGGCTTCAAATATAAGCCCTTCTGCTTAACCAAGTTATTGTACTCGTAGAAAGCTGGGAGTATCTCACCCACTATGAGATTAAATCTAGCGAGTATACTTAGAGGGGCTTTAATTGAAACCCTTCTCTTCCTAGACCTCTTAGACTCCATAATACATCAGTCCATGGGAGTTACTTCACCACATCATAGACCGCTATTTTCATCATCAATTATACGATATCTATAAAATAGCTTTTTATTAAGCACTCACTACACCCGTGTAGTCTGGCTCAACAATGTAGAATTCATAGCCTTTTCTCTGAAGCCTTACTCTAAGAGATTCTACAATACTACGTGGGATCAGGCCTATCACTACACCACCTCTTCCAGCACCACTAATTTTTGCCCCATAGGCCCCGCTACTCAATAAGTCATGTACTACTGTGTCGCAAATTATTGATGATGCCCCCATGGACCATAGTAGTCCATGATTAACCAGCATTAATTCACCCAGTTGATTAGCGTTGCCTAGTTCAAGAGCATTAATTGCTCTACTAACTACTAGTTCTCCAGCACTGTATATTAACTCAGCCACCTCCCCTATTCTACTATACCTCTCCAACACCTCCCGTACAACTACACCAGTCTGCCTCTTCTGCCCTGTATTCACGATAACCAATAGTGTATCCATGGGTAGTCTTAAATCTAGTTTCTTAAAATCCCCCTGCTTGTAGTATAGGAAGCCTCCATAGGTTGATAGTGTAGTGTCGACTCCACTCGGTCTATAGTGAACAGCTTTCTCCGCTTCATGAGCTATTAATCTAACATCCTCTCTGTTAAAATCAATATTCATTAGTGATAAAACAGCGTGAGTGAGTGATACAGCTATAGCGGCAGATGAACCCATACCCGAGGCTATGGGTAATTCTGAGTCTACCTCTATATCTAAGCTCGGAGTAGCCCCATATCTCTCTACTACTGCTTGAATCACTGCATCAAATAGTGCTCTATGGGGCGAACTAGGCTCTATTAAACCCAGTTGCTTTGAATACACTCGACCCTTACCCAACTCAACGCATGTTTTCACATATAGAGATACTGCAACGCCTAGTGCGGGTTTACCCTTTACAACAAAGTGTTCGCCGAACAATAGTACTTTACCCGGTGCCTTACTACACTTCATCAATAAGCACACCAATGACTACGGGTTTCCCATTGGGTTTTATTACTATTAAACTCGTTATATTTATATAGTAAGCACCCTGCGACATCTCTCCCACTACCTATATCTCTCACAGCCCCGGAGGTGTCCTAAAATCCCCTTTTCACAGCGACTCAGCGTAGATTCCTCCAGTAAGTGACGTTTAACCATAGTTACTTCTAGCGGTTTTTACTTATTGTAGTCTTTTATTTTGCCTCTTTTCAATGTATAGTTAAGTGTATATTTGAGGTGTCTATGTGAAATCTCTCTATACTTTAAGAGATGTCTATAGAGCGAGGTCCATTATATCTAAATATATTGTGAGAACGCCCCTGAGGTATTCTAAGAGACTATCTAGGATTCTGGGTTGTGATGTATACTTAAAGCTTGAGAATGTGCAAGTAACGAGGTCTTTTAAAGTTCGAGGTGGATTACACTATATGAGCATTAAAGTAGATGAAGCACTTAAGAGAGGAGTAGTTACAGCCTCTACCGGGAATCATGCTCAATCAGTAGCGTATGCTGCATCAGTGTATGGTGTGAGAGCTGTTGTTGTTATGCCTCACGGGGTTTCGAGAGTTAAAGTTGATGCTCTAAGAGACCTTGGTGCGGAAGTGGTATTTCAAGGCTCTGTCTTCGAAGAGGCTAGAGAGTACGCTGAGAAACTTGCAGAGGAGAAAGGTATGCTCTACATTCACCCAGTGAATGAGCCACTACTATACCCAGGTGTCGCCACTATGCACTTGGAGAATATTGAGGATTTACCAAGTGTAGATGTGATTATAAACCCTATTGGAGGGGGTTCCGGAGCTAGTGGTGCTGTAATTGTGGCTAAGAGCGTAGATCCTAGTATAAGGGTGATAGGTGTTCAAGCTGAGGGTGCTCCGAGTTTCTACTTATCGTGGAAGGAGGGAAAATTAGTTAGTGCAGGCTACGCGAAGACTATTGCCGAGGGATTAGCCACAGCTAGAGCTTATGAGCTACCCTTCAGTATACTCAAAGATAGAATTGACAGTGTTGTACTAGTTTCTGATGATGAAATGATTAGAGCTATAAAGTTGCTTGTAGAGCTTGAGGGTGTTATAGCTGAACCTGCTGGTGCAGCAGCTCTTGCAGCTGCGTTTAAAGTTAGGGAGAGTATGCATGGAAAGAGAATAGTAGTTATGGTTACTGGTGGAAATATAGATCCCGAGATGTTGGTATCTTGGCTAGTTAGATAAGTTTATGCATTAAGCTATTGCATGTTAATTTAACTGTGAATACATCTAAGAGCTGGAATTTTATCGGAGTTAACTTAAACACGAAGTACTCGTGGCTATGGAGTCTCCGAAGACTTTTAATTTATACCAATTTGTTTTAATCCCTCCTCGAGGTCTCCAGGATATCTCAGAGTGTTCTATCACGCGGGTTATTTGTGAAGCTCTAAGCCCACTTAGCAGATCATCGTCTTGATGCACATATTTATTACCAATGAGTGCAATAGAGGTTGAAGTAGATGTATTAGTATCTATTGGTGTACTATTTGAGTGGGGAAAGTGGTTTTAAAACAAGTGTTCCAACGGTTTTCGACGCGTTGATGACTGAAGCCAGGAGGAAGATGAATAATTATAAGTATAAAATAATTGTTCTAAGTGGAAAGGGGGGTGTTGGAAAATCCTTTGTATCTTCAATGTTAGCGCTTGGACTAGCGAGTAGGGGTAGGAGAGTTGCTGTATTCGACGCTGATGTTCATGGTTCATCTATTCCAATGCTTCTTGGAGTTCAGGGGGAGAGACACTATGCGAGTGAAAAAGGTGAGATAATACCTGTGAATGGTCCTCTTGGATTGAAGATAGTTGCAATAAACTTAATGCTCGATACGCCGGAGTTACCAGTTGTCTGGAGGGGGCCGCTCGTTGGTAGAGCAATAATAGAGCTTTCAGCTAGAGTTGACTGGGGTGAGGGGGACTACCTCATTGTAGATCTTCCGCCTGGAACAGGGGATGCAGCTATTACTATAGCCCAGGTTATTCCATCCATTACTGGTGCAATATTGGTGACAGCCCCAAATGCACTGAGCGAGACTATTGTTTCTAAAGCAGCTAATTTTGCTAGCTCACTCCACATAAAGCTACTTGGAATTATTGAAAACATGAGTTACTTTAAATGCCCACACTGTGGTAGAATTACTAGTATTATGGGGAGGAATAGTGGAGAAAGACTGGCAGCGAAGTATGGAACTACTATCCTCGGTAAACTACCACTAGATCCATCCGTTAACGAGGCAGTAGACTCCGGCATACCCTACCTACTATACAAGCCTGAGGGGGAGGTTTCAAAAATCATGATTGAGATTGCAGATAAAGTAATTAACCTCGTTGAGAATACTGAATAGTGGGTTGGACTCGAGTATAGATTTAAACCTGGTTTCCAGGTGATTGGTGATGGAGGAAATAGGTAAAAAGCCTAATTGGCTTCTAATTAGGGAAGCTGCTGAGGCACTATATAGGAGTGGCAAAGTCTACTTCACGAGAAAGGATCTCATCGAGGAGGTGAAGAAGAAGGATCCTTCGAGGAGTAATGAGAGTTTAGAGTATGAAATAGACCTTGTAACTGTGAATAGCAATAGTAAGGATAAGTATAGAGACCCCGAGAAGCTATTTCTATATAGAATTGAGCGTGGAAAGTACACACTATACAACCCGGAAGAGCATGGGGAACTCGAGAAGTACATTGGAACACAGAGATTAATTGCCACGAGGAAGAAACTAGTCGAGGAAGTGGTGAAGGCCTTGGAGAGCCTTGGGTACGATGTCTCACCGTCAAGGACTAGTAGGCCGCTGGAACCAGACTTAATCGCTGAAAAAGGGGAGGATGAGGAGTCTATTGGTGTCTGGTTAATAGATCCATCATCACCACTATCAACGCAATACAGGTACTTAGCATACATAATGGGCTCATGTATGCTCAATAGAAACTACTCAAAGTACATTGTACTAGTACCTGGTGAGTTATATAGGAGGATAACACAGGAGATAACGGAGGTACTACAGAGATTCAACGTCTCTCTAGCTATAGTAAGGGAGGAGAGGAGGTACACTATTCAAATCTAGTGAACGGGTTCTAGCTTCTCTTTGAGGGTAGCTTTAGCTTCTTCAATTATTCTTTTTACCTCACTACTGGTTGGTGGGTTGTAGAAGGGGCCTGGTAAATCATTGATAACGATATCTGTTAACTCCCTAACACTAGCCTCTAGATCTGCAAATAAAATGCCCAAGTCTGGTATGCGAGACTCCGGTAGTTTACCAACGTCTTTGATCAATCCACTGAGCTCTGATGCTAGTGAACTGAATTCCCTCCGTACAATAGCGTGTTGCACTGCGAGATCAACTTTATCCAATACATACATCAACATTGAGAGCCTACTAGATAGCTTCCTCAAGTTTGCCACTTCCTCGGCATACCTTGAAGCCAAGTATTTATCACCACGCATTTGGAGTTGTACAAGCCTCTCAGATAGCTCACTAGCTCTATCGTCTAGCCTACTCTGAATCCTACTTACTCTATCCTTCAATAAGCGGACACTATATAGTATTTCAAATGATTTTCTAAGTGGATCCTTCTTCCTCCTAAGCAATGAATCCCCTCAATTAGATATTCAATAAGTTGTTTTTAAGAAGTTGGTCGATATAGTCGTATAAGGTGGTATTTTTGCCTATTAGAGTGGCTGGGATCGATCCCGGCACTAAGACCTTTGATCTCGTTGTATTGGAAAACAATAGGGTAGTGCATGAAGAGAGCTTTGAAACACCAATTATTGCGAAAAACCCAGTGTTATTACTAAATAGACTAAACTCACTAAATATCGACTACATTGTAGCCCCTTCAGGCTATGGAGTCCCAGTACATAATGGTGGAGAAGTGATGAATCCAAGGAGGTTTACAGTGGAGGTTCTACTCCTTAGTAGTGAGGAGTTAATGGAGAAGGGGGTGTTATTGAGTGAGCCAGGTATATGGGTTTACGATGCACTAGCAAAAATAACTACAGAGATCATTAGGATGTATGGTGAGAGAGCACTCTTTACACCCGGAGTTATACACTTACCCACAGTCCCACTACATAGGAAGATAAATAAAGTTGACATGGGGACTGCTGATAAACTAGCCTCCACGTTCCTAGCGGTTTATGAATACTATAATAAGAAAGGATTTGATTTTAAAAATATAAATTTCACTCTACTCGAGCTCGGTTATGGATACTACTCAGTAATAGCTGTTAAAGAAGGTAAGGTTGTCGATGGCGTAGGTGGTACAAGTGCATCGACTGGTACTTTAACCGCTGGTTCAATAGATTTAGAGGTAGTTGCCGGTGTTGGGAAGTGGGAGCGTTGGGATGTATTCCATGGGGGAATACTCGACTACTCAGGGATATATGACTTCAACGAGTTACTTAGAAGAGCACGTATGAGTGAAGAACCATACACTACTCTAATTAACCACTTTATCGAGTGCGTTGCCAAAGACTTGAAGAAAACTCTCTTATCAACACCCAAATCCGAGACTGTAGTAGCTACTGGTAGATTAAGTAAGATCAAGGAGATACTGGAGTTAATAAAAGAGAGACTTGTAGACTTAGAAATAAGTACTCTAAAGGGGCTTCAGGGAGCCAATATCTCAAAGGAGTCTGCCCAAGGCTATGCTGCAATAGGATCTGGACTCGCTGGAGTAAAGTGTTTTAGAGAAGTATTACTCCAAATGGAGATCAATGGTTCGTGTGGTACAAGTGTTGACTATATAATACATCCAAGGGCTCGTGGCTTTAAAGAGAGAATTAGGAAAGCATACGTGGAGAGTGTGTATAGTCCAAAACTATGTGGATATTCACTACTGTGATTCAGGGATGTTTACTAACTGGTATATAACAACTACGCTGTAGACTACTCCACTATATGCCCTCCCAGATAGTGTGAAGCTGGTTTTCAATGGCTCACCTGTTTTAGGATCTATGAATGGCTCCATGATTACTCTATATGGTGCTAAGTATGAATCATTCTTAAACGGTCTCTCGGACAGCCAAATAGTATCTGTTGGTGTTACCTGTAGACTAATATTGAGTTTTAACTGTGTCCTTATGTTCTCCGCTACGTCGAAGCTTAGTAATTGCTCACTACCAGTAAACCAGACGAATTGACCTTTTTTACCCATTGATTCAGCCCAGTATAGTGTTGCATCAACAATGATCTTGTATATTATAGGGGTAGCATTGTAATCATCGAGTTTTGGTGCAATAACCCCTCCTTCGAATAAATTATAGACTCTAAAGAATTTCTCCGTGTCGACATAGCTTATGTTTAATCCAAGAGATCTCAAGTATGGTACCTGCCCATTGCCAATTCTAATCATCCAAACACTCTTAGGCCAGTCAACAAGGCCTGGCAACCCCCTTCCAAGGAATAATGGGACTATGTACACAGTCTCGTTTGATTCACTAACAATTACACCATCAATTACCATAATGTATGTTTCATTGGGCTTTGCACTCAGTAACTTAGCTAGTTTCGCAGCATTCTCCGTACTACTAGATGTTAGTATTAATCCTATAATACCAATTTGTGTTTCATTTATAGTGCTTCCATCAGCAGCTGATATTCTACCACCCGCTACGCTAATTCCATATCCATAGTCCCACCAAGATATAACGAGACTGCCTGGTGGGACATCTTTTCTTAGTGTTTCAACCGTCTTCCTCCAGCTGTCTGAGTAGAATGAAAGATCTGAAACCCCGGCTCTCAGTGTGTACACTATGTTTGAATTCAATCTATACTCACTGTATGCAAACCAAGCGGAGTTCAATACCACGGCTAAAATGAATACTACCGCTAGTAATCTACTCCACCCAGGCGATCTACTAGGCACCCTAGCGGTTTTAGTGCTACTAATTCTCGATTTAATAAATGGGTAAACGTATTTCTCCAGTATCCTTGCTGTTGCTACAGCTATTGGAAATATTCCAAAATAAGAGGCTGCGCCAATCATGTATACAGCGTTTAAATACGAGTAGAATGCTATTGCAAAAGCTATTCCTACATATAGCTCCTCGGGCTCTGCTTTAAACACAACTTCTAGTCTCCCACCACGACCACGCCTACGTATTTGCTGAGGCCACGCCTCGATCACCATTACTATTAAGCCAATTATAGCGAGGAATAGTGCAGATGGAATGACAAGTATTGGTATTATTGCCAAGTATGATTGTTGACTGCTTAGAGGCTGCGGTAGATCATAGCTCCTGATCACACCCCAATTATTCAACATATTTATAAAAGTCCCAGTACTCGCGAGAGCTGGTTGGTGCTCTGCAATACTCTCAACGAGGGGTGTAACCTGGACAACTCTTAATCCAAGAGCCCAGGCTAGTCTACCCCCAATAGGCAACATCCCCGTGTATGTTAACAATGCACCAACTATTAGAATGAGTACTAGTATAACTGTATAGAGGCCTCTATTTAGCAGTGGCTTCTTCAATCCAATACTCCTATACCCCCTTGACAAGTAGTAGTAGCCGAGGGGCATAACTGAGGCAACTAGCAAGATTAATGCAATGCTCTTTAAGCTCAACGGGTATAAGCCAAGCGTGTGGAGATTTGCTGGTGATGGTGCTTCAAACACTATGGCGAGTAGTACCACTAGTAGATTTGTTAAAGCAAGCTCCCTTGAGTATGATTCACCTAGAATTATTGGAGATAATAATGCAAATACAACTACTGTCCCAAGAATAAATACATATCCACCCCACAACCACCCAATGAGGGCTAGTGAGAGTGATGCTGGAACAATGTACTTTAAGCATACTCTACTCGTTGAGCTAATTGCCTTTATTGACTTTGCATAGAAGTATATGAAGAGAAATACAAATACTGATGCAGCTCCCTCTTTCTCAACGTATCCAATTACAGTCCTCTCAATAGCTGCTGGTAGTATTGCGAAGAAGAATGATGCTGCAATACCCGCTGTCCTACTATTAAATACTTCTCTGGCCGCGAAGTAAGCCACCACGGTTGCAACTATGGCGAATAATATTGGCTGCAGTGCAGCCCACTGCTCTAGGCTTAACCCAGTGTATTTAACCAAGTGGTATGTAGTGCCAATCCATAGTGGGAAGAATGGGTAGCTAGTTAGTGTAAAGTCTCTCCCCCATGGATACCAAAATATATGTGTATCTGGATTGCTCCTTGTAAGTGTGTACCAAGCCATAGGGCCCTTTTCATACACGTACTTTGCCTGCCAGTACTCTATATAGCTGTCAAACTCGAAGAACTCGAAGTCGTTTAATGGGTAGGGTGCTATCCTAATGAGTACGCAAGTAATAATTGCTAATGCCACAAAGATGGCAGTTAGCATATTTGCCCTTCTACTATCCCTTGAAACCCCTTCTACGAATTCTCCAAGTTTGTAGCTTAATTTCTTGATCCGCAACCATACACTACTCATACTTTACACCTCTACATAACTCTAAACTAGGTATTTGAATTAAAAAGAAAATTAAATACTCGCCAATAATAAATCCAATGCATGAGCTAAGGTATTATGAGTGCTAATAGTGCTTTTTGAGCATGCTTTCTATTCTCAGCTTGATCCCACACAACACTCCACTTACCATCAATAACTTCATCAACAACCTCCTCCCCCCGCTTCGCTGGTAGGCAGTGCATGAAGATCGCGTCTTTCTTAGCCCGATTCATCAAGTCAACGGTAACTCTATATGGCTCTAGATCCCTAATTCTCCTCTCCCTCTCCTTCTCCTGGCCCATACTAACCCATACATCTGTATACACTACATCTGCATTTTCAACTGCTTTATATGGATCTCTCTCAATCTCGAAGCTTCCATTCGCGTGTTCATTGAATAACTTTAAAACACTTGGATGCGGGTCGTAGCCTGGTGGAGATGAAATCGTTATCTTGCCACCCAGGATCCCTATAGCCAGCATTAAGCTATGCAGTACATTGTCTCCTCCATCACCTACAAATACTATTTTTAAACTCTCAATACCCCTACCCTTCTTCTCAATGATTGTTAATACATCTGCAAGTGCTTGGCAAGGGTGGTGGAGGTCGCTAAGTCCATTGATCACGGGTACTCTACTGTATTGAGCCAGCTTCTCGAGTTTCCAGTGTTCGTAGACTCTGGCCATGATTCCATCTACATACCTCGATAGTGTTCTAGCTGTGTCCTCTATGGATTCCCCACGTGCAAGCTGTAGCTCGCTTGCACTAAGATATAACGCATCTCCACCAAGCTCCCTCATTGCTGTCTCAAAGCTAACTCTAGTCCTAGTACTGGGTTTCTCAAATATCATTGCTAAGTGTCTACCGGGTAGTAATGGAATAATTCTCTCACCAGCTAAATACCTCTGCTTTAGGCTAAATGATGTTTCTAGTATGAATAATAACTCCTCCCTACTAAACTCAGTTAGAGTAAGACAATGCCTACCCTTTAAACTCGTAACCAATAATACCACCTTTTAATCAATGAAGTAACCACGGGATTAATATTTATTGAGTTCACATTTAATTAATGAATTAATTGTCCTCGCGTGAGATTTAATAAAGCCAGTTAAACTCCAAAACCAGTGCTCGAAGAGCTCTCGGTTAAAACAGTGTCCATTAGTTTCCTAGCATCTATTTTAGGATACTCGTATTTACTTATCTGAACTGGATCCCTGGAGAAGCCAAGGTCTCCAAGCGTCTTGAGTATAAATGATTTACCTCTCTCCTCAGCTATCTCAGAGTGGTATAGAGCTGATGCACTCTCAAAGATCATTTCTAATACGTGTGCTTCACCCTTCTCAGCGTGTATGTGGGGGCTTAATGACTCTACTTGATATATTTCGATACCCCCATGTAGAGACGGGCATAAACCACGCTCAACTCCGAGATAACACTTCTCGAGAATACTCACCAACTCCTGTGTTTCAACTGAGAATCCACCACCATAAATTATCTCACGTGCAAGATCCATGCTCATCGCGTGTTCTCCACTATTAGATGTCTTAATAATGTCCGTCTCCACTCTCCTACGGTATGATAGAACTTTATTAAATAAGGCGTTGACTATAGATGAGGCTCTACCCATCCTCCTATAGTATAGTTCATCAGGGGACATCCATGCTTTGTAACCCCAGTAAATCCTAGCCATTTTATACTTTGACTCACTCATGGATAGAGTGGTGTAGTATATTAATGCATACTCTAGTACAACGCTTGGAATATAGTTATCTGCATCAACGAATGCAATGTTCTCTGCTCTAAGTGCATCAGCTATAATAGCTCCAATCAACATCCCCTCACCTTTCCCATCTTTAACGAGAGAGTCCTCACCTATGATCGATGGTAAGTGAGGTGCTAAGTTATCAGCTAAAACCTTGTCTTTTTGGTGGAGAATAATTATTGTTCTACCAGTGTTTTTAAATATTGTTCTAGCAATGTCTAATTCAACTTTATACATGTTAAGTGGTTCTCTCTGAGAGTTAGACACTAGAATTACTTGGGAATAGTAGGGAATAGCCCTTAAAACACCCTCTAGTACAAATGGATCTTCGTTTTTAACAGGGACTATGAAGACCGTCCTGCTTGCAATGTCTTCAAACTGCTTTAAGCTAGGTATAGAGTAAGCACCAGGCCTTGGGCTAATGCCCATGGATAAGAGAGTGTGAATTCTAGATAATTCATATATTTCAACCGAGCCGTATGCCTCGAACCTAGATGGGTAGTTTAGTAGCAATGCTCCCACATTAAATCAGTTGTACTCTCCCAGGCATAAGATATTTATTGTATGCTGTGCTAATATGTGTTTAGGTGGTAATTGGTGGAAATTACTGCGGAGTTACTATTGAATATAATTATATCTATTGGAGCAGCCCTATTAACATGGCTTGCAGGCTATTTACTTGGTCACGGAGTAAAATATCTTGTTTCGAGACTACTCAGTAGAATAGGGTTTGAAGAAATAGTGAAGAGAACTGGTTTTGGGAGAGCCATTAAGAGAACGGGGCTTTTACCACACGAATTCATGGGTTCTCTCACCGCTGTAATCATATACATAGTTTTCGCTATTCTCGGGGTTTACATAGCTGGGTATGTACTTAAACTCGACGCCATTATGTCAACTGCTGAAACAGCACTATACGTTTACGTCGCGGGAGGGCTTAAACTACTCTTCATAGTATTAATAGGGTTTACACTTGTAGATGCTTTTGTTGGATACGTATATAAGAGCACTGAGTTGAGGGCTGAAATGCAGTTATTATACCCTATGGCAGAGTACTTAAGGATCGTGCTCTACATGGCTATAGTGGTTTACGGAGTTGAGCAAAGTGGATTAGGAGCAGGTGTTCTACCATCACTACTAACTCCAATAATATGGGGTATAACAGTAATTATAGTACTATTCGTGTTATACCTTATAGTGCAGTCTATTAGAGCTCCTAGACCACCGTGAACTCCAAGATTTTAGAAGCTATTCACTCCTCGCTCGTAGCTAGTTTTTCAAATACGTCGATAATTGCAAATATAAAGCCCATTCCAAGAATAACCATTAATAAATCCTTGAATTCCAAAGACACTTGCACGCGCTCCCCGCTAATACTCATTGCTAGTTGAAGTACACCTGATCCAAGGATGCTGATTAGAAATAGTGATCCTATGAGTATAGATAACACAGTAAATATCAACCCTATGAATGGCTTTAGAGTTGTCGATAAAACACCAAGCGATATAAATACCGCGGCATAGTAGAATAGCTCTTTGGTTTTCACAAGTTCCATTGGATATTTTAGAACTAAACTGAGCACTATTGGAATGATTACTAGGAAAACCGCATAGTATATAATACCGGAGATCACACCTATTATTATTCTCCAAAGGATTTTAGGCATCACACTTATACACCGAATTTAATGGATAATTTATATAAACCCATGATCCTGAATTCAAGCTCTATTAATTTATCACCCGGCCTCAACTCAACTACGTACTTATGCTCACCCCTAGTAATCCTAGGTATCTCCAATACAGTTGAGTTAAATACGGCTCTAACGTCTGTTAATGGAACTGTGGAGCAGTATGTAATTACAATTGGTACTTTATATGTATTGTTGCCAACGTATTCCTCCTCTCCCGTAATTGTCTTCACTACTAGGCATTCTGGGTTATTTATAATGCTGTATACTAAGATACCTATGGGCAGTACTAGGGGTATTAGCACTGAGATCAGGGCTATTGATAGTGCGTATCGTAGTGGAGTGAACAAGTTTAATCCCTACTTCTCCTCGCGGTGAGTCTCGGGTTTAATTAGTGAAATACCGTGTTTTAATAGAATAGATCCAGCCCACACGGTTAAACCCAAAAACCCTAGTTTAACAGCAATATCAACAAGTGCATTTATAAGAGACGTTATAACATCCTCCACGCTCGCACCCTGAACCACAGGCACTTTGTAGCCGTAGAAAGACACATAGGCTATTACAGCAGCGGTAATTATAAAGACCATTCCTAGGATTAAAAGTAGAATAGTAATAATTGTCTTCCACTTAGATGCATCCACATAAGTCACCTCATAATGCATGTTTCGTTAAATACAGACTAGTTAATAAATACGTGTTTTCAATGAATACCTGTGATGACTGGATTAAACAAAGGAACATTTATGTCCACAAGTATAAAGCTTCATAGAGTAAAATAAAATGAGGGGCCTGTATCTACCTGTTCGGTACATATAGATTGCCAGGTTAAATCAAAATTGCTAAGAGTTGAAAAGCCTCAATTGCAAATGCCGGATATTAAGGTACTACCTCTGGATATTCACGGAAAGAGCTATTAAGTACTCTTATCTATAGA
>JAPWUD010000007.1 GCA_028275705.1 Desulfurococcaceae archaeon | reverse complement strand
TACATATAGATTGCCAGGTTAAATCAAAATTGCTAAGAGTTGAAAAGCCTCAATTGCAAATGCCGGATATTAAGGTACTACCTCTGGATATTCACGGAAAGAGCTATTAAGTACTCTTATCTATAGAATGCTTTAATCTCGTATGCATGTGGAAGGATAAAAATTCATATTTATGACAGAACAATAAGTTTAAATACTTATTCGGTATAGTTTAATCAATGGGGATTAGTGGGAAAGGGTGGATTACTTGTCTGTAATTGTAAAAGAGTATTCTAATGTAACTGAGTTATTAAAGAGTATTGATGACTCGATCTCTGACTTAAGGAAGACTCTTGGAGAGTACCTTAGGAGAATTGAGGAGCTACGTGTAAAAGCTGAGCAGGAGGCTAAGTTAAAGGCTATACTGGGCAAACTGGGTTTAACTACTGCTCCTCCACCAAATGAACTGAGTTTACGTAGTGTAAGAGTTGTAGTTAATCCAACTGCTGAGCAAGAGCTGGGATCTCTGGAGGGTGCACTTGAAAACCTAAATGCTAAGTTAACGCAGTTAACGAGTATTAGGAAGGAGCTGGATGTACTCGCGTCTCTCGGAGATGTTGGTGTAAAAATTTCAGTTATTTATGTTGATGGAGTGCCTAAGAGTGTTCTCATAAGGATCACGTAGTCTACTTTAAAGAGAATTTTTTATATAGTATTCCTCGTAGTCAAGTATTCTAGAATGCCTCCTCTGCAGCCAACCTCTTCATAATGGCTTTCCTTATCCTCATAACCACTATTACAACAACTACAATAGCTATAGCCAACCCTATGAGAGGTGAGAACCTAGCAATTAGTGTTTGAATAGTTGGAGTGATCTCGAGCAGTGTATTTATATCTCTATCTAGTGTTACAATGCTCTCCAATCTATTATACTGGGGGTGGCTAGCGACAACTCTATATACACCATATGGTAGCTTTGTCTCTATAGATCCATCCTCGAATGTCGTGGCAACATACTCTAGCCTACCTGTTTCCACATTATAGAGCTCCAATTGGACATTTTGTACAGGTGTTCCATACTCTGTAACAAGTATTCTCAATCTATAGGTCTTCCTCTGTAGACTTACCTGTATATTTGTGCTAGACGTTATTGTTGTGTTTACCTCTCTTGGCTCATAGATATTCTCGTATCCAGGAGCGGGTGTAACTCTTACAATGTGGGCTCCATGAGGTAGTCTAATTGATACTCTACTCGTATTTACATTATCTAGGATTTTTACACCATCAAGGTATATTTTAAACACCCCTCTGAAGCCGTATGGATCGATCAGTGTTATGTTCACGGGGTATTCAATATACTTTACAGCCATTAATATATTGCTACCCTCAACCCCTACAATTAAGTTTTCATAACTAAGCACTGTTATAGATGAGTCTTTCTCACTCACAATAAACTTGAATGAGCCATTCATAACGTGTGGTATGGGTGATTTAAACTCTACACTATACTCCACCCCCGGTAGTATGTTGTCTAAGCGTATGAATCCGCTTGTTATCTCGACACTATAAGAACCCATTATTGACGAGACAATAAGCCTGCCCCCCATATACTCACTTGGCGATGGCGCGGATAAACGTATTCCTATACTCTTAGTCATTACACTATCTAGCGTTATCTTCTGCCCATTACTAATCGCTAAATATGCATTTTTAACAACTATTAATCCACGGCTTTCACTCAATACGACTAGTTTTAAGTCACCTAATGCATCGCCATGTATATAGTTTGGTATCGTTAAGTAGAGTGATCCGAGATCTCTAAATACAGGTGTCGGGTAGGGCTCAATACTGATAGCCTGAACACCGCTAGCTGTGATCGCTATGTATGTATAGTTCCTCATGCCAGGAACTATAATTAGGTTTAATAAGTTTGAACCAAGTTGGTAAATATGCTTTAAATTGTAATTAACCCCTCTCAAAGTATAAACTCTTATTCTCCCATCGAGTAAACCCACTATAAGGTATCTTCCATCACTGTATGTCCCAGCACCCCTAATCCCCACGCCTAAACCAACATAATCGTATATAATTGAAGATACTACCAGTGGCGATATAGACGAAGCTGTGGCTATCCCCACGAAGCCGTTCTCCGGGTCTGCAAACACTATTTCAAAGCCTAGTTCACGCTCTCCCCTTAGTATAGTTAAGTCTCTAATGGATTTACTAAATGGAGTTTCACCTACAGATCTCACTGTGCAAGAATATGGTGCGTTAGATAAGTCTAGTATCGATAAGACCACTGTTTCATTCCTAATTGAAGCTATAGCCACGCTCGACGCATCCCAGTAGTATGTATTATCACCATAAACACCCATAACTCCAACATCAATTAGCGTAGAGCTCTCTGGGAGTGGGCATGTTGGTGTTGCGTTTCCAGGTATTGGGCTTATTTTCAATATACCTGTGGTTGCCTCATCTAGTACATAAACGTGGCGTAGACCCCTTGGATCCTCTAATAGCGCTATGACCAGGTATCCGCGTACACTCTTAGCGAGGTATAACTTCACGATGTTGAAGTCTGATCCCAGTATCGTAGAGATATACCTCGTTATTCTACCCCCTTCAACACTAAGTACAACTACTTCTCCACTAGTGGTTCCAATGGCTAATCTACTAGCTGGGTAGCCATCCGTGGTAATGTATACGGGTGCACCTGTCAATGGATAGATGTCTTCAACCTGAGGTGTGGGAGAGTCAACATTCAATACCACTACTCCATAACCACCCCCCACAGCTCCAACAACTAGTACTCTAGAGGAGTCAATGGCTTTTACAAATGATACCTGCACTCCAAGAGTTGACAAGTCTTCTCTATATGCATAGACTCTACTCACTTCAGCGCTGGCTACTTGTTGAATTTGAGGTAATAGAATTAAACAGGCTAGTAGTAATATTGAGATTAAACACTGTATATCCCTAAATACCACAGTCTTCACCCTATTGTATTATAAAGAAGAAACTTGGTTATATAATATTGGCCCTACAAAGGTCTTCACTCATTTTGCCTATGCTTCGGGAGGGGCTAAGCGGGGGTTGAATAACTGTATAGATCCAGGCACATTGTTCCTGGGGACTCGTATATCTTATATAACCTTTTAATTAATATTTACCTTAGAGGTTGAATAGTGTTGCCTTTATCACCGAGTTTTATCAAGAAGTTATTCGGGAGGAGGGCTCCTAAGGTACCCGAAGAAAAGCCACTAGAGGAGTCTGTTAAAGAAGAGGCTCCACCAGTCAAGAGGTATACACATTTACTCTACAGTCTTCAACCAGGTTATAGTGTACTGGAGACATACCCTGTCTATGAGCCATTTGCATATATAAACGTCGTGGAGGATCCTGAGGGTAGAGTTATATATGAGGTGCAAGAGGCTTCTCTAACCCCTGAGGAGGAGCGTTTGTATAATGATATAAAGGAACACTTGATCTGGGAGCTTAAGCCTATATCGAGGCTAGATATAGATGTTGCAAGTGTTATTAAGAAGACTGCTAGGAGGATTATCTCGGAATTCCAGATAAAAATGACTAGGACGCCAAGCCTTACGTGGGCTAAGATAATGTACTATATTGAGAGAGATATTATAGGCTATGGAGTACTAGACCCTATATTCAGGGATCCCTATATAGAGGATATATCATGTAATGGACCCAGAAAACCTGTTTACGTATGGCATAGGAGATACGAGTCTATACCAACAAATATTGTTTTTGAATCAGAGGAGGAGCTGGACAACTACGTTGTCAAACTCGCACACATGGCTGGAAAGCACATTTCAGTAGCATACCCCGTTCTAGACGCTATAATCCCCGGTGGGCATAGATTAGCTGCTACATTTAAGAGAGAGACTTCAACATCGGGCTCTACATTCACTATTAGAAAATTCACTGAAACACCCCTCACCATAGTAGATTTACTAAACTTTGGTAATATGTCTCCTCAATTAGCCGCATACTTCTGGCTTGCAATGGACTATAAACTCACAACGCTAATACTTGGTGTCACGGGTGCTGGTAAAACAACAATGCTTAATGCACTAGCTACATTGCTGAGGCCAACGTATAAAATAGTAACCATTGAGGATACTCCAGAGTTGAGGCTACCACACGAGAACTGGGTTCAACTAGTCTCAAGACCATCTTTTGTTGGTAGTGGTGTTGGTGAAATAAGCTTATTCCACTTGGTTAAGCTATCTCTAAGGTATAGACCAGATGTAATTATAGTTGGTGAGGTGAGGGGTGAAGAGGCATATGTACTATTCCAGGCTGTGGCAACTGGGCATAGTGGTATGACGTCGATTCACGCTGAGTACATAGATGCCGCGGTTAAGAGATTGACTAGTCCACCTATGAATATTCCAGAGTCATACATACCACTCATAAACCTAGCACTTGTTGTTAAGAGAGTTCAGAAGAGGGATGAGAAGGGGAGGATTAAGCCAGTTAGAAGAGTTACAAATGTCTGGGAGGTGTGGGATTTCGGGGATTATAGGGAAGTATTTACCTGGAACCCGCTTGAGGATAGACACGAGGCTGTTAGGGATCTCCATGAGAGCCTCGTAGTGAGGAAGGTTAGAGAGTTCACGGGGCTTAGTGAAGATGAAATCCTAGCTGAGATGGATAGGAGGAGGATGGTTTTAGAGTGGTTAATGAAGAACAAGATTACAGCTTATAGGGATGTAGCACTATACATTCACAATTACTACAAAAACCCCGCTTCTATCCTCGAGAAGGTAAAGGTTAAGGTGTAGTGCTTTGAGTAAGTTAAGGAGTATTCTAGGCAGGTTTAAACGTGGGAGGAGAGAGGAAGGTAAAGGGGAGGATGAAGTACTGAGGGCTGTGGCTAGAGTTGAGAGGCGTATAACCTTTTCGGATATTTTCATTGCTTTCTCACTGGCTTTTTTCGATAAGCCTGGGAGATGGCTTGCTAGGACTTTTGAATTTGACCGCTTGTTTGCTAGGGCTGGTTTAAACATACACCCCGAGAAGTATGGAGCTATAATCATGACTATAACAACACTATCTACAATATTTAGTGTTACTTCATTCATTCTCCTACATTTATTCTTTAAACTAAACCTTATCGCTCTCATAATTGGAGTTGCCGCAGTTGTTGTGATCCCTATCCTAGTATTCACTAGTGGTTTAATGTATCCATATCTGGCAGCCTCTTCGAGGAGAGTTCAAACAGAGAATGAACTTCCATTCTTCATGGTTTATGTTGCAACAATGGCTAGAGGTGGTTTTAGCCTCGAGAAGGTTATTGAGAGAGTTGCACAGTTGAGAGTGTTTAATGCTATTAGAAAGGAGTCTCAGAGGGTTATTACGAGGATGAAGACTCTCGGCGAAGACCCGGTGTCTGCACTAGAGCATGTTTCACTAAATCACCCATACACTAGGTTTAGAGATGTAATACTCGGCTACACAACTACACTTAAGAGTGGTGGAGACGTATTACACTACCTAGAGATCAGGACTAGGGAGCTACTGGAGGCCCGTGCAGCCGAAGTGAAGGCGATTATTGGTAGGTTAACAACTTACCTAGAACTATACACCATATTTGGGGTTGTATTGTCTGTCACATTATTCGTATTCTTCTCTGTTCAAGCAGCTATATCAGCTGCCCAAGCAGCTGGTAGACCCGGTGAAATGGGTTTTCAAATCGATGTCACATTCCCAGCGATCTACAACTTCATAGCTCTACCATTAATAGGGTTTAGTGTATTGTTTGCTGTGCACATGAGTCAGCCTAGAACCCCGATTAGCTATAGAGAGGTCTACTTTGTACTATTACAGTGGGTCCCTGTATCCATGGTAGTGTTTATAGTTGTCTTAATAGCTACTGGTGGCGCTGGACTACTCTACGGTAAACTCGGTTTAAGAGAGTTGAAATCACTACTCTACGCTATTGCAGCATCCATAGCCACAGCCTCACTACCCCCAGCTTTGAAGTATAGGTCTATTATTAAGAGGCAGAGGGGCCTCGTTAGATCAATGGCTGACTTCCTAAGGGATCTAAGTGAGTTGAGGAAAACCGGTTTAAGCCCTGAGAAGTGCATTATACTGGTTTCATCGAGGAGCTATAGAAACTTAACCCCCGTAGTCCAGAGGGCTTCATCAGCTCTATCAATTGGATTAGACCTAGAGGAGTCTCTTAAGAGGGCTTTGAGGGGTATTAAAGAGTGGTTTGTCATAGCCTCCTTTAGATTCCTAGTAGACTCTATTATTGTTGGCGGTGGCTCACCAGAGATTATTGAAACCCTCGCTAGGTTTACTCAATCCCTCAGCGAGGTTGAGGAGGAGACTCGGAGGAGGATGAGAACTCAGGCAGTACTACCATACTTTGGTGCAATAATGCTTGCCTCAATGCCGATAATAATACTATACATGCTGCTCTCACTAGCTAGGCTCCCAATAACAACTGTTACTCCAATGGTATATGTTCTAGCTGAGGGCAGTATAATAAACTCCTATATAATGGGAATGGTTGCTGGTAAAGCATCGCAGACAACACTAGCGGCTGGATTCCTACATGCAACAATACTGACACTAGTATCAATCGCGACACTAATTGGAACACTAACATTTATTGGTGTGTAGTGTGGAGAGATTATTCGCAGTAATAATACTACTCGGTGTTGCAATAACAATAACAATAACTGGAGCAGTGTGGATTAAGACAACAATAGAGTCAATGAGGTGGAAGCCAGAGCTATTGAAAATACTAGATGCAACAATGTACTATAATCAACCAGACAACTCATGGTACATAAACATAACGCTGGAAAACAATGGGGAAGGACAAGCTGAAATATACAAGCTGGAAGTACATGGGATAGAACAATTAACCATAAACCCACCACTCATAATTAGGCAAGGAGAGAGAAAAACACTTACAATAAAACTAGAGAAACAATACAACTATGGAACAAGATACACTCTACGACTATACCTTAAATCAGGCACAGTATACCCCATAATAGAACACATAGTGCAATCATAAGGACTATTAAGTCTAAGGTGCAAGACAAAAATACCTTATTGAGATTGAGGTAGTGGAATCCAGAGAATTTCCGCACCGGTGATAGCAATGTATTCTAGGCGAAGTGAAGTTATCCTCATAGATGGAGCTGGATTTATTTCTAGAGTTATTTTCACACTATAACAACCAGCCTGGAAGTTATAGAAATACCTCGGGAAGACAACATAGCCTGAAATTATTCCAATGTATTCACGACTGCTACTAACGGAAATAGCGCCTGGAGCCGCATACACTATATTTGAATCTAACGAGACTAGAGCAACTCGAGGATTATATGAAGCCTCGTGAGGTTGCCCCCCACCAGAAGTTCGAACTACAAACTTGTAGAATATAGTAACAGCGTCTGTGGCGTTAGTTAACCTCGTTATATTATAGAATAGGAGTTTTAAAGCTAGGGCATCGCCTTGCTTTGAATTAATATCTGAGAGTTGAGTTGTCTGATTTATTGCCACAATGGCTTCATTGACCGTGCTATCATCTAGGTCTGGCTTGAAATCGATATTGCTCTGGCTTGGCTTTGTGATGATTTTCCATCCATATGTTGTTTGATCGCTATGGGTACAGTTGTGGTATATCCATCCAGTATCATTTTTATAGACTAACACGGGCACTCCGTCCGGAGAAGGAGTGAGGCTGTATTCTATGCATGCCTGGTCGCTTGTGAGTCTTGTGGTACCTATGATGTTCTGGGAGGAGATGAATCCGGATGATGCATTTATGATATAGATCATTCCCATATTTATCTGGGTTTGGCATACCGATTTTATCTCGAAGACGTTTCCACGTGTTGTGACTATTGCTACTGGTGTATTGTCTGATATAAGACTTACTGATTCCCCTCGTTTAATGACTTGTGGGAAGCCTATTTCCGCTGGGTCTTTGAACTCGGTATTCGTGATCCATACTCGCGCCACCGTTATATCGATTCCTCCTGTATTTGTAATTCTACACGTGTTGCTATTGGGGTCGTAGTTGACAGAGATTTTTTCTAGTGTTCTCTCTGATTCAAAGGCTATTCTCTTAGCGTATACGTCTGATGTAGATTGCTGGAGGCGTACAATTGAGTAGAACATTGCTGTTATTGCTAGTATCATTACTCCAGTCGCTATGATTGCTCCTATTATCTCTGCCTGTCCCTCCCTAGGTCTTTTAACCCGTGACATACCACTCCCTCACCTCGTATAGCTCGTTATTTATATATGAAAATACTAGGAAATATGCACTAGTACCCCCCAGTATTGTTTTATCAATGCACACGAGTATTGGTTTTCGCTGCATGATGTAGTCTCTTACTCCTTTATCCGTTAATGCAAGTGCATTAATGCTTCCCTTAAATGTAAACTCATAGTATTCACCCTGGTAGAGGTAGTGTATTCTACGTGCATCAAACGATGTTTGTACTGCAACACCCGGTATAGGAATAGTCAATGCACTGGATAAGTCTTGCTTGTAGTCGCTTGAAACTAGCGCGAATGCATAGACTCTATAGTCTGGTATACTCCTCAATACTCCAAAGCATATATGCGTCATGTTCTCACGCTCAACATATAAGACTATGCTGGACTGATCCTCTCCGAGAATAGTCTTAACTTGATTAGCACTCGTGAAGTTACTTACATTAGCTAATGTTAAACCTGCAAAGGTGACTCCAATAATGAGAACAGCACCAATCAGTATCATAACACTCATTAAATCGGATTGTCCATGTAGATTCTTCACACTAGCCACCAAATCCCCCTCTCTATGCAAGTGTATGAACATTGTGCTTTACTATTTAAGTAGCAATAAGTATTATTTAAAATTACTAGTTGAAATTGAAATATAAGCATTTAGTCCACCTATTGTTAATATACTTGTTCTGCCTTAAATACACTCTGGTAGACTTAGCAACATGTAGAATACGTTGGGGATTCAATAATTACTGATCTTCAGTGGATCAATTAGTTAAAATAATACATCAACTATTCTTAACCATCATAGCTAGGATTATCTAGGAGGGGGAGTCTTTGAATAATGAGGAGTTATACATTGTACTAGACTCACCAGTCTACACTACTGGAGATATAGCAGAAGTCTACGTTGTCTCCAGTAGCATTACTGAGAGGAGAGTTGAAGCAGAGATCAGGGATTACAAAGGTGTATTGTCTAGAGCAGCGTTGAGTATTCCACGTGGAACAAGCATCGTGTATACTCTGGAATTCCAGACCCCCAGGATCCCTGGTAGATACGATTTGACACTACTCTCTGAGTCGAGTGTTTTGGATAGAGTGGAGTATATTGTTATTGGAGACCGTGAGGACTCTGTGGATCGCTATATTGCCTTCACATGGCATCATCACCAAGCCCCGGGATACTTGCCTAGTGGTAGGTATCGTTATACATGGGCTTTTAAACACGTGTTTGAAGATGAGGTTTCACCATATGGTAGAGGGGTTTACCAATACCACTCCAGTATACTCGAGAAGTACCCTGACTACAAGTGCACTTATAACCTCAGTCCAAGCCTCTTAGCACAGTGGAGTCAACTCATTAACGAGGGAGTAGTCCTAGAGAACGACTCTATTATAGCATCCAGCTCGAGTGAGGCGAAGTTAGTTAAAGATACTCTCGAATCATATAGGAGGAGTGCTGTGAGAGGCCAAGTAGATGTCTTAACGAGTATATATGCCCACACAATAACTGGATACCTAGTGGACTACCTTGAAGCCATGGATATCGTCGAGGAGGAGGTTGAGTATGGGTTGGAAATAACTAAGAGTGTTATGGGTGTAGAGCCCAGGGGGGTTTGGACACCTGAAATGGCTTTCTCCATGAAGCTCGTTGATCTATATAGTGATCTTGGATTAGAGTACACAGTACTCGATGAAAAATGCCACTTATCAAAGTCTAGTGGTGATAGAGCAACACATTTAGAGCCATACGTAGTTAGAGGGAGTAGTAGGGAGTTAGTGGTATTCTTTAGAGATACAGAGTTAAGTAACATCCTCAGCTTTAAAAACAACTTCAAGAGCACTGCTAACGCATGGAGGTCTGCATACGAGTACGCCTACTTAATAGTAGAGAAGATTAGGCATGGCGGGGTCTTAACAATAGCTCTTGATGGGGAAAACTGGATTATCTTCTCCAAGAATCCACCTATAACTGCGCACTACTACGAGAAACTAGTAGAATACCTCATTAAATTACAGGGAAAAAACTATGCAAAAACCACGACTTTGAGAGGCCTAATAGAGAAGTATAATCCACGTAGAGCCCTCACACATATCCCCACAACTACGTGGCTCTGTGGATTTACAAAGTGGTGTGGAGAAGTAGATAAACAAGCAATATACTGGGATAAAGCTAGGAGGGTTTACTCGGAGATAAAGAGCTATGAGGAGAAGTATGGTAAAAACAAATACTCTAAGAGAGCTAGGTGGGCACTATGGCACGCACTAGATAGCGACTACTGGTGGGCTGAATTCTGGGACCCGGATTACATAGATGCGTGGTTGAATGAAGCAATTAAAGTACTTGAAGAGTCCAAAGCAGGTGATTGAGCTATGACAGTGAATCATATGCATAAGAACATAATACCCGTGTACTCCACTGTATAGTTATCTAATGTTTTTAAACCATTACTCATAGATTTGTGATTAGGGGGTGTTAGAGAGTTTTATGATGCGTCTCGCATATAAATTGAGCTTTGTAAACTTCGGTGACATATGCTCTTCTTGTCTTCAAAATTGCTGTAAGCGATTCTACTCCATTCTACTTCCAGATGAAGAAGAGGAATTCAACAATGTATCCTTCCCCATTAAAACAGAGAGAGGAGTTATTAAGTGTATAGGTGCTTATAACGGGAGGCAATGCCCATTTCTAGATGAGAATGGACGCTGCACAATCTACGAGAATAGACCACTAGACTGCAGACTCTGGCCTGTAATGATCTACATAGACTTCAAAACACGTGAAAGAATCATATACTTAGACTTAGAGTGCCCCGCTGTGAGAAGTGGGAAAATACCTGTCAGCGTTGTAAAGAGAATAGTAGAGGCTTTAAAGAACCTTGAATTGAGTGATGAATGGCTAGAAAAATACACTCTTGCACCGTGGCCCAATAACCTAGTAGAGATAGGTAGGTTCAAGAAGTAGGGGCTAGAATCTCTTTGAGCTTTAACGCCCTCTCCATGATCAACCTCTATTAATCCAACCATCATGGTATTTTGAAAAGCATATTACACACTAATCTAGATACTATATGCGGGGTTTTAAGTGAAGATAAAGTGCCCACACTGTGGTTTCGAGGGTGATTCATCGGAGTTCATGTATTTATACGAGGCTACATTGTACTTAGTAGACTCTATGGTTGAACGCGAGGAGAGGGTTAGACCGGTACTCGTTATATGCCCTAAGTGTAAACAAGGCTTCTTCCTTGAGAATCCATATGAGAGATTCTATCAAGCAAGTGGCTTGAGTTCTAGTAGTGGAAAATAAGTAAATCACTGCTAATCACGGGTTTTCGTGTACATGGAAAACTATTGCTCCAATACCCCCTCACATTGGCTTAAAAAATTATCCATGCAGTTTACACTTAGTGTTCTACGTGGATTTAGAGCAAAGTACTTTATGCTCTCTACACATTTCGCCGGTAGAAGACTCAAATTTATTACTCCAGTTGATTTCATTCAGAGTGCATTGAGAAATCTCGAACACGTACTAGTAGACTGCGACTACTATAGGCTTTCATGGGTAACACCAAGTAAGGGGAACATAGTACTCGACGCTGGTGCATTCCTCGGCTTCTACACTGTCTCATCATCAATACTTACAGGGAGAGATGGAATTGTCTGCTCCATAGAGCCTAACAAACTACTAATTCCACTCCTACGCTCCAATATTTCACTGAATAATGCTTTAAATACCAGGATAATTCCTGTAGCACTATGCCCTGATAGAGGTTATCATAGGTTATTTATTGGAGAGTACCCAGCTGTCTCATCTCTCATACCCGATCACGTGGATTTTCACAGTAGGATTACTGGATATATGGATGTGAAGTGTATTAGACTGAGTGATCTACTCAAGTACATTGGCTTTGTAGATATATTAAAGCTAGATGTTGAGGGTGTTGAAGACGTTGTATTGAGAGAAGCTGTTGAAGAGCTATATAGAGTTCAGTGCGTTGTCGTAGAGGTCCACACTGATATCGTTGACCCTATTAATGTTGAAGAAGTACTTAGTAAAGCTGGGTTTGGGGATATAGTACTCTATACTTCGAGTGAAATGCCTAGTCAAGTATTGATGTATGCAAAACGAGGAAAAAATAAAAATAGAGTGGAGAGAACTAGTTCAGTCCCTAATGCCTCAATCCCGGAAATAGTGGTGTTTTAAATCCAAATGCTGATAATCGCTCTTCTATTTCTCTTATTACAGCTTTAGCTAAATCTAAGCCCCTATATCCCTTACTATAGTATTGCTCTATGATGCTCTCAATATCCTGGTCTCCTATGCTCACGCGTGGAGACTTCTTTTTAATTTCTCCGATTTTGTTTTTAATCGCTATCTTCAATTGCTCTTTCTCCCTCTCCCAGATTTGCTCCATGGTTCTCTTAGTCTCATTCTTCACGTGTCCTACGATATCCTTTATTGTCTTGTACTCTCCTGCTTCAAGCTTCTCTTTAACCATTTCCCTTATTCCAACTGGAAGAACATCCAGCACTCTCTTAGATATTGGTGTACGCTGCTCAACCAAGGTACTCGTTATGTTTTCAACTAGGCTCTTTGTGAAGTCTGCAAATACTATTTTCACTAGTGCACTATAGGATCTTACGTATCCATGGTACGCGCTCACAGCTAGGTGGAATGCACGTGTAATATTACCGCTTTCTAGCTCTTTTGTTGCATTATCTAGTCTTTCATCAGCCCAAGTCATTATTTTCTCAGGTATTGTTGTGTTATACCCCTTGCTAGAAGCGTAGTCAATTGCCCCCACTAGTATGCTCCTTAGCTCTTTTGACGTGTCGATAACTGCTACAACGGTATTGTTTGTTATTGTGTTGTTTTCTCCGAGGTTGATACGTATTACTCTACCGAGAACGGGGTTTGCGTATGCTGGTGCATGAGCATAGTGTATAGCTGCTACAAACGCGTAGACCATGGCTGTGCGTGGGTGTTCACTACTTATATTCAACGCTTTCTCGAGGAACTTATCACCGAGTCTTAGGGAGACATTGGCTACTGTGGTGTTGTATTTTATCTCCCACTCGTATAGTGGGTATGTTATATTTCTAATGGTGTATGCGAGTTTCAATACATCCTCGAAGCTGGTGTTTAATAGGAAGCCTGTTTTTAGCCTACCCCACCCACCTTTAAACTCGAAGACCGGCATGTCTCTAGAGGGCTCTTCCGGGGTCGTAGTGTTCAGTGGCTCGTTTGATGGTGGCGGCGTCTCAGCAAGTAATACTCCAATTACAGGGGTAATTAGAGCTACTATAGTTATGATTCCAATTGTTAATCCAAGTATTTCCCTCTCCATTTATCTCACCCATTAATATGCTTAGCACTTGGTTAAAAATAAGGGAGAATGCGAAACACTAGTTGAAACAAAAATGGATTAATTCCATAAACAATGCTCTTTGTTTCACCCTAGTTGAAACGATCACGCGTCACTACTCGGATTGAATCCTCCTCACTCTCTCCAAAAACCTCTCTACTTCTACAATATACCTCTCGTGCTGTCCCTCTCCAACAACTCTACCCTTATAGTAAACCCAGACTTCAAATAACAACCTCCTCCCCTCAACACCAATAAGCTTCACAACTACTCTAACCACTCCTCCAACAGGGGCTGGATTCAAGTGCTTCACAGACACCATAGTACCAACAGTGGTGTGGTTTACTGGGAGATACTTCTGAACACAGTTTAGAGCTGTTCTCTCAATTAGTAAAATCATGCTTGGAGTTGATAAAACCATTACTGTACCACTACCAATGTGTTTAGCACTATACTCCTCCGTCACCACATACTCCTCTTCACAGACCAAGCCTGGTTTTAAATCGCAACTAGCACTTGACGTGTTCATTCACCTTGATTAAATCAATATTTATGGATTTAATTATTGTATTTGGATTTAACTAGGAGACTCCCTTGTTGATTCCTGGCTTGTTTTCTGCTTTCTAATACTGAGTATTTTCTCTAGTGTTTTCTCATCTATGTTGAATACCTGGGCTGCTATAGCGGCTGTGTATTCATCGCTTGGAGTAGACCTTGGAAACCCTATTCTAATAGCTAGGGCTTTCTTCAATGCCTCTTTCTCCTCCCTAGTCTTGACTTCACCCTTATATATTGCCTCCGCGAGTTTATAGGCTACGAAGAACCTTGCATAGTTCCTCAAAGTCTTCTCCTCCTCTGGAATAGCCTCTAGTACCTTCTGCATTATACTCTTGAATTCCTCTTCACTAATAAACCCCAGCATTAGCCGTGTTAGTGGTATTCTAAGTAGCCTTGCAATAGTGTTGCTATCAATAACGCCTGTTGGAGAAACATGCTTCAACTTCTCTCTAGCTTCTTGGAATTTATTCTGCGCTATATCATCTAGTGCTTCCTCTAGGTTTTTCTCAATGTAGAATATCTTCTCAACGAGCTCTGGGTACTCCAAGTCTAGTTTCAAACCATACTTTCCAATCACGTAGAGAGTAGCCATTTCCTTATCATATAGGTCTGGTGGCTGAGTCTTACCCCTTATGGGGTTTATTTTCCTAGCCTCGTAGTTCTTCCTCAGTAAATCAACAGCTTTAGCTCTATCCAATTGGTTTAATTGCCTAGTAAACTCACTTAGAAGCGCCACTGCAACCTGTATTCTAGCCTTGTGCGGTGTCTTCATCTCCACCAACCATTTTCTCTAGCTCCCTCTTTACAATCCTCTTTAGCCTCAAGTCTAGGCTTGTTCTACCCGTGTAAATTCTTGTCTTCAATGGGTTATTATTATAGTATATTATTTTTATAGTTGATAAACCAGCAATATTATCCTCGAGTCTAAGGAATACCTCATACTTCGAGGTCTTCTCCCTTATTTCACACGTTGAAACTAAAATGTTCTCTCTACGTAAATGCCACACAACAGCCTCAACAATTCTTCCAACTATCTCCCTATGCCTCATGGTCTCCAAGCTTGCTTAATCTTTACATATCCAAGCCTTTCAAGGATCTCTAGATACCACGAGGTTAACTGTGTTATAAGCATTTTAATAGCCTCTTCACAACTCGGCTTCACTCCATATAATTGTTGAAAAGCCTCTACGCATACATCGCAATTAATGTTTTCCCCATGTATACTCTGCAAATACTCCACGAGCTCGATAAACCTCGTAGAGCGGTGCTCTATAATACCCTGAATTTCTCCAAGTATACTCGATGAGGGTAGTATAGTGCTGCAGTCTAGCCCCCTCTCTCTACACTTCTTTAAGTACTCTAAGAGGAGGGAGTAGTCTCCAATAACTCCTCCTGTGGGTGTAAATAAGTCTTCGCCTAGCAAATCCTTACCCCTAGTGTTTTTGAAAGCTTACTTCTAATTACTTCCCTCTGCCTGTCATCAACTGATTTATATAGCCTCGATAATGCCTCGATCAAGTCATCAATAACTATTTTAATTATTGACTCCCTCTCATATATTTCAGCGGCATTAATAGCCTTCGCTAATACTACATCACTAGGGTGAGATATTCTCTTAACATACTTCCTCACAGCTGTTGGTGAGACTCCTAGTACTCTTGCAAGCTCTATAATGCTCCTCGTTGAAAGCATTAAATCAATAATCCTATACCTCGCCTCCTTACTAACCCAGTGCACGGGAAACTCTGACTCCTCTTCACTCACGGCTTCTACACCGCTTTGAAAACCCATTAATCATATTATGCTTATCAAAGCTATAAAGAAGTAGTTAATAAATCTAGAGAGGAGGATTCCATGAGGCAGAAAATGGCTGTTTTCACGGGTAGATTAGAGATCATTGAGTACCCTGGTGTCGTTGTTAGAGAGCCTGTTTTATTAAAGCCAATCTACGTTTATATTGGAGATCTGGAGAGAAGCATTATTGAGGGATTGCTCCCAGCAAACCCCCCAGTAGTTCTAGGAAGCTTCGGTGTGGCCAGGGTTATAGAGGTTTCAGGCTCTAACACCGAGTATACTGGGAGAGTATTTACTGTTAAGCCATTTGGCGACCACGGGCTACTAGGGGTCGAAGTAGATGGATTACTGGCGAACTATACATCAATCCACCCATCATACCTAGACGATGTCCTACTCGACCCCAAGCCAATAGACTCTATTAAACCCCTCATAAAGCACTCTACTTCAATAGCAATGGAGTCCCTGGAACCCGTGCTAATTGAGGGCTGTGGATTAACTGGCCTATTAACGGGTCTTGCCTTGAGGTATAGGGGCGTAGAGCCAGCATACTACTGTGAGCAATCAAGCAAACTAGTTCTTCAATATGGCTTCACTATTTACAAACATATAGGTGATGTCGTGGAGAAGTGGGGTTCTATAGTGTTAACTAGTATTAACCAGGCCTCGAAAAATAGACTCGCCACCAGGCTTGACTATAAGAGACTAATTGTCTCACCTCTTTCATTCACTCACTACATCCCATTGAAAAAACGTGGAGCCCTATATACTGTAAACATAGTTAGTGATGTGTCGAGCGTGGAATTATCTATCATTAACAAGATCTCGGGCGACTTAGCTAAAATTATTAGAGTAGTGGAAGTTGAAGATTTAAAAAATATTGTGGGTTTACTGCCTCCACGCAGCCCTGGCTTTATTTTATCATTGAAGTAGAAACTACGCTTCTTTAATTAACTTTGCAATTCTCTCTATTCCACTAGTTATCTGCTCGTGTGATGGATAGCTAAAACTAAGCCTCATACTATTCCTACCCGTTCCGTCAACGTGGAAACTCCCACCAGGGACATAAGCTACTTTATACTCCTCAATAGCCTTCTGTAATAATGCACCTGTGTCAAATCCCTGTTTATATACGTATGCAAAGATAAACATTCCCCCTACGGGTTTAGAGTGCCACGTGTAGTCTGGGAAGTAGTCTCTTATAGCCTTCAACATCGTGTCCCGTTTAGACCTATATCTCAGCACAGCTTTTGACACTACTTCATCTACAACACCCCTCTTGATTGCCTCAGCTGCAATCAATTGCGTTAGAGTTGATGTGTGTAGATCAACGTATTGCTTAACGAGCTCTATTTTCCTCGCTGAGTCATCTGGTGCTACAATCCACCCTATTCTAAGCCCTGGAGCTAGTATTTTACTCACAGTCCCCAAGTAGATCACCCTCGCCTCCTGGTCCATTGCCTTAAGGGGTGTTTTATCAACACCTTCCTCAAATACCAGGAAGCTGTATGGATCGTCTTCAACTATTAGTAGATCATACGTAGACGCTAACTCTAATAAATGCTTCTTCCTATCTCTACTCATTGAGACCCCCGATGGGTTTTGCGCTATAGGGATAGTATATATGAATTTAATGCGTCTCCTCTCATCTGGGCTAATCCTCTTGAGTTTCTCCTCGAGCTCACTTGTCTTCATTCCATCATCATCAATAGGTATACCAATAAACCTCGCCCCCGAGTTCTTAAATGCACCGATAGCTGCAAGGTATGATGGGTTCTCTGATACTACGATGTCTCCTTCATCTATGAACACTCTTGCAACTAAGTCTAGTGCAGACTGACTACCTGTTGATATAACTACTTCATCTTCACTACACTTAATACTCTTCGTTTTACTCAGGAATTTGCATATTGTATCTCTAGCCTCTGGAACCCCCTTTGTCTCACTATACTGTAGTGCTATGTCTCCATAGTACTCAATGACGTACTTCGATATCTCCGCTAACCTCTCTCTTGGAAATAACTCGGGGTCTGGTATTCCACCAGCGAGGCTTATAACATCCTTCCTTCGGGATATAATAGCCAATAGCTCTCTTATTTCCGAAGCCTTAATACTCTTTGCTAGCTTACTATATAACCGTGTGTAGTCTAACATGATACCAGTCCATTCATTAGTATTTGTATGTAGGGTATATAAGCATTAGGATAGGTATAGAGATTCATGGAGAAGAATATAGTTTTGAAAAACCCAATGAGGGTTTCAGCGAGAATAGCATATGTATATCCAAGTCTATACAGAGTTATGATTTCCAGTCTATCCCCGGACATTATATACTACATGTTGAATAAACGACTAGAAGTATACGTTGAGAGATTCCACTGCACTAGCCTACACGGCTTGGAAGAAGAGCCAAGAAGCCTTGAGACGAAGAGTAGACTTAGAGACTTCCCATTGATCCTCACAACGCTACACTATGAGCCAGACATAGTGAACCTCGTGAGGTTATTAATTGCTGGAGGAATAGAGGTTTACTCGAGAAATAGAGCGAGAAGCATTGTAATAGCTGGGGGCCCCGCGGCATTGTCTAATCCAATTCCATATAGTGACGTAATTGATGCATTTGTTATTGGCGAAGCAGAGTCTACGCTGGATAGAGTGGTTGATTTATGGCTAGAGTATGGTGATTCAAAAAAGAGGTTTCTCGAGGAGCTCTCACAGCTGAAATTCACATATGTGCCGGGATATAGTGATGTAAGCTCCTCAATTGAGAAATCGCATGTAGAGGACTTAAATAGTGCATTCTACCCAGTTAAACAAGTGGAAAACACCATTGTAGAGCCTATTTATGGCAGGGGGTTTAAAGTAGAGGTTTCTAGGGGGTGCCCTTTTTGGTGTAGCTTCTGCATGGAGTCAAGGCTATTCCAGCCATTTAGAGAGAGGGGTTTAAGTAAGTTAAAGGAGGTTATTGAGGAGGGGTTAAAGTACACTATTAGTGGTAAGAGACTGGTTCTATACTCTCTCTCATTCCCAACTACAAGTAATCAATATAAACTACTAGAGTACTTGAGTAGTGAGGGCTTCACTGCTACTATGCCTTCGCTGAGGATAGGCAGGTACTTGGAGAAGTCGCTTGAGTTAATAAAGAATCTCGGTCAGAGAACACTCACACTAGCACCGGAGAGCTTTACACATACGCTACAATCATGCTTCTTCAAGTACACTAGCTTAGTAGAGTACATAGAGCAGGTTATTAGAGAAGCCATAGACCTCGGGTTTGACTTAAAACTATACCTAGTATACGGTGTAAAGGGAGTCGGCATTGAGAAGCTGAGAGAGGATATTGAATACATAACCCGACTCGTTAAGTACGCGAAGGAGCGGGGTAGAAAGATAACTCTAAGTCTAAACCCCCTTATTCCCAAACCACACACTATGTTCCAGTGGATTGGTATGAGCTATAGAGAAGAGCTTCTTAGGCAATTGGAGTTCTACCGGAAGGAGTTAAAGGGACTCGTAGAGGCGAGGATTTACGACATAGACTGGGGGATTGTGCAAGCCCAATTCGCTCTCTCACCAAAACCACTAGGTAGATTCATATACACATGGGCACTACATGGTGGAGGTTTATCAGGCTGGAGGAGAGCCATTAGAGAAACAAGTCTAGACTATAGCTATGTTTTTAATGGATATGATCCTGGCGATAAAACGCCCTGGAGCTTTATAAATCTAGGGTGGGGTGTGGAAAAAGTTAATATTGGTCAATTCAATGCGTCGAGGAGGATACTAAGGCTTAATTAATGGTCTATATGCTACACCATAGTGGATTAAGCCCACCTCCCCCTCTTCACTAATCCTCCTCAAGACGGGCTCCATTAACAACCCTGCTTTTAACTCCTCGGGGAGAATATCTGTGAGTGGTGCGAGTATTCTAGCCTTTGACTCCACAGTCTCAACTACTCCAAGTATAACTGGTTTTCTATCTTCAAAGCCATCCATTGCACTATATATAATGGTCCAGGTAACTAACTTTGCTTTCTCATTTATCAACTCTACTTCCTCTACGTTTCTAGAGCCACATACTCTGCAGACTTCGGAGGGAGGGTATAGTGTTCTACCGCAGTCTCTACACTTAGTCGCAGTTAATCTATACCTAGCTACTCTATTCCTCCAGCTTGGGGGTATGGATATCTTCACACCCACCACCCTACACTATGCGGTTTATTAATCTACGGTTCTTTGCGTACTTAGCGTATGAGATCAAGTGCTTCCTCTTCAAGTAGTCTTCTACTTTCAGTGCTTTACTCTGCCTCTCCAAGACCCTCTCTGTAACTACAATACTATATGCATCTGCACCAGCTCCACTACCGAATGGAGCTAGTAGTATCCTCTGCCCTGGTTTAGCTTCATCTAGTATTTTCGACAACCCTATGAGTGCTGATGAATTATAGCTATTCCCTATGTATGGAGTGACAAGGCCTGGAAGAACTTTCTCCCTCGGTATACCAAGCATTCTCGCCACTCTAATTGGAAATGTACCATTTGGCTGATGGAATACCGCGTAGTCGAAGTCCTCGGGCTTTAAACCCGTTTTCTCAAATAATAACTTGACAGCACCCACAATGTGTTTGAAGTATGCAGGCTCACCTGTGAATGCTTCACCATGTAGTGGATACCTTGAGTGATCACGCCTCCAGAAGTCAGGTGTGTCTGTTACAAATGAAGCACTCGCCTCGAAGAAGGCAGCTGCCTCATCCCTCGGCCCTATGATCAGGGCTGTTGCAGCGGAGGACGCTGTGAATTCTAATACATCCCCGGGGTTAGCCTGCGCTGTATCGCTACCTATGACTAATGCGTATTTTACAAGGCCTGAGGCAACAGCTCCAATAGCTACTCGAATTGCCTCACTCGCAGCTCTACATGCAAACTCCCAGTCTGAAGCCATGGTTTTAGGGGTTATGCCTAGCGCCTCAGCTATGATCGTTGCTGACGGCTTTACAGCGTATGGCTTACTCTCTGTTCCAAACCAAACTGCGCCAATTTCTCCGGGGTTAATGCCAGCTCTCTTCAATGCATTCAACGCCGCCTCCCAACCCATAGTGACAGCGTCTTCATCTACACCAGCGACGCTCTTCTCCAATACGGCTAGTTCCTCTGGTTGCTCTGGGTTGAATCCCCATAAATCCGCTATTTCCTTTAGATCAATCCTCCAGCGGGGTATGTAAGAGCCCCAACCCAATATACCTGTCTTCTCCTCTGGGAGCAATACTGACACCTTTGATTGAATATATGAGGGTGTAGTAAATATACTCATGTCTCTAGGGTTTTGTTGAGTCTTCAACGTAGAGTGGTTGAAATAGGTAGATTTAGAGATGGTCGTTTAATATATAGACTGGACAGCGACCTCCCTCCAATGGGCTATATTGCAATTGGTGTTATTGATCGAGGGACAAATGTTATACAGGCTAGACCCACAACTATATGCCCACAAAACTGCATATTTTGCAGTGTTGACGCTGGGTTAAAGTCAATACATAGATGGGCAGAGTATATTGCGAAGCCGGGCTTGATCACTAGGGGTATTGAGAGTGTTTTGAAGAGTAAGGGATGTAGTGTAGAGGTACTACTCGACACCATTGGAGATGTTTTAACATATCCATGGCTATTGGAGTTAATTAAAGAACTCAGGAGAATTAACGGGGTTAAATCAATAGCGCTGGAAACCCATGGACTACTCCTCTCCGAGAAATTAGTGGATAAACTACATGAAGCTGGACTTGATAGAGTAAACCTCAGTATTGAAACTCTTAACCAGGATAAAGCAAGGTTTCTCTATGGAACCCCAGCGTACAGTGTAAACCGTGTTTTAAAAGTAGCAGAGTATCTTGTGAAGGAAACATCTATAGATCTACACGTTACACCCCTATGGCTTCCTGGGTTAAATGACGAAGACTTATTGAGGGTTATAGATTGGGCAATTAGAGTAGGTGCGGGTAAGAAGTGGCCTCCAGTAACAATTCAAAAGTTTATTAGACACAAGTATGGCCGGGGTTTATGGATTAGAGAGGTTTCATGGAGTGACTTCTGGAGCTTCATTGATGAACTCGAGAAGAAGACTGGTGTTAGACTTAAGTGGAGTATGGATGAGTGGGGTATGCACTATGCTCGTAGAATTAAACCAAAGTATAGTAGAGGGGATATAGTTGAAGTTGATGTTATTGCTCGTGGTTGGCTTAGGGGTGAGTTCCTTGGAGTGATCAATGGTGAGTACTTAATTGGTGTTAGGGGTTGGAGGGGGTTGAGAGTAGATATTGGGGGAAAGTATATTGCGAGAGTTGTGGGGGATAAAGATGGCTTATTACTTGGTTTATTAGAAAAAATTATTTCTTAGTGTAGAGCCAGCAAGCAACGTATCTACCGGGTTCTATCTCGATTAATGGCGGCTCTTTCTTCTTGCAGAGCTCTTCGAGTTCGGGGTGTTGATCTAGTGCAACGCATCTAGGGTGGAATCTACAGCCAGTAGGTACATTTATTGGCGATGGAACTTCACCCTTAATCGAGGGTTCCTTGATTACGTGTCTTCTCTCTGGGTTTGGCTCTGGTATAGCCTCTACGAGTGCCTTAGTGTATGGGTGGTATGGATTCTCAATAACCCTTCTAGCGTCTCCAAGCTCCACTATTTTGCCGAGATACATTATTGCTATACGGTTTGAAATGTACCTTGCGAGTGCTAAGTCGTGTGTTATAAATATGTATGTTAAACCATGAATTTTCTTCAACTCCATCATTAACTGCAATATCTCCGCTCTAATGGATACATCAAGCATTGAAACAGGCTCGTCTGCAACTATAAGTGATGGCTTGAGAATCAAAGCTCTAGCAATACCAACTCTCTGCCTCTGCCCACCAGACAACATGTGTGGATACCTATACATGAACTCACTAGCAGGTGTTAATTTAACCTCCTCTAGAGCTTTAGCCACAATATCCTCTCTCTCAGACTTCGTTGAGCCTACACCATGTATTTCCAAAGCCTCTGAGAGTATTTCAAATATAGTCCTCCTCGGGTTTAGACTTCCATATGGATCCTGCCAAATCATCTGTATATCTCTCCTAAGCGGCTTAAACAACTTATCAGGTATTCCCTGTAAGTCTATGTGACCATATTCAGACACCTTCTTGTAGAGTGCATAGTATGGATTACTCTCCATAATACCCCTAGATGGTAGGTAGTATGTAGACCCACTAGTAGTCTCAACGAGTTTTAAAACAGCTTTTCCAGTAGTAGTCTTACCACAACCTGATTCACCTGCAAGTGCAAAAACCTCACCGTCCTTAACGTCGAAGGATACTCCATCAACTGCTCTCACATATAACCTTGGTTTCCTCATTAAAACCTCTACAAAAGACTTCCTCAATGGGAAGTATACTTTAAGTCCATTTACAACGAGCTTCGTCTGCTTATCGAGTACTGGTTTATAAACCTGCACCTCACTCACGTCAACCACCTCATTTAGTGTATAACCAGCATGCAACATAGTGGTTTCTATCTACCTCTACCACTGGGGGCTCCTCTTTCTTACACCTCTCCATAGCGTGCGGACACCTCGGGTGGAATCTACAACCTGGTGGTGGGTTTATCAAGTCTGGTGGTGTACCGGGTATCCACGTTAAGTCTCTTATCTCACCCCTTAATCTCGGAATACTGTTTAGTAGTGCACGTGTATATGGGTGTCTTGGATTATTGTAGACTAAGTCGCTTGGCCCATACTCAACTATTTTACCTCCATACATTATCGCTATTTTATCTGCTACTTCCGCGATTATGCTTAAATCATGTGAGATCAGCATTATTGATGTTCTCAATTCATTCTTCAATCTCTTCATGAGGTTTAGTATTTGTGCTTGGACAACGACGTCTAAGGCTGTTGTTGGTTCATCTGCAATTACTAGCGGTGGGCTTAGTGCGAGAGCCATTGCTATAACCGCTCTCTGCTTCATTCCACCACTTAACTCAAATGGATAGCTCTTTACTCTACGAGGTTCTATTCCAACTAATTGCAATAATTTCTTAGCCTCCTCCAACCCCTCTCTCTTAGAGTAGCCCTTGTGGATCATGAATACCTCGGCAATTTGGTCTCCAATAGTGTAGACAGGGTTCAATACATTCATAGCACCCTGGAAAATCATTGATATACCACGCCACCTTACCTCTCTTCTAAACTCCTCCTCACTCATCTTTGTAACATCTCTACCTTCAAATATTATAGTGCCGCCAGAGATTTTACCAGGCGGTGGAACTAGCCTTATAAGGCTGAATGCTAGTGTACTCTTTCCACACCCTGATTCTCCAGCTAACCCTAAGCTCTCTCCTCTATACAACTCAAAGCTTACATCATCTACAGCTCTAACTATTCCCCTAAGTGTGTAGAAGTATGTCTTTAAGTTTTTGACTTCTAATAGAGGCTCAGACATTCAACCACACCCTCTCAAACCAATTTAACCACTTTGGGTTAAGTCTTTGGAGTCTTGCATTGGTCATTCCACAAACCACCCTACAGTGTTCTCAGTCTAGGCTCTACTATTCTCTCAATGGCTAAGCCTAATAATACGAAGGTCAGGGATGTTAGCGACAGCATTAAACCTGGCGGTAGAATCCACCACCACACATCAAACCTATTTTCAGCTCTTGCACTAGAGAGTACTGAACCCCACGTTGGCCATCCATGACGTAGCCCTAGAACGCTGAGACCTGCTTCTGTGATTATAGCACCTGGGACATTGAATACCAAGACTGCCGCTGCATATATTAATACCTGTGGGAGTATGTGCTTGAAGATTATTCTCGTATTTGAAGCACCAAGGGCTTTAGCCGCCTCAATATATGGCTCCTCCTTAATACTCAGCGTCATTGCACGCACAGTTATCGCTGTTCCACCCCAACCAAATATAATTAATATCCCGATATACGTGAGGATTATGTAAAGAGACTTCGCCTCACCCGTGAAGGTTCTCTGCGCAACTGATCCGACAATGATTAGAATAGGAAGTAGTGGAATATTGCCTAGTACATCGACAGTTCGCTGAATGGCCTCATCAATGAAGCCACCGTAGTATCCACTAACTATTCCAGCAATTACTCCAATAAACACCGATGCAACCGCAGTAGCGAACCCTATAGCGAGCGCTATTGGTGTTCCGTATAATACAACAGTTGCTATATCTACTCCTTTATCAGCTGTTCCAAGTATTCCATAGCATCCACCCTTAACTATTATCCCTATTTTTGCACTCAGGGCTCTCGGTGGGTTTTTCACACCATAATATGTAATTGTAACATTTACCCGGTAATCACCTTGTAGCACGTCAAACACTATTTCAGGTTGAATTAAGCTCGGTGTAGTTGTCGCAACCTCGATGAATTTACCTAGGGTCTTAGTTAAATCATCAACACTGCTCCTTACATCAACTGGTGCACTAGCAGCAAGTGCTAATTTATTGACATTGTTTAAATTCTCGTATGCGTTATTCATTGCAATTAAGTAATCTGTGTACGTCACAGTATTAATGTTGTTTATGACCCAAGTTATATTGTTGGCCGCGTAATCTAGAGCTTCAATGATTTTGTCTCTTAATACTATATTTATACCTAGATCTAGGAATGTTGTCTTCAAATTATTTATTTGTTTACTAAATACTTCGAGGGTTGTTGTATTCCTATTTAAAGAGATCTTATAGCTAATTGGCTTAACAAAAACCGATAATATGGTCAAGTATTTGTTTTCGAGCTCTGTTCTAATAGTTGTTCTCATTATACTATTAGCAGTTATCACGTATGTTTCATTAGTACCAGCTATTTCCGTCGGAACAGTTATGTTGTATTTATCCATAATAGCTGACGTTACTTCCGCGAGTCTAAAGGTCTCCTTAGACGTTTTTGCAGAGAGGAGTGAGCCACAAGTTAATGTCACGTTTTCACCGGTTTTTCCAGGTTCTATTACCATATCCCATGCTAGGACAACTATTCCATCAGGTCTCTCCACGGTAACTCTTATTGTAGGTGCTTTAAAGACTCCCTCCTCGCATAATAAGGGAACTTCAGCTTTTACATATAGATCCTTTGGCGCTTCATTAACATCTAGTGTATAATTATAAGTATATATGTACCTTACTTCACTTTCACTTACTTCCATAGATGACGGTGTCGTGAAGTAAATCTGTGCTGTTTTAGCTGTCTTATAGCCGAGACTATTTACCCAGCAAGGAGGGACAACAACGGGGTTATCTTCCCAATAACTTGCAGACTCCCATTTAACGAGAAAATCGGGCGTTATCGTTACAACAGCGATCACAGCCATTGCCACTAGTAGTATGAATAGTACAAGTGCTGCTTTACCAGGGGTTTGCCTCCATATTTCACTTATTGCTATTTTAAATGACTCAGAAATCCTACTTATTCTACTCCTCCTTATAGATGCCGCCATGATCTCAAACCCCCTACCTAACTCTCACCCTGGGGTCTATTATGATGTATAGTATCTCGAGAATAAACCTAGCAACTAGGTAGACACCAACATAGACTATTGTTAACGCCAGTAAAGTCATTGAGTCCCCTTCTTGTATTGCAGCATAGTATAGAGTACCCATACCAGGCCAGTTGAAGACAGACTCTGTAATTATCATTCCACCAATAGAGCCTGCTAAAGCAAGTATTACACTAGTTATTACCGGTGCTAGTGATACTCTTAAGACATATCTCCTCGTCACTAGTCTCTCCGGTATCCCCCTAGCTTTAGCCGCCATAACATAGTCTTCTCTAATCACGCGTAGCAACATAGCCCTCAAGCCATATAACCAGGATCCAAGGGACCATATAACAAAAGCCGTTATTGGCATAGTTATATATCGAAGTATCTCCACGAAGTTATTAAGTGGGTTATTCCAAAACTCATTGAGCACCGTAGCCACACCCCTGAGATCTCTTGGAAACCAGCCCAGGTTGTATGAAAAGACCTGTATAAATATCATTGCCAGCCACCACAGTGGAACAGCTGTTATTATAGCAGCATACGCTACAGTAAACCTATCCGCGAGCGATCCATGCCTATACGCTACTCTAGGCCCAATCAATAGAGCAATAACGATAGCTATTGCTTCACCTACAGTTACAACTATTATGGTTCTCGGTAGAACAGCCGCTATAATGCTCGCTACGTCAGCTGGCGCGGTTGTAGGTACAACATTTGCTACGCCAACTTTATCTGTTTTTGTAAAGTTGAAGAGGAGGCTTCTATATACAAGACTCCACATCCGCCTATATGGAGGTATTTCATTACCATTTTCATCTATTAATTCAAATTCCACCATTAATTGATAAGTCCTATTCTTTTTATACTGCTCTATGAATGCTTCTGTGATATTCCCTCCTCTCCTAAGAGCCATTACTTCCCCATTAACAATCTCCCTGATCATTGCTTCATATATGTCCTTAGAATACCCTGTTCCTTCAACTATGGCTGCTACAACAATCACTATTATTACAAAAGTAACCAATAATATTAACCCCCTCCTCAAAATTACCGAGCCTGCACCAGGCATTCACACCATCCTCAGAGAGACTTTAGAGACGTTTTATTATACCTATCAAGCGGTTTAAATACCTGTCTACTTATATCATTATAAACAATATATACTCCTACATACATGTAATGAAAAATTCACTAGCGAACAATGAATAGCCTACATCTAATAGGTTATTACTCTTAATATAATTTAACAGGTATAATAAGATTATGAGAGAGTTTATTAAAAAATAGAAATTATTTCTTACGTATTACCAATAGAGCTGCAACTATGGTGATTATCATTACTACTACTGTTATTAATAATCTATAGTCAAATGCAGGTGCTGGAGTTGTTGTCGGCGTAGTTGGAGACGTTGTAGGTGTTGGAGGCGTAGTTATAGTGGTTGGTGGTGTTGTCGGCGGCGTTGTAGGAGGCGTAGTTGGCGGTGTGGTTGGAGGCGTGGTAGGAGGTGTAGTTGGCGGTGTGGTAGGTGTTGGCGGCGTAGTTGGTGGTGTGTATATAGTAGTTATTAATAGTTTTCTAACTACTCCCGGCTCTGCAACAGTATCTGATGTTGCTATAATTATCATAGTGTATGGTGCGTCTGGCTTCATTTTACTCGTTAGGTCTTTAGATAGGGTTACGGTGAACCTGTTGGCAGCAATTTTCTCGGCAGTACCGGTTGCGAGTATGCCTCCTTCTGGGTCTTTAAGTATGTAGGATACACTGAGTTTTCCTGCGCCACTTACATCCACTGTTATCTTGGCGTCATATCCAACAGCGATTTTCTCACCTGCTGGTGTCTCCACTTTTACGCTTGTGATTTCTGTTCTAACCGGGTATCCGAAGTACCAGTCTCCTTTCTTAAATGGATATGTTGGATCTCTAAAGGCCGTTAGCTCAAGTACTTGTCCAACAGTATCTAGTTTAGTCAGCATGAAGGGACCGTAGCTAATCCATGCAAGCTTGTAGGTGTTTATCCAGTTGATGTCTGCATCTATTCTCTTATTTAACTCATCCATCGTCATCCTTCCATCTGTGAGCGCGTTGACTTTGTCTAACACTGCATTGTTGTTCTTGTAGGATGATAGAGTATCCTTAATTAAGCCAACATGTTTATCTATAACGAGGCTTAGCGTCTCAAATCCTTTCCTCCTATAGAATACTATGTTCGTTTGCTGTCTCTTATCCAATGCTAGTTCAAAGCTAGCTACATGGATTTCAACAGGGTTGGCGAAAGTTACAGCTGCCCATGATCCAATGTAGTTCTCGTCGAAGTGCCAGTAGTTGACGTACACAGTCATAGTCTTAGCGGCATCGTTGAACTCCCAAGCGACAACGGTGTCTAGCCATGGCTTAGTATTACCAGCGATTCTTGGTTCTAAACTACTATATGTTGGGTTATATACTAGCTCATATATTAACGCTACGTATCCAACTATATCAGCCATAGTAATCGTTATGCCATTGTGGAACTTTGTTCCAATTAACTTACTCAAGTCGAATACAACCATACTTGTTGCATTTACACCAGGACCAACGGTTACCCATTTATGCTGAGTTACGTCATATGTCTTGGCTGTAGCTGGAACATTTAGTTTTCCATCTGGTCCAGCTGTTACAACAGTGTATGGTGTTCTAAATGGTATTGGCTCACCGTTGAATGGGTGGGCCCACGTGGATGGATCATAGGTTGCCCTCGCGAAGTCAACGCTGTAGACATCTGTGAATCCACCCCACCAGTTCCAATCACTAGTCGCTGTCCAAACATATAAGTGCCCAATGTTAAGCGTGCTTCTACCCTCAACATACATTTCCCTCAGGTTCCATATTCCCCTCAATCCAGCACCAACGTCTAGTGTAATACCCTTAACCTCTGTTCTAACAGGCCAAGTATCTAATCTCGCAGCAACCCACAGCCTAACCGACTCCTGAATACACATCTCGGTCGCCGCTCTATACATCTGATCTCTCTCCTCCTTGTTCTTGAACAATCCCTGGTAGATCTTTGTAGTTAGATCGTCTATAGTGTCATTCCTGTAATTCCACCAGCCAGTCTCGAGCCATCCAGGCATGTAGCCAAACCATGGTGCACAGAACTGCGCAATAGTACTACTATCATACCTGTCAATACCACCCTTACCCCAGCCAGCTGTGTAAACGTGCCACTGGAACTCAGCGGGGTCAGTACCATAGATGATATCAATAGCCTGTGCAAACGGCATTTCAGATGGCTTAGTGTTAAATCCAAGTAGAGTTAACTCAGCGTTGAACATGTATCCAAGATCTCTTCTTTCATCTTCAGGTCTTATAATTAATGTGAGTGTTACTGGTTTACCGTCATAGTACCAGAAGCCTCCCCTATTCTCTGCACCAATATCAGTCATAACCTTAGAGATTACTTGCTTCGCAAGAACTGGGTTGTATCCGAATTCATATTTTGCAATAATGTCGGCAATAGTTGCGTAGTCGGGGTCATACTGGCTTAGGAATGTATACATTGGCACTGCATATCCTCTCATGACGTTTGCTACAAAGGTATTGCGGTCTACCACGTAGTTTAGTGCGAGTCTTACTTCTTTAAATGCGAATGGATTCACTCCCTTACCTGGGAATGCACCGAACTCCACTACAGTTTCATTTGTGTCACTACTATAGTACATGTTACTAATCGCAGCCGGTGGAACACTCTTACCAGTAGCTTGACTAACCTTCCTCGCTGCTTCGTCTTTAGACGTCACTTGGCCGGGTAATTTATGTATATAGACAGGCGCTGGATTTAGAGTTAACTCTATAAGGCCGGCTGCAGCTGAGATCATCGTTACACCAGTTACTCCACGTAGTTGCTCGGCTTGAGCTGGCCTCAATGCGTAGAAGTATGCATCAATTTCCCCTTTCTTAATAGCATCCACTGCTGCCGGTATAGAGTACGACCTTGCAACAACTTTATCGGATGCAGGACCGGGCTGAGTGACCTGCGCTGTTGTAGTGGGTATTGATGGAATTACGAGTATGGATAGGATTACTCCGATTAGTAATAGTAGGGGATATGTCTCCCTTGGATTCATTTAATACACCCGTTACTTAATAACGCATTAGGGTATTTAAATATTTAATATCACTAGTAGAGAGGGAATAGTCTTGGAGAGAACTTATGTATATGCAGTACTTGGAGTAGTTTTCCTGGCAACATCAATGATCATGGCGTATTTAGCCGGTGAGAAAACCATTGAGTCAATGTCTTTTTCAAAAAACATAGTTGACTTAGATGAACCACTACCAATATCATCCATAACTGGGTATGAATACTCATTTTCCAATATAACATACTTATCAATTAAAAACACGGGCTCTAAATCAGTGTTGATCAATGTTTCATGTATGAATACACTTGAAACCATTTACTTAGAACCAAGCAACTCCATTGAGTTGCACAGTCTCACGGGACCATGCATCTTAATACCATGGAGTTGCGTCAATGCAACAATCAATCTAACAATAGAGCGTGAAGTAATGCCATATGCATGGCTTAGTATACCATCTCTCATATGTTTGGTTTTATCGATTGGATTGCTATTCACATACTCCTATGTAAGGGTAATTGAAGAGAAAACTCTATCTTAACCTAGTAAATTCCGACCCTTCCAGCTTAATTACTTCTTTCTTTTTAGTCTCTTCCTCGATTTCCCCGCTAACATTTTTGTATAGGCAAAATACACTACCACTACTAATGCATTTAGTGGTATCAATACCAACTGTATATTCTTGGATAGAATTAATACTTTCTCCCCGACGCCACTATTTTCTCTTAAGCGCTCATCAACGCTGTATAGTAAGTAGTCTAGTTGAATACTCCGTATTATTATTCTCGAGTAACCTGAAAAATCGAGCTTAGTCGTTGTTCTCGGTTGTACGCGGAGGACTCTATTCTCCAAAGTGCCGTTTTCATGGTACACATCTATGTTTAACACAGCTGTTGCATCCTCTCTATTAATTACAATCAATGACGGGTTGACGTAGTAGTAGCAGAAATCCACTGTTATGTTTAATTGAGCAACTAGATTAAACAATAGAGTATAGCATCCATCCTCCCTGAGACTTACAATACTAGCTGGTGTGGGGGGATAGGGTTCTATATTCAATTTTATTTTAATATCTGGAATGACCGATATATTCTTAAAGTACTCGTAGTCTAGTAAACCATTACCTGTAAAGTCCAATGGTGCAATTCTCTCACCACTATACTCCATGATTTCAGCGTTAACCGTGGTGATGGATAGATTTTTAATCAATACACTCATCGAGATATTCGATTGATTGTAGTAAAGTGGGGGTTTAACCCAGCCAGTTCCATTAATGGCTACTAGTACCTTAACAGCATCAACACTATATTCTACTAAGAGCTCTCCTAGAGAAACCTCCGGTAGAAACACAGCTATAGACGATACTGCAACAATATTCACAAGGAGAATTAATACAATGAGATTCCTCAACCACCTATAAGACCCTCCCACCCCTGTTTTACCGGCTCTACTCAATCCATAAACACCTATATAATCTAAACACTAAGACACATATTGACTAACCACGAAATCAGTGCAACATTAGAGTAGTGCGGGGGGTGGGATTCGAACCCACGCAGGCCTACGCCATCGGGTCCTAAGCCCGACCCCTTTGACCATGCTCGGGCACCCCCGCACAGCCCATTATCTATTATTTAAAGTAACTAGGTTTAAAATACTACACTATAGGATTATCCTTACCATCAGATAGGAGGTGCTCGAGCTCACCAATCACTTCGCTAGCTCTTCATCACCACATCTATAAATGGTAAAAATGAGTTAATAATGCTTGTGAATTTGAGTGTATAGTTGAGTCAATATTGTAGAAACTTGTTTACCTGAGTGCTATTTATGCCTCTAAAACATAAGATTAGTTATAGTACTGTGAGGGTTTCCTATTGAGAATCATCAATGAGATTCAAAGTTTGAAGAGAAAGATTGCTAGTTCAATAAGGGAGAACCTCTCAAACCATGAAATAGAGGAGGGTTTCCCCGAGGTAATCATTTGTGGATAACTGTAAATACTTTTGAATATTTCTTTGTTTCGGGGTTCCCCCGCTTGGCTCGGGGTTTCACTGCTTCAATGCGGGGGCTATCAGGGCTCCACTTAACCCTTGAGCCCCTCATCCGCTTTAAACCCCTCAACGCTAGGTTCCATGAGGCTACGACGTCTCTCGATGTTACTGTGTTTCCTAGCTCTACAAACCTGTAGTTTATGAACTTTATCTTCCTGTTATTTGGCGATTTCTTAGATGTTTTCGCTGGGTTTACATAGATTGTCTTAATGCCATCTATCAATGCCTTGTACTCTGTGTATTCCTGTATTCTCCTATAGCACCATAGTGGCTTCATCCACGAGAGTTTCCTACCACCATTACTATTCTCCTTTATTTTCTCCAAGTCCTCGAAGACAATTACAGCGTTGTACTCCCCAGCCACTTCTACGAGTTTTTTAGATACTCTATGTGCTGAGTCTACTAGAATACTCCTAGCTCTACTAAGCCACCTAGCTCTAGTTTTCCTAGCCCACTTCAAGAACCTCCAGTTTCTCGGGTGCTTCCTCTGTAGTTCCTCAGCGAGCTTACGTAGATGTAGTGCCTTCTTCAACCCCTTAAACGGTATTACACCTATTGAGACTAATTCACTATTTAAATCGAGTATAGTGTATGTTATGTTGTTGAAGTTTAAGTCTACACCCATAACTACTCTAGGCTCTCTGAGTACTACATCTCTGTGGAACGTAATATATACAAGTATTCTCCCATACCTATAGCTTACTAGTATTTCACCGGGCTTCCAAGAGCTATTAAGGTACTTGTTGAGGTAGCTATACCACTTTAGTTCTAACTCAATCCACTTATCGTGTAGTACCGCTAATCTCAATGTCTTCTTGTCCAAGTCTAGTTTATAGTCTAGAGTGTGTATTCTAGCTGTTAGTTTCTTCAATAATGGCTTTGATCCATTGTTCTTCCTTGTTGACTCAACAACCTCCTTGGCTCGTTTATATATCTCTGATACGTGGTGTGCTCTAAGTCCAAGTTTCATTAGTCTATTATAGAATAAGACATGTAGCTCCGTCCACGATGGTGCCTCACTCAAACCCCAAATCTCATCTACAACCAACTGGACTGAGTTACGGTATGTCTTCAAGAACTCTATTAATAATCCCTCATCCCCCTTGGGAGTGACCGCCTCCACTCTAGCGGTCACAGTAGCCCTCACAGGGAGACTCATCAGTAAACCTCTCCACCCATTTACTACACTTAACTTATAAAGCGATTCACACAGCACACGCAAAGGAACAACCACTTATTCACATCTATTCACAATTAATCACAACTATTTTTAGATCGGTCACAGGCTTCAAGAGACTACCATGCTAAGAGAGCTCTGAGACCCTGCGGGATCACTGTTCACCCAGGTGTAGGATGCACATATGAGTGTAAGTACTGCTACGTGTATGACATGGGCTTTAACAACGTTGTTAAACCATATCCACTGAGTGGTCTACAGCCCATTTATGCACTTTTAATAAACAAATACTTCATCCCGGGGACGAGGGGGACTTACATAGCTATTGGAAGTGTGACGGAGCCCTTCCACCCATTACTAGTGGGAAAAACCCTCGAGTACATTGAGTGCATTTACAACTATCTCGGCAACCCAACACAGTTCTCAACCAAGCAATATATTGATAAATTAATTGCTGGTAAAATATACGAAGCGACTAATGGAAAGATCTCACCACTCATTACAATAGTCACTTTAAAAATGCATAGAGAACTAGAGCCAAAGCAGTCAACACCTGAGAGGAGATTAGAGACTATAAAAACCTAAGAGAGGTGGGGTTGAAACCTTTTTTATTCCTTAGGCCAATAATACCGGGTCTCACGGAGTATGAGTATAGGGAGTTAATTGACTTAGCATTAGAGTATGGTGTTGAAGGAGTAGTAGCGGGGTCTCTTAGAGTAACTAGGAGAATAATAGATTACCTAAGAGACGCGGGGTTAGATGTTGGAGAAGTATTGAGAAGAATTAAAATACCAATTGAGAAAATGAAGCCCGGTATACAGTACGATGTCTATACATCTGATATTAAGAGCGAGATAGCTAGATACACGAGGAGTAAGGGGTTGATATTCTACCGTTTCTCGGTAGATGGTGGTTCATTGTCCTTCATCTTTATTGATTCCAGCTCCCCACCATCTGCCTCTCAACGGCTTTTATCTCCCCGACCACTCTACGGGAGTTGTTCAATCCTAGTCGCCTAGGGGATCATCCACTCCCCTCGAGTAATCAGGGTTCATGGATTGTTCATCAACCTCAAGGCCTCATCGGCTTCGGGATTCCGCAACTACTACAATATCTCAGTGTGGTTTATAAACACACCTCACAGCCCTGAAAGACCTTAGACACCAATAAATGTAAACACCACAAGCGATTATGAAAAACGAAGCAGCCGTCTGTGTGTATGGCTAATCTACATACTCATGGGTTGAAGTGCTGGAAAATGTGTTTACAGAGTGGGGTCTCTCCATGTAATTTCGAGGAACCATCTAGCGAGAGCATTGCCGAGATCCTTGGATGGTTTGGAGCAGAATTATATAGATATAGATTTATGGGTGGAGAGCTACAGGTGTGGATAAAATGTAGTAAATGCGATTTAAGAGTGCTAGCTGAGTACTTGAGATCTAGGTTTTTAACTTGCACACGCGTCTATAGATCTAGGTGATTGATGCCTTGGCTAGCCTTGTGATTAATGAGTCTTCGAAGGGTTTATCTAGTAGAAGGGTTTTAATATTTGATCTCTATGGAACGCTCGTCGACTGGAGGATGAGTATTGGTTCATTCATTACTCTCTATGCTGGTAGAGAATTCGTTGATCTATTCTTCGAGTGTGATATACGTGAAGTAGCACATTATAGACCATATAGTGAAGTACTCTCCACCTGCATAAGAGAGGTATTGAGAGTAGCTGGTGTTGAAGCGTCGCAAGAACTAGTGGAGGCATTTATATTGTCATTTGCAAAGTCACCTCCTTTTCCCGATACTATCCACGGGTTAATGGTGTTGAGAAAACAAGGTTTTAAAGTAGCAGTACTCTCAAACACCGAGAGAAGACTCATAGATACAACTCTATGCGGGTTTAAACACTTATTCAATAATATTATTACAGCTGAAGATGTAAAAGCCTATAAACCATCAATAGATGCATTTAAGCAAGCATATAGAATTCTCGGCGTTGAGCCAAGGGAGGTAGTACATGTATCGGCTTATCCACAATACGACTTGATCCCTGCTAGTAGACTAGGAGCTGGAACTGTACTGCTTGATAGAGGACTTGGATATAATTGGAGTACTAGAGTTAAATCGCTCCACGAGTTATCATTGATTTTATCCAGTAGTATTGATCAGTAAGGACCCTTGAATACATCACTACTAATCAGTTGAAACCTCCATCATCACCAACTAAATATATACACACTCTACGCTTTTAACCTAATATCCCACTTCTCACTAGCTTGCTTCAAGACAGGCACAGTCTCCCTTACCCTGTAGAGGTCGTCTAAATTAATAGAGTATTCCACGTACTTCTCCTCTACACCCATGTCTAGCTCTCTATAACCCCATGGGTTGAAAACCCCGCTTCTCCCAGTGAACAACTCACCTGTTTGATTAGCTAGAACTATGAATACCCCGTTTTCATGAGCCCTTGTTGAGGCTATTTTATCCAATGCCTCTTCCTTCAACGGACCCTTCACCCAACCGGCCTGTACAGCTACAACGTGAGCGCCTGATAAAGCAAGAGTTCTAAACAACTCTGGGAATCTCAGGTCATAGCATATGGCGAAACCCACTTGAACACCATTAAATGAGACAATTTTTCCAAGTTCTCGACCGGGCTCGAAGAAACTGGACTCTCTATATCCATATGCATCAAACAAGTGCATTTTACTATAGACAGGTAGTACTTCACCCTTACTTGTAACAAGTACTGAAGTACTCCGAGTTAATGGTGGTTTATCTGTTCTCTCAATGAAGTGCACTAGTATATTGGAGCCGATCTCCCTCACTAGTTTCACGAATTGAACGAGGTATTTACTCGTAGCTAAGTACTCTGAAGCCTCGTAAACTCTTAGAGGATCCTTCAACTCAAGTGGATTCAACATACTATACTCTGGTAGAACCACGAGATCTGCCTCCCTATAGTTCTTCCTTACAAGCCTATAGGATTTATCAGCATTCTCCACTGGGTGAATAGAGTAAGATGCTTGCAAAACACCAACAACAAACTTACTCAAGCCGGTAACACCTCATTCTAATGGAAATGAGTTTTAGGTATAAAAGCAATGTTGTTAATCCCTGGGAGACCCGATATTAGCTGGGACTCTGTAGTATTTTGCAAACTTGAATTCACTTACTCTAAGGTCTCTTAGTTTCTCTATGAATTCTCTTACCTCTAGTTTATCCATTCTACTACGTGGTACTAGGAAGTCGTATTCCTCCCATGTTAGTGGAATGAAGTCCAGTCCATAGAGCTCTGCTACGTAGCCAACCGCAACGCCTACATCCGCCTTCCCTGTTTTAACAGCATGTGCTACTGCCGTATGTGTTTTTACCTCGTATGTATAGCCACTAATCAAGGCGTTTACTCTATCGATAGGTATGCTTCGATCCAGCGCTATCTTCTTGAGGTTTATGTCTATGTAAACTCTTACTCCACTACCCCTTGTTCTATTAACAATCCTAACATCCCCTCTAAAGAAATCCTCGAAGCCTTTAATCCCCTTTGGGTTTCCGGGTTTAACAATGAACCCAATTAACCTATCATAACCCCTAATCAATAATGCTTTACCCCTCAACCCATACTTATCTAGAAATGGCTTATTGTACAAACCAGTCTCCTCGTCTAGTAGGTGTGTTGGTGCAATGTCAGCTTCACCACGGGCCACCGCGATCCACCCACCCGTGCTCCCAGTATTCAACAGTCTAGACTTGTACACTAGGCCTGTTTTAACAAGCATGTACTCTAGTAGTGGGTCATTACTACCTATAATCGTCAGCCCCCTACTCCTAGCTCTCTCGGTGAATGCATAGAATGGAACAGTAGTGTTCTCCTCTACAATGTCTAATTCCTCGCTAAGCTCTACAAATCCATCACTAAATGCTATACCATAAATACTCCCACTATTCAGTGTAACAGGGTATGCCGTTAACCCCCTCTCAGACTCCACGAGGATTGAGGGAATCAACCACGTCTTACCAACGTGTTTCCTCACTTTAAACGGTAGCTTAACCCACACTCTCTCCTCAACGTACTTAAGCCCCGTGAGCCTCGCTATAAGGGGTTTTACCACCCTCACAAGAATCATGTAGCATGATAGTGGAAACCCTGGGAGCCCTACTAAAAGCTTACCTCTACTAGTAGCGATCACTGTTGGCTTACCCGGCTTCGACTTCAAGCCATGAACTATTATCTCGCCAACATCCTCGAAAACCCTGTAGACTAGGTCTAATTCACCAGCACTAGTACCACCACTAGTGAAGACTACATCGTATTGCTCCAGGCTCTCTTCAATCTTATCCCTCAGTACTTTGTAGTCGTCGGGTAGTACACCCTTATACTCTACAATAGCACCGAGCTCTCTGAGGAAGCCTTCAATAAGGTATCCATTTACATCATAAACTCTACCTAGTACAAGGGGTTTACCTGGTTCAACTAATTCGTCTCCAGTGGAGTATATTGCTATACGCGGCTTCCTATAAACAAGTACTCTACTAATGCCTAATCCAGCCAGTATTGCTACGTGTTCATGTCTAAGCATAGTACCAGCTGGTAGTATGAAGTCTCCTGCAGATACATCGCTTCCACAAGTGGATATGTTTTCACCAGGTGCTGACGGCCTATAAACAACAACTATGTCTCCCTCGAGCTCAGTATACTCCTCCATAACTACGCTATCACATCCACTTGGAATAATCGCACCTGTTGATACTCTCACAGCTCCATCTTCGCAGTTTAATCCACCACCAGTATCACCCGGCTTAACTACTCCAGTAATCTTTAACCGTGATGGATTGATCTCCGTTGATGAAGCGATATGTATGGATTTAACAGCGTATCCATCTACCTCGGAGCGGTCGAATGGTGGGTGATCAATTGGTGAGTATATATCCCTAGCTAAAACCCTGTAGAGGGCTTCACTGATGGAAACTTCTTCAACGCCTATTGGTTTCAAGTCTATTTTCTCTAGTACAAGTCTAACTGCGTCGTCTATGGAGACAAGTTTGTGAAATAACTTTGGATAATGCAGTGTAAACACCTCTTTTAATTTAAAAACCCAGTATTAACTATTGGAGTGGACTCTATTATGTTGATTGAAGAGCTAGAGAAATATGGGGTTTCAAAGAACTATATTGACCTACTGAAGTCTAGGGGTATTAGTGAGTTAAACCCTATTCAATCCGAAGCCGTGGAGAAGGGTGTTTTCAGTAGAGTCAACATGGTTGTCTCAGCGCCAACTGCTAGTGGTAAAACACTCATAGCGGAGATGGCTCTAGTAAAGGAGTGTATGATGGGTTTTAAGGGGGTTTACTTAACTCCACTCAGAGCCCTCGCCAACGAGAAGTATGATGAATTCAAAGCACTCGAGTCTATTGGATTAAGGATTGGCATATCTACAGGGGACTATGACCAGCCAGCAGAATACCTTGGAGAATACGATTTAGTAATTGCAACGTATGAGAGGTTTGACAGCATTCAGAGGTTGAAGCCTACATGGCTAGGGAAAACAAGCCTTGTTGTAATAGATGAGCTACACAGTGTAATGGATCCTGATCGCGGCCCAGTAATCGAGATGATTGCTGCACGTGCATTGAAGCATGGATTGAGAATTATTGGCTTATCAGCAACTATTGGAAACCCAGGTGATCTAGCGGAGTGGCTTAACGCTGTGCTAGTATCGTCTAATTGGAGGCCTGTTAAACTCATAGAGGGGGTTTACAATAAGAAAGAGACTGAGATTGTTTTCCAAGATAGTAGAGTAGAGGCTGTCGATGTAGATGAAGGAGACTCTGTGGTCAACCTCGCACTACACAACTTGAAGAACAATCATCAAACACTAGTCTTTATACATAATAGGAAGAAAGTTGAGGAGTATGCACAGGTTGTTTCACAATATACTAAGACTCACTCCTCGAGGGAGCTGAGTAGTGTAATGGAGAAGCTTGAAGAAGCACCTACGAGGTATGAGAGAGAGCTACTAGGAGGGTTAATAGAGAGGGGTGTTGGATTCCACCACGCTGGCTTATCCCATATATCGCGTAGAGTGGTTGAAGAGGCATTTAGGAGGAGGCTACTTGGCATAGTGTTTGCAACTCCTACTCTCGCAGCGGGTGTTAATTTACCGGCTAGAAGGGTTTTGGTCTCTATTAAGAGATATGACTCTACACGTGGTAGGAGAGTGAATATTAGTGTATCTGAGTATAAGCAAATGGCCGGTAGAGCCGGTAGACCAAGGTATGATGAAGTGGGAGAGGCGATCATTATTGATGCATCTAGTGTTCAAGAGGGGTTTAAATACATACATGGCCCCCCCGAGCCTGTTTATGGAAATCTAGCTAGTGATAGGGGTTTGAGGATACATGCATTGTCTATTATTGCCTCGCAGGAGGCTAGATCAATTGGGGAACTACACGGATTACTCAGTAAGACCTTCACTGCATGGCAGAACCCGGGCTCAGACTTATCTAGTAGGGTTAGAGATGCATTGAGGCTACTTGAGGATTTGAAAATGGTGCTTGTGGATGGAGACTATGTTAGAGCTTCAAGGCTTGGCCGCTTAACATCATATACTTACCTAGACCCGCTGAGTGTCTCTTTGTTTTTCAAGTATAAGCCAAAGGTATATAGTGAATTCTACACACTGCACTTAATTACTCTAACCCCTGATTTCGCAAGGTCTAGTAGCTACATACCAGAGAAAACTCTTGCACTATACGAAGACCTCGCAGACTCCTACCAAGCGAGTAATCTCACAATGCCCATTAATACAGACTACTATAGCTACGACGACTGGCTTACTGGCTTCATACATGCACTGGCTTTAAACGACTGGATCAATGAGAGGAGCGAAGACGAGATCATGAGGAAGTATAATCTAGGCCCTGGAGACCTATACAACATGAGGGATACAGCGAGCTGGATTGCGAGCTCACTTGGTAAAATAGCGGGTGTAATGGGGGAAGTTGAGTTCAATAAGAAACTATTAGAGTTATCACTGAGACTAGAGAAGGGTGTAAAGCCGGATGCTCTTGAATTAGCATCATTGAGATACATTGGTAGAGTTAGAGCTAGAATACTCATAGAAAACGGAATTAAAACACTCGAAGACCTGGCGAAAACACCCCGAAAGAAACTCTCAACACTACCAACATTCGGGCCGAGAATAGCGGAGGAAATACAGAAGCAACTAAGAGAACTAGGATACAAACCAATACAATAACACATATTTATAAAGGATACAGAGATAATCCAATAAAGAAACCCGCCGCCGTAGCTCAGCCTGGTGGAGCGCCGCCCTGGTAAGGCGGAGGTCCCGGGTTCAAATCCCGGCGGCGGCTTAAAGCGATAATCCTTGGGTTGATTATTTATTCAATTAGACAACAACAGGGATATTTGCTCTTCGAAGAAGCGTTCTAAAGTCTTCAATGTCTAATCCTGCGAGCTTAGCCGAGGTCCTAATATCCCCTGTCTCAATGTAGTATATTAAGGAAGCCTTTAATTTCTTTGGAAGAGACTCTATGAATTCCCAATTAGCGCTTCTTCTACGTATTTCCCTTGCCTCCTCCTCCAGCTTACGCCACTTCTCTAGTTTCTCCTCTAAGCTCATTTATAACAACCCCGAGTTCTCTCCGTGGGAAGAAGTGCTTAGTGTCTTCTTCATATGATTTAAAAATATCTACTGGATTACCGGGTATTAATTTCTTTTTAATAGCCTCTACGATTACTTCCAACGATCTCCAGACCCTAACACTCGATAACTCCTCGAGAATGTCAACAGCCATTAAAGCCCCTCTATTCTCCGTGAGAACAAAGTACCCTCTCCTTTTCCCTACCGCTAAGCAAATCCCTTCGGGAAGGTCTACTCCTCTTAGTCCTGGTATTAGCCTTGATTTCTCCATAATGCGTGTTGCAAATTCTACTATGTCTGGGGTTTCCGTGTATAAAGCGAGTTTTCCTTTTGCCAAGTTAGATGTAATCCAATCAAGTGTATTCTCGCTCTTAACCTCTCTTAATACATTCTCTGGAATAAAGACTGTTTTAAATAACTCGAATAATACATCCCTATATCTCCAATAAGACCAGTCAATTAAGAAACACGTATCAGCTATAGCGAATAAATTAAGCAACATTAGGAACCCCGGCTTTCTTCCTCAACTCATTAAACTCCTCTATCGTTAAACCAGCAATTCTAGATGCCACGTATAGATCTCCTGTTTCAATGTAATACTTCAACGCAAATTTCAACCTAGCTGGAAGAGACTCAATATATTTCCAATCAGCACTCTTCCTCCTTATTTCCCTCGCCTCTTCTTCAAGCATAGACCAGTAGTTAATTTTATTCAATTATCCCACACTGCATTACCAACTCATTAATCTCTTAAATCTACTAATTAAATCAATACTTGCATCGGGGATATTCCTATTCTTAATTAAAAACACTAATAATCCTCGTAGAAGTCTTCATCATCCTCGAGGAAGCTTATGAATCTCGCATATCTAGCTCTCTTCTCACACTCCCTCTCATACTGGAATAGAGGTATTTCGAGTTTTTCACAGAATTCCTCCAATACAGCCATCTTCAATAACTCATTTACATCTACTTCTAGCTCCACGGGTGGATTTACAACCTCCCTCTCCACTGTTATATATCCCTTCTCATCCTCTCTCAATCCAATTAAAACAACTGGTTTACCAAGAACCCATGCAAAAACCTCTGCCTGCTTCCTAGCATACTCGTTTATAGGATACAGTTTAAACTCGTAGTAAGTCTCAGTCGACTCATCGTATAGATCAGGCTGTGCAGACACATAGATTTTCTCTCCAATCCTCTTAAACACAGTCCTCGGCTTCTCCCCAGTAACACCAGCTTTAATGAGTGCAGAGTATGCTCTATAAGCTTTAGCAACAAGATCCTTCCTATAAATACCCTCAGCCCTCAGCCTCGCAGCTATCTTCCTCGTAAACCACTTTGAAACCTGCTGGTAGATAGTCATGTTATATATGTGGTTTGCAAGAGCATACTCTTCCTCAAAGATCTTCCCAAACTTCATTAAAACCATGTCTCCTACAGGGGGAGGAGTTAGTATTTTTGCCACGTCACTTGCTTTAACAACATACACCTTAACAACTCTACCACACTCTTCATCCCACTCCTCTTCTTCAAATTCATCCCCACTTAATTCCTCATCGAAGACCAATTACGTCGACCCATTATATCTATCCACCTATATACCAGGTATTTATAAAGAGGACTATTCCTCTGCATCTCAACGAGAGCTATGCTACCTCCTTGTACTCCTTAATTATCCTCTTAAATAACTCGGCTTCAGATCGATTTAAAACATGTATTTCAATTCTTCTATTTTGAACAAGTCTTCTTGCCTCGTGTAGTACTTGGAGTCTATTAATACTGTCCGGTACTTCAATTAAAACATCTACATCGCTTGCTGCAGTGTAATCACCCTTTAAATAGGATCCAAAGATATATAGTCTTCCATTATACCTAGTAGCGAGTCCTCTCAATGCCTCTAAGTACTTCTCAAGGTTTTCCTCTAAATCCCTTTTTGACTCTCTTAAGTATTTGAAATACCGATGCACTTGAATACCTCCTCGACAAATCTTCTCGACTCCTCATATTCTCTTAAACTATACCTCCTAATGAAGTATCTTCCACCTATATAAGCATCCTCCAATCCACCAATCAATATCCTCCCTTTCTTAGAAACTGTAATCCCCGTTATGGCCCTCAGCAGGGTTGTCTTCCCACTTCCATTAGGGCCTAGTATAACTGCGTCTCCCTGGATCACCATGTTCACTCCTCTAAGTACGAAATCACCTCTTCTATATCCAGCATGTAGGTCTATGATCTCTATGGCCACAGAGACACCATATAGCTTAAATGTGTCTCTAGTAAGTCAACATGTTTACATCATGATTGAGTAATTTAAAAACTTAGTTCTAAAATTAATCAATGCTTTGCAATTGTTAAATCCTCCTACTCTCCTCCGGCTCCCCCTTTCTCCTACTCTCGTTTCTCACTACTTGCATTACGTAGTCTATGAACTTCCTTACCTCCTCTAATTCCTCATCGGGTATACTAGTGATCTTCTTGTTTTTACTCTTATTAGTCAAGAGCTTTAATAATAGGAGTCTACCAAGTGCTGTCTTAGTATTTATTTTACCCTCCACCCAATCACTCCAAATAGCGTTTGCTATTCCATAAAACTCCGGTATACTATCGAGTCCCGGGTCATTTACATCTATGACTTCTTTACCCAGATACTTATACCTCTCCTCCCTCTCTCTGGTAGTTAACTCCTTTGTCTTCTCCTTAATATATGTATTTACCATGTTCTCAACCAGTATGATTTAAGAACAGGGGATTTTAATAAAATTAGTGAGGGTTTATTTTCCAATTGCTCTAGATCGCTTTATTGCGAATAGTGCTAGTGCTAGTAGTAGTACTCCACCACTAGCCATTAGAGAGTATAAGATCTCCCCGCTTATCGTCGAAACGGCTATCTCCCTCACTAGTATTATAATGCCTACTTCTATGAATCCCTCAAAGTACTCTTCACCACTACGAGACACTGTAAATGTCTTAACTAACTCTACTATAACTATTACCGCTAACACACTGGAAAAAACTACTCTCAATTCTTCTATGGGTGAACTAGGCTTAATGCCCGCCATGTCTCGCACGAGGAATACAATAGCGTATATTGCTAGTACTAGTAGTGCAACCACTATAACTACTTCAAATACTTCTATCACTCTATTAACGTACTTATTGAATACCTGCCTCGACGCCATGTTCCTACACATACTTGTTATTCTATGTATAAACTCCCCTTCTCTCTACTATCTTAAAACTTGGTCATTATTAATAAGTATTTTTCCATCACCCCCTACTACGGTACTAGGAGTAAGTACTCCTCTAACTAATGTGTTTATTAACTGCGTAGTTTTAGATTTTACTGGTGTTAAATGTGTCTACTATATCCCCTAGAGTTGAGTCTATTCTTAGGAAATATAGAATGTATATTACTAGTGGACAGGCGTTTAAGTACTTTCCACTAGTTGTCTCGAGAGCTGAGAACGCTAGGGTTTGGGATATTGAGGGTAGAGTCTACATAGACTTCCTATCTAGTGCAGCTACATATAATGTTGGGCATAGTAATAGAGAGGTTGTAGATGCTGTTAAAAAGCAACTAGATAAATTCATACACTACTGCCTATACCTCTACCATGAGCCTGTTGTCGAGTTAGCTGAAGTACTCGTTAAGAATACACCGGGTAGCTTCGAGAAGAAAGTGGCTATTGGACTTAGTGGTGGAGATGCTAATGACACAGCTATAAAAGCCTCCCTCATATATACTCGGAGACCAAGGTTAATCTCATACACTTACTCATACCATGGGACAACAGCTCTAGGCATAGCTGTTGGGGGCTCATTCAAGGAGGATTTGAGGATTGCTATTCCATTCCGCGAAGTATACTTCACCGAGTACCCAGATACATATAGGTGTGGGGGGATAGATGATCCAGTGGAGTGCGGTGAACACCACTTGAGTGAACTAGATAAATTGCTTAAAAAGATCTCAGGGTACTCCGTGGCAGCACTACTCTTCGAGCCTATTCAGGGTGATGGAGGAGTACTAGTTCCACCTAGAAACTACGTTGAGGGTGTTAGGAGGATTACGAGGGAATATGGAATAGTCTTTATCGATGATGAAGTTCAAACAGGTATGGGTAGAACTGGTAGATTATGGGCTATTGAGCACTTCAACGTAGAGCCAGATCTCCTCGTAGCGGGTAAAGCTCTTGGAGGCGGAATGCCCGTCTCCGCTGTTATTGGTAGAGCAGATATCCTAGACTCAGCACCCCCACAAACATACTTTGCTACATCAGCAGCTCACGCTGCATCAGTAGCGGGGGCTTTGGCAACTGTTAAGTATGTTCTCGAGAATAAACTATATGATAGAGCTAGTAAGCTAGGTGGTTTAGCTACTAAGAGACTAGAGGAGATGAAGGAGAGGTATGAGGTTATAGGGGATGTAAGGGGGCTTGGACTAATGATCGGTGTCGACGTTGTCAAAGACAAGAAGACCAAGGAGCCAGATAGAAAGACTGCGTTGAAGATTATTTGGAGAGCATGGGAGAAGGGGTTGATAATGATGACTTATGGAAAGTATGGAAACGTCCTGAGAATCGCGCCACCACTAACAATCCCCGAGGATGACTTGGATAGGGGATTAGAGATCATTGAGGAGTCGGTTAAAGACGTATTAAACGGCAAAGTCCCAGACGAAGTATTAAAATACATGGCTGCGTGGGAGTAGTTTAATTCCTCCTTGAAAGACACTTTTTAATTCAGTATTCTGCCGCTTTCCCATCGATGACTCGCAGCTATAACACTCCAGACTAGTTAAATACTGAGAAGCGGGGTCTTTCCATTGAAGATGGCGCTTAAACACTTATTCATTATTTTTAATTGTTCTCTGGTAAAGCCGGATCATGGGTAGTCGATATAATAGAGTTTTATGGACTAGTATTAATTAGGTGCCATTGAAGTTGGTTTCTAGAGCTAGGGATTGGTTTAAACAAGCAGTAAGAGACTTTGAACACGCTGAAAAATCGCTTAGTCTCGGTGATTACGAGTGGGTATGCTTTGCGGCACACCAGGCGTCTGAGAAAGCTGTGAAAGCTCTATACCAGAAATTAGGGATCGAGGTGTGGGGGCATTCCATTTCAAGATTGCTTGAGAGTCTTCCAGGCGAGTATAAGCCGCTGGAGGAGTTGGTGGACATGGCTAGAGAGCTGGATAGACACTATATAGCCACGAGATATCCAAACTCATACCCTGAGGGTTCACCCATGGAGTACTATTCGAAGTCTGATGCCGAGAGGTGTATCGACTATGCACGTAGAGTCATCGAGTTCTGTAGGTCTAAAGGTCTTTAAATTAAACTACGGGGAGGTTCTCAATAAATTGAGGAGATATGCTGAAGAATCACTTAAGAAAGGCGCCATCGCAGTCTTCTTAATAGGTTCTCTAGCTCGAGGAGACTACACTGCATTCTCGGACGCTGATGTGGTTTTAGTAGTCGATGATAACTACCCTAGGAGGTACCCAGATAGAATATCGGACTTCATAGACCCCACACTCCCAATAGATGTAGAGCCGAGAGTATACACTATTAGTGAGCTTTTAGAGCTGGCTAGAAGAAGGTCTGGATTAGTAAAGGAGATCCTTAAGTATGGTGTATTGTTGGCTGGTGACGGTGGTTTATTAATGGTCATTAGGAGTATTGGGAGTGAATAGTGTTGAGTAATAGTTGTTTACGCTATGCATAAACCATGATATCTTACTGAGAGCTTGCTAGGGGATAGACGTTTAAAAATGAAGTTGAAGGGGAAAAAGAGATTGAGTTAATAACCGGCTTAAACCCCTGTTTTTGCACGTTTCTCAGTGAAGTCTTTAATTACAGACCACGCTATTGGTGATAATACTGCCAGTGTTATGAGGTTTGGTATTGCCATTAGTCCATTCATCATGTCTGAGAAGTCCCAGAATAATCCCCAGACTTCTCCGCCGAAATATGCTGCTGGTATAATTGGTATTACCCAGAGCACTCTAAATACCCACCTCATAGGCTTCTCCGGTAGCTTTAAAGTCCTGCACCAGAAGTAAACCCAGTTTACTTCACCATACCACTCCCAGCTTAGTAGTGTTGTAAATGCGAATAGGAATAGTGCTATTCCAACTATTATCCCAGCCCATATACCGTAGAACTGTGAGAAGCTCCACATGGCCATCTTAGCTCCTTTCAAAGCCTCTCCACCAGTAAGTACACCCTTACGAATTATTTCTTCGTAAGTGTAGCCGGTGGACTCGGTCACTTTAATTAACATTGTAGTGTTTGTTAGGCCTGTCACCATGCAGACTACGATTGTATCCATGAAAACTTCTACTGAGCCATACATAGCTGCTCTACCTGGGTGGTCTAGCTTCATGTATGCATACATGTTTGGTGCACTACCCAGTCCAGCCTCATTGGAGAATAATCCTCTCGCAACACCATACCTAATAGCTGAGAGTAGAGTCCACCCTGCTACTCCTCCAACAACTGCTTCAGGCGCGAATGCACCCCTTATTATCTCTACAATGGCCTTCCCGAAGTAAACTGGGTTAGCTATCCAGGTGATTACGCCGAAGAATATGTACCAGGCAACCATGAATGGAACTAGGTATGATGCCACATCCGCAATGCGCTTTAAGCCACCGATTACTACTAGTGCGACGAAGATCATCATTATAATTCCTACTACCAAGTCCACTAATTGCTTACTCGCCTGTGGGTTTATTGTCCATGCAATATACTCAGCTCCAAGCGCACTATTATTCGCCTGAGTTGTGTTGCCAATGCCAAATGCCGCTATCCAAGCGAATATTGAGAATAATACCGCGAGAGCGGGCCCTACCACGGGTACGAGTCTAATGTAGTATGGTGTACCACCCTCTATTTCTCCATCGGGCCTTATCCTCCTCGACCACGCCCCGAGAGTGGCTTCAAACGCCTTTGTAGCCATTCCCAGTAATCCCGTAATGAACATCCAGAATAATGCGCCTGGCCCACCAAAGTACATAGCTGTAGACACTCCCGCAATGTTTCCTATACCAATAGTTGCACCCGATATTGCACACCATATCGCGAATGGGCTAATACCCTTCTCACCACCATAACCCCTATACCTTAGGAACGTCCTCCATGCCGTTCCAAACCTCCTTAATTGTACAAACCCTGTATATATTGATAGTGCTACTCCTGTTCCTAGTAGTAGTATTATCATTGGTGTGCCCCAGACTAGGCCGTCAAGCCACTCTATGAAGTCTACAATTGGGTTTGTCATGGCTTAGAGTCCCCCTTTATATTAATGATTGTCGTATTTATATATGTTTTCGATTATTAATTACATGGGGGATAGACATGAGCTTCGAAATAACGCCAGGTGAGAAGGGCAAGTTGTTCGCCATGTGGATCATTGGAATAATCTTCATCGCGATAGTAGTGTATGGACTAGCACTACGAGAAGTAGCTACAATGCCTGAGAGAGCAGAGATAGCTAAGACTGTTCTCGAGCCTTCAAACATAGCATCCTATCTAGGTCTAGTAGTGATCGTCATAATCATAGCCTTAGCGGGATGGGTATACTGGCGTGGGAAAGCGGAGAAGGTAGGGGTTTGGTATCAATCCTCCTAGAAGCACTTTTTTAAATCCACTCTTCCTCTATGGATAAAACTTTGATTTACTAGTCCCATTGCTTTGTTAATTACCGGAGTCTACTCGAATAAGTATAGTTCCTCCTCATACCTCCTATCTAGTATTGTCCCCGGTGGCAGTATCTTTATCCTCCTACTTGATAAGTGCTCTACTAGTTTTCTCCGTGCATCAGCTAGACTTAACTCACCTGTTAGCCATGTTAGTGGTGTATTTACTCGTAGGGGTCTTGCAGGTATTACATGTCTAGTTGCTTTGTGTATGAATACTTCCCCACGTAGTGCTACCGCTCTAACTTCATCCTTCTTAATTGTAGGTGGTATTAGGGCTAATCCCTCATTCCTCTCAGCTATGGAGACGGCATCTCTCTCAGTGTGGTATTCTACTGAAAACCCCTTAATTTTAGCCATGTTCTCTACATTCTTAACTCTATCATATATGAGCTTAATGTCTCTCGTAGGCGTTTTTAAGCCCACAATCCTCCTACCGTGTATTATTAAACCGAGGAGCTCCCTCCTGTTGAGCATTTCAAACCCCGCTTCAAGGCTTGGAATATGTACACTCCTATACCCAGCTGTATTCAAGTAGCCTAGTAGTAGATTCAAGTAGTCTACTTCAACACCACTCTCACGCCTCACATGCTTAAAAACCCTACTCCAAGCGTGTAGCTCAATACTTGGATTATCATAGTCTACTAGGCAGACTGGCATGTACTTGAAGCCCAGCTCCTTCGCTGCAGCAACTCTATGCATACCGTCAAGTACAACCATGGTTTTTGCATCGACAATTATTGGATCAGTCCAAACACCATCACTCTTAATCTTCTCAACGAGCTTAGAGAGAATATCGGGGATAATCTCCTCGTGTATGTACAGTCTACTAGTCTCCACCAGGGATATCTCTAGCTTAAGCCTCGGAGTTTTAATTACAAATACTTGACTAGACAATAACAAACCACCAATATACTGCATACACCGAGGTAATAAAAAATGTTTCAATATTAGAATAATGTAGAGATCAACCATCATAGAGAGCTAGTTTTAACCATAGCGTGATGTCTTAATTACCATCAATACGTTATTTTACTACATGTGAAACATATGCGGGACTCAAATCCTTGAATGAAACAAGTACAAGTAGCCGTTATAAACATTTTTGAAGAGATAATACTTGGTGCATTGTATTGCTTAGCTCTAGTGACTCCAAGAACAAGATTGAGGAGTGGCTTGACTACTTTAAGGAGGCTAGGGAGATTAGGAGGAAATACGCAAACTGGGAGTTCATAAAGTCTCAACCTCTAAAGATAAGAGTAGCGCTAGAGTACTACATTGAAACCGGGGATTTATACAATGCATCTAAGCTAGCTGGTATGAGTATGGAGGAGTTTAATGAGTTGAGAATTAGAGCGGGGATTCCAAGTATTGACTAACGCTATAGCAGACTCATCATTCATAATAGACTGGGTTAGGTACTCGAAGAGCAAGCTATTATTTAAGCTCTTCAATGTCATCTACATACCTGAGAGCGTTTTAGCAGAGATAAGGAGTGAGCGCTCACTATTATGGATCGCCGAGGGCTTAGAGGATGGGAGGCTGGCAGTATTCCCCGAGCTGCCGGATCTTTCCAGGGAAGCAATAAACCTCGTTGCTAAAAGTAGGAGGTATCCCGTAAGGCCTGTTGACTACCCAGAGGCTTTCCGCCTCGTAGCCGGCAGGAGGCTTGATCTCGTGGTCTTAACGGAGAATGGCGGTGCAGTCGCCTTGAGGGAGTATGACCCTGAATACTCAAATGTTGAAGTGTGGAGGGCTATTGACGCGCTCTATAAGTTGTGGAGACTCGGCTATATAAGTAGCTTTAGAGAAGAACTAGAACTCTACCAGCTTGAAACTAAACATATATATTCCAAGCGAGACTTAGAGAAATATGATGGTACCAATGGTGGTTAATGAAGAGAAGATCGCTGAGTGGATAGAGCGCTTCAAGGAGGCTAGGGAGATTAGGAGAAAGTATGCTAACTGGGAGTTCATAAAGTCGCAGCCCCCAAGGTTGAGGGCTGCACTAGAGTACTACATAGAAACAGGCGACTATAGAACAGCGGCGAAAATGGCTGGTATGGCTATAGACGAGTTCGTGGATTTCGCCAAGGACAAGGCAAACATACCCACTGTAGACTAGTTGAAAAAAGCTACGGAGTCTTTGATTTCTCCCAGCCTGCTGACCTACTCCCCGCCCTAAAGGGGTGAGGGTTCCCTTTAGGGGTTCACTGGTTCCCCGCATCTATTCGGGTCTACATCTGTCCTCTGCGGGGCAGTCGGGGTGGTCAGAGATCCCCCCATATGATGCATTTGCTTAGTGGTTGCAAACCCCGCATCCCACATGGGCTTAGGGGCAACCACAGCTTACAATTAACTCATCACCAAGAATAATTGAGCGAGAGAACTTATAAACTTTTCTATACCATCCCCGCCTTGAAAGGCGAGGCTTTCAGTTGTAAATTCGTGTAGGAGAGCTTAGAGGGTTTCTCTTGAACGCCTTTGGGAATCTTGCCGTATTTCCACGGGGATCTTTATTGTTAATGTATTATTTTGTATTTTAACTCTTCTGTGTGTATGTATAGAGAAGGTGTTAGTCTATGTCCTCTGTGAAAAAGTGGAGGGAGTTTGTTGATGGTGTTGAGGTTGAGGTATTGGAGTTTGAGGGTACTGTTGAAACAGTTGAGAAGGCTTCAATGCTTAGTGGTTATCCCCCACGGGAAATTGTGAAAACCCTCCTCTTAAGGGTGAATAGCGACTACATAGTCGCTATTGTGAGGGGTGATAGAAGAATTGACTATGGAAAAGCCAGTAAAGCCCTTAGTAGGAGAATTCAATTGGCTAAACCGAGTGAAGTGAAGGCTATTCTAGGTGTTGATGTTGGGGCTGTTACCCCATTCTCTCCGAGGATTAAGCAAATCCAAGTAATCATGGATCCCGCTATAGCTGAACAAGAGTACATTGTCTGTGGTGGTGGAGCAGTAAATAAACTATATAGAGTTAGAGTCAAGGATTTAATAGACTATCTAAAACCCAGATTCCTCGATATATTCAAGTAGGAAACAAGTAATTCTATAAAGACGTGTTTTTAATGACCTAATGCATATAGGGTAGCCAGTTTTAACGAGTCGAGTGTAATGTGTAAACTTAATATCTTAAGTATCCACTATATCAAAACCTGTGAGTAATATGTCTCTAGTTGATTTGACTAAAGACACATACTTAATGCGTGGATCCCCTGCAACGCTCATTAGGATTATCGACAATGTAGCGTGCGTAATTGATCCAGGTTCTAGTAGTGAGAGGGGGTTGGAAATTAAGCGTTTACTGGATAAGAAGGGGATTAGTAGAGTATTGGTCTTAATTACTCACCACCACACAGACCACATTTATGCATTAACAACGCTGAAGCCGAGTGAAGTATACTTACCCAGAGGCGAGGAGTTACTAGTTACTAGTAAGTCGTTTAGAGTATTCCTTGATTATGGTTTAGACTTGACGGCTATTGATAAAACTGCTGGGAGCATTATAGCCCCAGGCATTGAGCTAAATAACTTATTGAGCGTAAAGGATGGAGGGGAAGTCTGTGGATTCAAAGCCATAGACTTAAAGGGGCATAGCCCCGGGCAATTGGGATACTCTCTAAATAATGAGTTATTATACGTAGGCGATGCATTATTCGGCGATAAGGTTCTAAGTAGAGTTAAAATCCCCTACCTCAACGACTACTCGGATTACGTGAATAGCCTCTACAAGTTAATGGAGCTCTATTCTAGAGTAGGATATAAGTACGTTATCATGGGCCACGGCCCCTTAGTCAACAGTAAAAGCGACCTCGCTAAACTCATTGATTTAAATATAAGGTACCTAGAAGATGTGGAAAAACACGTTGTTGCCTCCTTAAAGGAGCCGAGAACCCTTGATCAATTGACATCGATTATTATTCAAAGGCTAGGCATTGAAGAGTCTCCAATTTCATACTTGCTAACAAATACGTCTCTAAGAGCTGTGGTCAACCACTTAGCACAAGCAAGGAGAATAAATGTCTATGTTGAAAAAGGACAATTATTCCTTAAGTCAATAGAGTAGACTTCACATATCTCTACTCCTCAAAGTCTCGAATACGTGGGGGACGTTGTCTTATAGTGAGATGTTCTTAAAAGAGTTTACTGGGTGAATTCCGCGATTACTTGGTTATCATAAGTTTATAAACTCTGTTATAATTGAAGAGCCCTGGGTGTTGATTATGAGTGGGGATAGTGGTATTGAGCCTATTCCAGTTGATAAAAGACCCATTAACTCGCTGGATCTACTCGCAATATGGTTTGGCGCTGGCATTTCCATTGCTGAGTTTTGGGCTGGCTCTCTCCTAGTACCAGGTGTCTCACTATTAACTGCAATACTCGTTATTATTCTAGGACACATTATAGGCAACGCTTTAATGGGTCTTGTAGCTATCGAAGGCTATAATGTTGGAGTTCCAACAATGGTTTTAACGAGGAGACCACTCGGGATTAAAGGCTCATACCTCGCCTCTATACTAAACTACCTACAGTTAATTGGCTGGACTGCGGTTATGAATATTGTTGGTGCAAGAGCTATAGACACAGTCTTCACAATACTCGGCTATCCATCAAACACGAAGCTGTGGATTGTTGTAATTGGATTACTGAATACCGCGTGGACTCTTGCAGGGCCTAAGAAGTGGAGGTGGCTTGAGAGGGCCTCTGCAGTATTACTATTATTTCTAGTTGCATGGTTGACAATTACAACAATTAATACTTGCGGAGGCTTAGACTTGGGTCGTGGAGCTGGAGAATTACCGCCACTACTAGCACTAGACCTTGTGGTTGCAATGCCTGTTTCATGGCTACCCCTCGTAGCAGACTACTCTAGGCTGTGCAGGAGTAGTGGTTTCTGGAGTACATTCACAGGCTACTTTGTCTCCAGTAGTTTATTCTACTTTATTGGTGGCTATACAAACTCCTACCTTGGGTTGAGTGATCCAATATCCATAATCGCAGCCTACGGTCTTGGAGTACCCGCAATGCTTATAATAATACTGTCAACCACGACAACGACATTTCTCGACATATACTCAGCCGCTATAACGTTCAAGAATATTAAGCCAAGTGAGCCCCTCAATAGGCAGATAGTAATTGTTGGGTTAATTGGGACAATAATAGCACTAGTATTCCCAATGGAGGAGTATGAGTGGTTTCTACTACTCATAGGAGGCTCCTTCGTGCCACTAGCAGCTATAATGATCACAGATTACTTCCTAGTGGCTAAAGCAAAGTACAGTATAGAGGAGCTAATGGGGAGTAGAACAGTATCGGTGAGATTGAGTGGTTTAATAGCATGGGCTCTAGGATTTGCAGTATACATGGCGATCTCGACCTACACGCCATGGCTGGGCTCAACAATACCATCAATAATAGTTACGAGTGCACTGTACTATGTACTAGTTAAAACCATGAAGCAGTAATGAGCACTCCAGCGGTAAAGGACTCGGTACGAGTTGATCTAGGCTAAACCATTGGATAGAACACAGTGTACAGCATGTAGTACTCAGTTTTCTCAATTCTCTCAGTTACCGGATCCACCTTCAATCCAAGTGTTTCAAGTGTATCTACACCAATAACTGGAATAGCATCTTTAAATGCCAATATCCTAACAGGACCCCTTCTACCCTCGATTTCACACTCAGCAATGAAAACCCTCGCTTCAACCAATCTCCCATCACCTAGTTTTAAATTAACTGTAAACGGCGTCTCAATGAAATACTTCTCTGCAATATCCAATGGCATCACTGTGAATGATGCACTAGTATCAATCAATGCCTCCCGTAGCTCTAATACATCCTTACCCCTAAACCTCGCTTTAACAAATACGTGCCCCATGGGCATCTAACCTAAATAAGCTTTGTTCACCTTGAGTAAGTTCCAAGTATATAGCCATATGCAACTACGTGTCCTTGAATACCATTTAGTACTTTCTCTGGTGTTAGTCCAATGGGCCAGCTACTAGTATCGATATCTAGTGCTATTACTAAGAAGACGTATCTATGCTCTCTATCTCCCTGTGGTGGGCATGGTCCTCCATAGCCAATGAATCCATAACTATTCAAACCCTGCAGTAGACTAGTGTTTTTCGATGCACCCTCATATAACTCCAATCTACCACCTCTCAATCCATAGACAACCCAGTGGTAGAACACACCGCTTGGAGCATCTGGATCGTACATTATTAATACCATGCTCCTAGTACCCATTGGAGTGTCTTCAACCACAAGACCTGGTGAAACATTGTCTCCACCACAATAAACGTGTTTAACTGGTATTCCAGAGCCATTTGAAAACGAGCTACTGTACACGTGGATTGATGCGGGGGCTCCATTAATAACCCCGGCAATGGACTCGGGGATTAATGGTGGCATTGTAGTTGGAGTCTTCTGAGTGTATTGTACTATGATGAATACTGTAGTACAGGTTACAATCGCGAAGATCAAGATTACTAAGTACTTTAATTTCATTTCAATCCCATATACTACTAAAATGTATTTATGGAATTTAAATGATACTTCTTTAAACCACGATGCCGATATATCTAGGAATAGGTGGTTCTTCAATTGGCTTCTTACAAGTGGATTATTCCAGGTGTATTAGCTACATCGCGAATGCCCACTATGAGTGAAATAAGTGAATTAGCATCTTTATTTAAATCTATTGTTATATTAGCAGAGGATCACGAGTTGTGGTACAACCCAGATTTACTGGAAGGCATGGGTGTTAGGGTTTTCCACAAGCCAATCCCGGATTACACAGCCCCAAACATTATTGACCTACACGAGTTAGTTGAATACATTGATACATGTGAAAAACCCGTACTGGTACACTGTACTGGTGGGAGAGGTAGGAGTGGTACTATTGCTATAGCATACCTAATATACTCGCAGAGACTAAGTTACAGAGAGGCTTTATATAGAGCTAGGAGTATTGAGCCGAGATTTATCGAGACGCCACTACAACATAGAGTTTTAAGACTATATGATACGCTGTTAAAGACTACTCCAAGAAAACTCCTGTCCAGAGCAATAGAGATTGGTAGAAATACTCCTCTAGCCCATGGAGGGGTTTTATTTGGACGTGGAGTTGGACACGCTGGGAAAGTACTTGAGCTATGCATTGAGCTAGTTGAGGGGTTTAGGGAGTCAGGTCTACTTGATTTAAGCGTTGAAAATGAGAGAGCACTATATACAGCTGCAATACTACACGACATAGGGGTTTCACTACTAAAACCAGGTGAACCCGATGATAAGCATAGAGAGTACTCGTATGAGCTAATAATGAAGCACTCTCGTGAACTAGATGAAGCATGTAGCTGCAGTGTAGGCGTCAAGGCCGCGTTCATCGCAAGACTCCATGGGGGAGAAGACCCTATTCCACCAAACCTAGATTACGGAACACTAGCCGCTATAGGTTTCTTGAGGATAGCTGATGGATTAGACTACACACTAAACCAAGTTGTATTAGGACTGGAGGTAGAGAAGTCTAGTGAAGGAGCATGTATAAAAATATACTGCGATGAGAGAAAGCCTGGATGTGCGTGGATCATTGAGAAAGCCAATGTGAAGAAACAACTAATGGAGTCTACCTTGAAGAGGAGAATCACTATAGAGATTTCTGCGTAGAAAAACACTACTTTTTCGACTCCTACCTATTTCCATCTTCAGCTAATTCACCTCACGATCTTGAATCTACTATATTTTTATTTATCACGCGTTTTCTAAGTGCTTGGTGTTGGTGGAGGTGGTGGAGGAGCTGGTGGTTGTGGTGGTGTGGGTTGTGGTATGCCTTTTTGCCTCCTCGAGAGGTAGAATACTACGCCTACAACTGCTCCAATAACTACCACTCCAATAATGATCCACAGGTATAATGGTATTGGAAGTGAAGGCTTAAACTCAGCCACGCTTGAATCAGTGAGCTCTACAGTAAACGATATTTTACCCTGCACTCCATAATCATAGTTTACACTCCCGCTTAATAAGACTCCTTTACTATACTTCAATGATAACTCTGCTTTAGCACCAGTGTATGGGTCCTGCGTGGAGTTTCTATACTCTCCACTATACGATGGATCAACGAGAAATGGGAACTCCGCCTCACTTGGCTTCTTATCAATACTAGCACTACTACTATAAGTTTCATTCCCGAACGGCATCCATGGACACGTGCCAGTTGTTTTCACATCTTTAAATGTTTGATTAAAGTATACTATAGGCATTTCAATCTTCGCTATATCTACTCTAAACGTAAAATCTATAGTGCAGGTTTGGTTTTGAATAGTATAGGAGTATTTGACTTTATACGTAAAATAATCACCAGCTTTATACACTGGTTGAGGAACCTCAGCAATAGAAGTCATAGGCATTATTGAGAGTAGTGAAAATAATAGGAGAAACTGTATTAACACTATTTGTTTAACAAACGTAAAATACCACCTCAATACTAAAGGATGAAAACTAGCTTAAATACTTGCATGGATCACGTGATCAACATTGGTCGCTATGGGGAAGTACCAAAGGCTTCACTGCTTGGATTAGAATAATAATTGGCATTCCATCCACTAATACTATTGTTACAATTATTCGCACACGGGTCTCAGATATTTTGGAAAATATTTTTCTAATTCTTCATTCTCAACAATACTCTTGTATTTTCTCCACTAGTTTCTCTATGTCTGAAAGCCTCTTCTCCACGTCTTCCGAGTCGAGTTTGGCTTCGCGGTGTCCTAGGGTATATAGAACTAGTGCTCTATCCCACGCTACTGTAAACCAGTCCCCGAGTTTCTCCGAGATTTTTAAGGCAGCTTTCTCGAGCTCGTTTATACCCCACTCACCCCTCTCCCTCACTTTTCTAAGTATTTCCTCGAGGTTGAGGCTTATTGTTAATGCTTTCACAGCTTCCTCGACCGCTCTATATAGTTTTTCAGATGCTTGAACTGGGTTCTCCTTCACTATTCTCCTACCCTCCTCTAGGAAGCTAATGGCTTGCTCTAAGTGGGGTTGTATACCCCTCGCTATTCTCCTAATTTCTCTAAGTGCTTTATCATCGATGTATGTTTGCCCAAGGATAGGCCATTCACTTATAGGCTTCCTACTAGTCGATGTGTATACTTTTACGAGTTCCTCCTTGCGGACTTTAATAGGGTACTCTACGAACTCATCGAAGAATAAAACCCAAACCTTCTCGCGTGGTTGTAGTTCCTGGGGTTCAATTATCAGCCCCTTCTCCACGAGACTCCTATACTCTCTAGAGGCAACTCGCTTAACTTCCTTGACGGTGAATTCTCCATATACTATGTGGGTTTTCTTGGTTAAAACAATACAGACAGAGCCTGGGGCAAGTGCCTTAATACGCTTCCTCCTACCCTTAAGGAAACTATAAACCTTCGCTTTACCAGCGGCAGCTTGCTTACACCAATCCTCACTAGCCAGTAGAATTGAGTGGTAGACCAAGTGTCCCACTCATTTAAATACAATGTTCAAGCCCTTATAAATACTTCACGACCTCGTTAACTACTTTAACAAGGAATATTTCGATCTATAATTAAAACCCGAATATTGAGACCATAGCGCTGAACAACCTAACGTCTCCTTAGTGATAAATATAGTGCGTAATATATATTTCCCCTGGTGTGGAGTAAATGTCCACTTGGCTATCTAAAAGACTCCTAGACATAGTTGAGCGTGATAAAAGAGTTTTCCCACGCGGTATTTCAATTAAGCACTACCCACTAGTTGTTAAGAGTGCAAGGGGGTGTTTTCTCAGGGATATTGAGGGTAGAGAGTACATTGACTTCGTCTCGGGCGCTGTGGTATACCCCATTGGGCATCTACACGAGGAAGTTGTTGAAGCTATTGAGAACCAGCTTAAGAGGTATTTGGGTTATCCAATAGTATACTTCTACGCTGAGGAGCCAGTATTGCTTGCTGAGAAGTTAATTAGTATAACCCCTGGTTCCTTCGAGAAAAAAGTGTTTCTAGGCTTCTCGGGCTCCGACGCAGTTGAAGTTGCATTATTAGTTAGTAGAGCTGCTAGGGGAGCTAAGTATGTAGTGTCTTTTAATGACTCCTTCCACGGCTCACTATACTTAACCTTCTCCGCCTCGGGGATATTCAGCGAGGAGGCTAAAAGATCCGCTCTAGCCTCAAGCGACATAATCTTTACTCCATACCCAAACCCCTATAGAAACCCCTATGGGATAGATGGATATGAGAAACCCGTGGAGTTGTCAAACACTATTCTCAGAGAGCTCGAGAGGCTCTTTAGTGTGAGAGGAAGTGAAATCTCAGCTGTTTTACTTGAGCCTATTCAGGGCGATGGAGGTATCGTTGTCCCACCGGAGTACTTCGTCAGGGAACTTGGGAAATTGTGTAGTGAGTACGACATACTTCTAGTAGATGATGAAGTTAAGACCGGCATTGGGAGGACGGGGAGGTGGTGGGGTATAGAGCACTACAATGTCACACCAGACATTCTCGTCGCTGGTAAAGGCCTTGGCAGTGGAATGCCCATCTCAGCAGTCGTTGGGAGAGCCAACGTCATGGACTCATACCCAGAGGGTGGTCTTGGATACACACTAACAGGTCACGCACTCTCAGCTACTGCTGCACTGGCTACTCTAGGTGTTATTGAGAGGGAGAACCTTATTGAGAGAGCTAGGCATCTAGGAGACTATATAGTTAAGCGCCTGAGTGAGTTAAAAGAGCGCTACGAAATTATAGGCGATGTGCGTGGTAAGGGTCTACTCATAGGCGTTGAGATCGTGAGAGACAAGGCGAGGAAAACCCCTGATAAACCACTAGCTTTGAAAATAGCTTGGAGAGCTTGGGAGAGAGGACTTGTATTGTTAACAGTTGGTAAGTATGGAAACGTATTGCGCATAGCACCACCATTAAATACTCCACGAGATATTGTAGATAGAGCACTTGAAATACTAGAGGAGTCTGTTAGGGATGTACTCGAGGGGCGAGTACCAGACGATGTACTAGCATATATGAGGGGGTGGTGAAGACTCGGAGAGGAGTAACTAGCTTAGCTCCTCAGACTACACAATTTCCACGCTAAGTCTGAAGCCTATTGAGGGAATATAGAGAAAAAATTCTAGAGGTGTGGAGATTACGCATTACTCTATTGAGAGTTATCTAACCACTTCTTCAACCTCTCTATACCAGGGTTTCGACGTACCTATTTTAGCTCTCTTAAGCCACTTACTTGTTTTTGGCTCTTCCTCAATTATCTTGAGTAGTTTGTCTACTCTCTCTGCTACAGTCTCCTTTACGCTACTATCTATTTTACCCTCGTTTAAGCACTGCTCAAGGAACTTCTTTAGTTTCCCTAGGTTTTGTGTTGCATCATACCAGAATCCCCAGTCGTCTGATAGTATTTTAGCAATGTATTTTCCATCTATGCACTCTCTACTACCTGAGCAGATGTCGTGGCTGTAGAGTAGTATAGTCATGTCTACCAAGTCTTTAATGTTTATTTGATGTATTTGTAGTTTTTCCAGTAGGAGGTCCGCTAGGCTTATTACAGGGTAGTCTAGTTCAAGCCTCCCCTTGCCCGGCTCACTTCCGAATACTACATCGTGGCTGAACTCGAGTTTATCGAAGAATACGTCTACGTGGTAGAGGTTTTGTGGGTGTTGGTATATTAGTCTTCTATGTGTGAAGAGTGCGCGCATTATAATGTCGTATTTGAATCCAAGCTGCTTCTCGAAGAACTCCATTACTTTACCCCTCTGCTTACTATAGGCAACTAGATCTAGGTCTGTGAAGATAACTCCCTCCTCGCGGAACCTACCAATCCTCTTATATAGCTCGAGGGCTTGTGGTGTGTGCATGGAGTGTATGTATACTGCTACAGCGCCAATAATTCTGAGAACTATCCCCCTTCTCTGGGCTTCATCAACTATTCTAGTAGCCTCCTTAATGAACTCCTCCACGGGTAAATGGACTCTGTGAGTTGAACTCAATGCTTCAACCCTCTACACGCCAGTAGTTTTTAACACCGGTTCTATCGATCTCAACTATGTAGCCCCTTAAAACACCCTCACTATACTCACTCCCCGGGTTCAAGACTATTGTTTTACCCAATCGGTCGGCACCGCATGATTCATGTATGTGTCCGTGAAGCCCTAGTACTGGCTGATACTCCTCTATAACCTTCCTCACAGCTCTACTACCAACATGCTCGTATTGAACCAAGCCCGCGATCATCACTGGCTTTAAGTCCTTTGTGAGTTTGGGTGCGAGGTCTAAGTGTGTATTGTGGGGTGGGCAGTGGAAGTTGAATACCGCGTTCTCGGGGTTTTTAATCTTCCCAATTAGTTTCCTTAAGTGCTTCTCGAGTTCTTTTTCTTCAAGCTCTCTCGGGGTTTTCCAGGGTGTTGGATTAACATATGGTGATGAAATAACCTCGTGTCCCTCTATTTCAAACACCTTGTCTAGGGGGTATACTATGCCGCGGTCTTCAAAGCTCTTTATGACATCGTCTATAGCGTACTCGTCGTCGTTGCCGGGCATGACGATTGTTGGTATACTACGGGTCTCTACATGGCTAACTAAGAGCTCAAGCCATGTTTTCAGTCTACTACGCATGTGCTCTATCATTAATCGCTCAACTTTAGCGGGGTTGTTTTTGAGGTCTTCAAACTCCTCCCGTGTAACCCTCGTGAAGTATGCGCCCGCGTTCTCAAGTCTATTCTCGAGATCCCTAATCTCCCCCTCACTTCTAAGAATCCACTTCCTCCCGAAGTATGTTGCAGTCCACGTGTTGTCGGGTTGCTTAATTATAGGTACTAGTACTTTACCCGTGAGATCTCCTGCGAGTATGAGGGCATCTACTTTATATACTTCATGGGCTTTAATCCACTTCCTCCAGACGAGTGTTGAGCCGTGGACGTCTACAGCGAAGAAGAGTTTCAATGTAAAAAACACCTTTTATTTTAGGGGTTATGCTGGTGGAATCTCGTAGTATATTTTCTCTACTTCGATACCCCTCTTCCTATTCCTCGCAGCCATTATGGTGAAGACTATGATGCTCGCCAACCCAACTATTATATTTGTCATGAGAACCGGTATATCTTTGTATGCTGTGAATATCATGAAGTACCATCCTATTGCGAATGTTAATCCACCTATAACAGCTAGTAGTATCTTCGACTGATAAGTCATTTGCTTGAATAGATCTGGCTTCCACCATGGAACAAGCATTAGTGCAAGCCCCACGGGCCAGACGAAGAAGAGGCAGCTGAAGTCGAAGAATGATACAACACCAGCTGCTAGTGAAGAGCCCATAGAGTCCATTAATGTGAAGAATGCCCCTAGAAATGCAATTAATGCTGTTAAGTGATTAGCCCATGTTGGGGCAGCCCATCTAGGTGAGACATCGGCTAGTTTCTCTGGTAGAGCTCTATCGAAGGCTAGAGAGAAGAATCCTCTAACTCCCCCAACCCAGCAAACCATAGCGGTGTTTAAGTACCAGAGGAAGTATGCAAATCCTATGATTAAGGCTAGTGTTGGGTTTAGGAAGGCCACTGACGCTGCTAGTGGTACTGAGGGGTCTGGTGTTGGTAGTCCTTTAACAATGCTTGAAAGTGCATCTGGGTAGTTTGTTTGGAGGTAGGAGTATGCTGCGAGGAAGTCGTAGTTGCCTACTAGTGGGACTAGGAATGCGTTTGCCGCGTAGAGTAGCATTATAGCTATAAATGCACCAATATAGCCCTTAATATAGCTCTTTGTCGGGTTCTTTACCTCACTACCAACAAATGTAACAGCTTCGAAACCAGTCCAAGCCCAAAGCGTCCAGAGGAGCATACTGTACGTGGCATCCCAGTATGGTGCTTTACTCAGAGGCTCTACAGTTGTACCTCCATACTCTCCTCCCTTGAAGGCTGCATCCATTATTGCCTTAGCTGTTCCAGGGCCGAATACTTTATCCCAGTTGTTTAGCACAGCGTTGGATCCTACGAAGGCTAGGCCTACTAGTACTCCAATGGTGACGACTAGTGGTATGATTGTTATAATTCTCATAGTCCACTTAATGGCCCTTACACCGAAGAAGTTTAAAGCCCATAGTAGTACTATGAGTATTAAAGCTATAATGAACTGCTTTATTGGGTCTGTTACAATGTAGGCTGTATCTATTAATGCTTTATTACCAGTGATTAGCCCGGCAACAGTCCATGCACCTCCAAGTGCTTTAATACCAATGTATAGTATGAATCCAGAAACCATTGCCGCGCCACCACCGATAATCCAGTACCAGAATGGTATGTAGCCTAGTATTGGGTGTAGTGTTCTAGAGACGAATACATAGAGTGAGCTAGATCTTGGGAATGAAGATGATATTATAGTGAATGCTACTATTAAAGGTAGCCACATTAATCCAGCGAAGAAGAATGCTAATACCTCATCGCCACCATAAGCCGATGGATCGCCAAGCATTTTAACAGCGTAGTAAGTCATACCAGATGCTGCTGGGCATGCAATAGCCCATATCATTACATCAAACCAACTCAGCTCTCTTACAAGTCCTGAAGCCCTCCTAACGAAGATTTCCTCGCCCAACTACACAATCACCTTCATATAATTGTCCCCCTCTGGGATATTTAAAGCTTTTTGTGGGATTCAAGA
>JAPWUD010000039.1 GCA_028275705.1 Desulfurococcaceae archaeon | reverse complement strand
ACGCGCTACACGTATAAATTGATCAAGAAATATGGAGAGTTTGTTGTGAGTGTTCCAAGTGTGAATATGCTTAGAGATGTATGGATTGCTGGAAGTGAGCATGGACCTGGGAAGTTGTCGAGAACAGAGTTTAAATTTATTAGAGCTAAGAAAGTGGGTACTCCCATAATTGAGAACGCTTTAGCAAATCTAGAATGTAGAGTTGTAGGGGAGCATGTTTACGGGGATCACGTATTATTTATAGGCGAAGTTTTGGCTACACACTATAGGGAGAGTGCATTTAAAGACAATGAGCCTATTCTAGAAGCTGGCTTTTTAGCTCACATAGCGTGGAATAAATTCACTACGTTCTGTGGGGTATTTTATCCACCAGAGAAGTAGAGTTGCTTTGTTAAATCGAGAGTAGTTGAAGATATTACTATAGAGTTTCTTGTTTATGATTGGTGTTTTTATACTTCGGGGAGATATGTTTGCTTGGTGGGGGCTTTGCCTAGACCAGACTATTACAAGTTTACGTCAAGTAGGGTAAACCTCGTAGAGCCTAGTCCTATAAGAGTCATGGTTTCGAAGATCGCTGAGAAATCAAAAGTGACGAGGGTTATAAGCTTCGCTGCGGGTGACCCGGATCCTGATGTAATACCAAGAGCTCTCTACGCTAATTTAGCGAAAAGGGTTTTCGAGGAGGAGCGGAAATCTGTTATATACTCGCCAACGGAGGGTATACCAGAGCTACGTGAGGAGATAGCTAGGTTCATGGGGATATATGAGGGTGTCGAAGCCTCTCCAAGCGATATTATAGTGACCGTTGGTGGCTCTCAAGCACTTGACTTAATTGGTAAGTTGATGATAGACCCAGGCGATATAGTGATTGTTGAGAATCCATCATATGTGAATACACTGCTCGTTTGGAAACCATATGGTGTGAGATTAATTGGCATACCAATGGATGAAAATGGGATGAATACTCATTCACTAGAGTCTAAATTAAGGGAGTTGAAGGCTGATGGTAAGTTTCCAAAATTAATCTACACTATTCCAACCGGTCAAAACCCAACGGGTATAACGATGAGCTTGGATAGAAGGAAGCACCTCTATGAAATAGCTAGTCAATATGATTTATTAATAGTGGAGGATGGAGCATACAACCACTTAGTGTATGAACAAGTTGAGGTTAAGTCAATTAAATCAATGGATGCAGAGGGGAGAGTAATATTCGTGGGGAGCTTTAGTAAAGTTCTAGGTACTGGCCTTAGAGTAGGTTGGCTGCATTTACCAAGGGAACTAGTAGATGTATTTAAAGCAGCGAAGGGTCCTGCAGATATGTGTGCACCAGTACCATCTCAGCTAATAGTATACAAGATCCTCAAAGAGGGATTATTTAAAGAAATTAAGGAGAACGCTATTAAGGCATATAAAGAGAAGAGAGACTTAATGCTAGATGCAATAGATAAATACCTACATGGAGTTAAGCACACTCACCCAGTTGCAGGAATGTTTATATTCCTATGGCTACCAGAGCACATTAATGGGTGGAAACTAGCTGAGGAAGTATTAGAGAAGAAGGCGGTTGCTACAATACCCGGTGCTCCATTCTATACTGATCAAACTGGTGGAAACACCCTTAGACTGAACTTCTCAATGGCTCCACGCGAATTAATAGAGAGGGGAATCAAGGATTTAGCAGAGTTTATTAAATAATATTTTTTACTTTAATCCTCCACAAACTGGGCAGTTTGGATTTCTATATACGTTTACAACTGTGAACTCCATTTTCAACCCATCATAGACTAATAACTTATTGAGAGCTGGTTTACCAACGCCAGTGATGATCTTTATTGCCTCAGTCGCCTGCAAACTACCTAGTACACCCGGTGTTGGAGCTAGAACGGGGATTTTACTGGGAGTGAGCGGCTTCTTTGGAACTATACATTGAAGACACGGCGTTACCCCTGGGACTACAACCATGAATTGACCATAAAACCCCTGTATACCCGCGTGAATTAATGGCTTACTATATTTAACACAGACCTTATTTAGTATTAACCTAGAATCCCAGTTATCCAGCGCGTCGATTACTAAGTCTACTTCACTAACTATTTTACCGAGCAACTCCCCGCTAGCCCTCTCCTGTATAGGCTTTATTGAGACCCATGGATTAAGTCTCCTCAGCTTCTCCGAGGCCACAGTAACCTTTGATTTACCTATATCGCTTGTATCGTAGAGTATTTGCCTATTTAAATTACTCAACTCTACTACTCCCTCATCCAATAAGACTAACTCGCCAACTCCAGCGGCAACAAGGTATAGCGAGACAATAGAGCCTAATCCACCAACTCCAACAATTAACACTCTCGCCTTCTTAAGCTTCTCCTGCCCCTCAACTCCAATTACCATTATTTGACGATCATACCTCTCAAACTCTTCGGAACTAAGGCTCATTTATAACACCAATATGGATTTAAACCCAAAGCCAATATATTTAAAGTAGTGATGAAGCCCTGCCGCAGGTGAGCTGTGAGCCACGTGAACCCCTGTCTGATATTCTAACCAGTGAGGATGAGTAGGAATGTGCCAGTCAATACTATTAATGATGCTACGTATAGAGCTACATCTTTACTTCCCCGCCTTGTAAAACCATTACTTGTTTCAAATCCATAGAGAACATATGCTTCCGCAAACCCCCGAGCAGTGTAGAAAGATAGTAGTATCAATGGGATCACTACCTTGTACAATTTCTTACTACCATACTTCAACTTAATCGTTGTGAACGCCTCGGATGTATACATAATTGTTAAGGGTGTTTGTAGTAGTGCAAGACTCATTATCAATGATGCAGTCTTTAAGCCGATTACACTCATAACTCTCCTCCACTCCCTAATTGAAATAAGCTGTAGGAGACATGAGAAAGACGTGAATAATGCAAGCACATATATTGTTCCAGACAATGTAGAGATTGGATCCAGCCTACTCCAGCCTAAGAGACCACTTATGAAATATGAGAATAGTGCTATCCCCGTGAAGAATCCGAGTAATACCATTCCCCCCACTGTACTCTTAAGACCCTTAAATCTAGATGTAATGAGTAGAGCCATTACCGTAATGTATGAAAATCCAAGAATACTCGTCGTCTCCTCCGCATAGAGCTTTATCAGTGTGGAGCCCACTATTAGTGTTAGAGCGAAGAAGAATCTTGAGAACGTACTGTATTCTTCCAGCTTCTTGGAGTATATGAACAACTGTGAGAAGTCTCTAATCGCCCACGCCACGCTTAATCTCCTCATACACTATTGAAGCCCATTTGAGGCTATGAGTGGGCAACGTGTTGATGGGCTTTAAAACCCCGTTTTCGAGGCTATACATATGACTCCACGATGCATCCCCTACTGCATCTATATTACTAGTGGCAAGTATTATTGTGGAGTTTGATGAGGAGATATAGTTGATTAGCTTAGCTCTATCAATATATGTTAAACCGGAGAAAGGCTCATCAAGTAAGATTACATCTGCACCCGATAACTTAGCGATTAATAACGCTAATTTAACCATTTGACCATGACTGAGAGTAAATGGTGACTCATTAATGGATAATCCAAGTTCTCTACAATTCTTTAAACCCTCTTGAATGCATTGACTACCTCTACCCCAAACCCTACAGATCTCTCTAACCTCCTTTTCAATAGTCTCCTCGGTGAAGAATATGGGTGTATTCTGAGGTATGTACATAAGCCTACCATGTCTCTCTACTCTACCCTTGGAGGGCTTTAGGTAGCCGGCAAGTATTTTTAGTAGTGTTGTTTTACCAGAACCGTTTAGTCCATATACTAGTATTGATTCGCCTTGCTTTACCTCAATGTTAATACCGTTTAAAACCAAGCGGCCATTATATGCCTGAACAATATTCAAAGCTTTCAGTAGTGTAATCCCTTCTTCTCCAGCTCGTTTTCTATCGCTTAATGAACTATGGCCCTCGCTTTGTTTAAGTATTTTCAGTGTTTTATCGGTTACATCGTATAGTCTACCTTTCTCCAGCAAGTATATTTTGTCAAATAACCTAGCGATAGGTATGAATCTGTGTTCTAGAACTAATACTGATTTACCGAGATACCTGAGAACTCTGAGTATTTCTTGGAAATCCATGACTCCTCTATCATCTAGCCACATTAGTGGCTCATCGAAGACTAGTAGCTCTGGATTTGAGATCAAGGCTCTTGCAACAGAGACTCTCTTAGCTTCACCCCCCGATAACTCATAGAAATACTTATCGAGTAAGTGGTATACTCCCATTGCTTCAACAACTCGTTTAAATGCTTTCTCAGCTAGTTCCCTGGAGCGTGTAACTCTTAGGGCATAGTTGTAGAGGTCTTCCCTCACTACGTGCTCGGTGAAGTATAGGTATGGGTTTTGCCCAATTACATGTATTAATCTATGTAGATCACTTGTTTCAATATCACTGAGCCTCCTTCCACATA
>JAPWUD010000015.1 GCA_028275705.1 Desulfurococcaceae archaeon | reverse complement strand
AAAACTAGCGTTGACGAAAAATTTATAAGCCCTCTCCTTAAAGCGCTTTTTAAATAAGGCGTGGATATTGCACTATCATGGTGAGTCAGCTAATGGATAATTGTCTAGAGTTCTTGAAGTCTAGGAGGAGTATTAGAAGATTTAGAAGGGATTCCCCCCCTCTAGATCTTATATTAAAGGCTATTGATGTAGCTAGGTATGCTCCAAGCGCTAGGAATAGTCAACCCTGGAGATTTATAGTTGTAAATGATCCATCGTTGAAAAACAAATTAGCAGAGATACATCCGTGGGCTAGGCCACTAAAGGAGGCTCCAATAGGCGTTGTTGTTGCATGCCACATTGATGAATCCCCTACTTCATACATGCTTGACTGTGCAAACGCCACTATATACCTCCTACTAGCACTCCACGCGCTGGGACTTGGAGCAGTGTGGATACAGGCTTTGAGGAATGTCGAAGAGTTAAGAGAGCTACTTGGCATTCCAAATAATGCTATTCCAGTAGCGGTTATAGCTATTGGGTATCCCGATGAAAAACCAGAACCTAGGCCGAGGAGACCCATTGGTGAAGTGGTATTTCTTAATAAGTATGGATCTAAGTTCATAGTTATGAAAACATCATAGATATGGATAAGTACCTGGGAATGGAGGTACAGTGTAAACTGCAACCTCCTCGCTTTTGATTATTGAGGAGATAGCAAATATTGATAGAGCAGCGGCAATCACGCATAGACCTGCTAGCGGTGACGTGTCTATGTATGAGCTTTTGTAGATAAATGATGCTATTAATTCCTCACCCATAGTAGCAGCCCCCTCACTAACCCTAACACTTATTGTGTGCATTACTCCACTTGCATTAACTAGCACGCCGTGTTCATCATAGAGTCCAGTGTAGTTAATTATGGTAACGGGTACTTGGACACCGTAAATACTTATAGTGTAGTCTAGCCTAGGCCACTTAACAGTACTTAACGATAGGGTTTCATTGTATATTAATGGTATTAATCTATTAGTTACAATCCTGACTTTTTCAGTCATTATCGGTGTTGGTGTTATCTCAAGCGGGTTGATTGATATGTAAAATGTTTCAGCCCCACCATCCGTCAATACTCTTGCTTGATATACCATTGTATTTGAAGAAATAAATGTTGAGTATAAAAATCCCCCCGTGATAAGCAATAATAGCACTATTAATATAATCTTCGCAGTTCTACCAAGAGCCTTTGGCTTCATTACTTGTATTCCTAGATACTCGTGTAGGTATCTGAGCACATTTTCTAGGTAAGCCGGCGGCCTTGCCCGGGCTCTATATAGGTATGGTATGAGGAATAGGCCCATTACAAAGCCCCCTACATGTGCGAAGTATGCAACACCCCCAAGCCTAAAGTACCCGTAGATCACTTGCTCGGCGAACCAGAATATTAAGAAAGCTGATGCAGACAGGTTGAAGCATAGTGGCATGAAGAAGTAGAATAAACACATTGATAGCCTCGTATATGGAAACATTAGTAAATATGCACCAAGTACACCACTAATAGCTCCAGATGCCCCTACAGCGGGGATTGTTAGAGAGTCATAGCCTCCAATAGGTGTAAACGCTATATGAAATAACACTGCTGCAAGGCCTGATAGGAAGTATAAAGCTACAATCTTGCCGTGCCCAATAATGCCTTCCACACGGCTCCCAAAAATCCAGAGGAAGTACATGTTGAAGAATATGTGGAGTATATCTGCGTGGACAAACATACTTGTTAAGATGCTTAATAATGCTTTAACGGGGTCTGTGAAGAAGTATATTGGTTTAAACCCGAGGGATTCAATTGATTCCTGCGAGGAGTATAGTAGTGGAATGTAGCCTATAGAGGTGTATATGAATACAATAACATTGACTACTATAATTGACATAATAACTAATGGCTTATACCTTTTCCCAACGAATTCACCACCGCCTGGGATAACGACCAATTACTACACCAACGCTATGTGCCACTATGGATTTAATGAGTAGGGAGCTAATAAATAACTTACTACTTACGTATCTATATATAAGCCTATTAAATCTATATAGATTATTTGAAGTGGTGCTTTATTATGAAAAAGCATACTAGGAGAGTTCAATTCACTGGAAAGTCTACTTTTATAGTTTCACTACCTAAAACATGGGTTGTTAAACAAGGAATAAAGCCGGGTAGTCAAGTAATTGTGGAGGAAAGAGGTGATGCTATATTAGTCAAGCCTATGGATTTATCAACTAGTAGGAAGGATAGATTATTAACTATATCATTAGATAAGAACACTACTCTCGAGTCGGCTACAAGGATGGTTATTGCAGCGTACATCATGGGATATGACACAATTATATTGAAAACCAGCGACTACGTGAATCCATTAATTAGAAATACTATTAGAGAACTCATTGTTAATAAACTACCAGGTATAGAGATCACTGGCGAAGATGAAAAAGAGATAAAATTACAAGTACTACTAAATACCATGAATATCCCAATACTAGATATTCTAAAGAGACTTACGAAAGTAGTCTACTCTGTAATACAAGATGCGTGCATGGTATTAAATGATACTGGAGGTATTCCAGCAGAGGAAGTTGTAAAGGAGGATGATAGTGTTGACCGAGTATACTTCTACACCATTAGGGCATTAAACATGGCTGCTGAGGGGAGTATTGACACAGATGAAGTATACGATGCGAAAGTACTACTAACATATCGCTCTCTCAGTAAACTACTTGAGAGAATAGGAGATCACGGGGTGAACATAGCGAAGAACGCTCCAATTCTAAGCTCTTATAAAAACCTGGTAGAGGAAGTAAGTGAACTATGCACTAGCGCTTTGAAAATATATCTAAAAGCTATAAATGCATTTTTCGAATTCAATTACCGTACTATTGATGAAGTAGACCGAGAAATTAGAGAACTCAGAAGGAGAGAGGAAAGCGTATTAGGCAAGTATATAAATATACTCAACCCAAGAGAGTTAATTCCACTTCTCTCACTGCTTGAAAGCACTAGAAGAATAGCAGAGTACTCTAGAGACATAGCAGAGCTAGCTATAGACATCAATGTATACAAATCAATGAGAAAGCTCGATGAAAAAAGCGCATCTACGGATAATATAACACATATTACCCATTCAACGTTATAATCCAACGCTATGAGAATACTTAAACTATAGAAACTCAATTATTCGTTAGATTACTCACCTAGTATAATACAGGCATAAACATTACAATAGACGCTCAAATAGTTCAGATTATAGATCCAAGCATTAATTCCATTCCAATACTCTGTGGTTAACGATTCAAGATCAATTATATCATTAGCCGAAGATGAGCAATAAGCCAATAAATAGCGCTGCGTGCTCCATTGATCCTGTATCTTCTGATATATTGTATCTTCAATAGGATATGGCTGGTAGATTTAAAAGAGTGCAGTGGGTTTGCTATAGCTATGTTAGTGATCTTTGGAGTCATTTTGCCTAGTGCAGTACCACGCGAGGATTCCATGTATTTAATATTTAATTAAAAATATAAACTACAAGTATTTGGTACATTGAAGCATCAATTAAACTATACCCTCTACTCTAAGTTAACTCGGCTGTGGACGTGGAGAAAATACATGTTAGTCTTTAGTGAAAACCTAAAAGTATAGAGAACCTATATACCTGCCTCCGCATTATTTAAACACTTAATTTCCACTTAACATTTTCACGGGCTGCTTTTTGCTTTAAATTGAAATAATCAATTCGCACTTCAAACTGGTACTCTAGAGGTGTCTAGATAGACTTCTTGCTTCTCAAGCGCTTTAAACCCGTAGATCTAACACTTATTAAGAGATCGCTGGTTACCTCGGTGGGATTAATGTTTAGTCTCGCCAAGTCTTCCTCTAGGTCTAGCTCTGTGTATATTCCAAGCTCGTTGAGTATTCTACGTGCTTCATCCAGCGTCTTCGTATATAGTAGTTTTTTAGCTGGTTCTACGAGATCTATAACTATCTTGGAGTCCATGTAGAAGGTCATTGTGTTAAATAGTGAGATCTCGACTACTCTAGAGCCCTTCCTTAGTGGTATTTGACCTCTCCGACCTTGATAAGCAAGTAGAGGTATTCTAGATGCTTCGCTATCTACATACTTCAGTATCTTCTCAAGAAGTACTGCATCATGCATACACATGGTTGAAACCCCGAGTAGGCCTCCTTTAGCGGCTACTTCATCAATTCTCTTTATTAAGTAATTAGTGGATAACTCTCCATCACTGCCAGGTGAGTGTACAGCTACAACGCCGTTTAGTCTGAATAGAGCTGCCAATCCAATCCAATCGGCTAGAGGACTCCACAAGTCCTCCTCGGATCCACTGGCCAGTACGTCGCCTCCTACATCTACTCCAATCACGAGATCCACTCTTTCATCACTAATAATGCTGCTAAGTCCTTTAACATAGCCCTCAACACCACTATACATGTCGATAATGTACACTTCTCTACCAAGGGCACGCGAAGCCTTAACAGCTTGAGGTATAACTAGTCTCCCGCCACGTGTAGCGTATGAATCCTCATTTACAAGTATGTAATAATCCCCGCGCTTAGAGGGATTTTCTACTTCACTTAGTCTAATTGGGCCTGGGACTGGATCATATATGTACCTCTCCCACGCGATCGAGGCAAGTACAGTGATATAACCCATTCTCTCTAGGGAATCAGCAATCATGGATGCAGATGCAATGTCGCCTCCTCCTCCAATGGCTACGACGAGTATTCTCTTCTTACCCTCAAGCATACAGAACAATGCTACCACCTTCATGTCCTGTAGTATAAAACAAGCGATTGAATCTAGGTATAATTTCTAAAGTATTAAATAAGCATACTATGAGTTGTAGTATAGCCAGCACTTGACAGATCTACCCTCATTGACCATGATTAGAGGCGGTTCCTCGGTTTTGCACTTATCCATGGCATATGGACATCGCGGGTGCAGTCTGCACCCTCTAGGTGGATTACTGGGATCGCCGATCTCTCCTTTTAAGTAAACTTTCTCGAGTCCCAGTTCATCGCTTAGTAATGGTATAGCACTAAGCAATGCCTTTGTGTAGGGGTGCAGTGGGTTTTTAACAATTTTCTCTGTAGGGCCTTCTTCAAACAACTGAGCAAGGTAAAGTACTCCAATTCTGTTTGCTATTAGACTTAAGAGAGCAATGTCGTGTGTTATGAACAGTAATGATTGCTCATACTTCTCGCGGAGGTCCAGGAGTAGCTTTATAATTGACGTTCTTATAGATGCGTCGAGATTACTGGTTGGTTCATCGGCAACTATGTATTTAGGTTTAAGAATCATGGCTCTCGCAATAACAGCTCTCTGTAGTTGACCACCACTCAGCTCGCGGGGTCTCCTAGTAAAGAACTCCGTTGATGGGTGTAAACCCACTTCCTCGAGGGCTCTATGTGCTTGCTCAACTGCCTCGTCCTTTGATAACTTATAGTGTATTAGCAGGGGCTCTACGAGTGCTTCTCCAATAGTCTGTATCGGATTTATAGCTCCATATGGATCTTGAGGGATCAATTGCATCTCTCTCCTCAAATACCTCAACTTACTCTCCGGTAGTTCCGTGATATCTAATTTCCCATAGAAAACCCTCCCCTTCGTTGGCTTGTATAGTCTAATTGATATACGCCCTATTGTTGACTTCCCGCTACCGCTTTCACCTACAAGTCCATATATTTCTCCCCTCCTAACCTCTAAGGATACTCTATCCACTGCCCTAACTCTACGCTTCCTCCCAAATATCCTAGTTTCAAAATCCATTGTTACGTCAACTAGTTTTGAAACAACATCCATGGATTTCACCTATATAGATGGCACGCTACAAAATGCCCCTTCCCTACTTCAATCATCACCGGCCTCTTCAATCTACATTCCTCTGTTGCATACTCGCACCTCGGGTGAAATATACATCCCTGGGGTGGACTACGGAGGTCTGGTGGATAGCCGGGTAGTGATTTTGGAAGTATCCTAGTTGTAATTCTCGGTAGGGCCTCAAATAACGCCTTTGTATATGGATGCTTCATGTTGTTTAATAATTCCTTTTTATCAGCATACTCCATTATGTAGCCTCCATACATTACCATAACAGTGTCTGCTCTCTCAAGTGCCAATGCAAGGTCATGTGTTATCAATATAATTGATGAACCATACTTACCCTTAATGTAGTCGATGAGATCCATTATTTGCTTCTGGACAACTACATCTAGGGCTGTAGTGGGTTCATCTGCAATGATAACTTCGGGGTTTAGAGCAATAGCCATCGCTATTGAAACCCTTTGTTTCTGGCCGCCACTTAATTGGTGGGGGTAGGAGTACATTATTCTCTCGGGTAAACCAACTGCTTCTAGGTATTCTTTGACAATACTCCTCGACTTAGACTTATCGAACCCGTGTTCTAATAGAAACTCCTCGAATTGATCCACTATCTTTCTCAAAGGATCTAGTGTAGTGAATGGATCTTGGAAAACCATTGATAACCTACTCCCACGTATTTTTCTGATTTCCTCGGGTGTTAGCTTAAGGACGTTCACACCCCCTAGTAGAACTTCTCCCTTTACTATTTTACCAGGCTTTGGAACCATGTTCAATAATGCTAAGCCAAGAGTTGACTTCCCACTCCCACTCTCACCTACAACTGCAAGCATTTCACCTTTGCGTAGATTAAATGAAACACCTGAAACAGCTGATACTATGCCGCTAAAGGTGTAGTACTTCACCCATAGATCTTTTACCTCTAGAACACTCACTCGCAATCACCTCTTTCCCCCTGAGATCACTGTTGAGACACCCTCACTTATCAATGCAAACCCCACTGCGAGGAGTGTAATGCAGAAGCCTGGAAAAACCATCATCCACCAATAGCCGGTTAAAATGAATCCTCTCCCCTTGTAGAGGTCAAATCCCCAATCTGGTTGTGGAGGTTGAACTGTGAGTCCTATAAAGCTTAGTGCGGCTTCAGTTAGGATCGCGTCTGCGCTATTCATGCTGAAGACAACCATTAATGTTCTCCCCACGTGTGGAAGTATGTGTCTTGTAACAATCCTAGTGGATGGTATGCCGAGTGCTCGTGCTATCTCAATGTATGGCTCGTTTTTAATGCTTAATACTTGCCCCCTCACCATTCTAAAGTACGTTGGTATGTAGACTACCGCGATTGCTATTGCTGCGTTAATTGGGCTTGGACCTAGAGCAACCGATAGAGCAATAGCCAGTATTAGGGATGGGAATGCATATATAGAGTCCATTATAAATGAAAACACTCTATCCAAGGCTCCACCAATATAGCCACTTATTAAACCAAGTAATGTACCAATTGCTCCACTCAATGCAATAGCTATTGCAGTAGTTAAGAGAACTACTCTCGAGCCATATATAGTTCTAGAGAAAACATCTCTACCCAGGTTATCCGTACCCATTAGGTATTTTTGACTTGGTGGTTGTAGAACGGGGCCTACGATCTCTATGGGGGAGTATGGTGCAATGAAATCCGCTAGAATAGCCATTAAGACAAAGACGAGTACTATTATGAACCCTGCTAAAATATACTTATTACCAAGTATAATCCTCGAGGCATTCAATAAAGCCCTACTTGCTTTTCCAGCTACATTGCTCTTAAACAATTCAAGCACTAGTATCTCACCCTGGGATCTATTAGTGCATATAAAATATCCACGATGAGGCTTGTTAATCCAACTATGACCGCGAAGATTATTACAACAGCCTGTATCGCGGTGTAGTCTCTATACATGACTTTATCTACTAGGTATGTACCGATCCCTGGCCAGTTGTAAGTAGTCTCGGTTAGAACAGCTCCTCCCATTAATAGTGAGAATTGTAGACCTGTATAAGTAGTTATTGGTATTAAGACATGCCTAAATGCATGTCTAAATATTTTTTCTTCTCTAACCCCTCTTGCTCTATATGCTTCAATTATCTTTGACTCTAATACTTCTTCAATGTTATTCATAGTTAGCCTAATATATGGACCCGAAATAACGAGGCCTAGTGTGAATGCTGGGAGTAGGAGGTGTTGTAGCGCGTCAATGAATACTAATGGTTTTAACTCTATTAATGCATCAATAGTGTATAACCCAGTAATTGGCTTTAATAATCCAACACTCGATAACCTCCCCCCTATTGGAAGCAAGCCGAGGTACTTGGAGAAAATTAATTGAAGGCTTAACCCCAGTGCCGGAATGAATATAACGAATAGTATTGAGCCAGTTAGTCTCACAGCGGTTTTTACGACCCTACTATGGGCCCTAGCACCTAGGTATCCAAGTCCAATACCTATTAGTAGACTGAAGATAATACTCCACACAGATAGCTCTATTGTCGCTGGTAGTTTATCCGCGATATCTCCAGCTATAGACCTACCCCTAATGATCATTGATTGACCCATGTCCCCCCTAATGAAGTTGTAAAGGTACTCGAAGTATTGCTGATATAGTGGTTTATCGAGTCCAAGCTCTTTCATTAACTCTTTTAGTTGCTCCTCTGGTATATTCTTAGTCCCTATAGCTGCCAAAACAGGGTTGCCTGGTAGTACTCGTAGAACTATGAATACCAGTGTGTATAGAATTAGAACTGTTGGTATAATAGCTAGTGCTCTAATAGCTATATACCTAGCTAGACCCAACTCAGAGACACCTACTACATAGTTGACTCCACGCTGTTAAATACTGTATAGGCTTTTAACCCTTTCTGATTTACTTTATATATGGGTGGTATTTTGAAGAAATCTACATTGGTAGCAATAATAGCCGTCATAATTATAGTGATTGCTATTGTAGCTTGGTACTCTACACAAGCACCAGCCCCCACACCTTCACCTACACCGACAACTACTCCCACAACACCCACTACCACAACACCTGTACCTACCACGCCAACGACTACTCCACCTGCACCTAAGTATGCTGACACTATTACTATTGGAGTCACAGATAAAGTAACCGACTTAGACCCGTCAAACGCGTATGATTTCTTCACTTGGGAGGTATTGTCCAATGTTATGGAGGGGCTTGTAAAATACAAACCTGGAACAGATCAATTGATACCAGGCATCGCGGAGAGGTGGGAGGTTTCGAGTGATGGCTCTACATGGACGTTTTACTTAAAGAAAAATGTATCATTCTGTGATGGAACCCCGGTTAAAGCGCAAGATGTAGTTAGGAGTGTGAAGAGAGTAATGCAGATTAATGGAGACCCTGCATGGCTTGTTACTGAGTTTGTTCAGGATGTTGTAGCTGTAGATGACTACACTGTGAAGTTTATACTGAAGACCCCTGCAAGCTACTTCCTTGCAGTGGCAGCCACACCGCCATACTTCCCAGTACACCCAAGCTACCCGGATAAAATAGCGAGTGATGCTACGTGGGGTGGTGCAGGAGCATACTGTATCAAGGAGTTTAAGAGAGACGAGTATATGGTACTTGAAGCTAATCCAAACTATCACGGTGAGCAGCCAAAGACAAAGAAAGTAGTTATAAAGTTCTACCGTGATGCAACAGCTCTAAGACTAGCTCTCGAGACGGGAGAGGTTGATATCGCGTGGAGGACGCTGAGACCACCGGACTACGTGGATTTATCAAAGAACCCCAACTTCATTGTTAAGTCTATACCCGGAACCTTTATAAGGTACATAATTATAAACACCAAAATGCCACCTGTAGACAATGTTCTAGTTAGGAAGGCTATTGCCGCTGCAATCAATAGATCGGAGATCGCGGAGAAAGTATTCTTTAACACTATGACGCCACTCTACAGCTTAATCCCAGCTGGAATGTGGGGTCATACTGATGCATTTAAAGAAGCTTATGGAGAGGGACCTAATATCACTCTAGCTAGGAGTCTACTAAGTCAAGCAGGATATAGTGAGACGAATAAATTAGTCATTGAGTTGTGGTATACTCCAACACACTATGGTGATACCGAAGCCGATGTAGCTACATTACTGAAGAAGCAGCTCGAGGCAACTGGAATGATCACGGTTGAGATAAAGAGTGCTGAGTGGTCTACATACGTAGATAATGCTAGAAACGCAAGAATGATGCTTAGTCTATTCGGCTGGTACCCAGACTACATAGACCCAGACGACTTTACATCACCATTCCTACTCAGTACTGCAAACAAGTGGACTGGCTCACAGTATGCTAATCCAACAGTAGATCAACTACTCAGAGACGCCATGGTTAAAGTAAGTCAAAGCGAGAGGGAAGACTTGTATAGGCAAGTACAGAAGATCCTCGCTGATGAAGCACCATTTATACCACTACTACAAGGCAACCTAATGATAGTTTATGGAAAGAGCGTTGGTGGAGTAGAGATAGGTCCACCAATGCTAATGCCCTACTCGACGATCTATAAGCAGATAGGTTAATAATACACATCTTTTTCATTTTATTTTTCAATAATCCCTTGATTTCAATTAGCTAAATTTAATTCAATTGACTAGAAAAAGAGTATACGTCGAATTATACTTCGCGATATATGTCTATTAGTTTAGAGTATGCTTCGAACTCTAATGGTGTGACAATGTGGATTTCGAGTGGTAAATAATATCCAATTTCCTTGGTGATCAATCTAAATATCCTACCCCTAGACTCAGGCTTCTCAGCGTGTTTTGTAATTACTAAAACATCTACATCGCTATCAACTCGTATTTCACCCTTAATGAAGCTGCCGAATACTATTAATCTGCACTCTGGGTCTATTTCTATACAAGCTTTCTTCACTCTACTGAGGTAATGCCATGCATTCTCAATATACTGCCTTCTCTTTAAGGCGTGTTCAAGCTCGAGGTCTACGGTTGTGACTCGAGGTATTTAAACACCTCTAACAGATTGTCCGCTAGTAGTAAGATTCCTTTTGCAATGTATTCATCGTAAGTACGCGGCAGGTAACGTGTTGATATATACGCCTCCTCGAGTAAGTATAAACCCTAAATATTTATCAATAAAATCCCGTAGCCCGCAGTCCCCATAGATTCTTGCCAAATCGCTGAGAAGCCTGAGTAGTGAATGCGTTTTAGGGTAGTCTCCGATTCTCTTAAATAGGAGATATTTTGAATACAATTGAGCGAATTGCTCTATGTGGAACAATACAAGGTCGTAGTCTCTATTCTCAAAATCCATTCTTGCATCTCTAGGAAAACCCAGTGCTCTATTTTTCAACAATTCAAAGCCCAAGTGAATTCCCATTAGATTAAATCTAATCTCAATATATTATGTCTACATTCACGCAGTTCCTTTAGTTACCTAATCTGTAGCCTGTCCATTGAGCGCGTGGAGGGGCCAGAGTGTGTTAATCCACTCTCTCAACGTATAATTTAAGCCCCTCCACTCTAACAACCCTAACTCTGCTTCCAGCGGGTATACTACCTCTAACTGAGTATGCTGTCCAATCTTCATTTAATACATAGACTGTTCCAGGGTTTACCTCGCTGATATCTGTCTTAGCATATCCAATTGCACTTACTAATTGCTCAGTCAGGGTTTTCCTCTTGATCCTAGCTGTGGATGCTGCTTTGTAGCCTATGAAAATGAATAGTCCAGCTATCGAGCCCAACCCTATTGAAACAGTAACTATGTAGCTTGTCAAAGCCTCTCCTGGTGTTGATAATACTGTTAACGCGAAGCCAGTGGCTGTGAGCAATATACCCGTTACTCCGAAAAGCCCGAATCCGGGTGTGAACAATTCAATAATCAACAGCACAGCTCCAGCTAACACTAGTGCAACATGTAGTATTTCACTTGGAATAACAGTCATACCGTATAGTGCGAAGACTAGCATTAATCCACCGGCTATGCCATATCCCTGGAAGCCCGTTGTGAACACCTCTATGAGTATCAATACAACGCCGGCGAATAATAGTATCTCGGAGACTAAGGGGTGTGAAATAATAGATACTAACTTATCCCATAAACTAGGATAGATCCTAGACTTCAACTCCAAACCCTGGGTAGAAACCACTTCCTCGAGATCTCTAGCAGGCTTCGCGAGGCCTATTTCAACCGCCTCCTCATAGCTATATGACTTCGCTCGGTCAACAAGGTCGTCGACAACCCAGCTAATATTCCTTAAACCCCTTCTCTCTAGGAAGGACCTCAACCTGGCTTTAATGTACTCAACTACTTTAGGATCCTCTGGAGAAGGCTTAATACCACCAATTACAGAGCCTGGAGCCATATAGACCTCTCTACATGATAGAGAGACTAGTGCAGCTGCTGAGACAGCATATCCTCCCCGCGGGATCCAGGCTATGCAATACGAGCCCGATGAGTCAACTACATTAATTATTCTATCAGCAGCAGACAAGTATCCTCCATAACTATGAACTTCGAGTATGTAGACTCTTCCTGGATTAGATTTAACACTAGACTCTACAAATGAAACAGCGCCACCGTCAATATTCATATCGAGGACGAGTAGTACGGCCTCTCCATCATGTTCAGGCTCGGATAAAGCAGAGTTTATATGTGTAATTATTAGAAACAAAGAGAGCAAAATGAATAATCCAAGTATATGGTTTTTATTGACTTGCACTGACAACACACCACCCTAATATTGAGTAAATACACGTGTCTTTAAAGCTCTTCCAAGTAGTAGTCGAGATTATTGTGTGGAGAGTACTTTAGAAATACATTTGACCCTTGTCCCTCCAAGATCTAAGTTTATGCAGAGAGATTGGTGACGTCTGCAACTATAAGTAAAAAATCAATTATTAATCAACAGCGGTAGTGCTGAATTAGCAATATTATTTACTACATGTAGAGTGTCTCTAAATCAATGGCAACCCACTATGCTTTAGGAAGTGGGCAGCACTCTCTGCTTCCGATAATCCTCCAAACCCCCTCACTAGCCCAATGATGTATAGTACTAGTCCAATTAACCCAAATATACCGCTCATAGCTGATGAAACCAGTCCAGCAAGGCTACTTAATAGATTCAATATGTAGCTCCATGTGAGAAACGTTGTAGCTTCACTTAGTTTCCAAAGGGCAAATGATGGAGTCTGACCAGCCGGCTGTGCACGTGATATCGTTTCTTTAAGTGCTTCCCCGAGGTCTCTAAGTATTCTTACAAGTATAATTCCCATAATGCTCGATACTATGGAAATCATGCTTTGCATAACTGATAGTAGTGCTACTTGTCCTTGAACCCGCCTAGCTACCTCCTCTACTTGGGTAATGGAATATGTATGGATAGAGCTAATTACTTCATTTATAGAGCTCACAATAGAGTTAATTACGAGTACTTCAATAGGCATTTGTGCTATCGATATGATGATCAGTATTAAAGCTAGCTTAGCGTAGAAGTAGAAACTCGTATTCCACTGGGAGAGCTTTCTAGCACCATCGAAATACAGAAAGCTTGAAATAAGTGCAAACACCGTAACAGTGATCATTGATGCGATGACCGAGACTGGATTTACGGGTTCTCCTCTCATAATTGCATAAGCTACACTAAAGATCATGATGGAAGCGGCTATAATAGCTATTATTAATGCAATAATACCGAAGATAAGGTTTTGTCTAAGGCGTTTAATTCCATGTAGAAGTAGGCCAGTGGGCTCACTAATAGCCTCCATGGGTACCCCCGTCATTATCATAATTCAAACAATTATTTAAATACTAGTCATACAATTCTTATATATCTCTCGGGGCATACACTACTACTTGGTGTGAGGAATGGACATTGTTACTTTAATAATAGGGCTAATATTTCTATTGATAATACTATCCATAATACTGAGTCACTTGAAGGTTATTCCTGAGTATAAGAGACTTGTCTTGTTTAGACTGGGTAAATTAATTGGTATCAGAGGCCCCGGTATAATATTCCTCGTTCCAATAATCGATCGCGGTGTTGAAGTAGACCTCCGTGAATTCGTACTTGATATTCCGCCACAGACATGTATTACGAAGGATAATGCACCAGTAGATGTCGACTTACTAGTATACATGAAGATATTCGACCCCAATTTAGCGGTCACAGCTGTGCAAAACTATGTAGCCGCTGCAACTGGTATAGCAGTTACCACTTTGAGAGCTGTTATTGGAGATATGCCGTTGGATGATGTCCTAGCTAGGAGGGAGTATATTAACTCCACTTTGAGGGCTAAACTAGATGAAGTCACTGATAGGTGGGGGATCAAGGTTACGAGTGTAGAGATCAAGGAGATAAAGCCACCTAGAGAAGTGCAAGAGGCTATGATTAAGCAAATGGCTGCCGAGAGAACTAAGAGAGCAATGATCCTGGAGGCTGAGGGTAAGAAGACGTCTGCAATATTAGAGGCCGAAGGCCACAGGGAGGCGTTGATCAAGAAGGGTGAGGGTGAGAGGCAATACGAGATCCTAGTGGCTGAGGGTAAGAAGAGGTCTTTGGAGTTAATACAGGAGGCGGCTGAAAAACTAGGATCCAACGCACTCCTACTCCAGTATCTAGAGGCACTTAAGTCAATTGCCCAAACTCCAGCAACTAAAATTGTTCTACCACTAGAATTACTAGGTGTATTCAGTAAAATCCTTAGTGGTGCCGAGAAGAAGAGTGGAGAGTAGTTAACTCGTGTAATTCGTTTTTTACTCTATATAAGGTGGAGTAGATGGTGAACTAATTGAAAGTCATCATTACGGGGGCATCATCTGGCATTGGAAGGGAGTTAGTGAGGATTCTATGTAGAGGTAGGGGAAACAGTGTTCTAGGCGTTGGCCGGGACGTAGATGCATTGAATGATCTAGCTAGAGAGCTTGGAGACTGCATTATACCACTGCAAGCAGATTTATCGAAGCTTAGTGGAGTTGAAAGAGTTGTTGAAGTAGCCTCGAGGATGCTTGGTGAAGTAGATCTACTCGTAAATAACGCGGGCTTCGGCCTCTACAAGGAGATTATTGATCACAGCGATGAGGAGGCTTTGTCTATGATCATGGTGAACTTTACAGCGCCCATACTACTAACTAAGAAACTACTACACTTGCTGAAGACAGGGTCAACTGTAGTCTTCATTATAACAGCTGGAGTCCATGTATTAATGGAGTCTCTACCACTATATGGTGCCAGCAAGGCAGGTCTACACTACGCTGTAAAGGCGTTGAGAAAGGAGCTGAGAGATCGGGGGATAAATGTACTAGCAGTGTACCCTGGCGTTGTGAAAAGTAGTTTCCACGAGAGGGCTGGCTTTAAGGTTGAGAGTGGATTAGATCCTGCTAGAGTTGCAAGTGAGGTAATTAAAGCAATTGAGAAGGGGAAGGCCGAGATCTATATTCCACGCTACATGGCGATAGCTAAACTACTATCACCATTATTACCAGGTTTTAGGGGCCCGGCTAAAGTCAAGTCGTGATAAAGTTTTTTCTACATAGCTATTTAGTAGGTCTATTCGCGAAGGCAGCTCTCTACGGGTTTTCTCCAGTAGTTCAACGTATTTATCTACATCGTAACTTCTATTTAGTGCTTTCTCGAATGGCACTAGCTCACCGTTAATATATATTAATCTATACGGGGGCTTAGACTCCAAGACGTATCTAGGGGGTCTTCTATATCTATCTCTAACACCACTAGTCCTTGAAACTACGAGTTCTCTTGGATCAACCTCTCTCTTCTCAACTAGCTCTATGTATTCATCTATTACGTGGTTAGCCTTCTCGATCTTCTCCTCTAGCTCACTCGGTGTTCTAGCCTCAAACAACTTAGCTAAAGCCTCCAACTCTGCTTTCTTAACTAGTGGTGGTGTATCACTACGCACAGCCATTACACCCTTTACTTTCCAAAAGCCACTTGTTAGCAATCCATAGTACTTGTTCGCAACACTATCACTACTATTAAGGCACCTAGGTATGTAGAGCCACACGTAGTGTGCTTCAACCTTTGCATCGAAGCCTGTCTCCTCGACAATTTGGTCCTTTACACAGTTGCACTCGCTCGGCTCTCCCACGCCAGCTACGAATAAGCTATCAACAATACCATGCACCACTCTATAACCCATTTCCTCGACTACGAGTCTAGCTCTCCTCAACACCTCTCTACTAGTACTAGTTACGACTTCATGGGCCATGACAGAGCCGAATAAGCTATTCCTATACCCCAAGTAGCCGAAGCTGGCGACAAGTATCCATTTAACAGCCTTCTTCCTCTCCTCGTATACGGTATCGCCAGTCTCCTTGTAGAGCTTATCATAGACGTCCTTGAGATCTATGAGCCTCCCTATACTCGCAGATACAATGCCTTCCTCGTCTAAGCATATAGTGTGTGGAGTCCACTCGGGCTTCACGGGGGTTCCACAGTTTGGCTTATCAATAGTCTCCCCTGAGACATTATACTTCACCATTATACTTGGATAAAGACTCTTGAAGTCTATTTGGCAAACCCACCAGTAGAGTCCTGGTTTAGGCTGGTATACTACTCCACCGCGGTCGAACAATAGGAGCTCACTAATACTCCTCCACCCCTCACGCCTACCACGTGATTTATCAACAATAATCTTTCTATCTCTAGCATACAGCGCCTCAATGGTTGTCAAGACTCTTCCAATAGTGATGTTATTCATTAAACTCAAGGGGGTATAAGACAACCTACTCCACTCAAAGTACTCGTGTGGACTGTAAAAGCCGCCAGTAACCCATCTATATGCAACACTAGCGATCTCAGGCTCAACTTCTATTAGCCTAGAGTATACGTAAGGGTCCGCAAAGCCAAGGTGTAGCCTCCTCGATGAGAGGTGTTCAGCTAACTCCTCTATACTCCAAAACTTCTCTCTACTCTCCGGAGACTCTAGAACATAGTACCCGTCTTCAAAGCCTACTAAAGCGTAATTTAGCACGGGGTCTGCCATGCCTGGATCCCACTTGGTGGTTTTAACTCCGCCATTACTCAAGCTCTTAACCGGTGTAACTGGTTGAATTCCAGCTCTATATAGTGCCTCTACAAGTGGGTGGGGGTATGTATTGACAACTCTAAGCCCCTTAACACTAGCTAATCCAAGGATACTCCTCAATACATTATAACTCCTTGTTTTAAACACCACTACGGGCTTCAGGGAGTCGTAGAATGGCGGAGTCCTCCAGTCTTCAACCCATGCATCTAAAACCCCATCAATACCTTTCAACTCGGCTGCAATCAATCCAGGCTCTCCACCAGCTATGTATCCGTAGAGATCTAAGTCGAATCTACGAGTCTCTAAAGAGTGGGAGTCCTCATCGTAGAACACTAGGAAAACCCATCCACTAGATACATAAGCATCTAAAAACCACTTAGCCAAAACAACCCCCATATAAAGCACGGGGTTTTTAAACAAGGGGTGGGTGAAAGTATTTCCTCCCAGCTACTTAACAATTGTTCATGAGTGTATAGTGTGCTCGGGGATTGACCGTGGGTAGAACTACTCCGTCTCTGAGGATTGTTGCAAAAGAGTATGTTGAGAGGTTTAGGAAAGTATCTGAGTTACTGCCTCAACGTGAGAGATTGCTTGTTGAGAAGTATCTTGAGGGCTTAGATGATACTCTATCTCTATACATGCACCTAGGGGTTGTTGACCCACTTGAGTTATTCATACTACACCTTGTTAGGAGAATTGGAGAACTCTGCGAGTGCTGCAGAGATTAGTTTTGGCAACCCCTCTAGTATATAAAGTACTTGTTTTTAAACCGGGGCTTTGTGAACATTACCGGTATTAAGCAATTGGATGATCTTGTTAACCCCATTAGGAGGGAGTGGGTTTTCGAGGTTTACGGTGATCAAGACCCAGTGCTCCGAGTATTCCACTACACTATGGCTTATAGGAGTAGGAGTGAGAGAGTCTATGTATTGTTTAACATGGAGTTTGGGGGTTTGGATACACTATACCTCATTAGGCTGTGTAGAATCCTTGATTGTAGACTAGAAAATATTGTTGTATCAAGGGCTTTTAGACTAAGTGATACCGTTGATGCTTTAGAGTCCATAGCATCAATTAGCAATGGCTTAGTACTAGTCCTCTACCCTTATAACTATGTCTCGAGGGATCCACTACACTATAGTGAAGCAACGTGGATCACCGGGTTAATCTCGAGGGTTGCATCTAGGAACCAGGTATTGTTATTTAATACCATAACTAAGTTTGGGGAGAGAAGACCAGAAGGAGGAAGCTTCCACCACCACGTAGTGAAAGTAATTACTAAGTTGTCACGGGGGAAGAAAGTGATAACAGCTGAGTTAGTGAAACACCCAGTTAAGCAAGGAGGGTTTAAGACAATACCATACACTATACTCGAGCACCCGGTTAGGTGTGAAACACGTAGAACATTAATAGATTGGATAACAGTGGAGAACACTATTAAAACCACCGTGAGGAAGAACTAAACAACCGCACCTTAATCAATGGATTCCAATAACATTATAACTGAAAGCCCGTCTCTAAGAGACACAACTACTTAAAGCGCTGAGAGTAATTATTGGGAAACATGTATTTAAGTTAATTTGGCTCTTCAAGTGGCCAGCACGCTAGTTGTATTCAGTGAAGGCCATGTTTTTATACACCTATGTGGATGAGATAATTCCAGTAATGTCTATTAGGAGGCGTCTTTGACTTGCCCCGCGTAAAGAGCGATGTTGTATGGGCATTAGTAGTAGTGTTTATACTTGGGGTTATTATAGGGTATTTTACAGCAATACAGATCTCGCAGAGTCCCGAGCAACCTAGCACCCGGGGTGTGTTCATTCCGCAAAACAATGTTTTATTCCTACCTGACGACACGTACTATGGGAACATCACGTGGTACCTGGATCAAGCTAATAGAAGTGTGTATGTTGTAATGTATGCGGTTAAATATGATGCAAGTCAATATAATGACCCTGTTAACGTCATATTGAGGAAGCTAGTTGATCTACACAAGAGAGGTGTAGATGTAAAGGTTGTTGTTGATGATGAAACAAAGAATAGTTATCCAGAAACTATCAACTACCTCGTTGGGAACGGTGTACCCGTGAGGCTCGACGAATCTCAGGGTAAAACCACTCACTGCAAGATCGTTGTTATAGATGATCAATACGTGTTCATAGGTAGCCACAACTGGACTGAGAGTGCGTTAAAGTACAACCACGAGACAACTCTACTAGTGAACTCGAGTGAGCTAGCGAGCCAGGTAGAGAAGTATATTGAATCCATATGGAGCAGTGGGAGATTGATTTCATAGCGAGTTCGTTATTTAGAGGATTTTATTCCGCATCTTCATTAGTAGATTGCAGGTGTGGTTATTCATGGAGTTGAAGATCAATAGAGAAAAAATCATGGAGGGAGTTAGACTTATATTGGAGGGTATTGGCGTGGACCCGAATGACGAGAACTTTAAGGAGACGCCGCTTAGGATCGCTGAGTTCTATGAGGAGTTGCTTAGCCCGAAGATCGGGGATGAAGACTACAAGTACTTCACTAGTAGAGGGGATCTTGTAGTAGTTAAGGACATTCAAGCCTATACACTATGCCCCCACCACTTACTACCAGTCTTCTATAGGGTTTACGCAGCCTACATACCAAGTGGTAAAGTAGTTGGGGTGAGTAAGATTGTGCGTTTAATACTAGATGAAGCTAGGAAACTCAGTCTCCAAGAGCAGTACACAGAGAACGTTGCGAGCAAACTGCAAGAGCTTGTTGAAAGCAGTGATGTAATGGTTGTTGTAAACGGCATACACTACTGTATGAGAATGAGGGGTGTTAAAACCCCAAATGCAGAAGTGGTTACTTCAGCGATCAGGGGGAAGTTCAGAGACTATGCATTACGCATGGAGACTATGAGGCTCATGGGGTTTGAGTAGTTGGGTTTATCGCGGTAGCCCTCTTGACAAGTGCATTTAATCTATATAAACAATACCCATAGAGTCTAACTATTTACACAGGGGATACTTATTTTTAGGAATTCACGATATTGTAGTGTGTGGAAGCGACTAGTGGTTTGAATGAGTAAGGGGTTTGAAGAACGTAAGAGGGCTGGTTATATTGAGGGAGCGGTTTCAATAATAGTAAATACTCTCCTCTTCATAGCTAAGTACATTGTTGGAGCAATGTTCAATTCAATTGCGGTTATAGCGGACTCTATTCATACACTCAGCGATTCCCTAACATCAATAGTACTTATTATAGGCTATCACCTAGCTAGTAAACCAGCCGATAGGGAGCATCCATTTGGACACGGGAGGTTTGAAGTCATTACCGGCGTAGTCATAGGTGTTTTACTCGGAGTTGTAGCATATGATTTTGTATTTGAAAGCGTAGAGAAGCTCTTAAATAGAATTCCACTGGCCTACTCGGATTTACTCGTTGTAGTTCTAGCTGCTTCAACCCTGGCGAAGGCTTTACTTAGTTTATGGGCTTATAGACTTGGCAAGAGGCACTCATCTAGTCCAATATTGGCTGATGCTTGGCATCACCTCAGTGATACTATTGCGACAGGGGTTTTATCCATAGCAATATACACGGGGAGAAGTATTTGGTGGCTAGATGGAGTATTAGGTGTTATAGTTTCAACATTAATTTTCTACACTGCTGGGAGAATAATTTATGATTCATCAATGGAGCTTCTCGGTAGGGCTCCAAGTAAGGTTGAGCAGGATGATTTGATCAGGGTCATTAGGGATGCTTGTCCTGAGATTGAAGGCGTACACCACATACACTTCCATAAATATGGAGACCACGTTGAGGTCACTTTACATGTTAACCTACCCGGCGATATAACGCTTAGTCAAGCACACGATGTAGCCAATAGGATTGAGAGAGTGGTTAGAGAAAAGCTTGGATACATAGTCACCGTCCACGTAGAGCCTAGGGAGCAGGGTGATTTTGACGAAGAGTAATCTACTGATATGCGACTACTTAGACTCCTCAACTTGAACACTACTCTCTAGTTTAGAAACCACTTCCTGGAGCTTTTTTAATTGTTGGTTTATTAATGGGAGGATTGATTGAATGCTTTTCAATTGCTCCTCTAACTGCTTAACGGATTCAACAAGCTTCCTACTCTCCTCTAGAGCACTAATAACGCTCTGTCTATTTATAATTATAGTTGCAATTCTCTTCACACTTGGGTATTTTATAGCCCACTTTGGTATAACACCTTGTTTCCTCAACTCATCGATCTTTCTAGCGAGCCCTGCAGGATCCAATCCCAATTTGCCAGCAGCTTCATCTATTGTTTGGGATGAGTATATAGCGTAGAGTACATCTACTTGCTCTTGCTTTAACTGGGGGTTGAATCCATAAAACACCTCTAGGTAGTCTGTAAGGGTCTCCTCGATCACTTCGCGTACAATTGTATATATCTCCTCGCTCTCAACAAGGAAGACATCCGATAACTGTATCACTCTAACACCTAGTTTTTCAGCAAGTTCTCTCGCTGCTTCATCTGCGAAACCCTTACAGACAACGAGTGGTTTTGCTCCGAGGATCATTGCATTTACGAATGCTTGTCTAACCCCGCTTACATCTATCCTCCCTGCTTTTACCTCAACTGCGTACTTATCATTGGAGGAGTCTACGGCTACTACATCTACTTCCCCCACTTCAACTCCGTTAAGTATGATCTTCTTCCCGGTCTCCACTATGCTATATCCCAGTTCCTCTAAAACCCCCAAAGCGATCTTCTCGCTCGCAACCCACCTTCTACGAGCTGACAACCCACTTTGATAACCCATGACTAATCAAACCCTTCATTATCACGTGGATTAATAAGGTATTTATTCCTTAAAATAATGGAGTTTAATAAGTGGTGTAGATTAATGGATTCGACTCTATTTAAAGTAATAATTACTTTACTAATTATAACCAGCGTACTCTCAACTCAGATTCTTTCAATAAGCGCTAACGCACAGTCTCTGCAGTCTATATCATATAGGATAATATATGACCCGCTAGATAACACTGGGATTTTATCAATAAACTCCTCTATATATGCAAGTGATTGCCTATACATAGAAATACCTGTGGGGATCTTTGGAGATATAGATACTGTTTACAGCTTCATAAACTACTCTACTAGCCCAGAACTCTATCTTTTAGGCTCAAATTTCAATGAGTATAGTAGAGTATTCGAGGCTATCGCATGCGGTTATGGCGTCATTGAGTTGACGTTTACACTGGATAACGCTCTAGATGAAGATGGATTGTTTCAATACGTAGGATTGATCAACACATCTAGTTTATACCAATACACAGGCAACCTTGAATTAAACATTACTCTTACAGATCAATATAATATAACCGTGTATAACTCAGGGGGCAATCTATATATAATTGTAGATAGCAATACAAACAGTATTTACGCAAAGGGGTTTGGATTAGCATATATTATAATAAGTGCCGAGATACAAGAGGTTAATACAACAACCCCTACACTAACCACTACGCAAATAACCACAACACCTACAACAACATATACACAGACCGAAATAACAACGACTTACACGTGGGCGAGCACTGAGACAACGCGGACTACGACTCAAGTAACTACAACTCAGACTAGTCAGGGAACAATAACAACTAGTGAAACACGAACTCATACTTACCCATTATCAGAGACCCAGGTCTCATTAACCCCAACTACAACCCCTGAGAAGAGCACTCAAGTCACGAGTAGATCGCCTGAGGCTACCTCGGAGACGGAGACTAGGCTGAAGCCCCGTGAGGATGGGGTGCTGATCATAGTTGGGTTATCAACCGCGGTAGTACTTATTGTATTGACTTGGTTGTTGTATAGGAGGGGAAAGTAGATCTAATTAAGAGTTCCGCAATACTGTGAAAAACTATGTATTGACTGTAGACTAATCCACTATACTACCATGTTACAACCGAAAGCCTCGCCCTTTAGGGCTGGGATGGATAGAAAAAGCTTATAAGATGTATATCCTATAGTGTGTTCTGGGGAGTGCCTTGGAGGGCGAATCTCTAGGGTGGTTGAGGCCTAGGAGTACTAGGCATGCTAGGTATTGGTGTGGATATCACTTTGTGTGGATTCCCAAGTACCGTAGGGATATACTTGTGGGGGAGGTTGCTGAGTACACTAGAGAGGTCTTAAAGGAAATACTCAAGGAGTTGGAATGCAAGCCACTAGCCCTAGAGGTCATGCCTGACCATGTCCATGTGTTTGCATTATGCCCTCCAAGGCACTCTCCAGCCTATATCGTGAACTACCTTAAGGGGAAGAGTGCTAGGAGGATACTGCAGAGGTTTCCAGAGCTGAAGACTAAAACTACCCGTGGGAAGCTGTGGAGTAGGAACTACTTCGTAGCAACCGTTGGAAACGTAACAGCAGATATTGTTAGGAAGTATGTTGAGGAGCAGTGGGAGAAGGAGAAATGAGGAGGACTAGCGTAGTAGAGCTCGTAGTCGATAAGAGCTCTGAGGAGAGGCTGAAGTTACTCTGCAATTTATCATCTAAGCTGTGGAACGAGGTTAACTACGCTAGGAGGAGGATGTTCTTCAAGAAGAGGGGAGTAGACCTCAAAGCAACGTACAAGGAGTTCTACGAGAAGTATAAAACACTCATAGGTTCTGCCACAGCACAGCAAGTTTTGAATAAGAATGATGAGGCTTGGAGGAGCTTCTTCAAGCTACTAAAGCTTAAGAAAGAGGGTAAGCTACCGCCATTCATCACGAGGGTTAACCCGCCAGGCTACAAGAAGAAAAACAATAAGAGGACTCTATGGACTGTCCTAAGGAGAGACCAGTACAAGGTAGAGGACGATAAAATAATCCTCAAAGGGCTGGGGGTTGTTGGAAGGATGGTGCTGAAGTACAAGGGCTTAGTACACCTGAGGGGGGAGCAAGGTAGGCTGGAGATACACTACGACCAAGACAGGGGGAAGTGGTATGCACACATATCATTCGAGGTGAGTGAGAAAGCCATCAGGGGGATCTGGGCTAGCATCCCGAAGAGACCGAGAGGGGATCTAGTGGCGGGCATTGATATCGGTATTAACAATTTAATGGCTATATACGTTGAGAACGGTTTAGTAAAGCTTGTTAATGGCAGACCACTCAAAGCGGTATCCCACTACTGGAGGATGGGGATTGCTGAGTACCAGTCTACGCTGAATGGGTATGGCTTGAGGATGTCTAGGAGGCTTAGGTCTATGTACTCCAAGTGGAGGAGACAGGTCAAAGCCTATATTGACTCAAGGGTTAGACAGGTAATTGAGTGGCTTTATAGCGTGGGAGTCTCTATTATAAAGATCGGCTACCCTAAGAACATTGCTCAAGAGAACGGAGACTTCAACAATGTCCACATATGGACATATGGCTACCTGCTGAAGAGAATCTACGAGGTTGCAGAGGAATATGGAATAACAGTGGTCTACGTAAACGAGGCATATACATCGTCCAAGTGTCCAGTACACGGCCCAGGATGCGGGAAGAGAATTAAGCGTGGACTATTCAAATGCACCAAGCTAAACAAGGTATTCAATGCAGACCTAGTAGGAGCATACAACATACTCATAACCCCGAGTCCCGAGAGGGATAGGGGTAATGGGCTGGAGACCCGGCCCGGGATTAAACCCTCGGGAAGAGGGGATGTAATCCCAAACCTCCCCGCAGAACCCTCACAATTCATGGCGGGGAGGAGGTCAGATCTGTCCAGCCGAGACTTATATACTCCAAGTGTTCCACTGTGAACTATGAATGAGCGATAAGCTGATAAAGATACTCTACGTGCTCTTAAATCTCTCCTCTAAGTCGACTCGGCCGCGTGGGTGATAACCCATCGACTCCCAGTATCCATCAATGTATTTATCTATGAACGAGATCCTAGTAATCCACTTAGCGCTCTTCCATCCATATAGTTGCGGTATTACAAGTCTCGCTGGGTAGCCATGTAGTATGTCAAGTGGCTTTCCATTCATTTCAATCGCTATGAGTGATTTAGGGTTATTGAACTCCTTGAATGGTATGATCGTTGAGTATCCATCTAGAGACTCTATGTAGACCCATTCAACGCTTTTCAGCGGCTTAACTACCTCAATAATTCTCTCTCCGGGAACACCTGTAAACTCTAATTCACGCACACTCCAACCTGTCACACAGTGGAAAGTAGTCTTTACTGTTTCTACTCCTAGATCGTATAGTTCCGGTAAAGTGTACACGGCAGGATTCTCAACTAATCCATTAATGCTTAGTCCCCAATTACGCAGGTCTACTTCTGGAATGCCAAGTATTGCATACACAACCGGTAGGTCTACATAGACTTGTCCCTTTGGAGGATCAGTCTGAGTAATACTTTGGTTCTCAGTGAGTTCTCGTGTTGGATTATATATTGCCCTCTGGTAATGAAGATCTATATCTAAACCCATAGGTAAAGTGAGTAAAACCCTAACTACGGTTCTTCCACGCACAATTACTCGAACACCTATGTATTTACCCTTCTCCAATGGTATTCTAAATCTATATAGCGTATGTGTAGTGCCAATGCACTCACTAGAGTCGAATAATAAACTAGTGTTTTTCCCCAGGGCTCTATTTACAAGTGATATAGTGTAGTCTATGATCTCTTGCACATCTTTGACAGCGTGTTCCTCGACAGCGCAGTCTAATACTCTCGATACACCCTTCGACAAAAGACCCTTGGAGCTGGTCTCGTAGCATTGCTTGATCAAGTTAAACCAACCCACTTTTTTGAGATATAGAGCCTTAATGCTTATATCCTATATCATAGTACACTACTATTGGATTCCAGGGGTGGTTGAATAGATTGACTAGAGAACCTGAAAAACTAGAGTTTTGCGGTGATGGGAGGCTTCCAAGTATGGGTATTGACTACTGGATCACCGCTAAGACCTATAATCTATGTTTCTGGCTTAGTAGTGAGAAGTCGTACCTATACCTTCCAATAGAGCCAACAACTATTGTGGCTCTATATCCAAGTGGCTACTATGAGGCTTACTCAACGACGTGTATTAGTGGGATTGAACACTATTTATACAAAGTTATTGGCTTAAGTGAAGATGTATCCAGCTTCCACGAGGTTGCCTTGAAGGACCCATTACTTAACGAGTTTGTATCAATGTATCCTGGTTGGAGGCTTAGATCCACTAGTATGTGGTGGGCTTTAGTAACAGGTATTTGCCAGCAAAATGCCAGCTTCAAGCAGGGGTGGAGTATGCTTCACAAAATAGTGTTGAATTATGGATACAGAGTATCTATTGGTGGAGAGGTAATTCCTAGGCCTCCACAGCCACGCGAAGTACTAGAGGAGCCCTCTCCACTACTAGAGTCTAGAGTTGGCTATAGGGCAAAGACTATTCTAAATGTAGCTAAGTACTTCACTAGCGGAGGCTCTGAGATCGACCTTAGCTCAATGAAGCCCGTTGAAGTAGAGAGGGAGTTGAGGAGTATAAAGGGTGTTGGACAATACACAGCTCGCCTAGCCATAGCCCTGTCCCAGAGAAGGTATGAACTACCGCCGATAGACAGGTGGCTTAGTAAGATTATAGGCTTTGTCTACGGGGTTGACGAGAAGTACTCTGAGGAGTATTGGGTTGAGAAGTGGGGTTCTTGGTCTGCACTAGCATCTATTGCTGTAACAATAGCACTAGATGCTGAGCCATTAAGGAAAGCCCTCGAGAGAATTAGATGTGGTAAGCTCACGCCAGATCCTGGGTTGAAGCAGTCTCCTCTAAATATGTATGGCTTCTGTAGTGTTATTAATCGCTGAGGATTATTCCCTTACCTGGGTTGATTTCTAGTTTAAACGCTGTTCTCTTGTGATTAGTCATTCTCATTTTCTTAATTATCATGTATCTCTTAACCTCCCTTGTCGACTCAACATCTTCCATCCACAAGTGGAATACACCGTCTGCTATGTGTTCTAGTCCGAATCCAAACGTGGATCTCGTGGTCATAGCGTACTGTGATACGAGATATGCAGTTACATTCTCTCTATGAGTCGCTATCTTCAAGTCATAGCTATACTTCCTAGCCATGGCTGGTTTATCAGCCCAGAATGCGCTTAGAGAGTCTATTATTAGCCTTACATGTCTATATGGAGACTTCGCCTTGTCGTCTCTTAAAACACCAAGTATTCTATATGCTTCATGTATAGCCGCTATAAGGGTCTGAATGTCTAGTGCTGCATACCTCTTCTTCTTCAACGCCTCTGCGTCTAGTTGAGCCTGCTCTGTCATTTGCCTGGCAATCTTCAATAAACCAAACAAGTCAATTACAACAATATCAGGCGTCTCTGCGGGGAGCTCCCCTCTAGATATATCGTGTAATCTATAAGACTCAAAATCCATGCCAAACATCTTAGCCTGCCTCAATACATCGCGGAACTCAGCCTCTGTAGTTACGTATACAACGGGGTCTCCAGCCAGTACGCCTGCCCATGCGTAGTGCATACATAGAATAGACTTACCAGTCCCGGGTTCACCTGTAATAGCTACCCAACTACCCTTAGGTATGCCACCCTCTAGTGCACTGTCAAGTTCTCTTATACCCGTTGAAACCCTCACAATGTCTGGGTTTTGCCTACTCACTGCATAACCCCTCGATAATTAATTGTCACTTACGGTGTTTATAACCCATTGACCCCACCAATTGATTTAATAGCCTGATTTACCTTCGCCCTTTTGCGACTGTTTTGGTTTTCATATAGGTTTATATGGTTTGATTTTATTCTTTTGTTATTTATTACTACGTGTACTTTTTTACCGTGTAGTTGTTTTACTTCGGGTTGGTACTTGGCCAGTGGGTATAGGACTACTGTTCCACCTCTATACTTTATCACAGGGCACTCTGCATATATGAATTCAGTCGCTCTACCATAACTCACAAATACTGATAGATATCTTTATAAACCATCACCATTGAAATATCCAATATGGTGAGCTACTCCGTGAGGGGTGAAGAGCCCACCGTTGTTGAGGCTTTGAAGGCGAGGGCTCTCCCCGAGGGTAGTTATGACCATTTACTGGAGTTCCTGAGGCTATACCGTGATGCAGTCCAATCGGTTGTTGACAGGATTTGGAGTATTAATAAAAAGCTCTCCTGGAAGAAGCTACACAGGCTATTCTACAGCGACTTGGTGGGACGTGGGCTTAGAGCACACCACGCTAAGGAGATATATGTATACGCTGAGAGCCTAGTTGACTCAGCCAGGAGTAATGGTGGTAGAAAGCCGGTTCTCAGGAGGCTGAGCGCTAGGATAGACAAGTACGACTACGGGTTAGACTTAGACAACATGGTTTTAACACTGAAGCTACACAGCGACTACGAGGCTAAATTAAAGCTAGTAACATCTAGAGAGAGGATTGAGAAGTATAGGGGTTGGAGCAACTACGAGATAGTTGTAAAGTACGAGGATAATGAGTTCTGGGTCTCAGTATACTTTAGGAGAATTGTTAAGACAATAAAACCCAAGTCAGTAATGGCAATCGATCTAAACTTCGACAATGTAACAATAGCCATATTTACTCTTAATGGTAGGCTAACGAAGTTGAAGAGGTTTAAGACACCTCACAGGAAGATCTTGACATATAAAATCTGGATTGAGAGGATCCAGAGGAGGTATCCGAAGTCATGGAGGTTTATCAAGGGTGTTAGAAAAGCCATTAAGAGACATGGAAAGAAGATTAAGAACATCTCTTGGGACTACTCCCATAAGATAGGGGATTTAATAGCCGAATTAGCACTCAAATACCACTCGGTAGTAGTCCTTGAAGACCTGGATGAACTGAGGGAGAACAATAAGAAGGATAAGAGATTCAATAAGAAGCTTGGACTGTGGTTCTACCGTAGAATACAGTTCTGCATAGAGTATGAAGCTAGAGAGAGGAATCTCGAAGTAGTTAAAATTAATCCCAGGGGCACTTCATCGAAGTGCCCTAGGTGCATTGGAAAACTAGTTGAATACGGGCATAGAGTATTGAGATGTAGGGAGTGCGGCTTCATAGGTGATAGAGATGTTACTGCAACATTAAACCTCTACAGGAAATATGTATTCAAACACTCAAGATGTGGGGCTCCCGGGGTAGCCCCGAACGCCCCCAAGCCCGATGAGAATCCGAGCGGGATGCGGGGGAACCAGGATGAGGCAATGCCCACATCAAGTTATATGAACTCATATGAGAGCTGAACCCCTCCTATACTTTGTTTTCAATGGGTAGAACTTCACGTCGACGTGGTATATTAGATCAGACTCGTTAATAACAGTGTTTACTATCCTATTTCTTAGTTTATGGATTGCTACTAGCTTCTCGTATGGGTCTACACCAATTCTTGCTTCAACAATGTAGAAAGACCCTATTTTCCGTGCAATAATGTCCTCTATATATACTCCCTTAAGTTCATTTACTAATTTCTTTAGTAGTCTATTACTTAGCTCGTAGTCTATATTCGACCCTGTGATGGTTTTCACTATATCCCTCAGTATTTCGAGAAGACTGTGGACTATGAACATTGTAGTTATCAATGTGAATAGTAATTCTAGGCTTTGACTCCTAGTGGTGTATACTAATAGTATACCTATCGTTGCAGAAAACGCCGCGATTAAGTCTATTAAGGCGTGGGTGTAGTCTACCCTTAAAACCTCAAGCTCGTATAGTCTATAGTTCTTCACCTGTATGACTAGAGTTAATCCAGTCAATAACCCACCTATAGTAGTGGCTAATGCGGGAATGGGGCTTCTCGTTGTGGGCTCGCCCATTGCGAACTCTGAAGTTATGTAGCTACTGAAGAAGAAGATGTATATTCCAAGTGCCATTATTATAGATAGTAGCATTGCGGCGCTCTCCAGTACTAGTATACTCCATGGAAACCTCCTACCAAACCTCACAGCGTAGTATAGTACAATTAAACCAAAAACCTCAACCAATGTGTCAACAGCCCAGTGCACAATGTCGGTTAACAGTATAATGCCACCATAGTAGACAAAGAACAATGACTCAATGAGTAAGCCAAGTAGCGAGAACAAAGCCGAGTAGACAAATCCCCTATAAGCACCAGTCAACTTAAAGGCAATAACACTCCTCAATTAAAACACCCCATAGATAAAGACATAAGTAGATCGGTGGAAACAGCGTAGATAATCAACAACAAACACAGCTCTAAGAGTCATATAATGTACAAAACAATCTAATAAACACAAAGCCGCAAAGCTAAGACAAATAAAACACGAGAAAAATGAAATTAAACGCATTGAAATGGGACCCGGGGATCCCGATTTTCACTTATTAATGGGGTCTGCTCAAAATACTCTTGCATGCTGCGGATGCGTTCCTAAGACTAAACCCCTTTCATTAGTCCAAGGAGAAACTCAGTGATCCTGAATGCGTACAGCATTATATTACGTAGGCCCCCATCACACTAGAGCTTGCAAGTGTGAAAATGTGAATGCTTAATGCAGAGATAGCCAAATACGTGAGTATTCGTTTCAGCCGTTAGACTCGCTAGTAGCCTGGTTTATAATATCGCAGTGGATCACGGTGTTCGCAATATTGACCATAATATTAATGAAAACACAGATAGGAGTTAGTGTGGAATAAATTAACTATTAATCTAGTTAGAGGGGTTGAAGAAGGACATACGAGAAGCCGAAACGAGAATGCAGTGCTGAATTCGCGCTCTCCACGAATAATGCTAGGTTATTTTGCTCTGGCATTATTTTAGTGTCTTTAGAGACATAGTTACATATGTGTTTGTAGAGTACGTGGAGGTAGTCTATGAAGGGTATAAAGTTACCGATCGAGTGGGTTGAGAAAGCAGAGGTATTTCTACGCAATGCTAGGCGCAACTATGATGAAGGAGTCTACTGGCTAACATGTTTTAGCGCTCACCAGGCTGTCGAGCTGTACTTGAAGAGCTTAATCGTTGCCTTGACGGGCATACACCCTTATACACACGACTTAGTTGAGTTACTCGATGCAGTTAGAGCTGTAGGTATCGAGGTATCTAGTGAGGTATCACTAGCATGTGAGCTACTGACTCCACACTACACCCTCTCGAGATATCCTGGTAGGAGGGTATATAGCTACACATCCGGGAGAGGTAGACTATGCGTGGAGTATGCTGAGAAAGTCGTGGAGTGGGTGAGGAGAACTGCAGACCCATAAATTCTACTCCACTATGGCTAGGAAAGTAGAGTCGTATGAGAGGGGTTTTAAGGAGTTTACACAACTACTATGTAGTAGCGGACTCGTCGTAGAGGCCTACCTAGTTGGATCCCGGGCACGTGGAGACAGTATTCCCTCCAGCGACTTCGACGTAGTAGTCGTAGTGGAGGATGACGTAGACATACTAGACGTGGCTATTAAATTGAGGTTATTGAAGAAGACGAGTATACCACTAGACGTAATAGTTCTTCGTAGAAGCGACCTCGAAGACCCCGTGTATAGAGAAATGCTTAGAGACGCGAAGAGAATATGTGGGAGTGCAACCCCAGTTGATGTAGATTCCAGTATATAGCGCATTGTCCTTGAGGTTTAGAGAGAGTTGTCTAGGTGCCCTATTTAATTTTAACACTATAATAGAGTTGTCGCCGTTGGATATGTGCCTTGCAGTGTCTTGATAGTTACTAGCGTCATCTGTAATCGTTTATTCTATAACCCTACGACTACTCTTACCCTCGAGTCTCGTTCAGGATATGGGTGATAGGCCGGAGACTCAGCCAGGGGTTGAATCCTTAGGAAGAGGGGATGTAGCCCCAAACCCCCGCTCTCAGGGAATCCTCGCCATTCATAACGAGGAGGAGGTCGGGCTAAATAGCTGATGAAAGTAGAAGCAGAAATGTAACTGTAATGAGGCTTTCCTCGAGGAGTCCACGGATATCTAGTCCCTATAATTAGTGTGAAACTTTGGTGTATGAATATTATGAGTATCACTAGAAAGAGCTGCACTCTGAGTGTCACAGAAGCCAATAATTACCACGTAGAGCAGTAGTGGAAGAAGTTAATAGCGAGAATATATAAGCGGCAATAATAAAAACCCAAACGAACACGTAGAAATCGAAGAAATGCTTTTTACAGACCAATACAAATACCAACCCAGAGGGCCCGTCGCCTAGCCAGGAGAGGGCGCCGGCCTTCGGAGCCGGAGGACCCGGGTTCAAGTCCCGGCGGGCCCGCGGTTCCTTTTAAATACCCAGATAAATTCTATGGGGTTGTTTTCCACAGTTCACGCTTCCGTGGTGGGGGCGTGAACTACTATATGATTTACTGGGTGAAATCATGCCTGCTAGCCCCTGGCATGATAGAGTGAACGTTAGCGCCCTAAGCGACGAGGCCCGCAGACTCATCCTCGAGAGAGTCAAGAAGAAGCTCGGGTTCGAGAGGACTCTTAGAGAACTTGGAATCGCCAGGGGCTCGCTCTACAACTACCTCCAGGGGATTAGGGTTGTGCCGGACATCGTGGTCTACAAGGCCCTGCAGTACCTGGAGGGAGTTCAACAAGATAGTTCAAAGGATTGATAGGCTCAGAGCTGTGGAGGAAGATAGCTGAAGCTCATTCATAAAGCTTTTTAAGGTATGTACAACATGCTTTTAGCCAGCTCCATGGCTAAGCTCTTCAAGAATCCCCTCGGTGATGATGGTTGAGGAGGAGAACATTGATAGTCTTCATAATACTGAGTTTAGTGTCTCTAACAGCTGACATGGTTTATGAGGGTGCTAGAAGCGTTGGCGGCTCATATATTGAGGAACTTGGAGGGCCCCCAGTAGCCTCAGCTACTATTGCTTCCGGCGACCTTATAGGCTATGGGCTTAGGTTTGTGTCAGCAGTTATAGCCACTTACCTAGCAGCATCATCGGTTTTCTGGGGCATAATAATATTTGGTTATGCTCTTCAACTCTTCGCAATGCCAACCCTCGCCTTTGCATATTCATGGAGTGTTGCAACAGCTCTATACCTTATTGAGAGAGTTGGTAAGGGTCTCAGAACACCTCTTAGAGATGTTGTTCTTGCTGAGGTTACTGAGGATATTGGCATGGGAAAGGGTTTCGGGGTACATGAGTTGATGGATCAGGCAGGAGCTGTTGCAGGGCCGCTTCTAGTAGCGTTTATGATCAGCCTCTACGGCTATAGATCAGCATTCCTAGCACTTGCAATACCAGGGACAATCTCGATAGCTCTAGTCTTAACAGCTTTTGCTCTATACCCAAAGCTAAAGTCTCTAGAGGCTTCAAGACCAAGCATATCGTTTAGAGGTCTAGGCAGAAAGTTCTATGTATACACACTGGCAACAATACTTCTATCCCTAGGCTATGTCCACTGGATGAACGTATCCTACTT
>JAPWUD010000030.1 GCA_028275705.1 Desulfurococcaceae archaeon | reverse complement strand
GGCCCTCCATCGGTTCCTAGAGCCACATTAACACCTTGCCTAAGCATATCTGATACTCTTGCAGCACCACTTGCCAGCTTCATATTACTCGATGGGTTATGACTAACGCTCGTCTTGGTTTCACTGAGTAATTTAATTTCATCATCGTCAACCCATACAACGTGGACTAGGACGACATTCCTCCCTGTTAATCCAAGCCAGTGTGCAAATTCAACAGGTTTCTTCCCGAAATCTCTTAGAGTATACTCAACATCTTCACGTACCTCAGCTAGGTGCATTGTAATCCCTGTATTCAACTCTCTCGCTTTCCCAGCTATTTCTCTATATAGCTCAACGCTGACTGCACCCGGGGTTCTTGGGCCAAACCAAACCCAGATCTTGTTGTCCCATCCATGATATTTCTCTATGAGCCTAATAGTGTCTCTTAAACTATAATCGCCAAGCTCAACTAATCCTTCATGTAGAATGTTCTCTTTTGTAGCATACCCCTTTAAGTCCATAACATGTCTAGCAACAGCAGCCCTCAAACCTGATCCATGTATCATTTCAATGATCTCGTCTGGTCCATATCTTCCAACAAGCCCTGTCTCGAGGAAAGCTGTCGTCCCAGATTTAATCATCTCAAGGACTACTAGTTTAGCAGAGGCAAGGGCCTCCTCCTTCTTGTAATTACCTTGAAGTGGCCATACCCTATCCTTTAGCCAATCTATGAGTGATAAGTAATCTGCGCAAGCTCTGAGTAAACCCTGAGCTAAGTGAACATGAGTATTCACTAGTCCAGGCAACACAATGTCTCTCTCAGCGTTGATCACTATGTCTGCATAGGCTTTGTAATCCCCATCCATTTGCTCTTTTTTACCAATATCAATTATTAATCCATCCTCAACCGCGACAGCTCCATTTCTAATGATCCTCCTCTCACTATCCATCGTAATGATCCACCCGCCACGAATATAAATATCGGTCATACAATCCACCGCGGTTTAATACAGGTCTCTCTTACTTAATATACTAGTCAAAGAGACCTCATTACATCCCTCGATGACGAGGATCTCCATTACTGCGGGAGAGATTCGGGCTGTTTTTGTTTTCATAATTACTTGTATCGTTTTGCGTTTTTGGTCTCTGAGCCTCGTTAAAACTGTAGTGTGTTTATAAACACCTATGGTACGCTATAGGTATGTGCGCAGCGAAGCCGCGCGAGCCTATTGGCTCTCGAGGGAGGGCAAAGGGTTCATTCCTTCCTTTTGAGGAAGAGTCTCACTTTATTGGTCAAAGTATTGTTCACAATGTGATCTATCACGGTGAAAGATCTTGTTTGTTGGAAAAGTGAAAATAAGATTTTTACTATATACTCTTCTCCTCTTTATAGTATGGTTTTCCAAGACTTGAAGGCGAGGCAAATATCCTCCTAAGTCTCGTAGTGCTGTAGATTAGCATTAACGCTAGAGCCGCTAGAAATGGTATGAGCTTTGCAACATCTGCTGGTATTCCGAGTCTAGATTGAAGGTCGGTTTGTGAATTAACTAATCCACCAAATAGTAGCGATACAGGTATTAATACTATTGGGTGTCTTCCAGCAGCTAGTGCTGTTGCAAATGCAAGCCACCCGTAACCAAGAGTAAATAGCTTTACATCCCACGATCTCTGCCACGACAATATAAACAATGCACCGCCGAAACCTATTAATGCGAATCCAAGCATTCCAGCCACGATCCTAATAGCCATTACTCTAACACCTAAAGCTGCTGCCGAGTGTGGGTTTTCACCAACAGCTCTTATAGCAGCCCCTATCTTTGTACGTTCTATGAATAAGTGGAGTACCACACCTATTACTAGGCTTATTATGGATAGGTATAGTACATCCTCCCTCGCGAAAGATACTCCATAAATTGTTCCATAAGCTAATCTAACATAGTATCCCAGCATAATGCCAACCCCGTAGCTAAAGAACTGCAGTGAAAGTCCAACAGCACCATGACTTATTGGTAGAAAAGTCAATACACTAGACATAAATAACCCGAGAATTGCCGCAATTAAAGTGGCAACCAGTACACCCATGACGGGTGGTGATATTGGTATATTGTATATAATAGGTAGAATTGCCCCAAGTAGAGCTGCACCAGTACCGGTGAAGAATACGCCGTCTATCGCTAAATTCAGTATACCTGATTTTTCAAAAATGCTGTGACCTAGCGATACTAAGTAGAATGTTACAAATGCTGGGAGGATTTTGTCGATTATGTAGTCTAGTTGGGGAATCATTATGAAACCACCTTTAATTCGTAGTCTTGAATAAATCTCAGTATACTATATGCTAGTAGTATAGAACCAAACATTAGTAATTTAAAAGCCATCTCAGCGCCACCTAATTGTAGCCTTGTAAAAGCTTCTCTAACACTTGGAAGAGAGCTTACTCTTTGGGATCCAAGTATCACTGCTGATACTATATACGCCGATAGTGGAACTAGGTAAACATCAAGCATAGAGAGCCATGCTACAAGTATAGCTAAATAACCATAACTAGCAGTATTGTACTCTAATGGATACTCTATTCTATACAGTGAGCCATGGTAGTATAGTGCGGCAGTTAAACCCGCAATAGCACCTGATAGCATGAAAGTCAATACCATTGTTTTTCTAACATCATATCCAAGTGATACAAGGTAGTCTGGATTGGATCCAAGGATCTTTATTCTCAATCCAATATTAGACTTATTCAATAACCAATAAGTGAAAATCAATACAAGTATTAAGGCTACAAGCCACACAGCGTAAGTCGCGAACTCTGCCATATACCCAGTTACGGTATCTATTAATGCGTTTCCAGATAACTGCCTTTGTACTGGGATAGATAACTTGTATGGATCTGGAATAAGATCGGTTCTCGCATAGCCATACACATACTTACCTCTAAATGGACCATAAACCAGTATATCTCCAATGAAGTATGCAATGTAGTTTAATATGAGTGTAACTGGGACTTCATCTACGCCTGCATAAGCCTTTATGACCCCGGCTAATCCACCCCACAATGCTCCAGCGGCTACAGCGGCTACTATTGATAATAGAATAACTCCTATTGATATATAAAGTGGCAGAGACTTCTCAGTTGTGAAGAAAACTATGAGAGTAATATAGATTGACACTAGAAAAGCCATGTGCATTTGTCCTTCAGCACCAATATTCCATAGAGCTCCCTTGAAAGCTATTAGTAAAGCGTAGCCAAGTAGTGTTAGGATAATGAAGTCTTTTACTACACCGGGAAATATAAAGGTTGTAACAATTGTTTCAACCACGGGGTATGGATTTACACCGATCAACCATGCAAATATAGTAAATACAAATATTCCACTTAGAAGAGAGAGTAAGGCTACAACTAAACCTCCATATTTCAATGGCTTTTTCCTCCTAACTAAAACTATGCGCAATTACACCACCATTAATTCCTCTATTTTACTTCTAGGAGTCGATACAGGGTCGAAGGGTCCATATAAAACCCCTCTATTCATTACATATAATGAATCACTTAGTTGGAGAACCTCATCAAGGTCCTCGCTAGCAAATAACACTGCTAATTTACTATTTACAGCTTTCTCCTTCATCTTTCTCCGGACAAAAGTAGAAGTTGCTTCATCTAATCCACGTGTTGGATTATAGGCTACGAGGGCTTTAGAGGCATACTCTAATTCTCTACTAACAACGGTTTTCATAATGTTTCCACCTGATAGAAGCTTAACGTGCATTTCTGGTCTAGGTGGGTAGATGCCGTATTCATTAATAAGTTTTTCTGAGAGTTCACGCATGGACTTCCAATTAACCACAAAGTTTTTCCTCGAGAACAGCGCTGCCACGTTCTCAACAATGTTATTATCTGCGGAGACAGCGTAGCGTAGTGGCTGGTCGGGGATAAATCCAACTCCGCTTTCTCTAGTGAGTTTTACCCCTTTATTTGTAACATCGTGGTTATCAATAATTACCCTGCCCTCGCGGACTCTTCTCAATCCAACAATAGCTTCAAGTAGCTCTCTTTGGCCATTACCAACAACCCCAGCTATACCAATGATCTCTCCTGCTCTAACACTCAGTGACACATTGTTTACAGCTATTTCTCCATAATCACCCTCAACAACCAAGTTTCTAATATTTAGAACAATATCACCTATAGGTGTTTCATATGGCTTTGTAAATCTCTCATAAGTTATGGTTTTCGCAGCTTCTCCGAACATTAAATCACGGATTTTATCGATATTAGCACTTGCTTTGTCAAGAGCCCCGACTAGTTTTCCCCTCCTTAAGACATAGATCTTATCCGCTATTTCCAACGCCTCAGGGATTTTATGTGTAATTAAAATAACCGATCTACCCTTCTCCTTGAATTCATTGAGGTACACGTAGAATTTTCTCCTCTCCTCCATTGGAAGGTAAGTCAATGCCTCATCGAGAATGAGGACCATAGCATCTAGTAGTATTGCACGCGTTATTTCTATGAGCTGTTTCTGCGTATATGTTAGAGACCACACTTTAGCATCTGGGTTTACCTTTATACCTATCTTCTCGCTTACTTCTTTAAAAAACCTGCGAACACGTGTCATTGTCTCAAACATTCCTATCCTAGTTAAACTAAGTGAAATGTTCTCTACAACTGTTAATCTATCAACTAACTGTGGGATTTGCGAGACCATAACTATTCCTTTCTTGATGGCGTCGAGCGAGCTCTTGATTTCAACTTCCCTCCCTTTGAGAATAATTGACCCTTTGTCAGGGGTGTATATGCCATACATTATTTTTACTAGTGTTGATTTTCCCGCGCCGTTTTCGCCGAGAATTACTGTGAACTCCCCTGGGTGGAAGTCCATAGATACTTCGTCGAGGGCTACTACTCCTCCAGGGAAGGTTTTCGTTATATTTGCTACAGAGAGCAATGGGCTACTCAATTTTACTCCACCCGAAGCTATATTAAGAAAATGCGGGAAAAAAGGAAAAAGTTTTTGACTAGTGTTTAACTACAATATCTAGTAGGTAATCCATATTCCATAGATCATCGTGTCCTAGTCTTACACCTGCTGGAATAGTCACAGTTTCTCCAGCGCTCTTTGCTTTGCAATAGGTTGAATATGCTTTATCACCGCCAACAAGGCACCATCCCTTGAGTGGGCCTATGAATGGGTCAAACTCTGGGGCAATTGGATATGGCCTAGCCCCGATCTTCCCTCCCCACGCCATTGATATACTCTCTAGGTTTTCATACTTATGTGTTAACGCACTGAATTGCAGTGGGAGAACAGTTACACCCATTTTCATTTGCCAATACCTCTTCATGACTAAGTCGTATACGCTGAGTTTTTCACCTGTAAGCTTATCTGTCACCATAATATTCTTCAAGGTCTGTTCATATATTGGATTGATCATTACTGGTTTTCCCTTCTCATCTATATCAGCGCCGAGTTCAACGGCGCCTGAGCTAAGTAGGTACCAGTAATCAACGTTCTCGAGGTTGTCTGGTCTAAGTACACCTGTTTTAATCTTCACTAATATATCTGCATATATCATCTCCCACCTAACCAACTGGCCGCTAACAGTCATCGTGGGGGCATACTTTAACATTGGACCGTAGTGGCTGAAAACGTAAACTTTGTTTTGCTCAGCGTACTCGGGTATCGCGGTTGAGTCCTCCGTGAAGGCTAATACATCGACATTGTATTGCTTAACAAGTGTGTCTGCTGCTTGCTTAGCTTTAGTTGGATCATACCATGCACCGATCTCGATGACGTGGACGGTGATGTTTTTACCTAGTGCTTCTCCAACCTCTCTAGCGCCAATAGCAAAGGCGTTTATATGCCTAACTACCTCTGGGATTAAGTATGCAGCTACATAACCTATTTGACCTGTTTTAGTGAGTGCACCAGCCATTAATCCATTCAAGTAGTATATTTGATATAAGTCTGCAAAATATGTTCCTACATTGCTCCTCCTTCTATATCCTGAGCAGTGGAAGAATATGATGTTGGGGTATTTTTCGGCAGCCTTGATCGTGTCGTCCATGAAGTCGAAGCTTGTGGTGAATATAACGTTGTATCCTTGTGGAACGTATAAGTCAGCGTACTTGACTACTTCATCTGCTTTAACGTTCTCTACGTAGGTGGTTTCAAGCCAGTCCGAGAATAGTGATTGAACGAATTTCCTCCCAATATCATGCATATATGTCCATCCAGCGTCTCCAATTGGCCCAACATATATGAAGAGGGCCTTGATTTTCTCAGGTGGCTTATACGTTGGTGCTGCAGGTCCTGTGGGTGGAGTTGGTGTTGTAGGTCCTGTAGGCGGAGTTGGTGCAGCGGATTGACCAGCGAAATACCCCGCTATACCTGCTATGATTGCTACTACAAGAACTATTGCGATCCAAGTGGAGGTTTTCACGCTGCATACACCCCTTTGTAAATATATACTCAGTGTCGAAGGGTTTAAATATTTATTGTTTATTGACGTATATCACATATGTCTCATACGTCTCACTAGTAGATGATTGGTAAGCCTATACTTTATATAACTCGTATTAATGCTCATAGTGTCTTTGGTTGAATTTAACCTCGGGGTTAACTCTATGAGGACTAAGCGTTAAAAATTGGTTTTTCAAGTGGGTGTCTTTAAAAATCCTTTTTATATTTGTTAATGCACTAGAGAGTTATTAAGAGGTTGGGCTATATGCCGGCTCTTAGACACCTTGTAAGGGAATTGAGTGGTAGAGACTTAATATCTACTCTAGATTGGAGTGATGAAGAGATAGAGGTAGCCTTGAAGCTATCAAAGGAGTTCAAAGAGATAGCTCACTACTATGGCACGGAGGCTATTCCGAAAGTTCTAGCAGGCAAGGTCTTCTACATGTTGTTTTTCGCACCGTCAACTAGAACAAGGGCAGCCTTCGAGTCGGGAATGTACTTCCTCGGAGGACATGCAGCATACATAGATGCAACAACTACTAGGCTGGCCTTTGGTAAAGAGGAGAAAGCTGGGGAGGCGGTTAAAGACGTTGCTGCAATGTATGATGTATATGGTCATGGATTAGGTATAAGGATACTTGATAAGGCAATAGATTATAGGTATGGTGTTGGAAACGCGTATATAAGGGAAATGGCTAGTGCAGCTAACATCCCAGTTATAAACATGGCTGACGATATGTACCACCCTACGCAGGGTTTAGCAGATATTCTTACCTTTATAGAGAAATTCCAAAATCCACAGGGGAAGAAGTACGTTATAATGTGGGCTTATAGCCCAGAGATTAGGGGTTGGTGTAGTGTACAGGAAGACATGATACTGTTCCCGAGGTTTGGAGTAGACGTAGTTGTTGCTCGCCCACCGGGATTTGATCTAGATCCTAAGCTAGTTGAGAAAGCCAGGCAGCAGGCAAAAGAGCATGGTGCAACACTAGAGTTTACCGACAACTTAGAGGAAGCATTGCGCGGTGCACACGCAGTATTTCCGAGAAACTGGGCATCTCCAACACTAGTGCAACTTGGTTATAGTAAATTCAAGGATGAGGAGTTAAAGATCTATGAGAAGTACAAGCACTGGAGGGTTACAAGGGGATTAATGGATCTAATGGATAAACACGGTGTATTAATGCATGTACTACCAATATTCAGGGGATATGAGGCGGATGATGAAGTAATTGATGATCCAAAGCACTCTGTAATCTATGAACAAGCTGAGAATGGCTTGTGGACAAAAATGGCTGTGTTAGCGCTAACAATGTATGGAGTGAAGTAACTTTTTATTTTCGAATTCTTCCCCCCAACTGGCAATTATCATTTTCAATGAAGAGTTTTAATTCCTTCACTGTTTAAACATGTAGAGGAGCGTAGTAGGAGGATTAATGAGGAGAAAAACCGGGTTTACTCCTCAATAAAGTGTATTGCACGTGTTGGACACACAGATGTGCATACTCCACAACCATAGCACTTTGTAACATCTACTCTTGCTTTCCTCCTACCTCCTTCTTCGAGTACTCTTACAGCATGGTATGTACATGCTTGCTCGCAGAACCCACAACCAATGCACTTCTTCTCATCGACTACAGGTGGTTTAGCCCAGACTCTTCTAGGCTCTGGTTTAATATACTTCAAAGCTTTGCCTTTGAAATCGTATATGGATTCGTAACCATGCCTCTTCATCCACTCTTCAAGCTCTGTTAAAACCCTCTTGAATACGCCAAAGCCTTCAACTATAGCCGCGGTACATATTTGTACAGCTGTTGCACCCGCCATAATGTACTCTACTACGTCTACACCACGCGTTACTCCACCAACCCCTATAATAGGTAGTTTCGTATTTAGTGCAGCCTCAGCGACAACAGCTAGGGCTAGTGGTTTTAGAGCGGGGCCACTCATCCATCCAAATCCATATGGGCCTCCAACAATGGGTATACCTGTTTCAACGTCAATGTGTAGTGCTGGCCCAATGGTATTAGTTGCTACAAGTCCATTAACACCTATTTTCTCAAGCTCCTTCACTAAATCTGGGATATTTGGTGTGAATGGACTGAGTTTAGCAAATATCGGTATAGTAACTGATTCTCTTAAAGCCTTAGCTGCTTCAACGATTGGCCTGTAGTCTCTGCCAATGTAGTGCGTAGAGAACTCTATTGCTTGAACACCTGCTTTCTCAACTTTAGGTCCCAGTAGTGAGAGCTCTTCTGGTGTATATCCAATACTCGCCATGAACACTACTCCCTT
>JAPWUD010000033.1 GCA_028275705.1 Desulfurococcaceae archaeon | reverse complement strand
CCAAAGACTAGGTTTAAGCGGTTACTGGAGAGGCATCGTCCCGGTGATCCAACCAGCATCGAGGAGTTTGAGAGAAGGGATTTAACAGAGCTTGGCTTCGGGCTTGGAGACGTGATTGCTCTCGCAGACTACATGATCATTAATGAGGGATCAATAGAGGAGGCGAGGAATAGTGCATTGAAAATACTCAAGCAACTGGTGTATAGACATGGTTGAAGTAGTAGTGGAGGCTGAAGTTAGGCCAACCGAGGACATTGAGAAAGTCAAGAAGGCATTACTCAACGTCGTCAAACCCGAGGAGATCGAGGTAGAGGAAGTAACATCGGGGTTTAGGGTATTGAGGGCAAAGTGTAGTAGAGTAGAGTGCCTTGAGCCACTCCGGGGGATAATTAAACTACAGCAAGTAGAGCCAGCTGTGAGAGCACACCTAGAGAAGTACTGGAGGGAGGATTCAATAACAATACTACTACACAAGCAAGCATGCTACGCTGGTAGAGTATCACTAGTAGATAGTGAGCGTGAATCCCCACTAGGCCCTGTGAAACTCTCAATAAGAGGTAGTAGAGAGGAGTTGAAAAAGACCATAGAGTACTTAGTCAAGTGAACCAACTTAAAGTATTATAAGAAAAACTAAAAACTAGTTACTACACGTGGGGATCCATGAATAATGCGGGTATTGCGTAGTAGCTACTTGCATCTTTAACAAAATAAGTCTGTATTTTATAATAGTATGGATTAAAGTACACACTCTGATTAGTTTCAAAAGTGAAAGTAGCTAGATAACCATAAAACTCCGCGTTTTCAACATCTATAGAGATAGAGACAACTAGAAGCGGCAGAACCACTGCCAGCGCAGGCGGAATCGAGACTCCGATTTCCGTGAGAATATACAATGCAATCGCACCCACAGGTATAGCTGGAAACGCGAAACGTGTACTACTGGAATCTACTTTAATCGTGTATGCTGTCGTATACCAATATTTCTGAGGCCCATACCAACCTAGATAATCTCTCGTAATGTTTGATGAATTCACAAAATAGTCAAAAATAGCTTCTAATAACCCGTCATTATTATAGGGATCATCGTCAAGCATATATTTCCCTTCAATTTTATTGCCACTACCAAATTGTGGAACGAGGAATACCGCGTATCCTTCATCAATAACTTCTTTATAGCAACTTGCACCCCAGCAGACCTCATGTATCTTCTTATATTTCACAAGCCAGATATAACCATTAAACCCTGTAGCTAGTAGTGCTTCACCATAGGGCCCTAAGAATTCTGTGTATTTGTTATTGAGTTCGTCATAGCAGTGGGATGACGTGTTTTGAACTTTGACGTTGTAAAATATACAGCTATAAGAGTATATAGTTTCAATACTACTACTGGACTGTATTATAAACCCTACTCCGGGAGCATATGCTGTTGTAGCACTTTGTATTTTCATACCTATTCCAAGACCCATTTTAGTAACACTACTAGTACCCAGCTTAATTAAATGATGAATTTGAGCATATTTCACTCTAAAGCCATCGTATGGATCTAGTTTAATAATAGAGAGTGGAACAAATTCCGGTTGCTGACTTGCATAGATTGTAGAGTCAAATTGCCAATACCAGCATTCCTCCTTATTGCCTGTAACTATACAATACTCGTCAAATCTAGGAGGGGGGCTTGTGGTTAGAGGCTCTATTGGTGTTCCCGTGGTTGAATTTTCCACATGGTATTTGACTCTGTGTACAGGCTTAAATACAGTGTTCACTTCTATGGTTGCCCCCACAGCTTTACCGGGGATTACAGGTATTGAGATTATATCTGTTGATATGTATTTCTCGCCATTCTCCTCGGTCATAGTTACAATAAATGCAAGGAGCCCTACTCCACTATTTTGAGGATTGGCGTGGGATCTCTCCAAGATCCTCTCAACTTCACCTACATAGCTTGATACGTCAACAACTACTCTTCCATAACCCTTCCCTCTCTTAACTTCGGTAGCTCCACCAACTGTAATGCCAATAAGTGTGTATCCAAATTCTAATGGTTTACCATCAGAGGTTACTTGGATTGATAGAATTGTTAAATTTGAAGCCTCAAATCCTTGCCTAACATAAACCACACTATAATCTGGGTCACTATACACCGTCTCAGTATATGTAAGAGCATTATTGAATACTATGAATAGTGGGGCTAAAATGAGTGGGATTAATATTGATGAATATATTCTCTTCAACTTATCCCCAATTTATTTATATAAATGCCCTTTTTACTAAAATAATTCCGAGGTTGAGGCCTTAACATAATGCGAACCCCTATCATCTCCAACACTAGATTAATAGTCTATCCCAATACTCACTAACATCATTTATACTGGTCTTACATACTATCTAGCACTCTAATTAGAAATGACTTTTAACTACATTAAAAACTCTTCGTGGTTTAAGCATTTATAATATATAGGGGACTTGGGAGAGACCAGTGCTTCTATATCGGTGCTTCCTCGCCAAGTGCTTTTCTCACTCTCTCAACTAATATACGAGCCCACCAGGGCATCGTGAATTCCCTCACTGCTCTACTGTGATCATATGGCTTAATGTCTAGAACAGGTGTTCCATTGAATAAATCCAATCCAGAGACCCTTAGTTTATTTCCATCAACTCCAAGTAATCTCACAATGGATAAGGCTATTGGATTTGGCCTATGGGGGCTGTCAGTTGCAAAAACCCCCACCTCTGGTAGGTCGTCTATTTCAACGCCGAAACGCCTCAGCCTCCTATGTCTCACCTTGAGTACTCTCCTCTCTTCATCACTCACTCTATGCATATGAGCGATGAGGATTATGTGACTAAATCCATCTAAATGCAGCAATCCATCAACATACTCTGGTAAAATCTCTACGAATCCATCAACACCCCTCCAACTACTCTTAACTTCTTCATCGCTATATCCATGCCTAATGAACCCAATGGGCTTCATCACTATCTCCAATTAAACCACCAATAACACTATAGTAAGAACGCTAATTTATCCATAGACTCGCGGGTTAATCTTATAGGCTAGTAAGCGTATATGGATTATTGGTGGAGCTTGTGAATTACCTAATGCTCGGTAAAATAGTAGCGTGTAGCCTTATTGCTCTCTTACTAGCGATCACCCCATTGATTACAATAAGCGAGGAGATTTCACAGTATATTACGCTCGAGGTGTATGCAGATGGATGCGTCTCAGTAACTGCAAGACTGGAGACAGTGCAAAACACAAGTATTCCTGGATACCTATTGGCAAATGCGACTATGATGGTAGAGAGTAGTAGAGTTGCCTACGAGGGATTCCTGGAATTTTATCAACCCGCAACGGTTAGTCAATCAACTACGCCATTCTATCTATCTATAGAGGGAAGCATTGAGACACACCCGATTGGAGAAAACATTGCTTCTACCGGGTGGATTAAGTTTATAGCTAGAGGCGGTAAACCGGGTAATACTGTAGACATCTCAGTAAATGCTCCAAGAGTAAACTCTACGTACTACACTGGGAATCAAACAATCATTACATCTGGGAGAGTAGAGGCATCTGGATATATTGAGAGTAGTGGTCAAAGAATGGATATATCCGTATTGATCCCAATGCTACTATTTCAAATACAATCCTATCTATCAATGAGCAATACGAGTAGATATGTCAAGCTTGAGACATCCCAGAGTATCTCTGGTGGAGTGGCAGTTGTGGACTTCAATGTCACGGTGGACCTTACTGGATTATACTCTATACAGGGGATAAACATGTCAAGCACTTTGATCAACGCCACTAATATGGTAAAGCTCCATCCCTCACAACTATACCTTAAATTAATTGTATCCAGCAATAGTACTGGGACATCGGCTTCACTCGTAATCAGGGGGGTTGAAGAGGTCAATGTCAACGAGTACTTAGTGCAATTAGCTAAATTGTATGAATACTACTTGAATACAACATCACAGATTCTCACTCCATTTATAACTCAACCACAGGCAACACCATCGCCAAGTATAGCTACATTGAATGCCTCAAGGCTAGTAAACAGATTCAATGAGCTATTCGAGATCAAAGACTCGGTGAGTACTATTAAATTATCAGCCACTGGTAATAAAGTAGAGTTAGAATATAAATCCCCGAAAATAATTAAGAAAGGAGCAACATCACCGAAGGAAACCCTTATTGCACTATACGACTATGTCAAAGAAGTAAACTCCACGATTCCACAGGAGATATCGCTCGGGCCGAAAGCACCCATTATTAAACCAAGCACTATTACACCAGCCAAGATCAAGATACAAAGCGGTCAAGGAGTCAAGGTATACTTAAATGGTGAAACACCCGGTGAAATATTGTTTGATGACCTGCCAAATCTCGAAGTTGTCGTTGAGACCCCTACAACTACTCAAGCAACAACTCCAACATCTGGGTATATGTTAATAGCCATCGGCGCCGTAGTAGTAGCTGCTGTTGTCTCTATACTGATATTAGTGCTTAGAGCTAGGAGGCACAGACTATAGGTAAATAACCATTCCATCTCTCGCAACAACTACTTTTTTAAATACTCTTACTGCGTCATAGTATGCATCCATATCCCCATGCCTTGCACTAATGTGGAATAACACGAGTAAGCCGACTCCAGCTTCCTCCGCGATTAATGCAGCGTCTCTACAAGTGGAGTGCCTCTGGGTGTGTGCTTCACCCTCGTATATACTGGTAAACGTCGCCTCGTGGATTAGTACATCAACGCCTCTACAAGCCTCCACAGTGGATTTAGATGGTGTAGTGTCTCCCGTGTAGCAAATAGTCTTCTTTCCGATTGTTACGTGGTAGCCATAGGCCTCTAGACTGTGCTCTACTGGAAAAGCCCTCACCGAGATCTTGTTATCGGAATATGTGTAGTTTGATGTTACTAAGCTTAAGTCTACTTTAAATCCTGGCTTCACTAATCCCTGGTTGAAGATGGAGAGTAGTGCATCTATAAATTGCTTTGGCCCCGCTATTAATAATGGCTCTTTTCTATCAGACAGAGTCATTGTCTGGATTAAGCCAGGTAAGCCAAGGTAGTGGTCTCCATGTGCGTGGGTAACAAAGACAGCTTTAACCTTCACAGGGCTCAACCCAGTCTTAAACATCTTGACTTGACAGCCCTCGCCAGGGTCTAGTAGGTAAATGTCTGAGTTCACCTTCAAGGCTATACAGGGTAGATAACGAGTTACAGGCATTGCTGCACCAGTACCTAGGAAGTATATTCTCGCATTTACCATTTCCTCACCACGCTCACAACTCTCACTAGTCCTCCATGCACGTAGTCGTAGTACCTCTCTACTAGTCTAAAACCATACCTAGTTATTAACTCATCGACATAGTCTTCAAGCCATATAGGGGCTAGGAAGGAAGCGTACCCCCTATTAGATAGATACTCCGACATTCTCTGTATAAATGATTCATATAGCTCCCTTATCTCCACACCATGAGTACTAGCACCCCTTCCATAGGGTAGATCTGTTGCCACCCTATCAACCTCGCGAAATAACAACATGCTCGAATCCCCAATTAATGGTATTAATGGTGCTCTATAGAACTCGATATTACTCCTCATACCCCTAGCAACTCTATAATCTATATCCACACCTAACCCCAGAACCCCCATACTCCAAGCCTCTATGATCACCATACCTGTACCAGCGAATGGATCTACTAGTACATCTCCTCTCTTCGCTCTGGTGAGGTTAACTAAAGCCCTCGCTAAGTCTGGTTTTAAAGCAATACTCCTCTTGAATGGTCTACTACGCGACTTCTCAATAGCTCTATTTAATTCACCTACATATAAAGCACTACCCAATACTGCATAGCCATCTGTAAAGTACAATCTATAACCGAGGTCTCTGCGATAACTCCTCTTAATCCCCGACGACTTTAGAAATCTCAATGCATCTTCATCACTTACAGTAGCTTTCAATATAGTTGAGTAAACAGGCTTACCTGAAACAACTTTACCAGCATTAACAGCATCTTTCTCGCAGAATACATCATAAACCCCGTGGACAACCCCGGTTTCCTTGATAAATCCAGCACGATTAACTACCTCTCTGGCTACTTCCTCCCGGGTTTCCACAGTACACAGCATCGTATAACAGTGCATCTTCGAATATTCATTATAAGCCTCGAGGAGAGCTCTCAGCTCTCCTAGTGCTAAGTACTCGTTATCACCACGTAGAAGGAAGTAGAACTCGCGTTGAGAGCCCTGATCACGTGGTTTATGGGTATTCCTCAGCTCACAGCCCCTCATTGATGATTTTCTCTACTTTAATTGCTCTTTAATAGCCTCTATTATCCTAGGGGTTATATCAACGTACTCTACTAGCGGGTGATCATACCTCACGAGTAGAGTATCTGCGAGGATTAATTTATAAACCCCTGCTTCCTCGAGCTTCTTCAAGGCTTCTCCAACGAGTAAACCGTGGGTTGCAGCTACAACTACTCTTCTAGCTCCACTCTTATAGAGTATACGCGTAGCCTCTGCAATCGTTCCACCCGTACTAATAATGTCATCCACTATTACAACGTCTCGATCCCTTACACTTAGCTCTCTAGTAGTATATGATACAGCACCAGTCACTCTATCCCTCGTCTTCTCCAAGTAGTCGTACTCTAATCCATATACTCTAGCGGCAAATGAAGCCCTCTCAAGTGCACCCTTATCAGGAGCTAACACTATTGGCTTTTCAAGGTACTTCAATGCATTACCAACCATGAGGTCTGATACGAGTATATTGC
>JAPWUD010000031.1 GCA_028275705.1 Desulfurococcaceae archaeon | reverse complement strand
GGTGTTAGAGTCGCGAGAATGTGGGAGAGTCTTGGAGACGGGAGGGTAAAGTGTAATCTATGTAGTAGGAGGTGTGTTATTGTTCCAGGTGCTTATGGAGCTTGTGGTGTTAGATTCAATTATAATGGCAAACTATACACAACTGTATACGGGGTTCTCACAGCTGCTAATCAAGACCCAATAGAGAAGAAGCCGCTAATGCACTACCACCCAGGGGCCTCTGTATTCTCTATATCTACATCCGGCTGCAACTTCTACTGTAGATTCTGCGACAATTGGGTTTTAAGCCAGAGTAGGTGGGATAGAGTATTTGGAAACATCTACACCCCCGAGGACGTTGTAGATGAAGCGATTAGAACGAGATCCCATGGAGTAAGCTACACGTATAATGAACCAACAATATTCTATGAGTTCATGTATGACACTGCTAAGTTAGCTAAAGAAAGGGGTTTATTCAACACTATTGTGACTAATGGCTACATGACGCCCGAGGCTATTAGTGAACTAAGGGGTTTAATAGACGCTGCAACAGTAGACTTCAAGGGTGGTGGAAACCCAGATTTCTACAGGAAGTACATGGGTGTACCAGACCCCTCTCCAATATATGAAGCACTATTAGCGATGAAGAATGCTGGATTCTGGATCGAGGTTACAAACCTAGTTGTACCGGAGGTTGGAGATAGAGAGGAGGATATCCTGAGGCTCTCAAAGTGGATTGTTGAAAACCTAGGTGATGAAACCCCATTCCACCTACTTCGATTCCACCCAGACTACCTACTACAGGATCTACCTCCAACACCCGTTGAAACACTCGATAAACTAGCTAGAGTGGCGCAGAGTGCTGGACTAAAACACGTGTATATAGGTAATGTCTGGGGTCACCCACTAGAAAACACATACTGCCCCCGATGTGGGGCCTTAGTGGTTGAGAGAAAGGGGTTCTTCATAACAAAGTGGAGACTGAAAGAGGGGTTTAAATGCCCTAATTGCGGGTATAGATTAAACTTCAAAGGCGAATTCCACGGAGTAGGCTATAGGAGTATTGCCTGGTGGTAGTTATTGACATACTTTATCGTGGTTTTAGGCACTGCGGGTAGTGGTAAGACTTCACTATCTAGTGTCCTCCAATCATACCTGCTAGATCACCAACTCGACTCAATAATTGTAAACTTAGACCCGGCTGTTGAGGAGCTACCATACGAGCCAGACGTCGATGTGAGAGACTATGTTAATGCATGGGATTTAATGAAGAAGACAGGCCTTGGACCTAATGGCGCGTTAATAGCCTCAATCGACATGATCCTAGCTAATATCGAGGATTTAAAAGAGGAGGTTTGGAGCTATAAGTCCAACTACGTGATCATTGATACACCAGGCCAAATGGAGTTATTCGCCTTTAGACAGACGGGGCCACTAGTACTACGTGCGTTAATAGGCGATGCAAAATCTGCAGGGGTTTTCCTATTAGACTCCACATTCGCCACACAACCATCAAATCTACTCTCAGCTCTACTACTAGCTGCATCAACACACGTTAGAGTGAGAATCCCAATGGTTTGCGCACTGTCAAAAATAGATCTACTAGAGCCAGGGCTTGTCTCAAAGATAATGAATATGCTTGAAAACCCCGAAGACTTGTCAACAGAGATTTCAATGGAGAAAGATGCTCGGTTAATATGGGGTCAAGATGAGTTATTAACACTACTCGAGAAACTAACAGTATTCACGACGATACCAGTATCAAATGTAAGTGGAGAAGGCTTCGACGACTTATACGCGGCAATACAGAGAATACTAGCTGGGGGAGAAGACTACTACACAGAAGAGCCAAGCCCAGCTCTATAGCTTAAATAGCATACACTCTGCTTAGGAGCCTCCTCGAGTACTCTACATTTTCTTACTCTTACAGCAATTTTCTGGAAAATAAAAGAACAATCTTCTTTATTTCACTGTAGATACATTTAATCATCTAATCAATTGCTTCTACCTACATACTACTGTAGAGTCTTGATTAAGCTGTCAATGCTTCTTTTTAATCTATCAATATCGTTGTCTTGAATTAACCCCTTAATGCCCACTAGATCCACCACTTTGAACTTTGAGGATTCATAGAGTGTTTTGAGGGATTCATCAATGGGCTTTCCCCAACCAGATACATTAATGATTAATAGTGGCTTCTCAGCATTTAGTTTCTCAATGAGTATTCTCAGTATAGTGCTCATTGTTGGAAATAATTTTCCATCGTAAGTAGAAGCACCTATTACTATGCCTACCGAGTCTACAGCGTCTGATAGAATATCTCCTATTGATGCTTGTCTATTATCTGTAAAAGCATACGTTTTAACATCGAAACCCCTGCTCTTCAACTCGCTTAATACTACGTTAATAGCCCTCTCTACGAAGCCATACATTGAGTCGTATATGACTAGAATTTTCCTTTCAATGGGGGAAGCTAACCCAAGCTTGTAGTAGTAGTTAATTATTGTCTGTGGATTATTTCTCCAGATGAGGCCATGTGCTGGTGCAATTACTTTTATACTTAGCTTCAAACCCGCGATCTTCTCTATGTTTTTAACTATGTGTTCTCTGTAGTGTCCAATAACGGTGACAACATACTTTCTAACGTATGGAAGGTATTGTTGAACAATGGTTTCTTCATCATATAATACCGGCATTACACCATAGCCACCGAAGGCGTCGCATGTGAGTAGAACCCCCTCTTCCTCGATGTATGTTGCCATTGTATCGGGCCAGTGGAGCCATGGTACGTGGATAAATCTGAGTTTTTTACCTCCAAGCAATAATTCCTCTTGATCTCTCACTGTTCTAAACTCTGCTTCCACATTGTAAAATGATGTGAATAGTGCTTTGGCAAGGGGGTGGCCAATTAATACAGGCTTTTTATCAGTTAATTCGAGTAGTTTTGGAATTGAGCCGCTGTGATCGGGCTCTGTGTGGTGTATGACGACGTGTTTAATATCTCTTAAGTCAACAACGCTCTTCAGGCTCTCAATGAATAGATCTGCGTATCTGCTCTTCCATGAGTCGAATACTACCGCGCCATTGCGCGTCGTCAACACGTATGAATTATATGTTATCCCCTCTGGTATATACCATAGTGCCTCGAAGTACTTTGTTTCATCGTCATCAACTCTCAGTACATATAAGTTCTCTACAACTTTATCTATATGTACACGCGGCATTCGCAAACCCCTTGGTCTAGTACAATATCTCGGAGAAATAAATTGATAATAATGTATATTGACAGCGTTTAATAATCCAGTGATCTGCAGAGTTCAATGGCCTTATAGACCGCTGAGTAAAGTTCTCTATAATTATCCACCTTAATGAATACTACTCCAGCTTGTTCAGCGGCTTTCTCATCGTAAACAGTGTCCCCGATGAATACTAATAATTTATTGGGGTTAAGGGACTTTATGTACTCTAGCTGTTTTCTCCTATATGGATATACATCTCTCGTTATCGAAGAGTCGGTGAATGTGGGTAAGCCGAGTTTTTCAAGCAGCTTCACAAGTGTTCTCCTACTTCTCATTGTGACAAAGTACATTTTCACACCTCGCTCCTCAAGCTCCCTGATCAACGTAATGTTGTCCCTTATGGTATTGAGATCGAGGGATTCAATGGATTCTAGCTCAGCCTTCTCGATAATATCCCAGGCTTTACTCTTCAATTCATCGCTCAATGGTAGAGAGGCAATGCTCTCCCCTAGAGGCTTTAGTGGATGATTTATATTGAGTAGTCTCCTCACCTTCTCCCTTAACTCATCAAAGTCTACACTTGATGGTATCAAAGTACCATCAACATCTATTAAAAGTACACAGTTGTCAAGCTCCATGGATCACACGTCGTGTATTATCTTTATCCTTGGCTCAGGTTTTAACTCTACGAAGACCTCGCCTTTAACAACATATCCAATTAACATAGCCTCAGTATTGTAGCCATAGAGTATTTTTCCATCTTTATCAATAGCTATAAGGCCCATCGTGTTTGACCCCACGTTTTTCTCAACGTAGTTGAATATGCTTCTCAACGCGTCTTCTGGGGCTCTGCGGGATTCGTATTCCATGCCTAGCCTTAGACAAGGCATAGTCTTAATGATGAATTCTCCAATACCTGTTGCACTACAAGCTACACTACTCGACGCGTAGAAGCCTGCTCCGGGAATAGGCGTATCACCTACTCTACCGGGAAGCTTCAATATAACGCCTCCCGTGCTCGTTGCAGCTGCAAGAACCCCTCTGTCATCAATGGCAACGGCTCCAACTGTGTCATATACTTCAATTAACTTCTGGATCAACCCGTGGAATACCCCATTGCTTTCAACAAAAGTCTTCAAAGCCTTATAGAAGTAGTCAGCAGGCTCATCTCTAAAAACCTTCTTGAGAACCTCCCTATACCTCTCCATAACTACTTCGGGCATTGGTGGTAGTGGTGGAAGGCTATTCATCAATGCCAATTTATCAGCGTTCTCGCCAGCCAACAGTATGTGAGGGGTCTTCTCAGCTACAATCCTAGCCAGTAGAATAGGGTTTCTAGTAGCCTTGACCGCGGCTACAGCCCCGATTAAACCAGTCGAAGTCATTAAACCCGCATCTAATTCTCTTTCACCAAGTAAATTTGGAACACTGCCAAAGCCGGCATTTAAGTACCCAGAATCCTCCATACATTTCACCGCTTCAACAACAGCTTCCAGCGAGTTATTTAATTCAACTAGCTTCCTCCAAGCGATCTCAGTGCATTTTCTAATAGTTTCAATTGATTTCTCAACTCCAGGCCTTACTCTCCAAGCTCCAGCACCCCCGTGGAGTGCAATAGACTTAACCATATAATCCACCAGGAATCTTTATTTAAACATGTGAGTTAATTAGGGTTATCAAAAGGTGGTAGATTGAGTGTAAGTAATCAAAATCCACCAGAAGACCCACTTAAGACTTATGTCTATGGGCTTAAATTCACGAGGACTAGCTACTTACCCATCGCTATTCCATTCATATTATTACTCACTTCCACAGTATTTCTATCAATAGGTATTCCATCACTACTAGAGACGTATCTACGTAGCGGAGTGGGGGAAGTAACGAGTGAATCAATGTTTAAAACATTGTTTTTCAACTGGGGCTTAGTCCTACTAGGAGGCTACACTATAGCGTCTGCATTCTCATCCTACTATTTGCTTAAAAAGCTCTTCAAGCACATTTATGATAGTGCAGTTACAACATACTACTATACTGGTAGGAGTTCACTTGAATCACTGGTAAATATTCTTGATTATGAATTTAAAAAACACACTCTACCAGCTCCTACAACTGGGTTAATACTGTCTATTCTCACTGCTGGTATTGCTTACCCAGTTCTACTACTAATTTCTGAGAGTGCTCTTAGAGACCACGCTTTAATCGAGGAGAAAACACTATTAAAAACACAAATAACGAATACTAGGAGGGAGATAGATATTGCAGTAGACATAGCACTCCTACTAGTAACACTTGGAGCATATGGCTTATACATAGCGTTAAGGTATATGCGAGTGTACAATAAACACTACGAGTTAATACATAGTAGTCACCCAAACCCCCCGAGCCAGCTCCTACAGGGAAATATATCTATAGAAACAACTCCTAGTACGTATTCACTTCTATTAACTATCGTAATTATTACGCCATTAATTACAACTATTTACTCAATCCTAGGAGTAACACCATTAATCTTCATACCAATATCCTCTGGAATAATCCTTGGAGCCTCAATATTCACTATGGGTAAGAAAGGGGCTAGGAAAGCTATTTTAACAGCGTTTACTCTCCTCTACATCGTACTCATATCGGGATTTATTACTGGATTACTACAGAGTGGGTCTTTTGGCAGCTACTACGAATCAATAGAAAGAAATCTCTCGAGATACGCGGGCATAGAGGATCCACTGTTACAAATCCTCGTAATATACCTCAACAACTTCTCTATAGCTATTTCAGCAGTAATACCCATTATTGGACAATACTACCTAGCAAGTGGGGTTTACAATGCAGGGTTAGTAATAGGTTATGTCTTATCAACTAATACCGGGAAATCACTAGATGTACTCCGATTACTACTACTACCACACACGTTAATGGAGATGCTAGCCTACTCCATAATAGCTTCTTCATCAACATATTTATTGAGTAATCAGAGAGTATTTATCAAGCTACTATTAATAGGTCTCATAGTATTATTTCTCGCTGCTTTAGTTGAGGAAGCCACTATTTTAATACTTAAGTAGCATCACGAGTGAATGCACTAGACTGGATCTCTCTGAGCTTCCTCGGGGGGTCTACAGCTATAGCTAGTGCTCCATAAAGCCCTACATCGTCCCCAAGCCTTGTAGGCTTTATAATAGGCATCTCCGTAACAATGTTTTCCCTAGTAAGCTTTACAATAGGCTCGTAGAGGACATCAATATTGTTTAAAAACACCCCTCCCCCAATAGTTACAAGCTCTGGATCGTATGAATTGATCACCGATGCCAATCCCGCTGCTGTAGCTTTCACATATAAATCAACCAAGTCCTTAGCTAGTGGATCCCCTCTCCTATAGTAGTTAAATACTACTTTAGCGTCTATAGCAAACCCCTTTTTAACCAGCTCAGCTAACTCCGAGCCACTATAAATAATCCCCCTATTCAGCAAGTACTCAGCCACTCTAGGCAGGTTTCTTCCACCAGCATATGCCTCCCAGTGACCCCAGCCTCCGCAACCACATCTAATTACAGAGTCGAAGTCCACGACTATGTGGCCTACTTCATGAGCATTCCCCATTTTGCCAATTAATAATTCTCCATCAACTACTACTCCTGCCCCCACTCCAGTGCTCAGAGTTATGTAAACATAGTTGTCTACGCTGACAGCATCACCATAGTGTTTCTCACCCCAAGCAGCTGCAACACAGTCGTTTACTACATATACCTGGGTCTTGAAGTAATCTACAAGGGGTTTTAGTAGTTCAATTCTCCTCATATTTAAATTTGGTGTATTAACCACCACTCCTCTCTTCAAGTCGAGGGGGCCGATAGTAGCTACACCAATTGCCCTAATGTTTCCAACTAGTTGACCCCACTTCTCACCAATTATTTTAATAATTAGATTTGAAATAGTGTACTCGTCTCCATCCCTCGGAGTATTAATAACTACTTTATCTAGAATCCCACTAGCATCTGCAATAGCTATTCTCGTCTTCGTCGCTCCTACATCAACCGCTATATAGTAATTCAATCCACTAACCCTTCTTCGAGATGCTAAGCTTCTTGAATAAAACTGGTGCATCTGTAACATTAAATCTCTCTACAGCCTCAACACTATACTTTATCGGGTTTCCGACTTCGAATCCAAACGCTGTTGAAACTGATTTAGCTGAGCGTGGTGTAAATGGAGCTAACATTGTTGTAGACAACCTAATAATCTCCATAGCCGTATATAGTTCTTTGCTTGGATCACTCTTCTCCCAGGGCTTTGAGTCATTTAAATACTGATTACCCATTCTAGCAATATCCATAGCTATAGTAGCAGCTCGTGAAACATTAAAAGAATCCATTGCCTCAATATAAGTATTTAACTTAGAGTTAAGCTCATCCCTTAACTTTGGATCAATACTCCTCCTGTAGACTTTGCCGCGAAGTTTCTTAAGAGCTAGAACGCCAACTCTCCTAACGAGGTTTCCATAGGTATCTGCAAGCTCACTATTATATATATTATCAAGCAGCTGGAAGTCAAATTCACTGTCTTTATCCATATTAAAGATCCTCATGAGAACGTATCTAACACCATCCGGAGATCCATATCTTCCAAGCATTTCTTCTATTGAGACAACATTGCCAACACTCTTACTCATTTTAGCACCCTTCGTCGTTAGGAATGCATGAACTATTAGTTTCCTGGGAGGCTCTATGTCTAGTGCTCTTAGTATTGAGAACCACACCGCTGTGTGGAACCATAATATATCCTTACCAATAACGTGGTGTACGCTTGCCCAGTATTCATTGAATACACTGTGGTCTCCACCATAGCCTATAGCACTAATGTAGTTTAGTAGTGCGTCAAACCAAACATAGATAACATACTTATCATCAAATGGCACTGGAATACCCCACCAAACTCTCTCAATAGGTCTTGCAATTGATAAATCCCTTAATCCCTCTTTCTCAATCTTAGATGATACCTCCTCCGAGTAGCTCCTCGGGACAACTATATCCCTATTCCTCAAAACCTCGAGGAGGTAATCCTTGAAATCACTCAGCTTAAAGTAATACGTTTCCTCCTCCATGTACTCTAGTGGTTTATTGTGTAGTGGGCAGTACGGCTTCCCCTCAACCTCTACGTATTCTCC
>JAPWUD010000019.1 GCA_028275705.1 Desulfurococcaceae archaeon | reverse complement strand
TCAAAACCTCGAGGAGGTAATCCTTGAAATCACTCAGCTTAAAGTAATACGTTTCCTCCTCCATGTACTCTAGTGGTTTATTGTGTAGTGGGCAGTACGGCTTCCCCTCAACCTCTACGTATTCTCCCGGGGAATAGTACTTCTCACACTCTACACAGTACCATCCAGAGTACTTTGCCTTATAGATTAACCCCTTCTTGTAGATGTAGTTAAATGCCTCCTTCACTGCTTTCTCGTGGTTTGTATCGGTGGTTCTAATAAAGTAATCGTATTGTATATCCAGGCTTCTCCAATATGATTTAAAGACCTCGGCCATTTCATCGGTGAAATCTTTAGGTGACTTCCCCAGCTTCTCAGCGGTCTTCTGTATTTTCAATCCATGCTCATCATTCCCCGTTAAGAAGAATACTTTTACCCCGCAGAGCCTCTTATACCTAGCCAATACATCTGCAAATACAGTTGTGTAGGCGTGGCCAATGTGTGGCGGCGCGTTTGGATAGTAAATTGGCGTTGTTATGTAAAATGAATCCAATACTACACACCTTTTCCTGTGTTTGCTCAATGACTATGGTTTATAAAATACTACTTTTTAACCATTTCTTCGAGTTTACCCATGTACTTATTCACTCTCCACCTGACATAAGACAGGAAGTATTTCAATAGGAATTTAACTGGGAGGTAGTAGGGGCCTGTCATATAGTTCTTTATAATGTCTTCAGCCCAGTATATGGTGTGCTCATACATCTTCTTCATGGCTTCAACATGCTCTATATTCAGGTGATCCCTTAAAAACCACTTATTCTTCTTCAAAGCACCCATGGGTACGAAGAACATTGGTACTATAATGCTTCTATACGGCTTCAGCCTATCAATCAACTCAATTGTCTTCACAACATCGTCAAGCGTCTCCTCCGGGAATCCAAGTATTACCGTTGCTGCAGGTACTATTTTATTTTCATGCATTATTTTAAAGGCTTCTTCAACTACACTTGGCCAATGCTCAGGTGGGTAGGGAGAGGATTTTGCAATCATGATCTTCCTAGCAAGGGCCGGGCTACCAGTCTCTATCCCTACCTCTACTCCAAGCATTTTCCTATACTCATTGAGTATGTACTCACTCATGAGTCTAGTAATTAACTTATAGTTCTCCTCAGCATACTTTATTGCGGCAAGACTTGCATGAGCCCATGCAAAAGAACCCCTCTTCCCAATCTTCTTCATGACCTCCTCATGGAGCTTTATTAGTGGCTCTGGACGGGGCTTTACACCATCTGCATAGTATAGTAAGACGTCTTCACTGTGGAGAATAACGCCATTAATGCCCGCTCTCAAATTAACCTCTATTTCCCTCAGTATTTTCTCCAGAGGTATAAATCTAAGGGGTCTTAGAGTTACACTGCAGAATTTACATCCTCTTGGACAACCCCTCATGATCTCTACTAATCCATTCACGCTTCCTCCCTTAATCAACGGTATTTCATCCACACTCGGTGCATTATCGACACCAACGTAGACGTACCTAGGTAAATCCTCACCCCTCAAAGCTTTATCAACTAGTTCAACTACAACTTTCTCTCCCTCTCCATCTACAATTGTATCAACACCCCACTTCTCCATTAATTCCAACTCGTAGAGCCACTGCCAAGCTGCTGGACCACCAGCAATGATCTTAACACCTCTCTCCTTAGCTCTCCTAACAACTGGGCTATTCATGAGCCTAATAAAACTCCTCCTATTAACAGGCTCTAAACCCGTTAAACTCCACCATTCACTACTTGGCGGTCCATAGGCAAAGTAGTCGTGGTGTCCAATCATTAAAACCTTCATTGCATCAACATATCTATATAGGTGGTCTGGATCTATTATTGCCGCATTGAAGCCAGCGTCAATTAAAGCTGCCTCAACTTTACGTAGTCCATATGGTGCCTCAATAGGCCTACCGGTTTTATCAGTTTTGACTTTAGGGGCTGCAATAAATAACCAGAGGCTCTCGGGCATTGATATTGGTGGACCTGTCGCTATGAAGCCGAGGAATTCCTTTCCATGGTGATTAGACATCATCGTTCTATCAGTGGTGATCACTATGTCTAGGCTCAATGAATATCCACCTTTAATTTCAAGGAAGGAGGTAGCGAGTTGATTAAACTTGAGTCAAATACAACTACTTCTACCACTCTATCCCCCTCCCTCTTCAATACCTCGCTTAAAGTGCTAGTCTTCAAGTGGTATAGTTCAATTGTAAACGCTATGTTACTTAGCAGTAATTCCCTTAAATCCTCGAGTATGCGTGAACTCCGCTCATTTGAAAAAACAACTATCTTTACACCTCTAGACCCATACTTCCAAACAATTGTTCTAAGCCGTTCTAAACCTACAGGCTTTCCGAGCACTAAAATCGTGGCCTCGGGTTTTTTGTATCCAGCATGTTCAGACTTCATTGAAGGCACTACATAAGCACCATTCAATACTATTCACTATTAAATTTAGTATCTATGGTTGAAAATAATAAGCTTTCCATTTTTCACTCTTTAAACGCGTATAATATACATGGGGATAGGGTTTGACTGAAACAACTATCACTATGAGGTTATCTGCATACATATATAATGTTGAGCAGTTTTTGAGTAGAATCAATGAAAGCGAGTTACCAAAGAACGTGTCTTCGATATTAAATCTTGCAAAGAGCTACCTAAGCGATGCAAAATACTACTTCGAGAAAGGGGACTACGTATCCAGCCTATCCTGCATTGCATATGCCGAGGGATTGATAGATGCACTTAAACACCTCGGCTACTTGAAGAACATTGATTGGAGGCCTTTAAGCGAGATCCTTAATAGACCACTAGTACTTGTCGCTGGAAGCTTTGAATTCCTACACCCCGGTCACATCGCACTATTAGAGAAGGCGTGGGAAATGGGGAGAGTCCACGTCGTTATCTCGAGAGACAGGAACTTTGAGAAGTTTAAGGGTAGAAAGCCCGTTCTCGGCGAAGAAGATAGGTTGATCATTATGAAGTCCTTGAAGTATGTTTCATCCGTCTCCCTCGGGGATTTAGAAGACTTCTTAAAGCCCATTATGGATTTAAAGCCAAACATTGTTCTCCTAGGTCCAGACCAGTGGATTGAGCCTGAGGAATTGAAGAAGGAGTTGGAGAATAGAGGTGTCGGAGGAGTAGAAGTGGTAAAACTAGAGCAACGCATTGGTCCGTGGAGCTCCACGAGTATCTATAATGGGTTAAGATCAATTATCTGTACTAATACTTCTCGAAGCTAGTCTCTCAATAAACTTTGCTCTCTCTTCTCTATTGTTCAGTTTCCTAACATAGTCTCCAACTATATCCCTTAATCTCTGCGTGTCAACAATTGGCGTGTAGCCAATGTATTTACCGTAATTCTTCAGTGCTTTAATAGTCTCAACAACAAGGTATCCAACATTGTATGCGTCCTTCAATGCCGCTTCGTCGCTCAATGCATTCTCCTCGTGTGTATATGCCATACTCCATGGGGCAATTACGACTCCCATACTGTTAAGAACTATTGTGAGATAGGAGATCGTCATCATTACACCACTATCTGCACCAGTAGCAATGAAGCCCGCTACCTTCCCCTCAAGAAGACTCCTACCTCCATGAAATATCATGTTCTCCATGCTTGTTAATCTATCAATGAAATTCTTCAAGATCCCGCTTGGCCCATACCAGTAAACAGGAGTTGCAATGATCAACCCGTCTGCCCGTATAATGACCTCTCCAATTTTATTGAAGTCATCGTCCCCTATAATACAGGGGAATCTACAATAGTTTACATTATCGGAGACGCAGCCTATGCAAGGCTTTATATTGTAATCGTATAGGAAGATACTCTCTACTTCTCCACCGGCATCTAACGCTCCAATTTCCGCGACCTTAGCTAATTGAGTTGATGACCCGTACCTCCTTGGCGATGCATTAATTATTAATACGTGTGGCTTATGCACAAAGCACCACCTGTTTCAACCCAATAATGATTACTCAAGTGGAGTTAAACATTATAAACATGTAATAGGGAAATATGTATATTGTCTTTATTATGGACTACGTGGAGTTAATGGTGTCTCCCTTGGAGAGAACATACCCTAAGTACGCAATCGCAGCTGTAGGTGCAGTTGTCGTTAAAGAAAATAAAATACTACTGGTTAAACGAGGCTATGCTCCTGGAAAAGGTAAGTGGTCTATTCCAGGTGGGGTTATAGAGGCAGGTGAGGGAATTAAGGATGCTGCTAAGAGAGAGCTTGAAGAAGAGACTGGTTTAATAGGTGAGCCTATTGGTATACTCTGGATTTTAAACAACATAGTAGTGGATCAGAGTCGTAAGGTAAAGTATCACTATGTAATAATAGATGTTCTAATAGATCATGAAACAATAAGAGGCTTTTGTAGACCGGGTGGTGATGCATTGGATGTTTCTTGGTTCAACATATCCGATATACCTGATCATCCTGAAGTCTCAAGAACTGTTAAGATCTTAGTTAATAGAATCAATAAATATGGGTTAAACTACATACCAATCGATGGGATAGAAAACTTCGTGATAGAGTAGTGGAGAACGCTTGGGATCACTACGTGGAATAAATATATCAACTACATGTTCACGTTTTAATTAAAAGCAATTCACTAGAGTATTTTTCATGGCATATAATGCAATCACGCTGTAGGGTGTATCAAGTGATCATCATCCACGCTAATTTAAAGCATTCCTCCACACATGTATTGCTTCACGGGAGCCCGGTATTGAATTAGTTTTTACCCTTTAATGCCATTACTAATATCGAGGTGGTTTCATGGCTAGGAGCGTTTATGGATTGGTTGAAGCAGTTGTATTCACAGTGCTTGTATTTGCAGCTACAATAACTATTCAAATTTACCAACCCGCTACACAGGGTTACTTCAATATTGGGGAGTCGATGATATATCTCGCTGCATTAACAACCACTCCATTAATTGCTGGAATCTCGGGGGGCCTTGGTGCAGCTTTAGCTGATTTAACGACAGGTTACGCGATCTTCGCTCCTGGAACGCTCGTAATAAAGTTCACTGAGGGATTTATAGCTGGGTTACTAGTGAAGAAACTGAGGAAAATTCATGGATTTATAAGTGCAGTTTTAACGGGAGGCGCCTATGCAGCTTCAATAGTGTTTGTTTCATCCATGCTAGGCGGGTTGAGTATAGGTCCATCACAGATAATACTACCTGGAACCAATATTACGATAGTATTTAATCCACCATACTTCGAAGTGGCGTTAGCAGTGTGGATTGCTATAGGTGCACTACTGGGTGGTTTAATATTCATGGTTCTCATGAAGAAGTATATAGTGAGTAGCGAGGTTTACGCTCTGGCTATTGGTGGATTATTAATGGTTTTAGGCTACTTCCTATACGAGTTCTTCATTAGTAACCCCCTACTGGGTAGACCACCGGAGTCCGCTGTTTTAGAAATACCAGTTAACATCAGCCAGGTCATTGTAGGGGCATCAATAGCAATCCCCATGGCTGCATGGCTACGTAGAGCTGGGTTTGTTAAATAGTTTTTATTGATTCCTACATCTATTGGTGCTTGCATATTGACGAGAGTGCTTCTTGAAGTTGAAATATCGCGGTGTGGATATCCAGAAGGATTTGAATTAAGAAATGTCTCATTTACTCTTAGAGAGGGTGAACTATTAGTTGTAACTGGGCATAGTGGTAGTGGGAAGACAACACTTGTGAGAGCCATTACTGGGACTATGGGGGTATTCGGTGGATTTATAGAGGGAAAAGTAATTGTTGAGGGAAGGGACTTAAATAGTCTTAGACCAGGCGATATATATGAAGCCATGGGTTATATTCCACAGGAACCATGGTATGCGCTAATCGGCCACACTGTATATGCTGAGATTTGCCATGCATTATCCCTTAGAGAAGTAAGCTGTGTTGACACGGACTTCACCCCGCTTGGAGTATCCTCTATTAGAGAGAGGCTCACATATACTCTCAGTGCAGGGGAGACGCAGAGAGTCTTATGGCTTGAAACACTGCTTTTATCTCCCAGGCTACTCATACTGGACGAACCACTCGTATACCTCGATGAGGAGACGAGAAGAATAATTAAACACTACGTAAAAGTTGCTCTAGGTAGGAATATGGGTGTTATAATCGTTGATCACAATCCACTTGAATGGAGTTCCCTAGAACCAAGACTCCTCATCTTGGATAAAGGTAGAGTTAAATACCATGGTGAATGGCGCGATAATGCTCTACCTAGTCAAATACCTATTAAAGCCAGGCACGGGGAGGCTAAGGGAGTAGTTGTAAAGTTTAAAAACACGTGGTTTAAATACCCTGGTGGAGACTACATATTGAAGGGATTTAATGCAGAGTTCTATAAAGGTGTTCTAACGCTTTTAACGGGTCCAAATGGATCTGGTAAAACCACTATACTCAAGATAGGTGCTGGGGTATTAAAACCCACAAAGGGGGTTGTTGAGAGATCAGGCTCTATGATATATATACCTGAAAACCCCCTACTATACTTCACAATGCCTACACCACGCGAGGAGTTATTAATGGCTTCTAGGGGTGATGAGAATAAAGCTCTAGATGTAGCTGAGTTATTTAATATTAAATACGTACTCGACACTCCACTCGCAAAGCTAAGTAGTGGTGAGAGACGTAGACTCGCCATCGCCTCCGCATACTTAATGAACTTCGATTGCTACTTCATCGACGAAGCAACCGGAGGACTAGACGATGAGAGTGCGGCATCTGTGTTGAATGCACTTCAGTTACTGGTTGAAAAAGGTAAAGCGGTTGTTATAGCATCACACGACCCTAGGATTCCACATATTGCAGATAGGATTGTAAAGCTTAGTAGGGAGGGTTAATATGATTCTTACAGGGTTTTTAAGCTGGCTTCTATCTGTGATCTATAAGTCGTTTTTCCTAACTGGAGATGAGGGGTTTAGAAGGGCCCATGTACTGGCTAAGGCAACCTTTATTTTATCAATTATCTTGCTCATACTGAAAAACCCTGCGAGGTCATATCTACTCGCATTATTCATTATACCCATAGGCCTGATCTACCCTGGCTTAGAGTGGGTTATCGCGATAACCACTCTTACTGCATTAGTGGGGTTTGCCATGGGGGCCTCTGCATATCTACTATCATTAACTGGATTATACCATATGACTCCCCTCGAATTGTTACTTATAATGGCTAGGAGTATTGGGTTGGGGACGGGGTTGGTTTTTATGTTTATAATAATATCGCCTATAGAATTATTTAATTTATTATACCTCCTAGGCTTGAGGAGTATTGCAGTAGTTCCCCTACTACTTGCAAAAACTACTCCACTTGGTGTGAGGAGCTTCCTGGATTCATTAATGGTTGGGAGTTTAAAGCACGAGGCATTCACTAAGAGAATCCCACCTGCGGTTGCAGGCTTAATAGAGGTAGGTAGATTTATAGATGAATACTCTTATTGGAAGCTACGTACACCTGTGAAGAAGATGATCGCTATCAATAGATCCTACAACTACACAGTAATACTGCTTATCATATCTTTATTTCTAGCAATACTACAAGCTAAATTATGGTTCTAGAGGTGTGTGAGGTGCCCGACAAGTACATTGTGAGATTTGTATCGCAAACCTCTGGTGCAGGTAAGACACACGTAGCTAGTAGAGTTGTAGAGTATTTATCGAGGAAAGGCTACCTAGTGGGAGTTGTAAAACACTGTGCTAGTGGAGTGAATTTAGAGGACAAAGACAGTGAGAAATATGTGAATGCAGGTGCATCCACCGTACTTCTCTCTACTACTGGGTTGGCAGTAATGTATAAACGGGGACACGAGGATATGTTAGAGTCTGGTTTACCATATTTAATTGAACCAATAATTATCGTTGAAGGCTTCAAGGAGAGTAAAATTGGGGACGCTGTAATTGTTGCTAGAGACATTAATGAATTCTTAAAACTCCGCGAATTAGTTAAGGGTGTTATAGCAGTGTACTTAAATAACCCTGATACACGGATCAATCTCGATCTACCAATATATAGGCCAGGTGAAGAAGAAAAACTCGCAGAGTTTATTGAGGAGAGGGCTCTGAAGCACTACATTAGCCAACTCCCAGGCTCTAATTGTGGACTATGTGGGTTTGAATCATGCCATAAATTCTTGTTTAGTTACCTCAGGGGAGAGAATACATGGTGCCCAGTAATTAGCGATATTAGTTTATCAATCGATGGAGTTGAAATCCCTATTAACCCATTTGTAAAGAACATTTTTAAAAACACCATACGTGGAATGATTCAATCGCTCAAGGGTGTTCCATCTAGACCACGTGAGATTAGAATATGGATTCGAGAATGAGACTTACCGCATTCTATATGGTATTAGTGTGGAGCAGACTCTAAATTTACTGGTTTACCCTCGCGTAGAATGTTTTCCGGGATCTTTTCTTTGTACGTCCTTAGAAATTCGAGGTCTCTCTCGAGTTTTCTCTTATTGTCAGTCAGCATTACAACGATTCCGTTTTTAACGGGATACCAGTGTTTACAGCTTTGACAGTAGAGTATAGCTGTCTTTATACCTATCTTAATGCATTCACCACATGGATACTCCTTACCCTGCTGGATGCTTTCTCTTAAATAACCACAGTAGACTTTACAGAATGGTTTTTCAATACCACTGGTGTCTATATCCTGCCTCTCATACTCGATCACGTATATTTCGAGTGGAAAGCTCTTACAGTGAACACATTTTAATACATCGAGGCCCCAATACCTCATCACTGTGGAACCACCTGTTTAACGCATTTCTCTACTCTCTCCAGGATTATTCTCACTAATTCCTCACTCTTAGCCTCGATCATAACCCTCAATAATGGCTCAGTCCCACTAGGCCTTACTAAAACCCAGTAGTCGTGGTGAATGACCTTAACTCCATCTATAGTGATCATTCTCTCGCCTTTAAATTCTTCTTTAACAAACTCTACAACTTTCAACGCTTGATCCCTAGACATTCTATACTTTGTTTTCAATACGTAGAGTCTTGGTAACTCATTGAATAACGTGGATGCAGACTTATTCTCCCACGCTAGTAACTCCAGGAATAACGCCGTGCTCATCCCACCATCCCTTACAAATTGATGTTTTGGATACATAAATCCACCGTTCTCCTCAAAACCACAAAGTGCATCGCCCGCCCTCCTCATGGCGTGAGCAATATCCACACTCCCCACCTTCAACCAGACAATCTCAACACCAAGAGGCTTCAACACTTCCTCTACAATAGTGCTTGATGAAACTCCGGTAAAAACCCTCCCTCTCTCACCTCTGTTTAAAACCAAGTGTTTTATTAGCAAAGGAGCACTTCTATCACCCCATTGAACTCTCCCCTCATTATCAATAATTATTGCTCTATCTGCATCCCCATCGTGAGCAACTCCAATGTCACACCCATATAGCTTAACTAATCTAGCTGTTTCAACGAGAGTGTCTGGTGTAGGCTCTGGGTGTCTAGCGGGAGAGGCGTCTAGGTTTCCATTTATAACAATGGGCTTTGCCCCTAGTCTTTTTAGAATTCTCGGAGTTGTTAATGAACCAACATTGTTGGCAGGGTCTACTAGAACTTTAAACTCTCTTCTTGAGATTCTCTCGGAGTCTACTTCCCTTACGACTGCATCGACATATATATCTAATACATATGGATACTCCTCAACCCGATCAGTAATGCTCCTCCAATTCGCAAACCTGAATCTCTCAGACCAGTAGATCTCCTCTATAACTCTCTCTTCATCTCTATCTATCTCTATACCGGTTGGACCAATTACTTTTATTCCACTATATTCTGGTGGATTATGACTAGCCGTAATCACTACTCCTCCATCAAAGCCCTGACTCTTTACAACGTACTGTATCGCGGGAGTTGGAGCATAGCCTGCATCATATACTTTTAAACCAGCGAGTAATAGCGATCCTTCAACAATTCTTTTTATTGCATCGTTCCCATATCTATAGTCAGACCCTATTAAAATCCTTGAACCCTCTCCGAAATAAGAACCAATAGCATGTGCAAGCCTCGCTATAAAGAGGGGGTTTAGTTCCGAGCCAACCAATCCCCTCACGCCATCAGTACCAAACAACCTATTCACAGAGACAACACCTATTCCTCCCCCTCCTCTAATACCTCTTCAATGGCTTCATACACCTCGATACTACCCTCTCGGAGTTTAAATACAGGTATTAATCCATGTTCTTCAATCCATTGACGTGCCTTTAATGAAGCTATATTGAGGTATGAGAGAGCATTTTCCACTATTTCCTCAACATCTTCCCCCATGTCTTTCAGGTCTTCTATCGCTTCTTTAAAGCCCTCACCTGGTTTAATACTCATATGCACAAATCTACCCTGAAACTCTATTTTAAGGTATAGTGGTAGAGCCTCGTGAAGAACTCTTATTTCTCCATTAGAATACTCTACTCTATAACCTAGCTTCTTTAGGTAAAGCACCAGATCGCTCGGCATACTCAATTAGCGTTCACCACTATGTATCAAGCAATATTTGTACCTCTGTATCAATATATACGAAATATGATATTATAAATAGTGGTATTTAACAAAGTGTGATTTCTTTGACAAAGACTGCGTTAAGGGTTTTAATCATAGTTTCATTAAAGACCAAGGAAACTGAAAAAATCGAGAAAATCATAAGTAAATACCCAAACACATGGCTATTAACAGACTCTAAATCCGCAGATCTCCTCGCAAAATCAAACGTGTTAAGTCAAATCAGCTCTGAGAGAATTATTGTTTTCAATGGAAGGAAGCCCGAGGAATTCACGTTAAAAATATACAGTACAGTAGCACCCGATATAGTCTACTTATGCGATGAGCGTGGTTATCTAAAGCCGATTTCAGACTTTATGACCAGGGCTCCAGTAGATATAATCGAGTGTTAGCCCTTAAAGTGAATCTCTACGATGTCTCCATCCGACAATACGTGATCCAACCCCACTCTCTCACCGGGGTAATTAACAGAAGAGCCCCAAACCCGTGCATATTGAAAATTCTCCAAGAGGTCTCTATGTATACTCCTAGCTACATCTCTCACAGTTGCATATTTTCTTAAAACTAGTGGTTTTTCGGATGGAGGTGCGTTAGGGGCTTTTGTATATATTCTTATGATCTCTAGCGCGCTGTATAGACTTGGAGGAATATTATTTAATCCATAGCCAGTTAGTGCAGAGCCCGTAACAATAGGTGAACCTGGCAATATTTTCTCTAATTCCCTGACTCCCAAATCATCTACTTTCACTGCATCGATTTTATTTATAAATACAACTAATGGTTTGTAGACTGTGGATTCAAATATTGACTGCTCTACATCATCTAGCGTTACTTCACCATATATTTTTACATGTGCATTAAAGATCCTATAGCCTTCAAGTATCTTCCTAACATCCTCCATAGTACCATCTAATATTCTCCCCATTAATGTTACTCTAATTCCCTCTTTACCGGTTCTATAAACATCTAAAACAACTCGCCCCCTGGGCTTAACGAGTAGTACTCCCTCCTCCCTTAATAGGTCTAATACCTCGCGTAGATCCGATATAAAGTCTCTTGTTGCGTCGAGAACTAATAGTACCCCATCAGCGTTTCTTACTAATCCAACAACTTTTCTCAAGTAGACTCCACGAGTTAACGGGGGAGTGTCAATGAGCTGAAAGTAGACATCATTATACCTTAACATCCCTGGAACAGGGTATGTAGTTGAAAACGGGTAGTCAGCAACAGTTGTTCTAGCACCAGTTAACTTATTAACCAATAAGCTTTTCCCAGTATTTGGTGGGCCGGCCACGACAACCTGGATATCGCCTTCTTTCTCAATGAAGAATGAAACTCTTGAACCCCTCTTCCTCCTCCTCTCCTCGATCTCCTCTCTTAACTCGGCAAGCCTCTTCGTAGCCCATTCACGAAGTCTCTCTGTACCCTTGTGCTTGGGTACAGCAGATAGAAACTCCTCAATTGCTTTCATCTTCTCCTCAGGAGTCTTAGCCTCCATGACCTTAATCCACTTAGCCTTAGCCTCAGCAGGTAGATTCGTTGGCATTTCTACCTACCCTTAGCATAGTCTAGAATCGACTTCTGCCCCGACTTCCTCTTTTTCTTAACTATATACCATGACGGCGCTAAATCCTTTAGATTCCCCCAGGTCCTTCTGAGAAATAGTGGCGGAGAGAGCCCCTGCGAATAAATCTGCAGAATCCAATTCTTTGTCTCAGGATCTACTGGATACCCAGAGCCGAAGCCTCCTACAAGTCTTCGAAGAGCCATTAAACTGGTATCTCGTGAAACCTTAGCAACTACACTGGCGAGTGAAACTGGTGGATACTTAGCATCAGCTTTCTTCTCCATTATAAATCCATGGAGTATGCTCTTCAATACCTCTTCAGCCCGAGCCCTGATCCTCTTATCCCTCCCCTTTACTTCATCTACTATTACTACAACCTGCTTAAGTCCATTGATTCTACTAATTACCCCGAGAACCCTGAGGATCTCGCCAATTACTCTCTCCTCGGCATCATTAATGTTCTCCCTATCAATCCTCCAAGGGGGAATGTATATAGCAACTGACACAACGCCACTGCTCAAAGCCATCCAATACAATCTACCCCTACCAGTAGAGCTCATTTTCTTACTGTCTGCAAGACCCTCTCCAACAAGTTTTTCAATTACCTCTTCATGCACGAGTACACCAGCCACCACCATGTCTCCAATAACGGGTCCACGGCCAGCTTCATCTACACCAATGTAGAAAAGCTTCATCTCCATAACATATTTACCTAATTATCAACATCTTACAAATAAATAATGAGCTTTCACATAGTGTATTCTGCATTTCCGGTTGAAGTATTGACTATAGTGAAACATATAGATACCTAGCCTTTTAATCCAAGCCTATATGCTTCTCCAATATATTTCTGTGATACTATGAATAATATAATGATCGGAGTAGCGTACATGATTGATGCTGCTGCGTAAAAACCTGGATTTTGTAAACCGGCTTGACCCATTGCTTGAGTGAATAAAAACCATCCAAGAGTCTTAATACCAAATATTCCAGCTATAAAGAACTCTCCCCATGCACCCATGAATCCAAACAATAACACTAAAATAAATGCGGCTTTAGAAGCTGGGAATATAACTCTAAATATGATTTCAAACCAATTAGCACCATCAATAAATGCTGCCTCATCAAGGGATCTCGGTAATTGGTCAAAGTAGCTCTTTACAAGCCATGTCTGGAACGGTACCATTCCCGATGCATAGACAAATGGGAGAACATACACCTGCATTAAGTTTACGCCATATGCTGCCATTCTATAGAAGAATATGTAGAGGGCTAAGACAGCTATAATGCCCAATCCCCCGCCAGCCTGGCTAACAATGAGGTAGTAGTATAATAGTGTATTCTTCCCTAGAAACTCAAACCTTGAGAAAGCGTAACCACTCGGTATAATTATGAAAATCGCCAGTATTGTAGTGATGATTGCAACGAGTAAGGTATTTAATAGGCAAGTCTGAAACCCCTCATTACTAACTACCTTAATGAAGCTTTCTATTGATATCCCATATTGGATTAATTGATCCAGGCTGCGTAGAATAATAGTATCTTTACCTATTATAGACTGAGCTATAATGAAAACTAATGGATATGCAAGTGCAACGGCAATAATCACCCCAGTTATTGTGGCAAACAATTTTAATATTGTTAACGAAGAACTATTCACACTCAACCACCAGTCTTCCTCGATATCTTAAACCAAACTGCTACGTAGGCGAGTATAATTAACACTATTACGAGGTAAATCGCAGCAGCATATCCATACTCTCCACCCTCGGTCCCCGAAGCCACTTTATTATAACCTAGTATAAGCAACATTTCATTCAATGGACCCGAGGTGCAGCCAATAAATGGAATACAAATAGCCCCCGTGGGGCCAGCGCCATTGAGGACTATTGGTATTAGGAATACTTGTAGCGATGCACCAGTCGTCAATATAGTTGCAACCATTAATGGTTTAGAAACGAGTGGAAGAATAATCCTTCTAAATCTATAGAAAACGGATGCTCCATCAATATATGAAGCCTCTATAACGTCCTTAGGTATTCCCCTGAGAGCACCCTGTGTAACAGTCATTATGAATGGATATGCTAGCCATGCCTCGAAGAGGTTATATACTAGAAATGCATGCCATTCATTAGTATACATGTCAAGTCCTAGAATCGCTGCTACTGGCCCATCTTGAGGTCTAAACAGTATTCTCCACGATAAAGCCGATAGGAGGAATGGCATCGCCCATGGAACTAGTAGAAGAGCTCTAATAGCTTTCCTACCTAGAACCAAGTTTGAGGAGTAAAACACCGCGAGTAACACTCCAAGAGCTACTTTTAATGAAACACTAGTTGCGACAAATAATAGTGTTTTATACAGGGCATTGTAAAACCTTACGTCATTAAAGAGCTTAGCAAAGTTCTCTACACCAATAAATCTAAGCTCTAGTTCATCTCTCTCCTTCTGAAACCTCTCTATTGTCTCAGACATGTATTCATCATATCCAACCGCTAATTTCGAGAATCCAGACTCGATCTCGCTTAGGATCGTGTTGGCCTTGCTCGTGAGATTTCTCAACTCTGAGATACTTACTTCTTCTGGAAACAATTGAGCATATTGAAGCCTATCTTTAATAGTTCCACTTAGTGATAGTAGGCTATCTAATTTATCTAGTAGAACTACAGGAATAATCTCCTCTTTAGTAGTATAGTTTAGTTCAGTGCAGTTGAAGACTCTCCTAACTTCACTAGGTAAGCCGTATAGTTGTGATGTAGAGTAAGCCAATTCGTCTCTAATATCTCGAGGTATTTTGGAGACATCTATACTTTGATTAATTATTTCATTTAATTTGTACAAAGCATGTGATAAGTTAAAGAAATAGATCCTTAATTTATCGAAGAGAGTGGAAGCTTTATCTCTATACTCAGGGGTTTCCTTTAATATCTTTGCACACGCTATGGCGTTTTCATACCCCTTGATCTTAGCTGGGTCGGGTGATATGTTATAGCGATTAGCATTCGTCAATGCCACTCCAATCGAGAAAACCATGGGCCATGTATTAAAGAATAAGTATAGAATCAAACTCGGGAGAATGAGGAGGAGGGCTATACGAGTGGGAAAAAGAATACTTGATTTACTTTTTCCAGCCATACTATCCCCTATTTCTCAATTTTTGGCGCAACTTGGTTGTATGCGTCTCTTAATGCTTGATCAACTACACTTACAGCCGCTTCTACGGCTTGATCAACTGATTTCGTCTCTTGTAGTTTATTAGCGTAGGCTTGCCAAATGGCTCCTAGAGGTGTGTCTGCTCCCCACACGCTCTGCATGTTCTTGTCTTTTGGCATTGGTACAGCGTTTACGAGCTGCCTGAAGAAGCCTATTATAACTGGGTATAGTGGGTTTTCACTAGAGTGCTGTATTATGTACTCTGCTACACTATTCTTCACGGGTACGTATCCACACTCATTAACTAGTGTAATTATTGCGTCGTTGTCGAGGGCTATGTAGAGGATAAATAGTGCAACAGCATATTGACGCTCTTTTGCTCCAACGATTGCCATATTTGTAATGTAGAGGTTTCTAAATCCTGCAAATGGCTTTGGCACCTTATCTCCAATCTTTGGTAGTTGGACAACTGTGAAATTACCTACTCCAAAAGTTTTCACAGCGTAGCTAACGTCCCATGGACCAGATATGTAGAATGGTGTTTTACCCTCGCCGAATAAGTTTCTCTGTGTCGTGTGATCAACTCCTGCTAGAACATTGACGTACCTATATATATTTGCGATAAAGAACTTAATACCCTCAGCGGTCTCAGGCTTTGTGAAGCCCAACTCCTTAGTTGCCTCATCATAGAAGAATCCACCGTAGGCTGTCACCCAGGCATTAATATGGTACATGGATGTACCTGGAATAGCTACACCATATGTTCCGACATCTGGGTTATAATACTGCTCCATAACAGCCTTCATTTCATCAAAAGTCTTCGGTGGTGTTGAGACTAGTTTTGTATTAACAAATAACGCGATTGCTTCGCCAGCGTATGGTAGTCCATATGCTTTACCTCTATAGGTTACAGCCGCCATCGCTGTTCCAAGAATGTGTGGATATATATCTTGATATGCTTGACTACCGATAATGTCGTCTAGTGGTATGATCCAGCCTGCATCAGCAAACCACCCAATCCAGTCATGAGCCCATGTAAAGACCTCTGGTATACTTCCAATAAACTGCTCTCTCTGCTCTGGGGGTATTTGGGCAATAGCTGAAATTTGACCTTGTAGCTCACTCATTCCACCATAACGGAACTCTTTAACCTCGACCCCTGGATAAGCCTTCATAAACTTATCTATAGCCTTTAAAAATCCCTCTCTCTCCTCAGGGGTGAATGCATGGCCGAAGTAAATCGTTACCCTAACCTCCCCCCTCTTAGCCTTCTCAACAAAATCAGCGAATTCACGTGGTACTGTCACCTCGACATCACCAATAGTGATTTTAACAAGCCCGGGAAGAGGGGTTGTTGGAGTCTTTGTCGGGGTAGTCGTGGTAGGAGTAGTGGGTGTAGTTGTAGGCGTAGCTGTTGTCTCTGTTTTTGTAGGTGTGGTGGTGGGAGTTGTAATTGGAGTAGTTGTGGGCTGAGTTGGGGTTGGAGTAGTTGTTGGAGGCCTCGTTGATATGTATAATACTATGCCTGTAACCGCGATCACGACTACTACCACTAGAATGAGGGCTGTGGTTTTAGTAATTGCATTCATAGGTATCATACCCCTTTTCAAAGTATTCTTTTAACCTCTAATCTTTTATATTTTTACTATACCATTACGAACAGTAAATAGATTGAACCCCCATATAGATGTTTATGTATTTACGTAAATAAATAATACCCCTCTATACCCAGGAATTCGCTTTTAGAGAAACAGAGTCCTTATCTATGTATAAGCCTCCCGGGCTTCGAGAATAAATCACTATGGAGCCTGTAATTCATAAAAGTATAAAGTAGGGTATAACTTAAACCTAAAGCAGGGTTGGTGAATTATGAGTGGGTTTTACGATAATCTAGAAGCATGGGTTAAGAGGCAAAGGGAGACAAAAGAGCTATTCATGAAGGCGGAGAAAAACTATGAGGAAGCAGATAGACTTACGTTGATAACTCTATCTAGGCTTGCATTCCAACACATGGAGAGGACTATTGAGGCATTTGACAACTGGTTAAAGGACCCAATGATTGCAACTCATATGCCTAGGGAAATGCTAATTGAGCTTTGGAGTCAACTAAGGGATATATTCTACAAGCTAATAGACTTAGACATTACACATACCTCTAAATTCGCAGATCACTTGAAGAAACTGGAAGATGCAGAAAACATAAACCCATTATTCACACTTAGAATAACACGGGAGGAAGGGGAGTCTAGAAGGAGACAGCCACCTACAACGGTTATTTAATAAGTCTTAAACAAGAGATATAATAGTTATTTCTTCTCAGTCTTTATCATCTAATAAAATCAATGAGTAGTTTGAGAACGCTGTGTCGCTATTTTATACTCATTGTTTATGGAGATTAATACAATTAATTACCTCCTACTCGCCTTCAAGCCCGCTTCGACATCTATTGGAGCTATTTTTGGCCATGTCTCCTCGAAGGATTTCTTTAATGCATCTATATCTGTTTTAATGGATTCTATGGTTTTATCAAGTATCTCCCTGCCTCCACTTGTTACGTATAGTTTTCTATTCTTAATAGATACCTCGACAAGGCCTGTGTATTTTAGGGTTGTAAGGTCGTTTAGTAGTTCCTTGCTAACTGGAGTGTCTCCTACGAGTGTAAATCCGTATCCAAATCTACCCTTTTGCTCCTTCTCAATATTATATACGAGGTGACTTAGCGCTTTCTCGCTTAGTCCATTATTGGATAGAGAGATCAAGTAGAGGAGTTTAATGAGTCTTGGATTTTTCACTACATCATTCACTGTAACCACGTGTCTAGTAACAATCCGGATCTCTTTCCCCTTCTCACCACTAGTTGCTGCCTGCTGTGAAGATATTTTTGGCTTCTTTAATCCACCCACATTAACCACCACTAGAGCCCCTAAACTCCCTACTCTCTATTTTCTCCTCGGGTTTTATATAGTTAGATCTTGGGATTTGAGTAGATCCCGCAACTCTATGCGCTATTAGGAGAGATGCTTTATATTTCAACAACTCACTTGGATCTATATACTTGAATAATCCACTCAACTCTACATTAAATGCCCCAGACGCAACTACCTCTCTTATAGCTTCCTCTACATTTACCCCCATAGGTTCAAGTATTGATTGAATAGTTTTATTAACACCTTCCATGGCCTGCTGGAGTTTAAACGTGAATTTCTGGGATTTGGTGAAGTAGAGTATGTAGAGGTAGAGTGCTGAAACAGCAATTAATAGAAGCCCCGTAAAACCAGACCCCATGTCGCCTCCGAAAACAAGTAATCCGAGCCCTAGTATTACGGTTGCGATCAACCCATAGATTTGGCCAATTAGTGGAGCTATTAATGCAGTTGTAGCTATTGTGAATAAATACATGTTTCCAGATAATCCCTCTTGAATGACCTTAATGAAGACAAATAGTGAACCCAGTATTATGGGTAGTGAGAGTTGTATTCTTTCGAGTAAATAAGCTTTCTCTAAGAGCACCTTGAACTCCTTAATATGCTCCCTCATAGAGGGCAATATATTGTAGACAACGAACTCATACCCCGACCTACTCGCTATTCTCGAAGTCTCTTCGATGAGTGCAACTACAAAAACATACTTATCCCAAATCCTCCTAGACAACCCTAACGGGGTCTTTGAGTGTGAAAGCTCTTCTCTAAGCTCTGAGATAGATGACAAAACCCATTTACTATAACCCTTTTCGCGGAGGCGTCCTATAAGGGCATCGAGTCTTGTATTAATATCCTCAACGAGTTTTCTCAAGATAAACCACTCATATTGCATTAAACTAGCTCAGTTTTCATATAGCAATCGCGGGTTTTAAAGGTAGATTATATTGAATCTCATCATTTGTAGGAGCCATGTGGAAGAGATAGTTGGAAAATCCAAGGGCTCAGTAATCGAAAGAGTATTTATTGGTGTGGGTTTAATGAAGGGGGATGAAGCCCATGTACTCTCAATCCATGAATGCCTAAATGTTGCAAGGGATCCACGTGTAGAGTTTAAAGCTGAACCCACTTGCTTATACAATGTTATTTTATCAGCTGAATCACGTGGATTAGACATTATCTTATTAATACACTCCCACCCAGCACCACCACAACCAAGCAGCCTGGATTTAGAGGGAGTGAAGACTTGGAGAAAACCATGGCTTATAGTAGACTCTAGAACGGGTGACTATAGAGCGTGGTTTTTCAATGGTAGATCCCTACAAGACGTCTCTATTCTCGAGTCTAATTGTTAATAGTGAAAAACCCCAATTCCCATTATTTAGTAGCATGGAGTCATGGTGGTTGAAGTGAGTGGTGTGGGTATTAGATTTGAGCCAACATATAGAAGGAGAATTACTGCGCACAGCCACATACGTGGTCTTGGATTAGATGAGAGTGGTAAAGCAATATTTGTAGCGGATGGATTAGTTGGGCAAGTGGAGGCTAGAGAGGCGGCTGGGATTGTAGTCAAGATGATCAAGGAGGGTAAGCTCTCTGGTAGAGGTATACTACTAGTTGGACCACCCGGCACTGGTAAAACAGCCCTCGCAGTTGCAATAGCGAGGGAGCTCGGTGAGGACACACCATTTGTTATGATGAGCGGTAGTGAGATCTATAGTACTGAGCGGAAGAAAACAGAGGTATTAATGGAGGCCGTTCGGAGAGCACTTGGAGTGAGAATTAGGGAGATGAGGAAAGTCTATGAGGGAGTAGTGAAGGAGGTTAAAATAAGGAGAGCTAGACACCCACTCATGCCATACTACGCTATCCCCGTGGAAGCTAAAATCACTCTTGCAACGAAAGATGAGGAGGCAACGCTAACAGTTCCCGAGGAGGTTACACAGCAAATAGTGGAGATGGGGATACGTAAAGGAGATGTAATATGGATCGACGCTGAAACAGGTAAAGTCCACAGAGTCGGTAGAACGAAGGAAATAGAGGGGGCTAAAACATACGATATCGAGGTAAAAAAGATTATTGAAATACCAAAGGGCCCGGTGAAGAAGGAGAAAGAAATAGTTACTGTGTTTTCACTACACGAGCTCGATGTATACTTCGCAACGCAGAGGAGCTTAGTGAGCTTCTTCGGGTTAACGTTTGAGCGCGAGATACCTAGTGAAGTTAGGAAAGACGTAGATGATAGAGTAAAGAAGTGGCTTGAGGAGAAGAAAGCAGAGCTCGTTCCAGGGGTATTGTTCATTGACGACGCACACATGATGGATATTGAAGCCTTTAGCTTCCTAACGAGGGCTATGGAGAGCGAGTTTGCACCAATAATAATCCTTGCCACAAACAGGGGTTTCGCGAGAATTCGTGGAACAGACCTCGACTCACCCCACGGCATGCCATTAGACCTACTCGATAGATTACTAATTATACCCACTAGGCCCTACAACTCCGATGAAGTCAGAGAAATAATTAAGATAAGAGCTGAGGAAATGGAGATCGAGCTAACAAATGAAGCACTCGAGAAACTAGTAGAACTTGGAGTAAAGAAGAGCCTTCGGTATGCAGTGCAATTAATGGAGCCCGCTAGGATCCTCGCTGAAACCCGTGGGTCGAGTAAAATTGAAGCTCGAGACGTTGAAAACGCCTCAAAGCTCTTTATCGATGTTTCAATGAGCGTTGAGTATTTAAAGCAATATGAAGAGAAGTTTATGAAGCAGTAGAAGAAGTAGTCTAGACTCCACCACTCTTAATTAAACTGCGTATTTTTCCCTTAATTTCAAACCCCATTGGATGCCCTGAAATCCTCATTGTTATCTTGCAAACCCCACAGACACCGCTTGACGATGGTGAACCGCAGTATTTACACGGAGTTAATTCCCCCTCCACTCCCAGCTTATCAGCATAAACTGAGAGTTTACGGGCGAGCATTATTTTAAAGCCTGGTGCATGTTCTTCTATTTCCTCTATCATTCTCCTCGCGCTCGTTAGGAACGGATCATTGTACTTAAATGGACACGGTGTCCCCACTACTTTTATACCTATAAGTTGAGCGTATAACTCTAGATCGCTCTCGTATACTTCATATAGAATCTTCAATTTTTTAACTAGAAAACCCTCTTTACCTAGAGATACAGGCTTCATTTTAGATAAATCAAGTAGATCCTGCAGTAGGAAATCCTTCACGGCAAATGCGAGGATATCGTCTATGTGGTGTCCAAGTGCAACAGCGTCAACGCCAAGCTCGAGTGCAACATTGTTTATGAAATACCTCTTAAGCAAACCACATATACTACACGGCGGCCTCTTCACCTTCTCCACGAGCTCTGGGAGTGAGTATCCAGTGGCTTCTCTCAGTGAAATCACAATGCATTGAACACTATTTTCCCTACAAGCCTCTAAAACGACTTTTTCCGATTCCTCAGAGTACCCTGGTATTCCCAGGTCTAGATGGAAGCCAATTAATTCCACCCCATACCTGCTACGTAGCTTTGACAATATGTATAGTAGGCTCAAACTATCCTTACCTCCTGAAACCCCTACCAGTAACCTCTTCACGTTCTCCAGCATTCTATACCTCTCAATAGTCTTCTCAACTCTACGCTCTATGTAATCTAGGAAGTGCTCTCTACAGAGATTAGTTTTAGCGTATTTGACTCTAACCAATGCTGGTTCACCGCACTTTCTACATTTAAACAACGAGTGTGGTGGTAACATAATGCTCAATTTTCACCGCCAAATATTCTCAAACCTCTATATTACTAGACTTATGAAATAATTCAATACTAGGTGTGATTATTGAGTATAGGTGTTATATATAAAAACCTATTAGATGAAGACTTCAAAGTACTCTCCGCACTCGAGAGAGTGCTTTTAAACAGAGAGTATGCCCCCATTCAATTACTCGAGAAGAACACCGGTATTCACGAGGAGAAGCTAGTTTTAATCCTCAGGAAGCTACATGGATTAAAACTAGTCAAGAAGGAGACGATTATGGGTGAGAAGTGTTTCAGATTAACATTCCTCGGATACGACATGCTTGCAATTAAAGCACTGGCGAGAGCCAACATCATAGAGGCTATAGGAGACAAGATAGGTGTGGGGAAAGAAAGCGACATATACATAGGATTAGCCCCTGGAGGCCTACAAGTAGCCGTTAAATTCCTGAGAATTGGGAGAACTAGCTTTAGGCAAACTAAAAGAGTGAGAGTGTGGACACGCGGTAAAATAGCAGACTGGTACCAACAGTCTAAGATCTGCGCTGAAAGAGAGTTTAAAGCACTACAGGCACTACATAAAGTCGGTGCACTCGTCCCTAAACCAATGGGGTTCAATAGACACGTCGTAGTTATAGAGTTCATAGATGGCTTAGAGCTATATGAAAGACCAAATTTAGAGAACCCGCTTGGTGTACTGAGTAAAATACTCGAAACAATATCGATTGCATACCACAAAGCTCAAATAGTTCACGGAGACTTAAGCGAGTACAATATCCTGGTGAGGAGGGAGGATGAAACTCCATTTATTATTGACTGGCCTCAATACGTGTACAGAGACGACCCATCTGCTCCTGAGTTATTAAAGAGAGATGTATTCTACGTAGTAAGGTTCTTTAATAGAGTCTACAGGTTGAGCGTAAATCCACAAGAGTCGCTAAACAGTGTTTTAAATTGGAAGGAAACACTTAATTATTAGCTTTAATTACCCTCACGTCTGTACTGGTTATTGGGTGGGCTTATAGGAACAGTAATGGGAGTAGATATAAAGCCAGGTTATTCACCAAGGTCGAGGAGGACTCCGAGGTACTTCGTAGTTGTTATTAGAAACAGTGAAGTCGTAGCTAAGTATGATGATGTCCCACTATACCGATTAATTAGGCTCATTATAGAACACCATGTAGATGTTTTAGCGGTCGATAATCTATATGAACTCGCAGGTAGTGTCCGCGGGCTAGTGAAGCTATCGAAGCTTATTCCACCATGGTGTAAGATAGTAGAAGTAACATGGACTCCTGAGGGATATAAAAGCACAGAGGTTTTAGCGAAAGAACATGGGTTACCAAAGCCCATGGATCCAGAGTCTACAGCGTTTCTCAATGCTATCCTAGCCGAGAAGGGGTTTGGTAGAGAGATTAAGCTACACGTTGACAGAGTATACGTGGTTGTTTCAAAGGGTAGGACTCCGCACCAGGGTGGTGCCAGTAGTGATAGATTCAAGAGAGGTATTAGAGCATCTGTTCTACAGGTTGTAAAAGAAATCAAGGAGATCCTCGACGAGAACAAACTAGACTACGACCTCGTGGTGAAAGAAAGCGAAGGGGGCTTAGAGAGAGGCTTCTTCATCATCTACGCACCAATGGAGAAAGTACGAGAAATAGTCCCATCTATTCAACATAAAAACGTAAAGGTTAAAATAGAGCCAGCTCTCTCAGGGAAACCCCCAATCGAGCCGAAGAAAACCGTTATATTGGGATTAGACCCAGGCGTTAGTGTAGGTATTGCTATTCTTGATCTCAATGGACAGCCGCTCATGGTTAAAAGCTATAAAACACCAGACAGAGAGCTTATTATAGATTCCATTCTATCCCATGGTAAACCAATAATAGTTGCAGTCGACGTGGAAAAACCCCCGGAGTACGTTAAGAAAATAGCTTCACTCCTAGATGCAATACTATACACACCTGAAGAAGACATCTCAGTCAATGAAAAACAAGAAATTGTCGCTAAGTACCTTGAAAAGTTTAGTATCGATGTGGAAGATGCTCATGCAAGAGACGCCCTCGCAGCAGCGATAAAGGCGTATGGACATATTAAACCCATAATAGACGAGGTGGACTCCAAGATCAGGGGTATAGTGGGCATTAGTAGAGATGAAGTTATTAGCCAAGTTATCCGTGGAAGAGCTCTAAGCGACGTCTTAGAAGAATTATTCATGAAGACTCTTAGTAGAGGGGAGGAGAGCAGGCTAGAGCACCGGGAGAAACCCGTAAAGTCTAGTAGTGAGGAAACGCAGAGGTTACAGTTGAAAATCCGCGAACTCGAGCAAGTTATTAGAAGACTCGAGAGAGAACTAGAACGTAGGGAGGAGCAAATAAAGAACTTGGAGTTAGAGCTAAACTACCTGAAGAAAAAGCCCATCACCATTGAGGAGTACGAGAGAAGGATTGCTCAATTAAAACTCGAAATAGAATTACTTAGGAAAAGCCTCGATGAAAAGACACGCATCACAGAGTTCTTCAGGGATAGAATAATGCTCCTCGAGAGAATACTCGTGGAGATGGGTAAGGGAGAGTACATTCTAATTTGTAAATCCTCAAGCATGGAAGCGTGCAGTGGTCAACCTGTATTTCTCGATAATCCATTAC
>JAPWUD010000014.1 GCA_028275705.1 Desulfurococcaceae archaeon | reverse complement strand
ATTGGATTCCTAGCCGCTAAGTTAAAATTTAGAGCTATGCGTGCAGATACATACATTGTCGCAGGTAGAGCACTTGGTACAATAGTCTACTTCCTAAACACTGCTGCAGCGATATATAGTGGATATACATTCCTAGGTGGTGCAGGCTACTCTTATAAATTCGGTGCAGTAGCTATATTCATGTGGGCTACCTCCCTACTTGGATACATGATCGGCTATGTTGTTGCACCATATATTTGGAGCGTGGCGAAGAGGAACAACCTACTAACATTCTCAGACTTCATCAACTGGAGGTATCAGAGTAGGGTTTTAATGTTGCTAGCTGCCTTGATCTCCGTTGTTTTCAACATACCATATGTTCAAATGCAGATTAAAAGCGTCTCAATACTACTAGATGCATCATCACAGGGTGCAATACCCAGTATACACCTAGCGGCAGTTGCCTTCATACTCGTAGTACTATACGTGTTCCTGGGTGGAATGATCTCTGTCTCGATAACAAACGTATTCTTCGGTGCATTGATGCTTGTAACAATGCTTGGCGGGAGCCTCGCAGTTATATTGAAGTACTTTGGGGGGCTTCCGGGACTATATAGTGCTGTTGCATCTACATCGCCAAAACACTTAACCCTCGGCTTAAAGCCGATACCATGGTTTATAGGGACTGTTGTAGGGACATCTCTAAACTTCTGGGTTTGGTCTACTAGGGTTCAACTACTGTACACTGCGAGAGATGTCAGGGTTTTGAGGAGGGGTATGGCTCTACTATCATGGTACATTATACTTGGAACAGTGTGGATTACCCATGTAGGCTTAGCAGCCCTAGCACTAGGCTTGAAGCTTAAGGATGCAGACTATGCGTTTATAGAAGTAGTGAATCTCGCATATGGGCAAGTAGCACTAGGCTTAGTGGCTGCTGGAGGTGCAGCTGCCTCTCTATCAACTGCGGCAGCTATACTCCTAGATCAAGCGAGCACCACTGCTAGGAACATTCTATCACCACTAATTAAGAGTGAGCTAGGTGATCGAGAATTAGTTTTCTCAACTAGAGTCCTCGTGTTAGTACTGGGCATTGTATCAACTATACTAGCCTATACCTCCCCTGCACTACTAGTAGACTTGTACTTGGTAAGTGCTAGTGGAGTACTACAGTTATTCCCAGCGTTGATTATGGGTATATATTGGAGGAGTCTGAGTAAATACGAGGTGATACCTGGACTAGTCGTGGGTGAATTAGCTGTTATTGCACTATATGCTTTAAAGATGGAGCCGCTGGGAATACCTGGAATGATATGGGGTTTAATAGTGAACTTAGCCACGTTATTCACTATATACGCTTTGAGAAAAACTATGAAGTAGTTAATGCGTGGATTCATTGATGCAGTTTTTGTCTATAATGTGCACGTCCATGCTTTATCTTACTTAAATATACGTCTACATATATCTATATAGAGTAAAGCTATATATACAACTCCTCTCTAAATATAGCAATGGGTGTATTCTATGAGTAGTCAGGTTAAAAAAGACTGGTTTGCCCTAGCTGAAAAACTCCATAGATTCTACCAGGGTAAAATAGAGATTGCACCTAGGTGTCCAGTTACAAGACTAGATGACTTCAACATATGGTATACTCCTGGAGTCGCTGAGCCTTGTAGAAGGATTAAGGCTGGAGGTGAAGACTTATCATTCGACTATACGTGGAGGTGGAACTCTGCGGCCGTTGTTAGTGATGGGACAAGGGTTCTGGGGCTAGGCAATATTGGTGCAGCTGCTGGATTACCAGTTATGGAGGGTAAAGCATTGCTATTTAAGTTCCTCGGTGGCGTAGACGCTGTTCCAATAGTGTTGAAGGAGACTGATCCAGATAAATTCATATATATTGTGAAGGCCATGGAGGCTGGTTTTGGAGCTATAAACCTCGAGGATATAGAGTCTCCTAAGTGCTTCTATATACTGGAGAAGCTACAGGAGATACTAGAAATACCGGTTTGGCACGATGACCAGCAGGGTACAGCTCTTGTAACTATTGGAGCGTTACTGAACGCTCTCAAGCTAACTGGTAGGAAAATACAGCACACTAGGATCACACTTGTTGGAGCCGGCGCAGCAAATGTCTGCACTTATAGATACTTAAAGGTGTTTGGCGCTAGACCCGAGAACATGCTTGTTGTCGACACTAAGGGTATTCTACACAGAGAGAGGGAGGATATTGAGGAGTTGAAGAAGACTAATCCATGGAAGTATAGAATCGCGGTTGAGACAAATCCAGAGCTTGTTAAAGGAGGGATTAGAGAGGCTCTTAGAGGTGCAGACGTAGTTATAGCTGCTTCAAGGCCGGGTCCCGGGGTGATCAAGAAGGAGTGGGTTGCAGAAATGAATAAAGACCCAATAGTCTTCGCGGAGGCTAATCCAATACCAGAGATCTGGCCTTGGGAGGCTAAAGAGGCTGGAGCCCGGATAGTTGCAACGGGTAGAGGGGACTTTCCCAACCAGATCAACAATAGCCTTGGTTTCCCAGCAGTATTCAGGGGTGTTTTAACGGTTAGAGCTAGGAAAATGACTGATGAAATGTTCTACGCTGCAGCGGAGGCTATTGCAAAGTACACTGAGGAGACTGGTATACACGAGGATAGAATTATTGGCACAATGGAGGAGGCAGAGCTATATGTGAGAGAGGCCATGGCTGTTGCTGAGAAGGCTATGGAGCTTGGCTATGCTAGGAGGAAGTTGTCTAGGAGTGAGTTAGAGGCTGAGGTAAGGGAGTTGATTGAGAGACCCAGAAAGCAGATGAAGGCATTAATGGATGCTGGTTTAATACCCCCAATGCCGGAGGGGTAGTTGAGTCTTGTTATCAAAGGAGACTATTGTAAAGGCTATTGTTGAGGGTATAAAGGTAGCGTCGATCTACCTACCACCAGACGTCAAGGATTCTTTAAAGAAGGCACTTGAGGTGGAGGAAAACCCAGCTACGAGGGCTCAGTTAGAGGCAATATTCAAGAACCTTGATTTAGCCGAGAAGCTGAAGGCCCCAATATGCCAGGATACGGGTTTATTATCATTCTACATAAAGGCTGGTGCTAAATTCCCAGCTCTAGATGTTGTTGAGGAGGCTTTGATAGAGGCTACGAGGATTGCTACGAGGGAGATTCCACTAAGGCCTAACACCGTGGATCCAATAACTGGTAGAAACCCAGGTGACAATACTGGTAGGTATGCTCCTGTCATTACATGGGATGAAATAGATCCTCGTGGAGACTACTTAGAGGTTACAATTGTCCCGAAGGGTGGTGGATCAGAGTATGTTGCAGTATTCACAATGATCCCGCCGGGGAAGGGGCTTGAGGGTGTGAAGGAAGTCGTCTTAGACGCTGTAGTTAAGGCAGGGGCTATGCCCTGCCCACCTACAATCATAGGGGTTGGAATAGCTGGAACTGTGGATAAAGCTGTTAGTTTAGCTAAGAAGTGTGCTGTCATAAGGAAAATTGGCTCTAGGCACCCTGAGCCGAAAATAGCGGCTTTAGAGGAGCAGTTGAGAGACATGATCAACGAGCTTGGAGTAGGTACAATGGGTATGGGTGGGAAAGTCACAGCTCTGGATGTACACGTAGACTACGCATATAGACACCCAGCAACCTACGCTGTCGCAGTAGTGTTCCAGTGCTGGGCAGCTAGGAGGGCAACTGTAACAATTAAATCCAATGGTGAATATACAATCACACAGTAGAGGTGGCTTTATTGGAGTATAGACTTAAAACACCACTAGCCGAGGGGGATGTGAGGAGGCTCCGTGTAGGAGACGTAGTCTACTTAACCGGAATAATATACACAGCGCGAGATGCTGCACACAGGAGGATCATGGAATACCTGAAAGAGGGTAGACAACTACCCTTCGACCTTAGAGGAGGGGCAATATACCACTGTGGCCCGGTTGTCCAGAAGAAGAATGGTGAGTGGATTGTACTGGCCGGGGGGCCGACAACTAGTACTAGAATGGAGCTATATGAGGGAGAGGTCATTGAGAAGCTTGGGGTTAGAATGGTTATTGGTAAGGGTGGAATGGGTAGGAAGACTGCTGAAGCATGCGTGAAGCATGGTGCAGTATACACTACTTTCACTGGTGGAGCAGGTGTATTGGCAGCGCAGTCTATTAAGAGAGTAATTGATGTACACTGGCTAGACCTTGGTGTACCAGAGGCTGTATGGGTTCTCGAAGTAGTTGATTTCGGTCCCCTAGTTGTCGCTATTGACTCAACTGGGAGGAATCTAATAGAGGAGGTTGTAGAGGAGAGTAGTAGGAGGAAGAGTGAGTTATTGAAGAGGCCTCTTATACTCCCCTAGTTTTCAACTAAAACACTTTGCGTTATTGGTGTAGGCATTGCGTGTTGGGGTATTTGTATGTAATTGTGGAGTCAACATTGCAGGTGTCGTGAACGTTAAGAAAGTGGTTGAAGAAGTGAAGAAAATACCGGGTGTTGTACACGCTGAGGAGTACATATACCTCTGCTCGCAGCCAGGGCAGGAGTTGATAGCTAGGGCGATAAGGGAGAAGAATCTAGATGGTGTAGTTGTCGCTGCATGCACGCCTAGTCTACACTATGATACATTCTCGAGGATTGTTGAGACAGCTGGTTTAAGCAAGTATAGGTTTGAAATGGTTTCTATAAGGGAGCTGGATAGCTGGGTCCATTTGGATAAGGCGTTGGCTACGGAGAAAGCTGTGAGGCTCATTGCCGGGGCTGTAGCCAAGTTGAGGGGTAATAGAGTCTATGAGCCTATTAGAATAGAAGTAGTTAAGAAAGTCCTCGTTATTGGAGGAGGTATTGCAGGCATAACTGCAGCACTCTCACTAGCCAAGATGGGTATTCCAGTAGTATTGATTGAGAAGTCTCCAAGTATTGGGGGTAAAATGGCTATGCTCCATGAAACATTTCCAACACTAGACTGTGCACAGTGTATACTAACACCACTAATGGCTGAAGTCTCACGCCACCCACTCGTTAAGATCTACACTCTAACAGAATTAGATGGTGTTGAGGGGCATGTTGGGAGATTCAGGGTTAAATTGAGGGTTAAACCACGTGGTGTAAAGATAGGTGATTGTAGACTCTGTGGATTCTGCGAGAGAGTTTGCCCTGTGGAGGTGCCTAGCGAGTTCAATAGGGGTTTGAGCAAGAGGAAGGCTATATATATACCATTCGCACAGGCTGTTCCCTCAGCCTACGTAGTTGACTTCGACCACTGCACTAAGTGTGGTAGATGCATTAGAGTATGCCCAGTTAAGGCAATAGACTTAGAGCAAAGAGAAGAAGTGGTCGAGGAGGAGGTTGGAGCCATTATATTGGCAACTGGGTATGAACTATATCCAGCTGAGAAAATACCAGAGTATGGCTATGGCTCAATAAGAGACGTTGTAGACTCACTTCAATTTGAGAGAATACTCGACGTCCAGGGCCCAACTAAGGGGGAGATTAAGAGGCCTAGCGATGGGAAGCCGGTTAGGAGAATCGTATTTATACAGTGCGTTGGATCCCGCGATGTAAACCACTTACCATACTGCTCGAAGATCTGCTGTATGTACACAGCTAAGCACGCATTGCTATTCCTTGAGAGGGTTCCAGGGAGTGAAGCCTATGTATTCTACATAGATGTGAGGACTGGTGGAAAGGGATTTGAGGAATTCTATAAACGTGTGCAGGAGGAGGGTGCTGTGTATATTAAGGGGAGGGTTTCAAGGATATATAGAGATGGCTCAACCGGAGACCTAGTTGTCGAGGGGTATGATCTACTAGATAATAGGGAATTAGCGCTAAGGGCAGACCTCGTAGTATTGGCCCCGGGTATGGTTTCATCACTAAATAGGAAATTAGCTGAGCTACTGAAAATCCCTGTAGACCAGTACATGTTTGCAAGCGAGGTCCATCCAAAGCTTAGACCAGTGGAGACCCCTACACCGGGAGTACTCATAGCGGGGACTGTGCAGGGTCCAAAAGATATTCCAGAGACTATTGCTCAAGCGGCTAGTGCAGCAGCTAAAGCTGCGGAGCTACTACTCAGGGGATTCATAGAGAAGGAGCCTATTATCGCGGAGGTTGATAAGGAGAAGTGTAATGGGTGTAGAATCTGTGTAACTACTTGTCCATATGGAGCAATAGAGATCGTTGAGGGAAAGGCTGTCGTCAATGAAGCTATTTGTGAGGGGTGTGGTGCATGTGAGGCTGCATGCCCTGTGGGCGCAATTCACTTAAGGAATTATAGAGAGGATCAACTCCTCGAAGTCGTTAAATCAGTTCTCGAGGTGGGTTAATTGTCCTGGAGGCCTAGAATAATTGCATTCTTCTGTAAGTGGTGTGCTGGTTCAGCAGCTGAAACAGCTGGTGTTATGAGGCTTAGATACGATCCAAACATAGTCCCTATAATAGTCCCTTGCACTGGTAGAATCGACCCACAGCTAGTGGTCAGCGCGTTTCTTAATGGTGCAGACGGCGTCTTAATTGGTGGATGCCACACTCCAAACGACTGCCACTACTCATCAGGGAACTTCAAGGCGTTTAAACGAGTATACATGTTGAGGAAAATGCTTGCTGAAGTAGGAGTTGAGCCTGAGAGAGTTAGATTAGAGTGGATTAGTGCTACAGAGGCTCCAAAACTCGTGAGGGTTGTTAATGAATTTGTAGAGGAAGTTAGGAGACTCGGCCCAATGGGTGGGAGCCGTGCTTAAACTAGCAGTAATACCTGGTGCTATATGTGGAGGATGCGATGTAGCATTAGCTAGTGTAGGGGAGAAACTACTCGATGTTTTAAAATACTATGAGATAGTCTACTGGCCCATCGCCATAGACAGGAAGCTGTCTGATCTCGAGGCTGTAGAGGAGATCGACGCATTAATCTACATGGGTGGAGTATCAACGAGTGAGGAGTATGAATTAGCGAGGAAGTTGTCGAGTAAGTCTAGAGTTAAGGTGGCTCTGGGGACGTGCAGTGTCTATGGTGGAATACCTGGATTAAACTCATTATCATCACCACTTGAGGTCTACAAAGTAAACATGGGCAAGTCAGACCATTGGATACAGGGGGACTCACTGGGATTACCTCAACTCATTCCATACATGGCGTACACAGATGTAGTTGAACCAGACATTCTCGCACCTGGTTGCCCACCATCAGGTAAAGTCCTTGATCAACTCCTAGAGCAGCTAATAGAGTACGCTGTGAAGGGTGAAATAGAGCATAAGCCAATACTACTCGGAGACCCCGAGTCACTGTGTAATAAGTGCCCGAGAAACCCCAAGACCACTAAGATCAAGATGCCGGGGATTTACAGACTACACGAGGTTGAATTAGATGACAAGAAGTGCTTCCTAGAACAGGGTATACTGTGTATGGGTCCAGCTACGAGGAATATATGTGACCACAGCTGCATTAAGACAAACTATCCATGCACTGGCTGCGGAGGCCCATTGGAGTGGGGTGGAGATAGTGGGGTTTCAATGATATCGAGTATTGGGTCAATACTACTCGTTGACTCGGAGAAGTCGCTGTTAGAGCCGGGCCTCACTAGGGAGATTGATAAATTAAGAGACTACATTGGAACATTCTATAGGTATACTCTGAGGAAGTCAATGCTTTATAAACTCAGAGAGTTGAAGAAGGGTGGCTTGAAGTGAGTGAGTATAGATTATATAGAGTACTAGACCCCGTAACCCTAGTCGAGGGTGTAGCGAGAGTAGTCATAGTGACTGGCGATAGAGACATTAGGGCAGTATACCAGATCATGGAGTTCAGGGGCTTCGAGAAGCTCGCAATTGGTAGGAAAATGGAGGAATTGCCAAGAATTATGTCAGCTATATGTGGTGTGTGCAGTTGGTCCCACCACTTAGCATCGGGTAAAGCTATTGATGTGGTATTCGGGCGCAGGCCGACACCGAGATCTACTCTAGTGAGGAAACTAGTAAACTACATCCAAGTACTAGATAGCCACCTACTACACTTTGCATTTATTGGGCTACCAGATGTAACGTTATGGGGTGAGATGCAGCGAGACATATCTAAACTCCTCGCTAAGAACCCAGGGCTCGTCGAGGCTGCCTTAAAGACGCGTAGTCTATTCAAGGTTCTAGAGAAGAAGCTTGTTGGTAAAATTCAGCATGGGGGTTTTGTTGTACCAGGTGGTGTGACGAGGGGTTTCAATAGGGATGAAATTGCCGAGGCCGAGAAGATCCTTGGTGAGATAAGCGATTTGACTATGAAGTTGCATGAGTTCTTCAAAGACAGGGTGGTTTACAGTGGTTTATTGAGGAAGCTCGCTGAGAGAGGTGAATTTGACTTAAAGGCATATAACCTGGGTCTTGTATCGGGTGGTGATTTAGAGCTGTACGATGGGGCCTTAAGGCTCATTGACTCTAAGGGAAGGGTTGTTGCAGAGATCGCGGATAACTCAAAGTATAGTGATTTAATTGGTGAGGCTACAGTTCCGTGGAATTATGCAACTCTACCATACTATAAGCAAGCTGGGTTTAAGTTGTTTAGTGAGGAGTCAACGATCCTTGTCGGCCCACTCGCTAGGATTAATGTATCTAGTAGAGTTAGAGGTGAGAAAGCTAGCTTAGAGTATGGGGAGTTAGTGGAGTATGCTGGTGGAAAGCCAATATCTAACCTCCTATATGCACACTGGGCTAGATTAGTGGAGATAATCCACTGCATAGAGATGATGAGGGAGATTATGGATAAACCAGAGTTATATGAGGGTGGATTAGTCAACATTACGGGTTCTCCAGTTGAGAGGGGAATAGGGGTTCTGGAAGCCCCCCGCGGTATTCTCATACACGACTATACGGGTAATGGAGAATTGATCGCTACGAGTGCTAGAGTTATAACTCCAACTACGATAAACAACATGGCTATAAATACAAACTTGACCAAGGTGTCGGGTAGACTAGTGGAGGAGATTAGATCAAAGGGAGAGCCGAGCCGCGAGACAATAGCCATAATGGAGTCGATGATTAGGGCTTACGACCCATGCAATAGCTGTGCAACACACGTATTGAGGATTAATGGACACTCTCAGCCTGTATCATTCACTCTTATGGTTGTAAGTGAAGAGGGTGAGGTATTGTGGTGGGGTTGAAGATGACTGGATTTGAGTTGAGGGAGTACATTAGGGAGTATATTGGGAGAGAAGTAGCGGCTTGCATGCAGTGTGGACTATGCACTGCAGTATGCCCAGTGTCGAGCTTTATGGATGTACACCCAGCAGCTTTAGTGAGGAGGGCTCAGAGAGGCGACATTGACTTAGCTAGTGTTAAGTCTATATGGATTTGCGTCGGTTGCATGGCTTGTGTTGATAAGTGTCCAAGGGATGTTGCACCAGGATTAGTAATCGAGGCGTTGAGGATGATTGCACTCAAAAATGGTGTTGAATTGAAGAAGTATAGTGAGCTTGCAATAGATGAGAGCACACCAACTATTCAACTCGTTGTATACTCGAGGAGGAACACGGGGTGATACACTATGAAGACACTCCTATACTACCCGGGCTGTAGCTTGAAGAGAGACTACCCAGAGGCCGAGAGAGCTGGAATAGCTGTCTTAGAAGCACTTGGCTATAGAGTAGTGGAGTTGAGGGATTGGTATTGCTGTGGTGGATATCCAGGTTCAACGAGTTTAGACCACGTTAAGTATGTTTCATCAATTAGAACTCTATCCAAGGCCATTCAACAAAAGAGGGAGACGGAGGGCGATACCATTGTGACACTCTGTCCATTCTGCTACAATACGCTAAAGCAAGCGGAGAAACTATACTCAACGAAGCCAGATATCTACAGGAGAGTTGTAGAATACCTCAAAGACGAGGTTGAACCTTATAGGGGTGGACTGAGAGTAGCGCACTTCGTGGAGGTTCTATATGAGAGTAGATCTGATCTATCTAAACTCGCGAGGAGGAGGTTGAGCGGCCTCAAAGTAGCAGTGTATTATGGGTGCATGCTTTTAAGACCGAGAGCAGTTGCCTTGGATAATCCAGATAAGCCAGTCTTAGTGGAGAGTATTCTGAGGGAGCTTGGTGCAGAGCCTGTGGATTATCCATTGAAGTCCTATTGCTGTGGTTCATTCCACTCAATATTGGAGCCCAGTATAGTTGCTAGGAACACGGGTAAAATAGCTCGAGCAATTGTGGATTCAGGAGCAAGTATTGTTGTAACACCTTGTCCACTTTGTCTCTCAAACCTTAGGAAGTACACTGATCTCAGGGCTATGCACTTATCTGAGCTCATTGCACACGCGCTTGGAGTGTTAGAGCTACCACTCCGGGCTTTACAAGGGTGATCAAGTGTTGTTTTTAAATGCTTATATTCGAGCGGTTAATTAGATTTAATAGGGGTTATTCATGAGTCAAGCGCCTCTACGTAGATACATAACTATCTTCTTCAATGGAGAAGCATACAGCGTCCCACATGGATTAACAATAATGAAAGCCCTTGAATACGCTGGATTTAGATTCACAAGGGGCTCTGGCTGTAGAGGCGGCTTCTGCGGTGCATGTCCAGTAGTTTACAGGCTACCAGGCGACTACAAGATTAGAGTAGGGTTAGCCTGTCAAACACCAGTTGAGGATGGAATGTATATTAGTCTAATACCATATGTACCACTAGTTGAGTATGTTCCACGCAGGGAGGAGTTGAAGCCCGATGCAGGCTATGTGTTAAAACTATACCCAGAGATCTCTAGGTGTGTCAGCTGTAATGCCTGCTCAAAGGCATGCCCTCAAGGCCTCAGTCCAATGGATGCTATCCAAGCTATTCTACGGGGGGATTTGAGGAAAGCAGCTGAGTTGACATTTGACTGCATTGCATGCGGACTATGTAGTCTCAGGTGTCCAGCGGAGATTAGGCATCCAGCTGTATTTAGACTCGTTGGTAGAATTGTAGGTGTGTATTATATGCCTAGATCTAGGAGTGTGGAGCAGCGGGTGAAGGAAATAGAGAGCGGTAGATTTAACAATGCATTTGCAAAATTGTTGTCAATGGATCCTGGCTCGTTGAGGAAGATCTATGATGAGTACTTAAAAACTGGTCGATTACCAGGGGATTTAGAGGTGTAGTATATGAGTGGCTATCCACCAGAGGTTAGGAAGTTAATACAGGTCGTTGAGGATACACGTAGGGATAGATTAAAGGCCCCGGCTCCCAGGAGGTTGACGCTTGAGGAGAGGGAGAACCTCGTCAAGGCATGGCACCCGGACTACAAGCCTGAGTTAAAGAGGCCGCTTAGAATTGGCGTTAGTAAAGGACTAGTTGTCTATAGTGTTATAGCAGACATACTCGAATCATGGCCTATTGTAAAGCCCGGAGACGTTGACTTAACCAATGTAGACTACGACGCCGACGTCCTCATTATAGGATCTGGTGGAGCAGGGCTTGCTGCAGCATGGTGGGCTGTGAGGAGTGGTTTGGATCCGTCGAGAATAATTATTGCTACAAAACTGAGACTTGGAGATAGTAATACGATAAAGTACCAGAGCGGTACACAGGCTGCTACAGGCCCCGATGATAATCCAATAATACACTTCCTGGACACTATTGCTGGAGCGCACTTCACTAATAATCCAAAGCTCGTGAAAGTGCTGGCTGAGGAGGCACCATTCATTATTAGGTGGCTTGAGGATCTAGGTGTGAGGTGGAGTAGAGTAGGGGATGATTTAGAGAGGCTACCTGGTGGTGGTGCTACAAGAGCAAGGCTACACTGTAGCGGAGACTATACAGGGCTAGAGGTTATGAGGGTTTTAAAAGACGAGGTTAGGTCTCTCGGTGTACAAATTCTCGAGTTCCATCCTGCTGTGGAGTTGCTGACTAATCCTAGTACAGGGGGTGTTAGTGGAGCTATCCTGTATAATCTAGACACGAAGGAGTACAAGATCGCGAGGAGTAAAGTAGTGGTTTTAGCAACTGGGGGATTGGGTAGACTACACATAGCCGGCTTCCCAACTACAAACCACTACGGTGCTACTGGTGATGGACTAGTATTAGCATATAGAGTCGGAGCTGGGCTCGTTGACTTAGATACCCTGCAGTATCACCCTACAGGGGTTGCATGGCCTGAGGCAATACTCGGTGAATTAATCCCTGAGAAAACGAGAAGTATTGGTGGTCAATTGCTAAACGTGAAGGGTGAGAGGTTTATATATGAGCTAGAGCCAAGAGATGTTGTGGCGTCTGCCATTATAAGAGAGTGCGTTGAGGGGAGGGGTGTATTGACTCCTACTGGAACTTGTGGTGTTTGGCTTGATACACCCTTAATAGAGGTGTTGAAGGGGCCTGGAACAATAAAGAGGGAGATACCGGCCCTCTACAGGATGTTCATGAGGCATGGAATAGATATAACACAAGAGCCAATACTAACGTATCCAACACTACACTATCAAAATGGTGGTGTATTAATAGATGAGTGGACCCATGTCCTGAGGCCGAGTGGAGAGGCAATACCGGGATTACTAGCAGCTGGAGAAGTAACTGGTGGAATTCACGGTAGGAATAGACTTGTAGGTAACTCAACAGCAGATATATTTGTATTTGGCCGTAGAGCCGGTATTGAAGCAGCTAAGTTAACTCGTGAAACAACAGTCATAGAAATATCTCTGAAGCACCTTGAGTCATTTATAGCTGACTTAAAATCTATAGGAGTCCCTGAGAAGAGGAAAGCCCCAATATTGCTACCCGATTATAGAGGAGAGGCTGTTTTAAAGAGAATTATAGAGTTATAGAGAGAGTATATTTTCCATAGTTTTGCCTCATAGATACATACAGTGAGATTGTAGTGAGTTCATGCAGTAATCTAATTGATTAATCAAAGCATATAATCTAAAACCCATCTCTTTTATTTCCTGAAGGCAATATGGGTGTTGATCGGAATTGGAGGGAGTCAATGGTTTGAAGAAAGTGTCTGTAATCGCCATTGTCTTTGGAATAGTATTATTTACGATGCTAATACCTCCTCCACTTAATTTGAATCCCCGTGCATGGAGAGTCCTATGGATCGCTTTTCTAGCAGTTTTCTATTGGTCTACAGAGTTAATACCCATTCCACTAACGAGTGTATTAATTATACTCCTACTAGTTGTCGAGGGCATACTCCCATTCGACAAAGCATATAGCTACTTTGCTGATAAAGTCATTGCGTTAATGCTTGCAGGTGAAGTTCTAGCACTTTCTCTGTCGAGACATGGCGTTGATAGATACATTGGTGTAAAGTTCCTCGGCTTCATGGGTGAGAAAGCTGAGAGGGTGGTTCTAGGAATGATGCTGGCAACCTCCACGCTATCAATGTGGATTCCAAATACAGCTGCAGCAGCTATAATGGCTCCAATAGGTGTAGGTATGTTGGGTTTATTTGGCGAAGAAAGGGCAGCCCGGAATCTCGGTAAGGCGATGATGATTGGTATAGCATATGCAGCAACTATAGGTGGTCTTGGTACACCAGTTGGTACTCCACCAAACCCCATAACAATAAGTAATATTGAGAAGTCTACAGGGGTTGTTATAGGGTTCACTACTTGGATGCTCTGGGGTATTCCAATTGCATTGATTTTAACAATTATTGCTTGGTTTATTCTAATAGCAATGTATAAGCCCGAGGTAGAGGTAGTGAAGGGTGGTAGATTAACAATTGAATTAGAGGCGAGAAAGATTGGCTTGTTAACGGGTAGGAGACTACAAGCTCTATTACTGTTTCTAGTTTCTGCACTACTCTGGATCATTGACCCCATCGCCTCACAACTTTTGAAGGACTGGACGTATATTGCCTCACTGGTAGTAATAACGATACACATACTCCCAGTAGTGGGTACAGTGACATGGGATGATGTAAGTAAGGGTGTTGATTGGGGAGTATTATTCCTGATTGCAGGAGGCCTAGCACTAGGTGCTGGCTTCCGTGAATCTGGCCTTGTGGAGTTCCTTTCATCAATTGCAATGCACTCTCTATCCGGCTATAGCCCCATAGCAATAGTCTTCGCGATATCCCTGATCTCCAGTCTCTTAGTCGTCGCGTTCTGCAGTATAACCGCTACAGCATCTCTCGCTGTCCCCCTAGGGATAGCTATAGCTCGAGGAGTGGGGTTAAACCCGATCATAGGAGGGGTTGCAGCGGGTATTGCCTCTACATTCGCTTTTATTCTACCAGCGAATACGCCTCCAAACGCTATTGCATATTCTTATGGATTCTTTAAAAACTATGAAATGGCTAAGGCGGGAGTGGTATTGATGGTTATCTCGGTATTTATTGCTACATTGTTCTCGTACTTTATAATACCAATAATACTTGGAATATGAGTTGTGGAGACAAAGTGGACACTATTATACCCTAACTAAACACTACTTTGCTTAATTTTAATGCGTGAATTGCCAATTGATCTCGATTCAAAGATAAATTTGTTGACGATAGTGATTACTAATTGGTTGAGTAAATTGACACACATAGATCCGGATTTAGTACTAAAGCTAAGGGATCAACTTGGATTAGACTTCATAGACGCGAGGATACAGGTATACCATAGTGAACTAGTAGTACTTGATAATGGTGTAGTGAGAGAGCTGACTTTGAATAAACACCAGGGGATTGGAGTGAGAGTGCTTGTGGGGGGCTCGATGGGCTACTCTTCGACGAATAGTCTTGATAGAGAATCTATTAGGGATGCTACTGAGAGAGCATTGAAGATTGCCCGGGCGATCTCGGGGGAGACATTTAAATTAGCTCTGTATGAGAGACCAGTTGTTAAGTCAAGGGCTTCTTCTAGTTTCCAAGTGGACCCTGGGTTGATCGATATATCTGAGAAAGTTGAGTTATTGAAGACTATGTATAGTGCTGTGAGAGAGTTACAGGGGGTTTCAAGCAGCACTATTAGGTTTGGCTATGAAGACGACTATAGACTATACATTTCTAGTAGGGGGGACTATGTAGAGGTCTCTAGGAAAATGATTGGTGCTGGAGCTAGATTAATAGCACACGTTGAGGGTGTATATGAGTCTTTTGGAGACGCTGAATCTGCTGTCGCCGGCTGGGAGTTCATTAAGTCGATTAACTGGGATGATTGGATTAGGGATAGAGGTAAACTAGTTGTTGAAACAGCTAGAGCTAGGCGTGTTAAGCCGGGTAGATACGATATTGTACTAGACAACGACATGGTTGGATTAATGCTACACGAGGCATTTGGACACGCGAGTGAGGGAGACATAGTCCTCGCTGGTGGAAGTGTACTAGGTGGTAGAGTTGGAGAGAGAGTTGCTAGTGAGTATGTTTCAATAGTAGATGATGGACTAGTGGAGGGTGGAGCATACGTACCATTCGACGACGAGGGTACACCAAAGAGGAAGGTCTACACTGTTAAGAATGGAGTATTACAGGGTTACCTACACAGCTTGTCTACAGCTAGGGCTCTAGGTCAAGAGCCAACGGGGAATGCTAGAGTAATGAGCTATAGGCATCCAATACTCGTTAGGCAGACTAATACATATATGGAGCCTAGGGACTGGAGTCCAGATGAGATGATTAGGGATATGAAGAATGGACTGTATATAAAGGGGCGTGGAGCACTAGGTGGCGAAGTAAATCCATTAACTGGCGCATTTACATTTACAAGTGGACCTAGCTACATTATAGAGAATGGTGAGCCCAAGACGCTGGTTAAAGGCGTTATGTTGTCTGGCTTAATACTCGACACTTTGAGAAATGTGGATGCTGTTGGAAAAGACCTATTGGTTAGAACCAGTGTGTTCGGTGGTTGTGGAAAGTCTAATCAAATGGTTAGAGTTGGTGATGGAGGACCACACGTACGCGTTCGAGGATTCACAATTGGAGGTGGTTGAAGTGGTGGATGATGTTATTGAAAGAATAATCGCTAGGTCTACTGAGAGGGGACTCAGCGAGCTAGAAGTCTACGTAGTTAAGACTAATATAAGGGTCTTCACTGTGGCAAATGATAAGATAATAGAGGCTTCTAGCAGTGTAGACCACGATATTGGATTAAGGGGCTCTATCGGCAAGAGAGTAGGGGCTATAAGACTAAACAACCTACCTAGAAACCCTGATGAAGCCCTAGACTCATTAATCCCCGTTGTTAAGTCATCACCAGAAGACCCATACTGGTCGGGCTTCGCATCAGACGCGAAAGCTCCTCTAAAAGTAGAGGCTTATGACCCGAGAATAGGTAAAATGACGGAAGAGGAATACGTTGAATTACTAAAGGCAACTATGGAGAGGCTTAAGGAGCCGGGATTAAGGAGAGGTGTGGAGAAAGCCTTTGTCGCTGAGGGCTTATTAATGGCCAGTGATCTCGAAGTGACTATTTCAAATACGCATGGAGTATGTAGATCAATGAAGAAGAGTATTGTCACGATATGGCTCACTCTAAACATCTTAAAGAATGGTTCTCAGTCAGACTATGGACTAGTATATAATAAAGGCATCCTAGATCAGGGTGAACTAGAGAGAAAGGCATTGGAGTCAGGTGAGAGGGCATTACTATTCTTCAACTCAAAGCCAATCGAGTCGGGAGAATACGAAGTAGTATTTGAGCCCACTCAAACTGGTTTAATACTACAATTCAGCCTAGCCCCAGCTTTCTCTGGGTTAAATATACTTGAGAATAGAAGCCCATTGAGAAGCAAACTAGGAGAAGTAGTCTTCAGCGACAAGGTGTCAATAAGGGATAATCCAGAGTTGAGAGGTGGTGTTGGAACAAGGGGATTTGATGATGAGGGAGTTGCAACGAGCAATAAGAGAGTGGTTGATAAAGGGGTTTTCAAAACAATACTGCACAGTCACTATACAGCTAAGAGAATGAATACTGATTCGACGGGGAATGGTATTAGAACACACCCAGCAGCGCAGCCTCAGCCAGGTTTCACTAATTTAGAGTTGGAGCCTGGTAGTGGTAATCTTGAGGAGTTTACAAGGGATTTAAAGAAGGGTATTGTAGTATACGACATTATAGGATACTGGATGAGCGATCCGTTCACGGGTAGTGTGAAGGCAACTGTTACTCATGGGTTACTAGTTGAGAATGGTGTTGTTGTAAAGCCTGTGAAGGGTGTAGTTATTGGCGGTAGTATATATGATTGGCTATCGAGGAATTTAGTTAGCGTTGGAGGAGACTCAGTAGTTAATGGGAACGCCTCGACACCATCTATTCTAATTAGTAGTGTGAAAGTAGCTGGTAAGTAGATGTCATTTACTAAAAAGACTCAATATACTCAGCTATTTTTTCAATAGATCCCTCCGCGCTTAAATAATACTCTTTTCCAATAACATCTGCTCTAATTAAATCAATGTTTTTTACCCCACCGTGAATACTCCACCTACTCGCGTATTTTTCAAGCTCTACTCTAGCCGGTTGGGGTACTAAGCGGCCCATTTCATCGGTTGTCATGTAGTGGCCTGTTGGGTCTAGTATTGCGACTAGTCCACCCTTAGCTGGTATAAATACTGCGACGTGGGATTCATTGTCATTGAATTCTATTAGTGCAAGCCATGTGAGATACTCTGTTCCATTAATGAATAATTGGTAATACTTGATCATCGCATACAGCAATATAGCGGTGTCCTCGCAGTCACCCTGCCAGTATTCGAGTGTCTGCGATGGAGACTGCACATAGTTCTCGATGAAGAGGTATTTTAAAACACAAGACTCATTAACGTACTCACAGTATGGTATGGGTATCAAGGGGTCTCTAGCATACCTAATACTACTAGATACCCATGCATATAAATGCCAATAGGATAACCATGGATCTGATGGTGTAACAGCAGCTGCTACAACATAGTAACCTGTAGCTAGTACTTCATCAATATTTAAAACCCTTGGTAAAGCCTGCGGTATGGATACATAACTAAGCATTGTCGATGTAATATTATAGAGCGTAGAGTTCAAGCTCTTGGCTACATCTCTAACTCTATTAAGCTCATGTGCAACACTCGAGAAGTCTTTTTCCAGCTTAGAGTATTTTTCCTCGAGTAAGGTATAATTAGCCTTTAAATCGCTGAGCTTAATTTCGACTTCATCTAGTTCACGTGACTTATTCTCATAAACTAGCATTAATGAATTTAACTCGCTCTCTAATCTATGTGCATAATTCGCATAGTATTCTCTTTCCGAGTAGAATTTATATAGTGCGAGGATCATTCCTAACAATATTAATGAAAATACAGTAATTACGGCAAACATCTTAACCTCTTTCAAGGCAAACACCAAGTTTGAGTATGCAATACTAGTTAATAATGTAGAGGTTAAAGCAACGTATGGAGCAGTAATGAATGCAATAACACGAGCATATTAATCCATGTGAGAACTTAGAGGCTGAGTACATAATTGATTCAAAAGATCCCAATACATAGCTTAAAGCAGTTTCAAGTCCACGCGTACACAGAGATTTCAATACCTATCCTTGAATATTATTGAGGATAGTGTATTATGAATCCCTAGGGAGATAAAAAGATGGAAGATATTCCTAACTAAGAGTGTATTCTAGGAGTTTATACCAGTTTGTCTCAGAAGCAAATTCTGGAACACTATTGTAGTAGTACTCGAGATTATAGAATAACTCCTTGTTTCTCGGGAAGTATATGGTTAAACCATATGCTCCAACGTAGTGTAGGCCCCGCGTTGAGTTGTAGGATATAATGATATTACTCCACTCGCTGAGTATTGGATATATGTATGGATCGAGCTCTCTCCTTAACTTAAGTAGGTTTTCGAGGAAGTCTCTTAAGTCAATGTATGGTCCCTGATACATAATGCCAAACCAAAATCTCTCAGCGGCTTCAGCAGCTGCTCTCACGTATTGACTATAAGTCTCTATATTGCTCAGTAGCTTGTTTGTTAGAGAGGCCATGTAGGATACTAGTATTGGTAGCTTCCTAGCATCCACAGCGCTCATAGTGACATATGTTTGTGTCCCTTGTGAGCCATGCCAATATGAGGCGACATATTCATTTACTATAACCCCTGCAAACTCCTCGGGTGTCATACTGGGGTTTTCCACGAGTTTACTAAGTATTTCCCTGTAGGGCCAGCCATATCCAGGTATCATTTCTTCAGATGCCACTATGATACCAGCATTATTAGTTAAACTAAGTGTGTATGCCACCTCGATACTAGCCATTAAACACGCGTCGAATCCTACTATGTCTATAAAGACTCCACCATTTTGTATAGCGGTCTTCAACTCCTCCATAGTTAAGTAGTCGCTGTTTGTATCATCCCAGCCAACTCCAACCCATGAATCCCCGTGATCCCATATTACGAGGGCATAGTGTCTAGCTGGGTATTTAGACGCAGCTTCTCTTATAAACCAAGTGAGAGTTGATGGGTCACCCATATTTAATTCATACTCATTAATCCAATTACCCCATATTGGTGTCAATTCATTTCTACCAATGTAGTACATTACTGATCCATTAACTCTGTACAAGTCCACTAGTGCAATGATATTGACTCTACTGGTTGAGCCAACGCTCATCATCTCGTATAGGTCGCTGTTAACGTATGGATCTAAGTTGTTGTCTCCAACTATGTACACCATGAAAGTCCAGTCTTTCGCATAGCTACTTGCATCACCACTAGCAACTATGGTGATTTGACTAAGTATCCCCATAGACGCTACTATCAGTGAGATGGCCACTACGGTATTTAGCAACTTGTGAGTCATTATGTCACCCTTTTACAGTTATACTAATGTTACTTATAATCGTGATTCAGGAACAGGGAGTGCTTTAAATGGGGAGAGTGGTTTACTCTATTGGCTATGGTGGCTGGAATTTAGGGGATTTTATCGCTGTATTGAGGAGGCTTAATGTAGAGGTATTGGTGGATATTCGTAGGTGGAACAAGTCGAGGTCTCTCCCAGAGTACTCGGGTTCCAATCTCGCGAGAGTGCTGGGAGAAGTGGGGATAGATTACACCTGGATCCCTGAGTTGGGTGGATATAGAAAATTCGGTGTTGATGTAGATGATTACGGGATAGCAAATTGCTTTGAATCACGTGGTTTTAGAGCATATGCCACTTATATAACGAAGCGAAGTGACTTAAAGCCTGTGCTCAATAAGCTCGTGGAGTTAGCGAGTAGTAGGACTATAATATTAATGTGTAGTGAGAGATTGCCATGGATGTGCCATAGGAAGATATTATCTGACTACCTTGTCGCTAGGGGCTTCCATGTACTCCACGTCATAGACCCTGATAGATTGGTTGAGCATGAGTTGAGTAAGTGTGCTGTAGTGAGAAATAGTGAGTTAGATTACACTTAGTCTACTTTAACACACGGCCCTTAATCTCTCTAAGCCACTCTGGTGTCGCCTCCTCTGCAAAGTACTTTGCGAGTAGGGCTGTATTGTATACGTCGTTTAAGTCAACAACCTCAACAGGGCTGTGTATGTAGCGGGATGGTATAGATATAGTCCCGGCTGGAACACCCTCTTTGTTCAGTGCAATAATGCTAGCATCTGTAGTCCCTCCCGCAGCAACCTCTAGTTGATATGGTACTTTGTACTTCTCCGCGATGGATATAAGGAATTCTACAATCCTTGGATGAGCTATTAAGCCGGAGGCGCTCCTACCATCAACTATCTTTATAGCCGGGCCCTTACCTAGTCTAGTAAACCACTCTGCCTTTGCAACACCCGGTATATCGCTTGCTATTGTAACATCGATGGCTACTGCTGCATCAGGGGATATAGCGAATGCAGATGTTCGAGCACCCTTCAAGCCAACCTCCTCTTGCACCGTTGCAACAAAATACGTATCTACCTTCGGCTCCTCGAGTAGTTGAGCCGCTTTAATTAATGACACAACACCGACTCTATCATCAAAAGCCTTACCCGCGACTCTATTATTCATTAACTCAGCCACATCTCTATCGAAAACCAACACGTCCCCCACTCTAACACCAGCTTTCTCAACCTCCTCTCTACTAGAAGCCCCAATATCAACAAACAACTCCCTCATCTCAGGTATCTTCTGGAGCTCCTCGGGTTTAGCAATATGTGGTGGCTTTAAGCCAATAACACCTCTAACCAGCCTACCATCCCTAGTCCTCAATACAACTCGTTGATACAGTAGCGTCCTCTCAGGTATACCCCCAATAGGGACAACCCTTAAGAATCCATCATCTTCAATGTGTGATACAAATAAACCTATTTCATCTATGTGTGCAGCAATCATTAATTTCCCCTCCCCACTAGAACCCTTCTTCAATCCAACAAGATTACCCCACGTGTCAATCCATAGTTTATCAACAAATGGCTCAATAAGGCTGGCAACAACTTCTCTAACACCCTCCTCTCTCCCACTAGGACCAGGTATCACAGTGAGTTTCTTCAACCAATCAAGAATCTCACTTCTCCAAGCCAAATAAACCACCGTGGGAATTAATAAAAATGGGAGCGATTTTATACTTAAAAACACTTGAAACGATTAACAGGTGTTCATCGCTGAAGTACCAGCATCTATTATTTCAACACAAGTACGCTAATAAGTAGTGGGAAGATGAAATTGAATGGAAACTACGTTAATAAATTAAAGCATAGAGTAAGAGCTTTTCTTGAAGTGGCGAGGAGAGTAGAAGACCCCGATATAATGACTTTCACAGCAGAATAAGCCATGCAATTATATGCTAAAGCAGTATACTACGAGCTTCTTGGAGATTATCCAAGAGGGCATAGAATAAAGGAAGTAATCTCTATACTCATTAAAGAACTAAGGGTGAAGGAGTTTCAGGAAGAAGTAGGTGCGTACACTCTGAGTCGTTATGGTGATGTAGAGTTTAGTGTGGAAGACTCTAAGGAAGTAGTTAACGTAGCTAGTCAATTAACAGAGCTCCTGGAGGAGGTATATAGAATTGTCAAGTTGGGTTAAACACCACTTTGAGCACTTCAAGCGCTGGAGAGAGTACGCTGTTAAAGTATACATGGCTACAAGGGATCTACTTCCTAATTCCGAAGTCTATGTTATTGGAGGGTTGCTGAGAATAGAGTGACTATATTTAGTGATATAGGTGTATTGATCACTATACCGGGGAGAATGCTTATTAATAGTGAGAAAAAGAACATATTAGTTGAGATATTGGAGAGGGCTATTATGGTATATGGGCTACCATGGGATGCACCAGTGCAAGTACACATTGCGGATTCAACGTCTATTGGGAGATATAGGAAGAGGTGTAAAAGAATGATTAGAGTAAGTGAGAAGGGTATTGGAGATTAAACCTCTATTGGATTCCATAGGTGATTGTCTTGCATGAGGTCTACGTATTTCTACTAATTATGGTTGCTGGCTACGCCACTAGGGTGTTTCTAGAGGTTTTATTGAAGAAATTTACTATCTTCGAGAAATTAGTGGTGGTGTTTGTTAGACTAGTGTACTATGTTTTAGTTCCATTGAGTTTCTTCACGGTGTTTTTAAATCGTGGTGTATGGGTTTTCGACGCATATGTATTAGCTTACTTTTTGGTTTTCACTACTTTAGCTTATGTATCAATAAGTAAGACTTACAAATCCGCAGATCCATCAATAATATTTCTATCGGTTTTTCCAAACAGTGTTTTCCTCGGGTTTCCAGTAGTATATGCATTACTTGGTAGAGTAAATATTGCAGCTGTATTCGGAGTTGTTACAGTGGTTTTAAATATTTTAATACCAGAAGTAATCGGGAGAGATGCATTAAGTGCGTTGAGGAGTTTATTGACATCCACAGCGTTCATAGGCTTTCTAACTGGTTGCCTTGGACACTACGTGCTCGGAGAGTCGGCTGGGTCTATTAACCAGTTGCTAGCTTGGAGTAGCCCACTGCTAAGTTACACTGCAACCTATACGATGGGTCTAAGAATACCAACGAGACTGGGGGGTATTACACGTTTAAAAAGAGAATTGTTAACAACAGGGCTCTATAGATTTATAATTGCACCAATCTTAGCGTACATTTTCGCCTCTCCACTGGGCTTTAGCAAACTGGATAAGTATGAGCTTGTAGTGGTATCAATGACTCCACCGGCAGTTATGAATATTGTTATCGCTGAGAAATACAAGTGGGACTCTCAGACAGCTGCCTTAATACTGGCAACACTCACATTATTCTTCATCCTCGTGGTTTTCCCAATACTTACATTAATAACTAAGCCATGAATAGTAATTCAATAAGACACGATCAGTAAATAGTGTATGGAAGCCGTTGAGGAAATGAATAATCAAAATAGAATAATTACACCCACATGATAATTCACCTCTAAAATCATTAAAATCAGTATCGAGAAGGATTTTACAAAAATATTGTACGAGTCAATGTTTAATTAAACACGATAATGAGTGATAAATACAGCATTCACAACCAAGCATTTAGAGGTATATACGGTTATTCACAAAGTAATTAAAGCCCTGTAGGAGCTATTAATGTTAAATACAAAAATACCTTTTAATACAGGCAAATAAGTTATTCTACAAGTATCCTTGTCCTCACTCTAAATACATCTGATCCACGCATTACTTCGAGTTCTACGTAGCCTCTGTCAATGCCCTCCTCTATTGCCTTCCTCAAGTCCCCGATTTTCTTAACTAGTTTACCGTCAACTGCTAGAATAATATCTCCCTCTAGCAAACCGCTTCTCTCTGCTGGAGACCCAGGTATGACCCTCACGACTAATAAGCCCTCTTGAACGGGGATTTTATATAGAGCGGAGAATGTTGGGTTCAATGGCATTACGTAAACCCCGATCCAGGCTCTCAGTGGTTTTCCATACTTCTTAATCATCTCAATAAATCTCTTCACAGTGTTGATCGGTATTGCGAAGCCTATGCCCTGTGCGAACGGTATAATTGCTGTTGCGACACCAACTGCTTCACCCATGAGGTTTATTAAAGGCCCTCCGCTATTACCTGGGTTTATTGCTGCATCCGTCTGTATTAAGTCTTCTAGTAGTATGTCTCTACTAGAGATCGACCTACCAACAGCGCTTACAACACCCATGGTTACGGAGTTTTCTAGTAGGCCTAGAGGAGAACCAATAGCCAATACTATTTCGCCAACTTCTAGTCTATCGGAATCCCCTAGTTTTATTGGCTCACCGTGTTCACTTGTTTGTAGTAATGCTAAGTCTCTATGTGGATCTATGGCTACTATAATGGCTTCACTTGCATAGCCATCACTAAATATAACGTATACTCTGGAAGCACCTGACACCACGTGTGCATTGGTCACTACGTATCCTGGTGCAATTATAAATCCAGATCCATATCCTTTAACCGGCTCATACCCCAGGAAGCTCATGGGGTGTGGTATAACAGTGGATATTGTAACAACGCTTTGCTTAACTTTCTTTACAATCGAAGCTATTTCCCTACTTAGATCTCTCAAATCCATTGTTTCCAACCAACATCTCATTCTATTATAATAATGTTTAAGTAATAAATTAAGTTTTATTAATAACTACTTTTCAATATCCAATGTTAACTGATTGAAGTCAAGTATTTTTCTATGCGCTTCAAGCTTTACTGGATTATCCCCGATCAAAGCGTATATTTCTCTCTTCTTGGTGTTATAGCTAAGTAGTATATTGGAGGGCTTAACTAAAGCCTCTAAATAACCCCCTCTATAACCCATAAGGCTAGTAATCTCCAGTAAGAGCCTCTTCCTAGTTAAAAAGCCATAATATACACCCCTAGCTTCACTACGTGCATCCCTAACAGGCAGCAGGAACCTCAACCAGCGTGGTGTCTTCGGGGATTTCTCATAGTACTCCCTCGCCTTCTCAACCTCTACATCAATAGCGTTTAATACACTTGCAATACACTCCTCGACATCGCTCTTATCGCATTTTGAAGTTGCTTTTAGCCTTGGGTAAACACCCTGCGGAGAATAGTAAAGGCTATTAATTGATACCGGGCTGCGGAATGAAAGTAAAATCCTCGCATCTGGTCTACCAGTATAGTCTCCTCTAGCATACTTATATAGCGTACAGTCAAAGAAGTAAACCGCTCCTTCACCAACTGGGTTTACAGCAGCATATTCAACCCAGAAACACAGTCCACTCTTTCCACAATACTTCGATTCTAGCGATTCACTAAATCCTATAAAACTCAATGCATTAACACCTACTCTTAAAACAATAGAATATACGGGGTCTTAAAGCTGAGAATGCAGGTAAATGAACTTACATATCGAAAATATTAACGCCCATAATAACTGCCCCTGTTGTCTAGGGGTATGTCCATCTCGTTGAGGAGTAGAAGTTCATAGGCTTATTAGTTATATCTCAAGAACCCGTGGGCTTCGATACCTTTATATTACCCTTGGTTTTAGAAGAGTGATTTGTAGGTCTCACTTGTAACAATAGAAATATAGCGTCATTGCTTATCATATATCTAATGATCATCACGCACTAAAAACATAGTAAAAAATAAAATAGTCTAGAGAAAATTATTTCTTGAGGAGATGTACTGGCTCGCCAAGTATGTATTCGGCGAAGTCTCTTAGAGACTCCGATACTGTTAAATGAGGGTATGGTACTTGGGCAGCGTCTTTTAAGTTCATTTTACCGATGTAGAGTGGTATGTATGCTGATACGACTTCTGATGCATTTGGTGCAACAATATGTATACCCAGTACTCTTCCACCCCTCTCATCTAGTATTATCTTCGCAAATGCATTTTTACCGCCTTTGATTTTCACAGAGGATAAGTAGTATAGTGGGATCCTGTACTTCACATACTTTAAACCCATAGATTGCAGCTCCTTCTCCGTGTAGCCTACTGAGGCTACTTCAAGACCCGTGAATATTGTGATAGGCACTAGTTTATAGTCTAATCTAGGAGCCTCCTCTCCACTGATAACTCTACCAGCTATAATGCTCTCCAATATGGCTTTATGTGCTAGTAGGGGGCCTCCAACAACATCTCCCGTTGCAAATACCCCTTGAGTGCTTGTCTCCATTCTCTCGCTTACCTTTATAAACCCCTTGGAGTCTAGCTCCACACCCAGGTTTTCTAATCCAATACCTCTTGTATTAGGCTTTCTCCCAACAGCGACTAAAACCTTGTCTACCTCGAGTTTCTCGCCATTAGATAACTCCGCATGGTACTTACCACTAGCTTTCTCCAATCTACCCACAGTTGTCTTCTCAATGATCCTCACACCTCTCTGAGATAAGTGTGTTTTCACAGCGAGTGCTATGTCTCTATCTGTGAATGGGAGTATGTGGTCTAGTAGCTCAACTATAGTTACATCGACTTTGAAAGCGCTGAATACGTTGGCTAATTCAACTCCAACTACTCCCCCACCAATTATTAACATACTCTCCGGCTTATCGTCTAGGTATAATGCCTCTCTATTACTAATAATCCCCGACCCATCAAACCTAGCGACTGGTATATCCCCAGGGTCTGTTCCAGTAGCTACTATTAATTTGTCTGCTTCGATCTCTTTAAGCTCCGCTGAGTTCTTAATTTTAACTCTTTTATTGGATTCAATTAATGCTACTCCATTATATAGGTCAACCCCCTTGGATTCCAGTAGATAACTAATCCCCTCACGGGATTCCTTGACCACTCCTTTAGCCCATTCTATGAGTTCACTCCACTTATACTCCGCTACTCCATTTATTTTCTCAATTGTTTTAACCGCCTCTGCGAATTGGTAGAGTGCTTTACTTGGTACGCAGCCGTAGTTAGTGCACTCCCCGCCAATTAAGTGCTTCTCTATAACAGCTACTTTCAACCCCTTACCGGCTAGGTATGATCCTGCTGGGTAGCCTCCAACGCCCGATCCAATTATTGCAACATCATACTTCACTTCAATTCTCCCTTCAATCTCTTCACATAGACTCTCCACGTTGGTGCAACATACTTGGGGTGGTTTGCTTTAACAATATCCAATCTCCCAACGCTCGTGTTTAGTGGCCACTCTTTTGGCTTTGAGGGGTTTTCATATGCTATCTTACTAATTTCCTTCAACCTCTCCACGTATCTCTCAATGTTCTCAGGTGTTTCAGTCTCCGTGAACTCTGTCATGAGGGCTTCCTTCACTATTAGTGGGAAGTATATTGTTGGGGCATAGAATCCAGCATCCAGCAATCCCTTAGCAACATCCTCGGCTGTAACACCAACTTCGTCGGCCATGGGCTTAGCGCTTAATACGACTTCGTGTTTTCTAAACCTACCCTTACCGTATGGTATATCGTATCCTCTAACACCATTCATTAACTTAGCGAAGTAATTAGTGATCAAGACACAGTGCTCAGTGACTTTCCTCAATCCCTGTGGACCCATTATTGCTATGTATACGTAGGCCCATAGTAGTGGAATAGTGTTGGCAAAGAAGGATTTCAATAAACCAATACTGTGTGATCCGGGACCCTTAAGTCTATAAATCCCCTTCTCTTCATCATACACTACAATATAGCCTGGCAATAAGTCACTTAGATAAATCCCCTTCTCCCTATCTACAAGCCTGTTTTTAACACATATAGGTCCAGAGCCAGGACCTCCCCCACCATGCGGTGAGCTAAAGGTTTTATGTATATTTATGTGTGCTATGTCGAAGCCCATATCTCCAGGTCTCGCATAGCCCATTATCCCATTTAGGTTTGCACCATCGTAGTATAGTAGTGCATCGTACTTGTGGAGTAGATCAGCGATCTCTAGTATCCTCTCCTCGAATAATCCAAGAGTATTGGGATTAGTAATCATTAATCCAGCAGTGGATTCTCCAACAACTGATTTCAAAGCCTCGAAGTCAACGTTTCCATCACTACCAGATGGGACCTCTATAACTTTAAACCCAGCCATAGCGGCACTAGCTGGGTTAGTCCCATGTGCACTATCAGGTATTACAATCTCCTTTTTCTTATCTAATTGACCCTTCAACTCATGGTACTTCCTAATAACAAGCACACCTGTTAACTCACCGTGTGCGCCAGCTGCTGGGTGAAGTGTACAGGCATCCATGCCTACAATGTTGGCAAGCCATTTCTGTAGTTCATACATTACCTCGAGTAATCCCTGGACTGTTCTCTCATCTTGTAGTGGGTGTAGTTGGTCAACGCCACTGTTGAAGGATAGATCCCAAGCTATCCTCGGGTTAAACTTCATTGTGCAGGATCCAAGTGGTACGGGGCCATTGTCTACTCCATAAGCCATTTGAGTTAAATTAGTGAAGTGACGTGTAACCTCTACTTCACTCAACTCTGGTAAACTAAGTGGTTTACTCCTCTTAATGGACTCGGGTATTTTCACTCCTCCAACGACTTTCTTGACCTCGTCTTCTAATTCTGGTAGAGTGATCCCCAATCTACCTGGAGATCCGAGCTCAAATATTAATGGTTCACTCCAATTTGCCTGCCTATATGTGCGCATACTCCATCACCCCCTACGAGTGATCTCGGTGAGAGATTCTACGAGTAGGTCTATATCCTCCTTAAAGTGCATTTCAGTGAATGCAAATAACGCAGTTTCACCAAGCTCTGGGTACTGGTCGCCAATGTATAGTCCACCATGAATCCCCCTCTCGAGTAGCTTCTCATGGATAAAACTATACTTTACGCCTTGCTTATTGAATGAAACAGGGAATTCATTGAAGAAATCCCACTTGAATAAATCGACTGTTAAACCAGCTTGCCTCATTTTAGCCCATGCATAGTGAGCACGGTAGTAGTTGATCTCCGCTAGTTTCACTAAGCCGTTTTTACCAAGCATTGATAAGTAGACTGCAGCTGCGATAGCCATTAACGCCTCGTTTGTACATATATTACTAGTAGCCTTCTCCCTCCTAATGTGCTGCTCTCTAGTTTGCAGTATCATTGCAAAACCCCTCTCTCCACGGTGTGATTCAGCCAGTCCAATAATCCTCCCAGGCATTTGCCTAACGAGGTTCATGTCGAACCTAGTAGCGAAGATCCCGAGGTATGGTCCTCCATAATTCAACCCCAATCCAAGTGGTTGCCCCTCTCCAACAGCTATGTCAGCGCCTAGCTCTCCAGGTGATTTCAATAAGCCTAATGCTATTGGGTATACTCCTGTAATAAACAATGCGCCTTTTTCATGGGCTACTTCTCCAATAGCTTTTGCATCTGCTTCAACCACCCCGAAGAAATTGGGGTATTGGAGGTAGACTCCAGCTGTTTCCTCATCAACAAGCTTCTTTAACTCCTCAACATCAACTCCACCTGTTTCTCTATTGAATGGTGCATTTACTATTTTCACTCCATGCGGCCATGTATACGACTCAACGACCTTCCTATGATATGGATTCATATTGGCTGGTAGGATAACCTTCGTCCTCCCCTTATTTACACGTAGGGACATTAATACAGCCTCCGCGGCTGCAGAACCCCAGTCATACATTGATGCATTTACAACATCCATCTCAAGTAGCTCAGCCATGAGGCTTTGATACTCGAATATGGCCTGCATTAAGCCCTGAGAGATCTCTGCTTGGTAGGGAGTGTATGCTGTTAAGAACTCTCCACGTGAAATAATGTACTTAACTAGTGGTGGAACGTAGTGGGGGTAAAATCCTCCCCCCATGAATGGAGGTGTTTTTAAAGTAGTGTTCTTGGATAACTTACCGTGCAGTATTTTCTTCGCCTCGATCTCTGAGATCGGCTTACCGAAGCCAATCTCCAGTTTATCCCATTGCTCTCTAGTTAGTTTTATTGAAGCTGGAATATCGTTGAACAACTCGCTAACGTCTCCAACACCTATAACTCTCAGGATTTTCTCCACTTGATCTCTTGTAAGAGATGGAATCCATGGGTGATTCTCCAAGCAAGACACCCGTTTACGCTTATATGGAGGATTGAAGTTATAAATGTATCTTGCCATATCAAGTGACATGGTGATACATGTGCCCAAAATACCTCTATTCGAGTATTACGTTGAGAAACTCGGAGCAGAGCCGGGGTTTTTCGGGGATTGGGAGGTTCCAATGAGGTTTACGGGTTCTATTGATGAACACATGGCTGTGAGGACGAGTGTTGGCTTATTTGATGTATCGCACATGGGTAGGGTATTGTTGAAGGGCCCAGACGTAGTCACTCTAGCACAGTATATTTACACAAAAGACATGTCAAAAGTTAAACCTGGATTTATGAGTGGGCCAACACTGGCTTTAAATGAATGGGCTAGGGTTAAGGATGACGAAATGCTATATAAGGTTAGTGATGAAGAGTGGCTATTAGTTCCAAACGCGCTTGTACGCGAGAAAATGATTAGTTACATTAGGAGTGTTATTTCATCTAGAAACTACAAAGTAGAAGTTGAGGACTTAACACACAAGTACTCAATGCTTGCACTGCAGGGTCCTAGAGCCGTTGAAGTAATGGAGTCGCTTGGCGCGAAGTGGGCTGGAGACCTTAAGCCGCTTGAGTTTAGGTTAAACGAGGAAGTAGCCGGGGTCAAGGTCTTCCTTGTGAGTAGGAGTGGTTGGACGGGTGAGGATGGATTTGAGATATGGGGTGAACACGGTGAGCTAAGGAGGCTTATTGATTTATTCATTGCTAGGGGGGTTAAGCCAGCTGGCTTAATAGCTAGGGATACATTGAGGATTGAAATGGGGTTTGTCCTGGGAGACCATGAGTATGGTGAAGACCCCTCAAAATTCCCGTGTGCACTAGCGTTGAGATACGGAATGGGTGCAATTACGTGGAGTAAGAAGGGGTTTGTTGGCGAGGAGGCTTTGAGGGCTTGTAGGAGAGAGGGGTTGAGGTGGGTTAGAGTTGGTTTAAAAATGGGTAAAGAAGCTGGGAGGCTGTTCCCAAGGACTGGGAGTAGGGTATTCGTTGAGGATATTGATGTCGGCTGGGTTACTAGTGGATGCTACTCCCCTGTCTTGAATAGGGGTATTGCCATGGCTTACATAGATACAAGGTATGCTGTGCTCGGAGAAGAGGTTTTAGTTGATGTGCATGGGAGGAGGCTTTCAGCTAAAATAGTTGATTTCCCATTTATTGAGAAATAAATTATATAGGGGCTCTATAGTTTAATATGGGTGGTGTCTATTGGAGTATGGTGAATCCCCGGGTTTAGATGCACTATTACAGCTCTATCCAGACTTGAAGGAAGTATATGAATTAACTGTAAACCACACGGTTTGGAGGAAGAGGCATTGCCTCAATATGATTCCAAGTGAGAATGTGATGTCCCCCTTAGCAATGCTACTATACCTCAACGATGCAATGCATAGGTATGCAGAGGGGAAGCCCTATAAGAGGTTCTACCAGGGATTAATATATGTAGACCCACTCGAGGTTAAAGTACAGAAGTTAATGGGTGAACTCCTGGAGACAGAGTACGTGGATGTTAGGCCAATTAGCGGTACTACAGCTAATGGATCTGTATTCAGAGCCTACACAAAGCCAGGTGATAAAGCACTAGTGGCGCCTGTTCAGGCCGGTGCACACGTTAGCCACACTAGATTTGGCACTCTTGGAGCTCTCGGTATTGAGCAAATAGAGCTTCCCGTGGACTTGGAGAATTGGAACATTGATATCGATAAAGCCGTTAAAATGATTGAGGAGGTTAAGCCCAAGATAGTTACTCTCGGTGGATCACTCTACCTATTCCCACATCCAACAAAGGAGTTGGCGGAGGCAGCACATACCGTTGGAGCAAAAGTAATTCACGACGTAGCACACGTACTTGGATTAGTTATAGGGAAAGTCTGGGATAACCCATTGAAACTAGGGGCAGACATTATAACATCCTCCACACACAAGACATTCCCCGGTCCTCAGGGTGGATTAATAGCTACAAGGCTTGAAGAGGATTATAAAGAGATTGGTAAGATAGTATTCCCAATGTTTGTTTCAAACCACCACCTACATAGACTCGCAGCTACTGGAGTAACAGCTGTTGAAATGAAGATCTGGGGTAGAGACTATGCTCAGCAAATTGTGAGGAATGCAAAAGCACTTGCAGAAGCACTTGCAAGTGAGGGGTTTAAAGTTGCACTAGAACACCTTGGCTATACATCAAGCCACCAAGTTGCACTAGATGTTGCTAAGCTTGGTAGAGGTACTAAGTGCGCTGTACTCCTGGAGCAGGCGAACATCATTGTTAATAAAAACATGCTGCCTTATGATCGACCGGAGGATGTCAAAGATCCTAGTGGTCTGAGGCTGGGAACACAGGAGTTAACGAGGTGGGGTATGAAGGAGAGTGAAATGAAGGAGATAGCGAGGTTCATGAGAATGGTGTTGATTGATAAAAAAGACCCTGGAGAAGTAAGGAGCAAGGTGGTTGAGTTTAGAAAAGAGTTCTTGGAGATACACTATGGCTTCAAGATTACACGTGAAGATGAAGTGAGATTACTAAAGATAATGCTTCACGCTGAGATGTAAAGTATTTTTTATATATAGATAAATCTAGGATTAAGTGGTGGTCAGGTTGAGTGATGTACTTGTAAAGGTGAAGGGAAAAGAGTACATAGTTAAAACTGACCGGAGGTATACGCAGACAGATGAGTGGGCTAAGCTAGAGGGAGGAGTAGTCATAGTAGGTATAACAGACTATGCCCAGAAAGAATTAAAAGACATAGTTGCCGTTGAGCTACCTCAAATTGGTAGAGTACTCAAGAAAGGTGAGGAAGTGGGGATGATAGACTCCGTTAAAGCAACTTCACCATACTACGCGCCACTATCAGGTAAAGTAGTGGAAGTCAATAAAGATCTCGAGGCAAGCCCCGAGCTACTCAATAAAGACCCATATGGTAAAGGCTGGATCATAAAAATAGAGCCAGTAGATCCAAGAGAATACGAATCCTTATTGACACCAGAGGCTTATGCTGAGAAAATACAGAAAGGAGTGCACTAGTAAGCTCCATAATTATGTATCTCAATCATATACTTTTTCATACTTAGCTTAGAATAAAGCTTCCTATCTAATACATGTTAAATTTTTAATGTCTATTTCTGAATAATGTAGAGATGTGCTAACTCCGTAGTTATATATCAATGCAAAATATAGCGAGAAGTTTCATAATATTGAATCCAATACGCTGTACTATGCTAAAATATTATACTGTAGACCTATAGATATGTCTTAACGAGGTGATTGATTTGAATAACGTATTAGACTTGAAGTATAAGCCTAGTGAGCTAGCTTCGTTGATCGACCATACATTGCTCAAGCCTGAAGCAAGCTATAGAGTGCTGGAGAAGTACATTGACGATACTAAAAAGTATGGATTCAAACTACTAATGATACCACTATCACTAGTTGAGAAAACACGTGAAATAGCTGGAAAAACAATTGAGATAGGGGTCGTCATAGGCTTCCCACTGGGGAACACATCTACACGGAGCAAAGTCAGTGAAGCTATAGAAGCAGGTGAACTAGGGGTTAGCGAAGTAGATATGGTTATGAATATTAATGCATTCAAGTCAGGCGACTACGGGTATGTATTGAGAGATATAAGGGCTGTTGTTGATGCCGCTAGAAATCATGGTGTTAAAGTAGTTAAAGTAATCATTGAGACTGGGCTACTATCAGATGAGGAGAAGGTTAAAGCTACAGAGCTCGTGATTGAGGGGGGAGCGGACTTTGTTAAGACGTGTACTGGTTTCCTTGGAGGTGTGGCGACTGTCCACGATGTTTACTTATTGAAGAATGCGAGTGGAGGTAGAGTTAGAGTTAAAGCTGCTGGTGGTATTAGGAGGGCTCTCGACGCACTAGCATTGATAGCTGTAGGTGCTGATAGAATAGGATCTAGTAGTGGAGATAAGATCGTGGAGGATTACATTAAACTACTACATGGGAGGGGCTGAGTCTTGGAGGAGGGTTTAATAATAGTTGAGCCTGCTGGGAGATCATTGAAGTTATTATTTAAAGTGAGAAAGGTCTTTGCAACGGAGAAGTCTCCATACCAGGAGCTAGTATTTGCTGAAATCGAGGGTTTCGGTAGATCCTTGCTAATAGACAACTACATTCAGTTGTCTGAGAAAGACGAGTACTTCTACCACGAGCTACTAGTCCACCCAGCCATGACGATGCATCCAAACCCGGAGAAAGTATTGATCATTGGCGGCGGGGATGGAGTAGCACTTAGGGAGGTACTAAAACACAATAGTGTGAAAGAGGTTGTTCTCGTGGACATAGACCCCGTCGTCGTGGAGTTCTCGAGGAAATACCTTGAGCCCATTAATAAGGGTTCATTCAACGACCCCCGTGTAAGAGTAGTGATAATGGATGGAATGGAGTATATTAAGAAATCTCGAGATAGAAGCTTCGATGTTGTAATAATGGATTTAACAGACCCATACGCTGGGGAGATTGCCAAACACCTCTACAGCGCTCAGGCATTTAGTGAAGTAAAGAGAATTCTTAGAGAAGGAGGAGTGGTCGCTACACAGGCTGGTAGTAGCTACTTCTACCCTGCAGAGTATAATTATGTATTGGGTAGTGTGAGGGCAAACTTTAGATATGTCTCGGAGTATTGGTACTGGATTCCATGCTTTGGGTTAAATGTAAACTTTATAGTGGCGTCGGATTCATACACGCTTAAAGAAGTTGTTGAGTCAATGGATGAGGTGTTGAGAAAGCGTGGTGTTTCAACAAGGTTTATTAATGGAAGGGTTTTAGATGGGTTGTTAAAGATTGGTGTTATGTACCCGTAGACTCTTTTTTCTCAACCACTAGGATACCGTCATCCCTCATTTTCACAACTACTACTTCATCCCCGGGATTAATCAATTTACTAGATGTTGCCCTCCAGTACTCACCCTCTATTTTCACGAATCCAATACTACCAGGCTTGATCTCATCTACTGCAACTCCTCTCTTACCTTCAGGTGTGTATGAAACAGGCTTTTTCCTCCTCACTTGCACCACCTTGAATAATACTACTCCGAAAAAAGAGCCTAGTGTTAGCGCTGTTCCTAGTATAAATGCACGGATAGCGTTAATATACTCTCCTGTCGGCGATACACCTGTGGGTATGTACATGGGTATTAGTGCGAATCCTAGTAGTAGGAGTATAATTCCGGATATTCCAACTATTCCAAAGCCAGGTATTACGAATAACTCTAAGGCTAGTAGTAATGCCCCCATTAGAATGAAGAATAGGGAAACCATGTTTGGATTAAGACCTGAGCTCATTAAGCCGAGTAGTACAAAGGCTATTGCTAGTGGTAGAACAACGAGTTTTCCAGATACCAGTGAGAATATAGCGGCTAAAACACCAATGCTGAGGAGTATGTTTGCTAAGTAGGAGTTTGAGAGTAATGATAGAAACCTAGATCTAATGCTGCACGAGTATGGCTCAATACTCTTAATACTCAACTCGTATAAAACCCCATTTTTCTCTATTTGAACTCCATTAATTAACCCTATTAATTCATCTAGACTTAAAACCTCGTAGTCGGCTACCTTATTCTTCACCGCCTCACTAGAATTCACGACTTTCGCCTGGATAACAAAATCCTCTATGAGACTCGTGTTTCTACCCCTTCTCTCACCATACACTTTGGCTTTGCCGATAACAGGCTCTAGTATTTTTGATTCATTTACAAACTGTATTTCACCAGTAACTGGGTTTACAATGACTGGTTTCATAGCTCCAATGATACTACCTCTCTTCAATCCAATGATATCAGCGGGTAGTATTATGAGTGTTCCAGCGCTGAGGGCTTTATTCTCTACAAACGCTACGGTAGGGGTCTTTGAGTAGTATAGTGAGTCGCCAATAGAGAAGGCTGAGTCTAAGTAGCCGCCATAAGAGTCGACTCTCATTATTAACACTGCATTCGAGGACTCAGCATACTTCACAGCATCTACAACACACTCTGCAACACCAGAGTCTATGGTATCCCATGGAGGGGCAACCTCTACGAGTACTCCTCTATCAACTACAACTCTTTGACTTGTACTAGGATAAAGTATAGTTGAGTATGTAGGGACTACGATGAGTATTATAAGTGTGAAAAATAATAATCCCATAAAGCTTAGCTTCATTATACCACTCTAAGCCTGTGTTCTAGACTCCTGCTCTTTCATTGCTTTATGGATTGCCGCGATCTCTCCAATGTATTTTCCACCAGCCTCTGTTACTACTACAAGGGCTTTCTCTCTAGCTATCTCTATAAATGTCTGTAGTTCTCTGAGCCTCAAGGCTACTGGGTGCTCCTCGTATATCCTAGCAGCTTCAGCTATAATCTGTGAGGCTTGTTTCTCTCCCTCAGCCTCAATAATCCTCGCTCTCCTCCACCTCTCAGCTTCAGCTTGTTTAGCCATGGCTCTCCTCATTTCTTCAGGTAGCTCTACTGCTTTAATGGTTACAGCCGCTATTTTAATCCCCCACGCGAGAGTCATTTCATCTAGTATACTCGACAACCTCTTGTTTAACTCATCTCTTCTCTGTAGTAGATCGTCTAGGTCTGATTGCCCAAGTACATCTCTCAGTGTTGTCTGTGAGAGTAGACTTACTGCATAATGGTAGTTTGCAACTCTTGTAACGGCTGCCACCGCGTCTATAACCCTGTAGTATACAACAGCATCCACAGTTACACTCACATTATCTCTTGTAAGGATCTCTTGTTTTGGTACATCTACACTGACAACTCTTAAATCAACTTTCTGAACAGAGTCTACAAAGGGGATTATGAGGACTAATCCAGGGCCTATAGCACCCCTCAACCTGCCAAGTCTAAATACTACTACTCGCTCATACTCCTTAACGATCTTTATGGCAGACGCTAGTATTGGCAGTGCAATAATTAATACTACAGCTATTAAAATCCACATCCACAAATCCAAATTCCACACCCATAAACCATGAAGATTGTAGAGTAATATATATTTGCATCTCTATTAATAATTACCGTTGCAGAGTACAATGCTATTTAGGTTGTTTAAAACACAGAAATATATTAAAGCCCGGATCATATTAGACTCATCAAGTTTATTTCCTCAGGCATTTATTTAATTCCAATAGTGCATAGACTATGGGGTTTCTAAGATTAAATAGTGAAATTAAAGGCATGATTAAGACTAGTCTACCACTCGTTGTAGTTGAGCTAGTATCTAGTCTGTACTCCCTCACTGACACATATTTTGTCAGTAGACTTGGAGAAGAAGCTGTTGCAGCGGTTGGCATATCAATGTACTTATTTATGTTGATTCAGACAATGGCATCACTATTTACTATCCCAGCTATAGTGTTTACATCGCAGAGTTTGGGTTCTGGTAGGAGGGATTTAGCGAGGAGGTCGACAGGTGAGGTTTTAGCGTATGGCTTAGTCGCATCAATTGCTTACTCTACATTATTTGCGTGGATGACTCCAATACTGATCTCTATACAGTCGGCTACTACTGGGAAGACATACTCCTATGCAGTCGAGTACTTGGTTATAAGGGTTGGAGGGTTCCCAATACTCTTATTATCTATGTTTTTAGACTCCGTGATCATTGGTTCTGGTTCAACCACGTACTCAATGTACTCTAATGGATTTGGATTAATACTCAACGCTATATTAGATCCACTCTTAATCTATGGTTACCTTGGACTACCAAGAATGGAGGTTTCAGGTGCTGCAATAGCTACAGTTGTATCGAATGCTTCCTCAATACCACTACAATTGTTCTTCCTAAGTAAACTAGGTTTAACACCCATCATCAACTTCAAAAACAACTACTTAAAACAAGCAATTGAGCTAGGACTCCCAGCTCTAGCTGAGAGGCTTGTCTTCTCCATTGGGAACAACATATATGCAGGGGTTATTGCAAGGCTTGGGGACACCGTCATGGCTGCGCACAATATAGGGTTGAGAATAGAGAGCTTAATTTACATGCCTGGATTTGCATTCTCAATGACTGCTTCAACACTTGTTGGTAAGAAAATAGGTGCTGGATTATTAGATGAAGCAAAGAAAACGGGTTGGGTGGTAATAGCAACGGGGTCTATGTTGATTGGGTTAATAGGTGTAGTAGTAGCACTCACAGGCTACTACATTGTTGCCCCATTCGCACCTAGTGAGACCGTGAGATCCCTTGCTTCAATATACTTAATGTACGCTGGTCTCAGCGAGTTTGGACTAGGATTCGCAATGATAACCAGCGGGGCTCTCAGAGGAGCTGGAAACACAAAAATACCAATGATCGTCAATACAGCGTCTCTCGTGGCGGTTAGAGTTTCATTGTCAATATTACTAGTTAGTAGCATGGGCCCCCACGGACCATGGCTTGCCATGTTTTTAGATGTATATACAAGGGGGTTGCTTCTTCTAACCATTTATGTCTCGCTGTTTTATAGGGTTGCACGTAAAGTTCTATATTGATTAAAGGTATAATAGGCTCTCCATGTAGTATTTCTCCTCGAGAGTAGGGTGCTGACTCAATGCGAATACTTGGTCTATTAGCAGTATTATTTTTGATAACCACTACTGTATTAGCATTTAACTCTTTGATCTTGAGATGTAGCGATTGCTTATCGAATGTGGAATTTTATGAAATTGGTGAGACAACGTGTCCTCACTGTAGTGCACTAAAGGATTTTTTCCAGGCGGAGTTTTGCAATAACTACTACTTTTGTCCAATTAATACGAATGCTGACTGCTATAGGGTAGCATTAGACTTCTTCCGCAACGAGCTTATTGGTAAAGCTGGTTTATCAGAGTATGAAATAGGTGTTCCCACAACACTTGTAATAAAGAGAAATATGAGTGGAAACTACTTACTTGCAGTGGTTATTGGGGAAATAGAGGATAGAAGCTTTTGGACTACACTAGCGTGCTCAGAGCCGTCATCATCTATCCCAATATACTTCGGGAACGTGAAGAAATACGAACTTCCACTAAGCCTTACAGAACACTCTGCATTCATCAATAAGTATATAATATACCCAGTTCCACGCCCTACATGCATAAACAAGGGATCTCAAGACACGTTAATTATAGGGGTTGCATCTATTTTAATGATTGTAGCTGGGTTAGGTGCCTACATAGTATTATCTAGAAGATTCACTCACGCACCATCTCGAAGAAACCCTAAGCGTAGAAAAATAGAGAAAAAGTAGAGTTAGCAAATTGAGAGTTATAGGTCTATTCTCTACTCTCAGAATTGCATTGTTTTAGAGACTATAAAATTTAAAAATACTATTACCTAAGGATCACATTGGTGAGTACACAATGAGCACCACGGATAGCGTTGGTAAAGCACTCGGCATGGTAATAGTGTATGCAGTATTGCTATCAGTAGTAATGGGGGTATTACAGTGGTTCTTCACACAGGGCCTTTCAATGCTATACGAAGTGACGAAACTGGGGGGAGTACTTGTACTACGGGACTACGCGGTATACGTATACATAATAGTACTACTAGTTCTCGGCTGGCTAATTGTAAACGCTGTGGCAGCAATGTTCTACGCACTGCTAAGGCCAAGGTATGGAGTATCCGGTGCTGCAGCAGTCCGTAGCTTGATAAGAATACTTGGACTAGGAGCACTACTAGCAGGAATTGCTGGTGGAGTATCTGGCGGAGCAGCGGGTGTTGCACTAGGTGGCTTCATAGGATTAGTCGTTGGCTTTGCCACACAGCAAGTACTTGGGCAAGCTGTTGCAGGGATGTTCCTATTACTGGCTAGGCCATTCAAGATCGGTGACTTAGTTGATATTGCAGGTGAGAGCGAGGTTAGAGTGAAGGATATATCAACGATGTTTACGCAGGTTACTAGGAAGGATGGTGTAGAGGTGTTGATTCCAAGCGGGATGATCGTTGGTGCGAAGATAGTTATTAGGGAGAGGTCAAAGGAGTAGTTTTTAATATAGTTATTATCCTTTTTTCCATTCGTTTCTCGTTTTCAAGCTTAATTCACTTTTAAACCCTCCTATTTAATTAGGTGGGTTTAGTATTGTTTTAATGGTGTATTTGCTTGCTACTCATTCATACAAGTGACTTACACTTAGTTCCAGATCAATTCCAGGACACTATACTGGAGAGTTCATATTATAGCGTACTAGAGGAAATAAGCGATAATGTACTCCGTGAAAAAGCTAAATATTTATTAA
>JAPWUD010000013.1 GCA_028275705.1 Desulfurococcaceae archaeon | reverse complement strand
TAAAAAATAAATAAAAACCGCTTTATATGATAAACAACTAGCTAGTCAATACTATGAATAGGGATGTATTATTGGAGAGGTTTGAGGAAGCAAAGAGGTGGTTTCAACAAGCATTGAGAGATCTAGAGGCGTCAATGAGTAGCATGAGAAATGGATACTATGAGTGGAGTTGCTTCCAAGCACAACAAGCATGTGAAAAAGCAGTTAAATCGCTACTCTATGCTACTGGAAAAAGCGCGTGGGGTCATAGTATTATAGAGTTATTGGAGTATTTGAAGGGAGACATCGAGGTCGAGGCGGAGATCTACACTCATGCTAGAGAACTAGATAGACACTACATACCATCAAGGTATCCAAATGCTTTTGAATCAGGTTATCCAGCACTATACTATGATGAGGAAGTAGCTAATAGAGCTATTAATTCCTGTAGAGAAATAATCAAATGGGTGAAGAAGCAATTAGAGAGAATTGGGTTAAAAATGTAGAAAGAGTGCTCAGTGAGCTTAGTAGAGAGTTCAATGTTGAAGCTGCAATAGTGTTTGGATCTTGGAGTAGGAGTGGTGGTGGGGATTGGAGTGACGTAGACCTATTAATTGTTTCAAATAGTGTAAGTGAGTTGAGTATTCTCGATAGATTTTCTTTAACATCGGAGTTTAGAAAGTGGAGAGTAGATGTCTTCCTGTATACACTAAAAGAACTTGAAAACATGGTGAATAAAGAGAATCCAATAGCGTTATCGGCACTTGTAGAGGGAATACCATTAATAATGAATAGAGAAGTAGAGAAACTAAGGAGGAAAGCCATTAGTACATATAAAAGAATCGGGAGAGTATGGATTAAAATAACGTAGATTATAATAGATAAATAACCTCTAGAAACCAATACAAACCACTAAATAATCTAATCCCATAGTTCATAGAGAAAAGCAAAGAATTAATATATACCTTGAGTCAATGGAATTAGTCGAAGTATCCCATAATTTAAGGAATTCACAAGCTCTGCGCTATATAGAGGCATATAGCAATTTAGATCTTTAGGGTTCAACAACGCGCTTTCCGTGTATAGGAAGGTATTAATCTTGGTTACTATTGGTTGGATGGATTAGAACATTGTTATGTACTGGCTTGTTGCCTCTATGGGTATGCCTGTCGTGTATAGTAGATATGTCGTAATCGATGATGAGATCTTTTTCACTCTCTTATCAACTATTAATATACTTAGTGGTAGTAAGCTACCTGTATTTAGACTATCGTAGAAGACGTATCCTAGCAACTCCTGGTTTTTACTCTCAATAGACTCTGGTATCTCCACTCTAAATACCGCGTAGTTGCCCATTCTCCCAGGTGCTGGGTAGATTCTCCTCGATGCAACTATATACCATAAGAGCCTACCCATGCCTCCAGCTTCTTGCTTAACTCTCAAAGGACCTATCAATAGAGACCTTGATATAAAGGGCTTCATTCTCGTTATTAACGTATCAATGTATGCTTCATCATTTATTTTACCCGTGGAGAGTCCAAATGGGTCTATTGTTGATAAGTAATAACTCCTATTAAGCCTCTTTACAATCCCCGCGACGTAGATGCCACTCTCTATTAAGTTATCTACTACTTTAGAGCGTTGCTTATTTAAATAATCAAGGCTATCAATATATGTCTTAATCCTCTCCCTTGGCGAGGGGTAAGTGGACTCTGTGATAATTGTCTTGGGGTATAATAATGGCCCATCTATGAGTAAAACTGGTTTATCATTGACGAGGCTTGAATCGTGGAATTTCTCGAGGAGGCAGTTTTCAATGAATAAGCGTAGCTCTACGAGAGCGATGTGTTTATTGTAGTAGCTACTGTACTGTGTCCCCAGGGGATTTTTTGTTAGAACACCCGGTATATCCATGATGGAGTTTAAAATATCGCTCTCCAGCTCAACCTCTGGAACTAGGAGTGTGTGTCTACACAGTGGCTCTTCAAGCCCTAGGATTGAGGAGGCGTGTGGGACATCGAAGCCCCTGCCAGTGAAGCGGCTGAATACGCTTCCAGCTCCAATAGCGAGGAATAAGTATGGTGTTTCAATAACTCTTGAGCTAGAGTCTAATGCGTAGAGATCACTCGGTGGCTTTAATCGAGTGTATTCTAGTGTTTTAACGAGTTTTTCCCCAATGACCTCTATTTGCCTATTTGAAGCTTCCTCTACGAGGAGTATTGGGTTACTCGAGGAGTCTAATCTTGTGAGTTTTGCACCACTTGAAACTATTTTTCTAAGCTCTTCCGCTATCATGGATAAGTGCTTCATTTAAACCCCTTTTTATAATGCATTATTTTTAAATTGATTACTGTATATGTATTGGTTAATGCTATTAGAGTGTATTATGTATTCGAGGTGCTTATATTGTGGAGAAGAAGAGGAAAATACTCGTACTCGGAGACTGGGATGCTGATGGAGTAGTTGCTACAGCACTATTGACATATAGCCAAGAATACGCGAAGAAGTACCCAGTTGAGGGTGACGTTGAGCTAGTTAAGCAGCCAATAGACCCAGATAGATTGAGGTATCTACTATCGCAGGTCAAAGAGAGCTATGAGATCGTTTACTTCCTAGACACTCCATATAGCGAAGTACTGGGTGGTGTTGTTAAGTTGTTAAGGCAGCACTTCGGGGTTGGTAGAGTGGTATTTGTAGACCACCACATTGCAAGTGTTCAAAGGGTGAGTGAGCTTAGAAAAGTATTTGATGAGGTATTTGTTGACTACAGGAGGCCCACGTCTGTGATCCTATATGACGAGATCGCGCGGAGAGGCGTAAATATACACTCTAAACTAAGGGAGTTCGTTGAGGTAATAAAGTACATGGATGCGGGGAAGAGGATACCTGGGAAGTACATGAAGTTATTTGAGCTAGCGAAGATGATTTCTAAAGCACTAACGGCTGTTAGAAACGAGGAGTTGTGGTTGAAGACTATTAATTGGCTTGCAGACCCATCTCCATCTCCAATGCCTTTGAATGAGTCTACATGGAATACAGTTAAGAAAGTTATTGAAGAGAGAGATAGGGAAGTTAGAGAGGTTGCAATGAAACTAGCCATTGGAGCAGTGAAGATTGGTGATTTAAGGTTTATTGATGCAAGACATGTGTGGAGAAAGCGTGGTGCTACTGCACTAGCCTCTAAATTAGCCTTAATACTGCAAGCACCAGTAGCAATGCTCGCTGGGACTAATCGCGGCTACTCACTACTAATTATAAAAGCATCTGGTGGGAGGGCATATAGAATTGCAAAATTCCTACTAGCTGAGGGTGTTGCAAACGACATAGCAGGACATCCCAACCTCGCCATAGTGAGGGTAGATAAAGACATTGACAAGAAGAACTTAATTGAACTACTCTACCAAGCACTATACTACTCCTCGTAGAAGTGACGAGTGTTGAGACTAGTCTTAGTTAGAGAGTCAATAACTATGCATAAGCCATGGTTCCAACACCCTGAAAACCCGGGTAGAGTAGTAGAGGTCAAGTCAACACTATCCACAGAGGGATATTCATTTATCGAGGAGAGTATTCAGAGGTTTAATTATAGTGAAGCATTAAAAACAGCTAGGAGAGTACACTCGAGCGAGTACATTGAATACCTCGAGAAGCTCTCACGTAGAGCACCAATAGAGATCGACGAAGACACGTACATGGCCAAAGACACACTCAACTTAGCGCTTGGATTCTTAAACCTCGCTTATGAATACTCATTGAAGTCAAATAGCGCGTTCCTTGTTGGGAGACCACCTGGACACCACGCGGGCTTCAATGGTGCAACTCCAGGTGTCTCAACGCAGGGTTTCTGCATATTGAATAACGCAGCTGGAGCCATTCGGGGGTTTATAGATGCTGGTTATAAGAGAATACTGGCGTTAGACTTTGACGCTCACCATGGTAATGGTACTATGGAGATATTTTATAGAGAGAGAATACTACAAGTAGACCTCCACCAAGACCCCACCACGCTATATCCTCATACGGGTTACCCGGATGAAGTGGGGGAGGGTGAGGGTTATGGTTATAAAGCAAACATTGTTCTACCAAGGTACACTGGCGACGACTTACTCGTGGAGTTGGTGGGATTAATTAGAGATCTATTGGTTAAGTACTCTCCAGAGGCCGTTGCGGTGTCAGCCGGATTCGACGCTTTTGAAAACGATGGATTAGCAGATCTAGCGTTAACGGAGGCTTCATACTATGCGCTCGGATCTCTCGTGAGGGAATTAAATGCCCCAACAGTGGTGTTGTTAGAGGGAGGCTATAGCGTTGGCTTGAAGAGAGGGCTACTAGCATTTATTAAGGGATTACAAGGTGAAAACCCCGAGTATCCACTACTAACGAAAACCCCGAGTACAGCGCGTAGACTTGCACTCGAATCTACTAGTAGGGTTCTCGATAAGGTTTCAAGGAGGGTGCTTCAAACTGCATAGTGAAGTAGAAGTTAAATTCAAAGTAGATGATCCAGTCCACACAGAGAGACTTCTAGAGAGCAGTGGATTCAGCAGAGTAGGGGAGTGCCTTGAGGTAGACCACTACTACAACCACCCGTGTAGAGACTTTAGAGAGACTGATGAGGCATTGAGAATTAGATTGAGTACCTGTGGCTCTACTAAAGCTCTAGCATTGACATACAAGGGTCCAAGAGAGACGGGTGTTCAATACATTAAAGTGAGGAGAGAGATCGAGCTTCAAGTAGATCCAAGCGAATTCGAAAAACTAAAATCACTATTTGAGAGCCTGGGTTTTAAACTAGTTTTATCCTTCGCTAAGAGGAGGGTACTATATGAAGGTACCGGGGTTAAGGCTACACTAGATGAGCTAATTGGGGTGGGTTACTTCCTAGAGTTGGAATTAGTGAGTGAAGATATGAGGAGAATGTTTAAATCGCTCGTAGAGGAGTTTATTGAGAAACATGGATTTAAACCAATTGATAAAACCTACTTGGAGATCTGCTTAGAGATAAATACTTGCCGCCTCATGGAATAATAAGTGGTGGTTTTCATTGGCTGCGGCTGTAGGTAGTGTCGTGGGGTTGATCTATGAGTGGATTATGAAGAAGCAAATTGAGAAGTTGCAGGAGGCTAGAGATCCACGGGTAGTATACGTTACAGACCTCGTGGCTTGTACTCATAAATACCACTTGAGGAAGAAGTATCCTGAGTTAACTCTATCCTTTGAGCCAGCCGCTGTACTAGGGGATGTTGCTCACGCTGGTCTCGGGAAGCTACTGGCTGAGAGGGGGTTTGAAGTTGAGTATGAAGTTTCACGTGAAATAGTTGTTGATGGACAGTCATTTATATTAAAGGGCCGTGTTGATGCATTTAAGAGAGATGAGGGTTTGGTAGTCGAGATCAAGACTAGTAGGTCCGCAATAAACCTCCCTAAGGAACACCACTTAAAGCAGTTAAAAGTATACTTAGAGCTACTGGGAGTGGGCAACGGTGTTCTAATATACATAACTCCGAGTAAACTCGTAGAGTACTATGTAAAACACGAGCCAGTAAACATAGAGGTTGAGGTTAAAAATCTACTAGTAGATGCTAGCCACCCAAGGTATACTTGGGAGTGTCAATACTGCGTGTTTAGAAAAATATGTCCATACTACCAGCCGGAGAAACAAGAAGAGTTATAAAGAACTAAAGCAATGCATTAAATTGATGATGAGCGCTCGGGTTGGCTGCACAGTGATGAAGGTCTTGAGTCCTGACCAGTAAACAACAATATAGAAACATAGAAACCAGGAAGATGTCGATTCAGGAAAGTAAAGTAACACATTGTTATGTCAGATTGTAATTTAGAGCCTCACTCTTCAAGACCGGGGTGATTGGAGAAATCTATGAGTTTTCCTAGTTTGATCTTTAATGTAATGGGTATTAAGCCCTACGAGCCATTAGAAGTGATCAACAACACTCACGAAACCTGATTCAGGATTAGGACAAGATAAAAAGGGTGGAGAGTTGGGATTAAATCCAAAAAATGGAGGGAGTCTAAGCTCCTTAAACAAGAAGTTGCAAGTATGAATGTTGAAGAATGCATAGGGCTCGCTAATGGTAGAGAGAATACATCAATGGTGCTACTGATGAGGGGTTCGGGTTTCATTGGGCTTGATATCAAGCGATATCAAGCCCTCTCCCCTTGGCTTCATCGCCCTCGGGATCCCTTTTCATCGGGATCCATATCACAGGGCTCCACCCGCTCGGGGTAACCCCAGCCCACAGCTCCCCCTTCACAGCTTCCTCTGGGTCATTGCTGTGGGGGAAACCCCGCATCCTGGATTCCTCCCTCAAAACACGCCTCTCTTGGGTCTCCACGATACACCCGCATCTCGAGGCGACTCCACAGTAGAGAAAACATCAACAACCCTTATAAACCTTATATGAAAAACAAAGCAGTTTCACGACGGCATCCTATGCATTTGATTTAATGACTTCTCTAGGCTCTGAAATAGCTCCGATCATTGTTCTTATGGCTGATTTCACTTCATCGGGGTTTATTGATCCACGGTATTCCAGTACAAGGGCTTCAAATCTCTCAATGTCTCTTACTCTGTATATTTTAACGTCTATTTTTAGGGTTTCCCGTAGTGTATTCTCTATTGCACCAGGGCTTATTCTATACCCACTAATCTTCGCTACATTATCTAGTCTACCGAGGATGTATACGTAGCCATCGCTAGATATATAGCCATAATCCCCGGTTCTATAGTATCCACTTTTCCACTTCTCAGAGTACTCAGCTGGGTATTTAATAGGCATTGAGGGCCATGGATTCTTCACGACTAGTTCTCCAATAGCTTCAACTACTTCAACTCCACTACTGTCAACAACTTTAATATCGAATCCTGGTATTGGCGTGCCGGCAGAACCCGGTGCAATAGGTGGAAAAGTGTAGTTTACGAGGTTTCCAGTTATAAAAGTACCAGTCTCTGTTTGAATGTAGAGGTTTACAACTGGTATTCTACCACTCAGCTTGTCAGGTATTGACTCAATTAATGGTGTTTTACTAGTCCCCGCAAATCTATAGGTCCACCACCAAGTCTCAGGGTCTAGGGGCTCTGCTGTTACGAGTATCGCGCGGAGAGTGTCGAGTCTCCTGGTGGATACTAGATCACTGCTCCTCTTAGACAGTAATCTAAGTGCACTACTAGTAGTTAGAAACAATGTAACTGAGTAGTCCTCAATAATCCTCCACCACCGATCCCACGATGGGTAGTCAGGGCCTCCATCATACAATACTATGGTTGAGCCAATCATTAACGGTCCGAAGATCACGTAGCTTACACCAGTTATCCATCCAGGCCACACAGTGCAGTAGTATGTGTCTCTTGGTCTAAGCCCGATCCAGTGGCTTGTTGCATATACTTGAACTAGAAACCCCCCGGTTCCATGGACAACCAGTCTATAATCACTAGAATAACCCACATGTAGTCCAAATAAGGGGTGGTTGCTATGTGCATTGAAGTCACTTACAACGCTATGTTCTCCCCTAATAAAATCCATAAACCCCTCTTCATTTTCCCTAAGTGCAGGTAGACCCATTCTCTCGTATACAACCACTCTCCCCCTAAACCCAGATGCTTCAACTGCTTTTCTAACTGTGGATAATGTATCAATAGTCTTACCTCGTCTAGGGAAACCGCTCGCTGTAAACACCACTCGTGGTTGGACTTCCCTTGTTCTCCTAGCTAGCTCATAGTATCCAAAACCCGTGAAGACTGTTTCAAAGGGCGCCCCGATCTTGACTGAGGCTAGTGCTGTTGCAATTGCTTCAATTAATGGTGGTGAGTATATGAGTACCCAGTCACCTGGTTTAACGCCATTGTTGACTAGAGCGCTAGATACTTTATTGACTAGTATATCTAGCTCTGAGTAAGTTAATACTCTAGCATCCCCCTCTTCACCCTCCCATATAATAGCTGGTTTACTCCATACAAATGTATCTCTATGCTTACCAATAATGTTATAGTATGGATTTATCAATCCATCAACAAACCAGTTAACCCCTGGAGGAGAACCCTCAGCTACAATACTCCACGGCTTAGCCCACTTCAATCCCCAGGCTACGCGGCTCCAGAATGAGTAGGGGTCTTTAATGCTCTCTTCATAAACCCTCTTATACTCACTCGGCGTCACAGTTTTCCACTTCATTGATGGAGGAGTGATCCTCTCAGACGTGGCGAGGGCTCTGAGTAGATCTAATGGGTTGAGGCTCATAGTAGGATTACCTGGGCATACGGTTGAGCCATGTCTCTGAATCTATAGTATAAATCAATGTCTTCAGCGTGAATCGGTATAATTATAGAAGGCTTAATGCTCTTAACTAACTCAACAGCGTCCTCAGTGGTCATAACAGAGCCTCCTCCAACTGGTGCTACAAGTACATCTATGTTTAAACCGGGGTTGAGTATTTCACTAACTAGACTAGTGTCTCCAGTGTGGTATATTGTTAGCCCACTTGGGGGGATAAGTATGTATCCAACGCCAAAACCCCTCGGGTGCGGTGGTTTCCCATTGTAGAGGTCTGGGTCGTTGTAGGCGTCTCTAACTAATACACGCACACCATTTACATCGAGATCCACTCCAGGCTTTACAATATACCCAGTGGAGGGTGAGTATATTGGTTTATTAGTTGAGTGTATCCAGCTACCACAGTGTCTACTATGATTGTGCGTGCACAATACTACTTGGCAGTTGAATACTTCACTACCAGGATCTATGCATATGACTAGGTCTCCATATTCAACCCTTACACCTGCAAACCCTATTCTAGACAACCATGTGTTCTTGAATAAAAGCCTCCTAGGCAATTAAACCAACTCAGCAAATCCGTGGTACTAGCTCACCGCGTGGTGGCTCAACTACTCTCAATCCACCAATAGGGGTTTCAGCGGCAACGTACCCCTTAAACCTCTCACTCTCTCTCACTTCACCTATAACTCTCGCCTCGTTGAATCCTAGTTTATGTATATACTCTAATACCTCTTCTACGCACTCTGGCTTAATTGATAGTACAGCAACACCCTCACTCGCGAGAAAGTATGGGTCTACACCAAGCATATCTGCGACTCTCCTAACAGGGTCTCTAATTGGTACATCAGCATCCTTAATAGCTATTAGAACACCTGATCTACTTGCCCACTCATTTAAAACCCCTGCAAGACCCCCTCTCGTTGGGTCTCGTGCAGCGGTAATGCAGTCCCTATACCTCGACACTAGTGGATTCATTAGCTTAGTTAGTGGTTTTACATCACTCACTAACTCCCCTAGATCACTGCTTAAGCCAAGCTGTGTTAGTAGTATTACTGCACCGTGTTCCCCAATGTAGTCGCTAACAATGATCCTGTCCCCTGGCCTTGGTTTATCAACTATTGGCGGGCCGTTTGAAACACCTATAGCTGTCGTCGTTATAGTGATCTTGTCTACTTGACCCCTAGGCATTACCTTGAAGTCTCCACCGATCAACGCTACCCTCTCCTCTTCAAGTAGTTTAATCATGGACTCTACTATTGTCTCTAAATCCCTGATTGGAAACCCCTCCTCCACGATGATTGCATCTAGTAGAGCTATGGGTAAGCCACCCATCATTAGTACATCATTTATTGATCCGCTGGCTGCTAAAACCCCTATATTTCCACCTGGGAAGAATGGCGGGTTCACTGTGTACGCGTCTGAGGACACGACTATGTATCTCCCACCCGGTATTGGAATAGCTGCAGCGTCGTCTGCAACATCTATTCCAACACCCCCCTCTACACGCTTAAACTCCTCCCTCACTCTCCGAAAGAATAGCTTCTCAAGGATCTCCAGCATCTCGACGCCTCCAGATCCATGAGCTAGTGTAATATACTCACCCATCTCAACCACCCCTAATCCTCTTCGAAGCCTCGAGTAGTTGCTCATAGACACGAACTACACTCAACTCCTCCCCCTCTAAGATGCTCTTGAAGAACTCTATTTGCTCTAATACCTCTTCAATACTCATCTCCGACACTATGACGCCCGCGTGCACTATTACTATTGAGCCCGGTTTAACTCTATCCTGCGAGATCCCTATGAGAGCCTCCCTCGGTACTCCATCACCATAGTCTACCATAGCCGTCATTTTACTGTACTCAACGCTCAATACAACAGCTGGAGTACCAATACACACATGCACCACCACTAGCTAGCTTCTCCAATCTCCCTCGCTAATTCATCTAGGAATTCTCTAGAGCCGTAGCGAGCCCATATAGCACACGTCCCCTCAATTGAAACCATGCATGGCCCAATTGGCTTTAGAGGGGTGCAAGACTTCATGAATAGTGGGCAATGGGTTGGATAAGCTTTACCAAGTACTACCTCAGCACATCTACACCCGGGAGGCATGTCTTTCTCCCACATACCTGGCTTCAACTCTCTAACACCATACTCTGCAATTGCATCGTGTCTTCTATAATTATCTCTTATTCTCAACCCGCTCTTGGGTAGGAAGCCAATACCCCTCCACGCATCGTCAACTACTTCGAAAACCCTGTTTACAGCTGATTGTGCTTTTACATCGCCATGCCAAGACACACTCCTCTTATACTCGATCACCACTTCAGCTCTACCAGCAACTAGTTGCCTAAGGATCTCCAGGATAGACACCAATACGTCAAGCGGCTCAAAACCAGATACAACGACTGGTATACCATAATTCTCCGCGACGGGGACCCATGCCTTAGCACCAGTAATAGTGGACACGTGTCCTGGAGCGATCACACCGCTAATGGGGGGCTCTGTAGGCTTCTCCCTAGACACCTCTAGGGAGTAAAACATTGCTGGTGGAGTTAACTTAACCAAGCTGAGTAACTTCAAGTTCCCCGGCAAGTGGTCTCTGAGAATAGCCCAAGCATACGCGGGTGCAGCGGTCTCAAAGCCAACAGCTATGAATACTGATGGTTTTCCATGACTAGAAGCATCTCTAGCTGCTGATAATACGTCTTGAACAACTCTAACATCGGCACCCAGGCTCCTAGCCTCGCTTAGTGAGAATGCTCCCTTAACACTCCTCTTAGCTCTCAATTTATACACGTCTCCATACGCGTAGACTACAACCCCCTCGAAGGATAGTTTAATGGCTTCCTCAATGTAGTGGGAGGGGACTACGCAGACGGGGCAACCCGGCCCCGCGACGAGCTCTAGTCCACGAGGCATGAGGCTCCTCAATCCATAATATGTAATACTCCACTCATGTGTTCCACAGAAATCCATTATTTTCAGTCTCTCAACTCCCTCTCTTCCACTATACTCTATGAATAATCTATGTATCTTATTCTCCACAGCCTCAGCGGCTCTCTTATTATACCTTAACTCCCTCTCCAGCTCCAGGTATAGCTTTGAGAACACTTCAATAACACCGCGCTATAACTTAGTTATTGATAATTCACTATGTGGATTATAAGTGATTTACTAGTATTAAGTAAACCTCTCTCCCAGCGAGTGAGTAGTTTTCACAAGAGACTTAAAGACTATGAATGAGACAACTACAAGTACGATAGCAACTGCCATTAGCAATATAAGTATTAATGAGTCTCCATAGCCGAAGCATATTGGTATGAAGAACACGACTACGCAGCCGCCACCGGTAACCTTTACCTCTCCACCACCGAACCCGCCGAGGAGACCCGCTATAAACGGGATCAATGTGGACACGAATGCTATGATCACCCCCGCAATCAATAGAATAAAGCCCAATGTCCCGAGCCTCATGGCCACCACCTATAGTTTGACAAGTATTAAGTACATGGCAATAGCTAAAACAGTGAGTACTATTGCAAGGATTAAGACAATCCTCGCCACTCTCTCACTAGTCCCCAAAACAATTGGCAGAGGCCCAATAATCAAGACACCACCAGCCTCAACCCTACGGCCCTCCTCCCTCGACTCCCTCAAGGAATCTATGAAGATAAGCAATACACCAATAGCGATGAGTACAATGGACACAATGAGCATTAATAAACTAGCCACAATTAAGCCACTCACTAAAACCACCAGTAAAGACTTAGTCGAAAACGGGGTTATAACCCTCTATTGAAGACCCCGCCGATATGTCTCATTAATTATGAAACAAAAGGGTTAAAGGCGTGGTATGTTGCTTTAAAACACGGAGAGCGAAGGATGTTTTGGGCTTATGTGTAGTTGTCTTAGATCTTGGTCGTTATATTCTACGGGATTATTGCACCATATATGACGTCTATTCCTAGTTCCTTTGCCCTCGCGTAAGCATCTTCATCTATGTGGACTGCTACTAGGATTAGTTTACTCGGCTTTCTACCCGTTATCTTCTCATATATTTCTCCCCGTTTATAGAACCACTCTACATGCTCTAACTCTGCGTGTGATTTAACCTCGATCAAGTACACCTTATCATCGTGGATGTATACATCAAACTCTATCTTCGAGTCTTTAACATAATATTTGCCATCTCTATCTATGTGAATAAACCTCTCAACTTTCTCCGGTAGGACACCCCTCTCCTCGAGTGCATGCCTATAGACCTCTAGAACCATTTTCTCGAGGTCTCTACCCCACCTCCTCCCAATTGACCCGAGGGCAACTTCAAGTCTTGAAACAGTTCTAGTAAGCTCCTCAAGTCTCTTAGCATGCTCTTGCAATATAATCGCATGCTCTTCAAGCCTCTTTTCTATAATCTCCATTCTTTTCTCTATAGTCTCTATTCTCTCCTCTATAGTTTCTATTCTTTTCTCTATTGCCTCTATTCTCTCAATTGTCTCCTTAAAGCCTGTTTTCATGTAGTCGGCGAGTGTTTTAACCGCTTCAGCAATGATTTTTAACTCCTCACTTCTTGCTTTCCTAATTGCTCTCTCAATTACCCTCTCGAGTTCTTCTAAGTCGAATGTAGCACCCAATTACACCACGCTTAAAACAATTATCTTTAATTCACCTTATTTAACATCTTGCTCTAAATTGCTTCTGGATTAAGTTTACTTAGTAAATGTGCTATGTCTAAAGCTTGCGACTATATGGGTATCCTCAACGTAGTGATCTTCGGGGTTGTTTACTCCAATATAGAATAATCTCCTCGTATTCATTGTTATTGGTATTGAGCAGCATGCATCGTATATTTCTCCGGGGTGTTCTCTTAGTACCTTATAGTGTGGATTAGCTATTCTCTCAACGAGCTTCTTCTCGGTTATTAATGGGTCTATTAGGGGCTTAATATATCCAGGCCTCATACAACCCAGGTATAGTTTACCGTGGTAGATGCCTCTAATATACTCGATGTTATTTAATACTATTTCAGCTAGTTTCACTGAGTAATCCCTCATAGCTGGGTCTATGTAGACTAGTAGTGTTACTTCGCCTACACCATGGTCTTCTAGGGTTTCTAGCTCTTTCTTCAATAACTCCCTGCTTAAACCCGGATGCCATGCAAATACGTGTGGAACAATGTGTAGTCCTGCATCTAGTATTCTTGATAATGCCTCCACGTATCTACTGGGTGTGAATTTAAAACCCCTCACTTCATTGACTATGAATGGACTAAGCGTGAACTCGTAGTCTACTACATCAATGGCTTCTTTCAAATCGATTAGTAGATCTTTATTCGTAATGAGACCAAGGTGTGCACTTATAAATAATCCTAGTTTCTCCTTAACAACTCTAATTTTCTCTAGGTAGGGCTCTATTGGCAATGTACCGTCTTGTCTAAAACCCCCACTCAGTAGTAAGCCCCGAACCCCCCACTTGTATAGCTCCTCCGTGACATGTGTGAAGTTTTTGGGGTTTACGTGGATCATGTTCTCTAGGTACCTCCTACTGCAAAACCTACAGTTTAGTGCACACCAGTTACCTGTTAGAGAGATCGTCTTGTATTTATCCCTAGGCGTGAAGTAGGAGATAATCATAGATGGACACCAATAGATCCCAGCTCCTCCCTAAGCCTCTCAATGTACGCGTCGAGCATTTGTCTCGATGGGATATTGTATATTGGCCCTCTAGGGCTCTCATTGTAGAATGGTCTATTGCAACCAGGGCAGCCGCTCGTGTAAAATGCCTCCTCTAATCTATTAACTGGTACATCTCTCACGGTCTTTAGGTGCTCGTAGTCTATGTATTCATCGGGGTTTAACCCTTGTTCAAGTAGGAGTCTAGCAATTTGCGCTAGTCTATAGTATTGAATACTAACAGGTGAAGTCCCCTTTTCATTAATATAGTTGAATAATGCTACTCTCCCACCGAGTTCATATATTCTCTTCATGGTGTAAACAAGCTCCCTCAGAGACTCACCTAGACCAGCAATTAAGTGTACGTATACGTTCCCAGCACCATAAACTTCAACCCCTCTCTTTATGAACAACCAGTACAGATCCCAGCTATACGGCTTACCCCACGTCTCAAATAAACCCTTCGTAGCTGCATCTAATCCAACACCTAGGGAGTCAACTCCCAGTTTCCTCGCCTCCTCGAGAATGTGCTTTGGTACGGGGGTTATGGCTAGGGATAATGGTTTTACATACTCGAATGACCTAATAAATCTCAGTATTTCCAAGGCCTCTAAGTGGAAGCCAGGCTTAATGACAGTCTGTAAACACACCCGTGTGAAAACGCTCTTCCAGCTACTAGCAAGAGTCTCGAGATCTACAGTGGGCCATGTAACCCTCCCCAATCTATCACTACTCCTAAATAATGCTCTACAAGACTGTAGGCAGAATCTACACCCCCCACTACAACCTATTGGTGAGTATTGGAGTAGATATGCAGTTGTAGGGGATTCAGAGTATTTAAAGTCCAGTAACCCTAGCTTTGCAAGTGTCCCGATGGATACCCTCACGTAGATTTTCCTAGTCAATTTTAAAGCACACTCCCCGCTTTATCCATCTATAACATGTTTATTAATTTAGAAGATATAAACTTAGTTGATCCAGGGTGGCATTGTGAAGTTGAGGGTCATACTAGACCTTGAAGGTAGGGATGTGTATTGGCAAATGGCAATAGATGAGGCACTACTACACTTAAGGATTAATGGTAGAGTAGATAACACGCTGAGACTCTACAGGTTTAAACCAAGTGCTGTCACGATTGGCTACTTCCAGAGAATAAGGGACTCTGTTAACATTGACTACCTAAATGCCAGTGGAATAGACTACACGAGGAGGATCACGGGTGGTGGATCGGTCTACCACGACTCCGGTGGAGAGATAACATACAGTATTGTACTCCCAGCTGAGGGTGCACTAGTTGATATCCTCGAGAGCTATAGAGTACTATGTGGAGCACTCGTCTATGCACTTAGGAAAATTGGGTTGCAAGCAGAATTCGTCCCTATAAACGACGTTGTAGTCTATGGGAGGAAGATATCTGGGAGTGCACAGACTCGTAGACTGGGTTATATACTGCAACACGGTACATTAATGTATGCTACAGACTTAGATACCCTGGAGAAAGCTCTCGTGGCTCCACGGGAGAAACTAATGAGTAAGGGTGTTAGGAGCATTCGTGAGAGAGTTGTAACAATTAAAGAAGTACTGGGAAGTGTGGATGTAGACCAACTCGTCAAGTCCCTTATAGAGGGGTTCTCCAGGGCTTTAAACGCTGAGGTTTACTATGATGAATTATCGAGTGAAGAAATCAGAGTGGCTAGTGAAATAGTCTCGAAGTATAGGAGCCATGAGTGGATCTATAGGAGGTGAGGGCATTGAAGCAGGAGTCAATTATATTGAGATACGGGAAAACGGTAAAGGTGGATATAGTGATCGGGGATGAATGCAGAATCATAGATATAACTATATCAGGGGATTTCTTCGCGTATCCAGAGGACTCTATTGAGAGACTAGAGAGCAGGCTTAAGGGGTGTAAAGATGAATTATGTGTTGAGGAGGCTTTTAGAGAGCTATCAAGTAGTGTTGTACTCGGAGTTAACGTTGTGGATTTAAAGAATAAGATTATGGGGTTCATTAAGAACTGTAGGAGTATGTATCCAGGTGGAGGTATATAACTTGGTGATTAATTCCTAGGATCGCAGTAATTAATACTGGTGCCATGGTTCATACCGATAGACAAGAACTAGTTCTCGGGAAGATTAGTGGAGTTAGTGATATAATTAGTGGGCTTAAAGCATTGACGATCAAAAAATATGAGGAAATGAATACGCATGAGAGGTACTCAATAAGGTACCTTATAATAGTCCTTGTAGGGTTACTGGCCTCGATCTGCGTACATTTAAGTCTGGATCAATATGGAATTAGGCCAAAGTCATAGACTTAATGCTTCAGGGAAGTAGGGTTAAGACTCAGTGTTCAATGCTATAGGGACTTAGAAGCTCTCGCTCGACTGATAAACATCCTTGTTCACAGATATTGGACTGTAAGAGATGATCTCGTTTATCAAAGTTATTAAGAGGGATTTTAATTGTGTGGGGGTGTTCATAGAGAAAGTGAAGGAGTTAGCTGGTTTAACGAGTTGAAATATTATGAGGTAGATCGTGGCAGGTTTTTAACTGTTATAAAAGAGATTCTGGAGCCAATGGAGTTCATAGAGATTGCTGTATTATTTGGATCTATTCTAAGGAGGAGTGTAGTTAGAGATATTGACATTGGATTAATAGTGAGTAGAGGGGTTGGTTTTGATCAATTAACAGAGCTCTCAGCTCTACTCGAGGATTCTCTAGGTGTACCAGTAGACCTCGTGTTACTAAATGAAGCTCCACTATTTTTTAAATTCAAGGTGTTGGTGGAGGGAGTTAGAATTGTTGTTAAAAACCCCTTAATCTACCACTACATACTCACTGAGTCCTTTATGGAGTATATGGATTTAAATCTAACACTTAGGTATGTTTCACGGAAAAGAGAGAGTAGTGTATAGACGCTATGTGGCGTTGAGTTTTTTAATTTGTTCAAGGTAGTTTGTGAAGATCCATAGGAGTTTTTCAACTTCCTCTCTACTGTGTACTAGTGATGGGAGAAAGTGGACTTTGCTCTCTGAGATGTAGAGTATGTTGTTCACTCTACTGAATAAGTGTAGTGTTTTCTCCACCATTCTACTCCACCTATACTCCTCCGACTCCCTTGCATTCCTAGGCCTCTTCCTAGTGAAGTGTATTCCAGTTAGTGTCGCCTCCCCAGTTGTCCAGCATGGAATTGAAGCCTCTGAGCACTCTTCACTCACTCTTCTACGGAACCAATTCCAGAGATTACTGGCCTCTTCATATAGAGTTCTATGCTCATGTAGGTACTTGGCCAGTGCGTAGCCGGCTCTTACAACTACTGGGTTCGCAACGAATGTCCCGCCGTGGAATACGAATTCGCTTGGGGGTCTCTTGGTTTGATCTAGTAGATTCATTAACTCTGAGTTGCCACCGAAGGCGCCAACGCTTCCGGCTCCTCCACCAAGTGCTTTACCCATTGTAATAATATCTGCTTTCACACCATAGTATTCTTGTGCACCTCCAGGTGCTAGTCTGAAGCCTGTTATAACTTCATCAAATATCAATAATGCCCCATATTCTTGGGTTAAACGCCTCACTTCTCTTAAGTAGTCTTTATCGGGCTCAATGCAGCCGGCTGCACCCATTACAGGCTCTAAAATAACTCCTGCAACATCATACTTCCTCAAGGCGTCTTCAAGGGCTGATGGGTTGTTGAATGGTATAGCTATCGTGTATTTAGCGGCTTCCTCGGTGAAGCCAGCGGATTCGGGTTGACCATTGTATCTCTTGACGTAGATGTGTAGGTTATTTGAACTACCGTGCCAACCACCCTCCATTTTGACAATGTATTTCCTCTTAGTGTATGCTCTTGCAAGTCTCACAGCATAGGTGTTTGCCTCAGTGCCGCTGTTTGTAAACCTCAATTGTTCAAGTCCTGGAATGATCTTGGTGAGGAACTCCATGTACTCGACTACGTAGGGGTGTTCAAACCCCAGGTGAGTTCCAATCTCTAGTGACTCCTTTATTGACTCGACAACCACCTCTGGGAGGTGTCCAAGTATGTGTACTCCGTGGCCCATCCAGAAGTCTATGTATTCATTTCCATCAATATCCCAGACTCTCGTACCCTTTGCTCTAGCTATGTATAGTGGGTATGGATGGTAGTGTCTAATAGCGTAGGTTACACCTGCTGGCGTATATCTACGTGCTTTTTCATGTAGTTCCCTACTCCTCTTAGTTTTCTCTACGTATAGCTTCTCGTATTCAGAGTAGAGAATGTGTAGTTTCTCATCTATATTCATTTTGACCTCTACACCGCGAATTTTAATTTAAATGGTAAGAGCTCTGTCATTAATCTAAGCCCCGGTGTAAATTTAGGTGCTTTCTCAGCTACACTCAATACCACCGACGCTGTCCCAGGGTCTCCGGGAGTACCATTACTCCTCCACGTTAATGTATACTCCTCCCCCTCGACAACAACCTCCTCGTACTCCGGGGCATTGATGTATGCGTAGAGCTCTAATCTAATAACCTCCTTGTCTCCAACGTATCCCGCTCCATAGCCCATAATACCCTTAGTCTTACCCTCACTCACTCTAATACCACTAGACTCTATTGACTCACTCGCAACTATTGGTTCTTGGTGTTCGACAACCTCGGTTAACTCAAGGTCGCCGGCATACGCTATTAAATAAACAGACTCAGCGTATCCAACATGCCCCGTTAACTCCCCGCGTTTAAACTTCTCTCTAACAACTAATGGGTCTTCGCCAACACCGATTTTCCTTCTAAATGACTCTCGTCTCTTAGCCGCGTCTAGACTCCTAGTTGCCTTAATTCTCTTTATGAGGTTGTTTGTTGAGGATAGTGCAACTACTAGTGTATCTAGTAGGAAACCTGGGTTAATTCCTGTACCGATTACAGCAACACCATTGTCCACTGCTAGCTCATCTAGTTTTCTAGCGAGTATGGGGTATCGGTAGTATGGGTATGCAAGAGTTTCACATGTTGACACTGTGTTTAAACCCATCTCTATGAGTTCAACTAGCTGGGGGTATACTTTGTCTAGGTATGATCCAGTCGCATGTAGCACTACATCGGCCTCTGAGAGTGTATTAGCATCCCTAGTCACCAATACATCTATTTTCCCTAAACCAGCTAATTCGCCTGCATCTCTACCAATAATTCTCTCATCAATATCTATAACTGATACTACTTCATGGCCTCTCCTAATAGCTGTTTTTAGAAGAAGTCTTCCAATAGATCCAAATCCATATATTCCAATCCTCAATTTGAATCACCCATTACTGCTCTAATGAATTTAGAATTATTAAGTATTATGGGCCAACTACACCGGGGATTCTTGGATGTGGTGTAGCGTATGCTATGTGATCTAGGTTTAACAAGTACTTAACAAGCCTCTCTACTCCAATACCCCATCCACACGTTGGCCGTATCTCCCCACTCCTCGCTAGCTCTAGGAACCACTGGTATTTACCCAGTGGCTCTCCATGGATAGAATTAATTTTCTCAACGAGTCTTTCATACCTGTACTCTCTGCAACCACCATCCAATACTTCTCCATGCCCACTTGGGAGAATTAAGTTGTAGTCTAGGTTATACCCTGGCTTCTCAGGGTTTTCGAGGTAGTAGAATCCACGCGCTTTAACGGGGAATTCTGTAATCCATACAGGCGTGCCAAGTCTATCAGCTAGTTTAGCCTCTACTTCGAATGGTAGCTCCTCTCCTTGCTTTACTCTACAGCCTAGTTTACTTAGCTCTTCAACGGCTTCATCGTATTTGATTCTCGGGTATGGGGGTTTAATTATTTCCTTTTCGATGCGCTCTAATTCACTTGGTTTAAACAAGTAGTTGTATTCGTTGAGTATTCTCTTCACTACGTAGTATAGTGCTTGTTCCCCTAGTTTCATCATTTCCTCGGGGTTTGATGATGCCTCCTCTACATCGATCTGTGTGAATTCTACTAGGTGTCTACCTGTGTATGCGTTTTCAACTGGCTCTAATCTAAGGTTTCTCGCTGTGTAGAACACTCTCTCGAGGATGCTTGCGTATAGTTGTTTATACATTATTAAGCTACTTTGAACTTCGAATAATCCACCGTATAGTTCAATAACAGCTTTTCTAGCTCCTCGTAGACCTGGGTCGCTGACGTGCCCTATGATGGGTGGTGGTAGCTCAATAAACCCCTTCTCGACTAGGTACTCTCTCATATTTCTCAGTATACTTGAGTATGTAATAATGGATCTTAGTACACTTGGGTGCTTTACATACCTATAGTAGTGCCTAGTATACTCTAAGGGATCTCGCGGGAGATCTATTATAGAGTCAATACATGAATGCTCCTCGCTTAATGGCGTGTGAATAACCCGTATCTCATTAATACACAGCACTCCCGGTGCTGGAATAGATCCGGATACCTCGACTAGTGATCCGCATGGGATTTCTCGTACTCTACTCTCCTCAATACACTCTACTCTAACTCTGTGGAAACCATGTATACTCCACAGTAGTACTTCCCCATTACCGAGGTATTTAAACCAGGATTTAAACCTAGTGGTGTATTTTCCGAGGAGAATAGCCCCTAGCGTCTCATCAAGATACTTGGATCTAGTTTTAACACGTGTTAAATGACATCCCTACACACCACAAACTAGTAATAGCGTGGAGAGAGCTTATAAACCTTACTCCCCCAACCGAGTCTATTAATTACAATCACCCATCTCATAAAATCCAATGCATTGATCGCCTACTATACATAATTTATGGAGATAGACACGCACTCATAGCGTCTAGGCAATCGCTACATTATACAAATTCCCTGAAAAACAGGGAAGATCGAGCTCTGTGTAGAAAAGACCAAGTGAAGAAAAGTGTACAGGTTTAAATACACATCAATATACAAGACTAAACATTAATCGATCCACCATGAAAAATCCCTAAAAACCAGGGAATCTGCATGATCACCGCCCATGATCTCCTTTGATCAGACCCCCATGATCACCATGAATAAAGCTTATAAACCCCACCCCACTAATTAAAACACGAATCCAATATTAAGAAACCCACGTAAAAGATCAAGCTCAGAATCCAATACAAAGAATTGAAAGCTAATATTCAGATATATAAGAGTCAGGTGGGTCGTGGGAGGGAATCCAATACAAAGAATTGAAAGCTGTCATGAACCCCGCAACATACTTCTTTAGATACGCTGCTGCGAATCCAATACAAAGAATTGAAAGTCTCCCACTCCTCCAGCGTCGGGAACCTCCAGTCGAACTCCAGGGAATCCAATACAAAGAATTGAAAGGTATAGACAGACATTGAAGAAGATAATTGAGCTATATATGAGAATCCAATACAAAGAATTGAAAGCTTCAAATCGCTGAAGTCAACGGGCAGTATGTATTGATAGATGAATCCAATACAAAGAATTGAAAGACTCCTTTTTCTTTTTTACTCTCCTCTCTCCTACGTAGTTGAGAATCCAATACAAAGAATTGAAAGTTTAAAGCGGGATTGTATATCGTTATGGAGATCTCCATTGAGAATCCAATATAAAGAATTGAAAGATACCCATTAGCTCCCCTAGCCTTATGATTTCCCTCAATTCCTGAATCCAATAAAAAGAATTGAGAGATGAAGAGATTGTGCGGAGAGATTAATTAGTATTTTATCCCGAATTCAATACAAAGAATTAAAGGTATAATAAGCAAAGAAGCATTTGTTAAAGAGCGATGACAAGGGTGATGAACTCGATGCAAAGGATTTAGAGTGAATTGATGGGTGTATTGGTTTTATGGATGCTTTAACACTATTTTTACTCGCGACCTCTGCGGTTTTCGTGGCTGAGGTTGGGGATAAGACGATGATATCTACGATTATATTGGCTATTGAGACGCGTGGGTTTGTGAGAGTTCTTGTAGCTTCTATTGCAGGTTTTACTGTTGCTAATGTCGTTGCGGTTTTCGTTGGCTGTATTGTTAGACTAGTAGTAGACTTAACTATAGCTAAGATCTTGGCTTCAATGTTGTTCTTCACTATTGGTTTCTGGATGATCCTGAGGAGTGAGGGAGATCGAGGTGGAGTACTAAAGTACGGTGTCCTTGCGTGCTTTCTAATGGTCTTCTTCATGGAGATGGGTGATAAAACACAGTTGTCAATATTCTCACTTACAGTACTCTATGAAAACCCACTAGTAGTCCTCACTGGGGGAGTAATTGGCTATGCACTCGCAAACTCTATTGGAATAACTATAGCTAAATACCTCGGTAATAGAATAGACTGGAATAGAGTAAGGAAGTATGCGGGGCTAGTAATGATCCTCATAGGGATATGGCTCACTATAGAATACCTTACACACTAGCCTCATTATGAATATAAACACAACTGATTGTAAAGCGACAAAGTATATTAATCCCACCCGAAAGAAGTGTTTGTGGATAAGAAACCTCTCTATATGGAACTATAGACAATAGTAATATTACTAAATCTATTGGTATTCAATTGCGTTACCACATTGACTCCTCCATGATAGCTGGGATGATAAGGCTACTAAGTAGGTCTACGAGCCTGGGTGATACTTGTCAAGAATTCCTTGGCCTTAGGTCGAGTTACCCCTTGGTTTTACAAGTGGATATAGTTACGGAGTATAGTTATTAGTTATTACAATGGTAATCTATGCTTTGGATCGCGAGTTGTCCGGTTGCCTAGACAACGCTGTCTAAGTGTTAGTATTAAATAGGACTATGAGAAGCATATTCATTGATGAGGGACTTGATTGGAAGAGTCATGATTGGACTAATTGTGGTTTCGGCTCTACTAGTTGCAGTCGCAGTAGCAGGTGCTAATACTATTGAGTCACCAGTAAACAAAGACGTTAGTACTAGTGTTGATGCGGTCTCGGTAGGTCTGGAGACAGCGTATGCATATAGTTACGGCGAGTCAACTATACTCATCGCGGTTGTAAATCCCAATGTGCTCTTCTCATACAGGAATATATATGTGGTTTCAAAGAAATACGCAGGTATTTCTGATATATATAGGAAAGTCTCTGGTTCTCTCCCTCAGTAGTGACCTTGTATAGAAGGCTTAACGCTATCAGAGAGAGACTTGTAGCGAATGGATTAAGTGACTTAGATCTCAGAGTTGAGGGATTAGTATACGTGGCGAATTTATCGGGTAAACCAATAGATAGAATAGCAAGGGCTATAGGCGAAGTATTCGGCGATCTCAATGTAACAGCAGCTGTCTTAGATGAAAGAATACTCGGCCTATGCAGGCTATACGTTAATAGTGGAGTTATAGAGCTCTTTAGAGAAATCCCAGATTTCAATAGTGATTACTGGAGGACACTCAATAAAACATTTTACTCGCTAGTAGAAGACCTAGTGAACTCTGGTTGCCATTGCTTTACCGCGGCTTATGGAATAACTACTTCCTTAATTGACGGCTTTGGATACCCACTTTTGCTATCCATTGATATCCCAGGTAATTACGAAGAGTGTAGAGAAATAATAGAGAAGCACGTAGTCGAATTAGCAGACTTCATAAGGAACTACATACCCGAGGACATACCATTATACATCCTTATTAGTGAATTCCCATCAGGGTGCAAGTTCGAGCTATTAGGAAGAGTTGGCAACGAGACAATACAAATACCAAGTGGGGAACACGGTAATCCGGGTTCTGAGACCCAGAGAGATCACAGTCTACTCTACATAGCTACTATAGTGCCTGTTCCCGTGCTGGGAGTAGTAGCTTATTCCATGATTAAGAGGCTTCGAAGATAAATATTTTTCTATATACTCGTCCTCGAACCTGTACAAGGGGATTTAGTGTGGGATCGCTATTACTATCTTGTCTCCTATTGATAGGCCTAGTGTGATGGAGGCTTCTCCCTTATTTACTGCTATTTCGAAGTACCCCCATGAGTTGATGTAGCATGCTATTTCTCCTTCTCTAACCCAGCTGAAGCTTGGTACGTATGTGCAATGGTATGATCTATTCTTGACTATTAATTGCATAGTGCCCCCCACGTTGGGGTTTAAGGTGATTAAGTCATCTGCTTTTACATTTGTCATTACGTTGCCAAAGACGTCTATGTATAGAACGCTGGCTTCAATAGCTCTCTCTTCAAGGCGTACTTGGGGTTTCTCTATAGTTATCTTATTGAGATCACTGTACTTTATCTCAACCCCTAGCTCCTCTAGTGGTACTCCAAGGCTAATCCACGCGGCGATGGGTGCAAATATGTCTCTTCCGTGGAAAGTGTTTGATACCGTTGGGAGTCTATACTTTGAGTTAGTGATATCAAATACTCTCTTAACTCCATCCTCATCGGCTAGTAGAGTTAAGCAACCATTGTCTGGCCCTACTAGAATATAATTACTTGTCTCCACTACAATACCCCTCCGCGGGCCCCCTACACCGGGGTCTACTACTACGAGGAAAATAGTGTCCTTGGGGAAGTACCTTGCTGATACAGCTAGCAATACTGCAGCCTCTACAATACTGTGTCTCTCTACCCCGTGGGTTAAGTCAATAATCTCCACATCGGGGTTAATGGACTTTACCACTGCTTTAACAACACCTACGTATGGATCCCTATATCCATAATCAGTGAGTAGTGCAATAATCCTCCTCAATCACAACACCTCTACTCATTAATAACCCCATTTGAATAATTAATTTATGAGCCGGGGATGTATGCGACGGGCGGCCTGATGTGTGATGATCTATGTATTTATAACCCGGCTCGTGGAGCCGATGATATGCAGCGGATAACCTGAGGTTGGTGTGATGATCCAGGTTTAAATGAGGTTTAATTAACTATTGACTCATATTGTTTAGTAAGCATTATTGAGGTGTGTGGATTGGCGTCTGGCTACGCTACGAGGACACTACTGAAGAACACGTGGTATCTATCTAGTAGTGGATTCAAGTATGGCTATGTATTCCTAGACTCCACGAGGATTAGTGATGTCGGTGAGGGTGAGCCACCGCCTGAGTATGAATTAGCGGACTTACTATATGACTTCAATGGGGACGCTGTTGTATTTCATGGTTATAGCTTAATACTAGACGTGGTTGAGTATGTTTTTAGGGGTTTACAGAGGGTGGATTTATCCATCTTCACGAGAGAGGAGCTAAAGAAACTGGCGAATGTTGGTTTAGTTAACTCATATATTAATGGAGTAACACTACCAATCGCTATAACAAAGCACCCCGAGGTTGTAGTTGACGTTGCCCGGGAGAACATGATGAGGGTTGGCTTAGTGGTTGAGAGGGGTACAGTAGCTGGCAATCCGTTCACAGTTCTACTAGAGGTTGACGAGGGTAGATTGTACCACGGTGACCGGGTGATTGGAGAGTACTCAAAGCTCATATGTAAACCCAGTAGAGTCAACACTGAATGCAGTATCGTAGATGCGAGGGGCTATGGAAACGTATTGACAGCTATTGAAGAGGTTTTCGCCCACACTGGTAACCCCGATCAATCTCTGAGAATACTGACAAGCACCTATAGAGTTACAGGCATAGACTCCGGGTTCGTGGAGAAGGCATCTACATCAGATCTACTAGTCCACGATGTAAAAAACCCACTTAAAACAATACCATTGACAATGCAGGAGAATCTATATCAAATAGCAGTGAGGTCTCAGCAACCAGACATGGTATTCATCGGGGGAGACATATTCTACGATCATGGGGAAAACCTAGCAATACCCGTAGTTAAAATACATGAGTTAATTAAAAGGAAGGCTTCGATGAACACCGGCTAGGTCTCTTGTTTAGTGTAGGATCAGTAAAGTAACTTACTTTGCATAAAAACTTAAAAGAGTAAATTAGTTACTTTTTATTCGGTGATTGATGTGGATAGTCATAGAGGAGAATGTGGGTGTAGAGGAGGGGGGTGTGGGCATAACCACGGTGAGTGTAGTGGATCATACCATACGCCGCTACGTGGTCTACTACACTTAATCATACTAAAGTCTCTTAGTAAGAACCCTATGAGGGGAATTGAATTAAAGAAGAAAATTAGAGATGAATTAGAACTCGACATACCATCACCCGCAATCTACGTAGTTTTAAAAATGCTTGAAAACAAAGGACTAGTAGTCTCAAACTGGGAGATCGACGAGAAGGGCTCCGCTAGGAAAATATATAGAATAACCGAAGAGGGGCTAGACTACTTAAACGAGTCACTAGGCAGACTCAAATCCCTGAAGAAAATACTCGAGTATCTACACTCATAACAATAGGAGTAAGCCAAGATCATTTCATTTTTCACCATAAGACACCCTAATTACCTACACCAACCTGAACACTCACACCTACACTCTATTTCTAGAATAGGAGATAGAAGAATATGGGCCCGCGGGGATTTGAACCCCGGACCTCCCGGTTATCAGCCGGGCGCTCCACCAAGCTGAGCTACGGGCCCTAATCCTAATCCAAATCTAGATTAGTAAGGTTTATAAATACAGTTATAAATCCGAGACTTGAATATATATTTAGAGACTAGACTCTAGCTTCAACCCATGCTTCAATAGTCTCACGAAGTCTTTATCGCGGCTTACCAAAGTGAGATTACTTGCTATTGCAGTAGCGGCTATTAGTAAATCTGCATCGTTGAGGATTTCACCTGTTTTCCTTAGTTTATCGTATATTTCACAGTACTTCAATATTATTTCATTATTTAAGTGGATTATGGTATATGATTTCTCAAGGTGCTTCTTAACCGCTTCTCTCTTCTCCACTGGAACTCCTCGAAGGATCTCTATGAGTGTAATAAAGGATATTGCGCCATGTCTGTACATACCTGTTTTTAACTGCTCTATGACTATATTAGTATCGAGTAACTTCATCTCAATTTAAACCTCTCTCTAAACTCCCTACTGGACTCGAGAATTCTCTCGAGGTCTTCTCTTGATAGGAGTTTTCTCAGTTCATTGAAAGAGGACTCTGCTTCGGCTTCCTTTACTTTCCTATATAATTCAAGTAAGTAGCTACTCCAGTCGCGTCTACCTTTGTCTCTCTCTAGTAGATCTTTAACCTCCTTGATGACAGAGATAGTTACATATTTTTTCACTATATCACCATTTAACTATATAGTTAAAACGACTTATATGTCTTCACAGCTGGAATTACTGCTACTGAAATACTGGGGGTTGAGCGATGACTAATCGTCTTAGGGTTTCAGAGCATTGTTTGTTGAAAAGTATTTATTTCTTAGCCTTCCATAGATCCATTATGGGTGTATTTATTTGAATGGTTGGTGGGGTAGGGTTTTATACATTAACTTAACGAGTAGGCAAGTCAAGGAGATTACACTAGACTCCTCAATATACCTCGAGTATCTTGGTGGTAGAGGGCTCGCGGTGAAGCTACTGTGGGATTTAAACCCGGTTGGTGTAGACCCGTACTCACCGTACAACCACTTGGTTATTGCAAATGGCCCTCTATCATCTCTCCCAGCGCCTAGTAGTGGTAAAGTACAAGTAGCTACTAAGAGCCCCCTGACTAGTGGCTATGGTGATGGTAATTTAGGCTCTATGGCTAGCTACCACTTGAAGAGATCAGGCTACGATGCAGTCGTGGTTACTGGTGCCTCGAAGAAGCCTATCTACCTATACATTGAGGATGGGAGAGTAGAGTTTAGAGATGCCGAGGACTTGTGGGGGCTTGACACTTTCACAGCTGAAGATAAGTTAGTTAGAGAGCATGGGAGGAGTGTTGGGATTTTACTAATTGGACCTGCGGGTGAGAATCTAGCTAGGTATGCTACAATAGTCTCGCAGAAGGGTAGGAGTGGTGGTAGACCAGGTGTTGGCGCTGTAATGGGTAGTAAGAAGTTGAAGGCTATTGTTATTAAGGGCTCTAGGGAGCCACCTATTGCGAATAGAGAGGAGTTTCAGAGGGTTGCTAGTGAGGCTTATAATAAGATCTTGAGGAGCGATGGATATGACTTCTGGATTAGGCAGGGTACTATGATGACAATTGTGTGGAGTCAGCAGAATAGTGTATTGCCAACAAAGAACTTTAGAGAGGGTGTTTGGGAGGAGTATGAGTCTATAAGTGGAGACTTAATGGAGAAGCTAAAAGTTGATAGGAGGGGTTGTCCATTCTGCAACATGCAGTGTGGTAATGTAGTACTAGATGACACGGGTGAGGAGAGTGAGTTGGATTATGAAAACGTAGCTATGCTTGGTAGTAATATATTATTGAGTGACTTGAGGAGAGTTGCAGAGATCAATAAACTAGCTGATAAAATGGGAATCGACACTATTAGCCTAGGGAACTCGCTGGCATTCTACATGGAGGCTAGTGAGAGGAAGCTAGTGGAGGAGAGACTTGAGTGGGGTGACTACAGAGAGATCAAGAGGCTCGTAGTAGATGCCTCCTATAGGAGGGGTCTTGGAGCATTCATAGCTGAGGGAGTGTGGAGAATGGCTAAGAGCATTGGGAGAGAGGCACTAGATTTTGCAATACATGTTAAGGGGTTAGAGGTATCTGCATACGATTGCCACGCTGCACCAGGTATGGCGCTAGCGTATGGTACATCACCAATTGGTGCACACCACAAGGACGCCTGGATTATATCATATGAAGTTAAAACAGATAGATTAGGCTACACGAGGGAGAAAGTAGAGAGACTTGTATTCCTCCAGGATGTAAGGGGAGGGATGTTTGAGTCATTGACCACTTGTAGGCTTCCATGGGTTGAAGTGGGGTTGGATCTAGACTACTACCCCAAGTTATTGACAGCAGCCACTGGTGTATCCTGGAGTCTAGATAGTTTGAGAACTGTAGCTAGTAGAGTGTACTCATTGATCAGGGCATTCTGGATCAGGGAGTATGGAGGCTGGGATCGCGAAATGGACTACCCACCTCCAAGGTGGTTTAAACACCCATTGACCAAGGGGCCGTACACTGGGCATAAACTAGACTTTGATAAATACAGTAAAATGCTCGATATGTACTATGAAATGAGAGGTTGGGATGAGAGTGGGATTCCTAGGAGAGAGACTCTTAGAAAGCTCAATTTAGACCATGTGATCACGACCCTGGAGAAAATAGTGGAGTTAAAGTAGTAGTTTTATCCACCCTTTTTATTTCTCTCAAATAAATGCCTCGTTTCTACCGCATTGTAATGGTAGATTAAATTTATGAGAATACGGGGAAAAGTAGTATCTGGAATTGGAGAAGCATCTTGGTATGTTGAGAAGTACTCCGAGACGCTAAAGACTCACCTTGGTGAGAAGCCATATCCGGGTACACTTAATATTCTACTGTGTGAATGCTTCAATGAGTTATTGAAGGGTGTAAAACCAATAGTTATTAATCCACCAGAGCAGGGATTGTGTAGTGCTCTAGGCTACATTGGATACGTCAAAGGATTCAAAGTTTTAGTGTTAAAACCTCTTGCTTCTAGACACGACTGTAGGGTTGTAGAGTTGATTGCAGGTGTTAAATTAAGGGATGTACTTGGACTTAGAGATGGCGATGAAGTTGAAGTAGATGTTATTAGTTCAAGTTGAGTACTATGGTTCAACGTATCGTTATTATGGTAAGCGTAGAGTCCCCTTGACGTACTCTGCGTATTTTTCAATGTCTATGGTTGACTGTGTTGACGCTGCACCAATGATCTTTGATAAGAGATCCGGGTTGAATAGGAATACTATGCCCACTACTATGATTACTATTGATAGGAGTAGTAGAACTACTTTAGCACACCTGAAATCCAACTCCTTCCATGAAACAACAGGTACACCTAGTAGTATCGTGTAGAATAGCCTCATGTATGATAGTAGCCCAATAGCACTAGCAATAATCATGGTAATTGCTATTACAGGGCTTTTCTCGAATAATGCCTCATATAAGAGTAGCTTAGCGAGGAACCCTGGGAGTGGGGGAGCACCTGCAAGAGTTAGTGTTGATACTGCTAGTGCTATACCTGCAACGGGGTATCTTGGGCCGAGCCCAGCTAATTTATCGAGGTCTCGGGTTCCAGCGGCCTTAATGAATACTCCTGCGCTCATGAATAACGTTGCCTTCGCTAGTGAGTGTACGATGGTGTAGTATAGTGTTGCCTCTAGTCCGCTCTGTGTTAGACAGCCAATGCCCATGAATAAGTAGCCTAGGTTCATGACCGTTGAGTATGCTATAAGTCTCTTGACGTCCCTCTGAATAAACATTAGTAGTGCTCCGAAAACAGCTGAAAGAGCCCCCATTATTATCGCTGCGAGGGCTGTTAGTTCTCTAATGGAGCCATATACTCCTCCACTTATACTCCACGTTGATATGTATAGTACTTTATATAGTCCAACTAGTCCCGTGTTCACTACTAGCCCGCTCAATAGGGCTGAAATAGGTGTTGGTGCTGCTGGGTGCGCATCTGGAAGCCAGAAGTGGTTTGGAAATACACCGCTCTTAATACTGAATGCCCACAGTGCTAGTATCATTATTGCTCCAAAAGCATATGCATGGGCAGGGCTTGTAATGTACTGTAGTTTATAGGAGAAGTCTATAGTGTTCAGTGTTCCATAGTAGCTGTAGAGTAGGCCCATTGCTAGTAAATATAGGGTTGTGCCGAGTGATCCTATAAACGCGTACTTCAACCCTGATACAATTGAGTCTGCTCTATGCCTGTAGTACATTACTAGAGCGTAACTAGACACACCAGTGACTTCGAGCATTACGAATAAATTAAATAAATCACCTGTGTATATAACACCTAGTACCCCGGCAGCGTTTCCCAGTAGCAGTATTGCATACCATGGATATGCATCGTCAACAATGTAGCTCACACTATACAGCCCTATTAGTAACAATGTAAAGGATGAGACTAGTCCGAGTACTGCACTAAAGCGATCAACTATGTACACTATACCTATTGGAGCGGGCCATCCACCAGCCTTGAAGACAAGTGGATTTTCGGTTACATATGTTCCAATAGCTATAAGAATCGATATTATTGTAGATAATGTAAGCCCAGACAAGAGAAAAGAGAAGACAATTAGCCTATTCCTCGTGGCAAGGTACAATACTGGAATTGCAAATCCAAAGAATGCAGGAATAAAGGGGACGAGGCCTATGAATGGCTCAATCGCTTGGGGCTCAATCATAATCACACCTCTAATCAAATATCTTGATCGCGAAGTTCTCGAACTCCTCGCTAATAGCTTTTTTAGCCTCTAAGGGGTCTGGGCTTGATACATAAATCCAGTTTACGTAGAAGTAGTCGTCTTTTTCATCCACTACTACGGTTCCAGGTGTGTTAGTTATAGAGCCCATTATGAGTGATCTCGCGTACCTCGACTTTGCGTTAACCGGTACTTTCACGATGCCGGGTTTAATCTCCATAGTGAAAGTTCTCTTGACTACATCCATGTGTGCTTTAAACTCGATGATCGTCATGTACTTGAAGAAGTAGTAGATTAGAATTAGTAGTCTCCATGGCTCCATTAATTTCCTCTCGTTTACTACTAGGTACTTAGCTGTTAAAGCACTGAGAATTACTGAGATAATTGTGGCTGTTGCCAATGTGTATGGACTTGTAGATCCAGCGAATGAAACATATACTATGAATACTATTAAGCCCACAACAATGTACTTCATCACTACTCAGTCACCTCTACACCACTAAGTGTCTCAACAACTTTTCTAGCATCCGTTGTCTTTGCTAACCTATATGCCTGTATAATTCCAAAGGCAATTAATGCATTTACTGCAAGCCCTATGACAATACCTGTTAAGACTAGTGCTTGTGGTAGTGGGTCGGACGCGTGTTTTACGAGGAACTCTCTCCCAGTACCCGCTAGATCCTGGTATACTGGTGGGACTATTGGATAGGCATAGTAGAATCCAGCGAATATTACAGCCACTAGTACGGTATCGGATAGTATAGTTAGAGATATTAGCTTCTTCACTAGGCTTCTCCCATATATTATTCCATAAATGGATACTAGTGCGTTTAATCCGAGGATTGCTATTATTAGTATATATGTAAGGGCTTCAAGCACTACTACCACCCTTGTAAGCCTCCTCGGGTATAGATAAGTAAAGGGCTACGGCAGTGAAGCCTGATGCAACAGCTAGGGATTCGAGGAGATTGTATAGTGATAAACTACCACTTATTGGTAAACCAAGTATACTGGCTGGGTAGAATTTTTGATTTGTCACTATTTCAAGCCCCCTTACAACTGGTAGTAGAGCTACAAGTCCAAGTGCTGTCAGTGCAGCTCCTCTAATTGCCACGAGTTTCGTTGATGATATGCCTTTCTCTATTAATGTACCAGCGGCAAATACGGGTATTATGATCATCGAGGCCACTGCTACTGCGGAGCCACCTGGGAATCCCCCGCCAGGGGATAGGTGTCCATGAAATGCAATCGCTGCTGCAATAGATGTTATTAAGAGTGCAATTATCTTTGTAGATGTCTTAGTTAGTAGTGTTAAGCCGATCCTAGTCTTCAATAATGCTTCTTCACTCATCTTAAAGATCGCGAGTCCACCGACAATTGCTAGGTATAATACAAGAGTTTCATAAATTGTGTCGAGTCCTCTATAATCCCAAACTATGGCTGTAACAGCCTCGGGGCTTGCCGTCTCATTTATTGTGTTTAGGACATAGTATTTTGCAAGTTCTTTTAGCTCGCTTGGAGTAGCTGGGTTTAAGATTATTGTCGCTGTGAATGATACTATGAGGGTGGCGGAGAATAGTAGCATGAGTACTAGGATTCTTCTACTCAATCCATTATCACCTCTCAAATCTCTCAGTTTTACTAATAACGAATACTAGGAGCGCGGAGTATAGTCCAACTGATACAGCAACATAAGTCATTACAATGTCTGGTGTAGACATAGCCTGTAGTAGGATTGAGTAGGTTATACTCTGCCCCGCGGAGTATGCAACTGCTTTCAATAAATCCTTCTCTGTTACAGCCATGTATACAAAGAATAAACTAAGTAGTGAGGCGATTATTAATAATAGGATTGAGGCGATCACTTCTCCTCATCCTCCAGTAGTTTATCCACCACGGGACTCCACTCAACAGACTTTGATTTATGCGCTGCATAAGCTAAGATATGGCTACCGACAGGTGCAACCACTAACAACACTATAGCTGTAACAAATGATGCACCCGCAATTGCAAATCTACCCGGGAGTTCTGGTATTCCAAGCGCCATTAGTGAAATACCCATTAATGGTAGTACTGCACCATATATGCCTCCTATTGTAGCCGCGTGTAGTCTAACGTAGAAGTTTGGAAATCTAACCATTCCAATAGCTCCAATCAAGTCAAATACTCCGCCAACTATGAATAGTGCACTGCCAAGCCAGAACAATATGGATTCAATCAAACTCCCACCTCTCTCGTAACAAGGTATTTAGATACATATACATCTAGTAGGTAAACCCATAGTGCAAGCATTATGGGTGGAGCTGTGAGGAAGGGGGTTTCATAGTATACTGCGAGGGCCATTAGGAATACTGCTAGGTCATATGATAATGCATCGGCAGCTAAAACCATGTCTGGTATAGTCGGCCCCTTAATTAATCTATAGGAGTAGAGTATCACCGCGGTTAAATATAGTGGAGTTCCTATAAGCATAACTAATTCAACATACTCCTGCAATATAATCAACCAAATATCTTTAATCCCCGGTGCATTTTTAAATCTAATAGGTGCTTATGGGTATGAAGGGTAAAGCTATAGAGATAGTGGGTTTCACTAAGAAATTTGGGGATTTCACCGCTGTAGATAATCTTAGTCTAGATATATATGAAAACGAGATATTCGGATTACTTGGGCCAAACGGATCTGGTAAGACGACAACGCTGTTAACAATAGCAACTGTGTATAAGCCAACAAGTGGAGATATATATGTGTTTGGACATAGTGCCTCGCGGGAGGACTATGAAGTGAGGAAGCTTGTAGGCATTGCCTTTCAGGAGCCGAAGGCTATGTGGATTGATAAACCAATAGATCTCCTAAATTGGCATGCCCGTGTTGTAGGGTACTCGGGTGATGAAGCTAAGAGAGTTGTGAGGGAGGTCATGGAGTTGCTTGGCTTGTGGGAGCATAGAAATAAGTATTTCTACCAGTTGAGCGGGGGGACTAGGAAGAAGGTTGAATTAGCAAAAGTCTTGATCCAGAAGCCTAGAGTAGCGATTCTCGATGAGCCTACAGCGCAGGTTGATGTATTATCCAAACACGCATTGTGGGATGTAATAAAGAAGCTACGAGACGAGGGAACCACTATCTTAATAGCCACTAACGACATGTTTGAAGCAGAGAGAGTTTGTGAGAGAATTGCAATTATATATAAGGGTAGGCTGAGGGCTCTTGGAACAATAGAGGAGTTAAAGGACTCTATACCTCGAGGAGATGTTATTGAAATTCAATTCGATGGCTTACTCCCTGAGAGCCTTAGAAGTGAGTTGGAAGCGTATGGGAGGTTTGAGTTGAGATCCAATGCTTTAACCATATATGTGGAGAAGGGTGAGGAGAAGGTTATTGATATTGTTGACTTATTGAAAGGGGGAGGTGTTAGAGTTAAGAAGATCATGGTTAAAGAGCCGAGTTTAGACGATGTATTCACTTATCTAACAGGTGCTAAATTGAGGGAGGAGTAGTGGGTTCGCTAAGGACTCTCCTAGTTATTGCATTGTGGGACCTCATGAAGCTTAAGAATCAAAAAGTCTTCATAGCTATGAGGTTTGCGTGGTTTACAATACAGATATTGGTTTTCGCTAGAGCTGTTTCATATATTGTATCACAAGTTGTCCTTCAATACACTGGTGGAGTGGAATACTACTACTTCTACATACTCGGGGTTTACACAACTCTCCTATACTCTACGAGTATTGCTAGAGGCTACATGATTGCCGATGAATTTGATGATGGAATTGTGGAGTATCACTTATCTCTACCTATTAGGAGAAATCTGCTTGCTGTTGGAAGAGTTTTGGGTAGTAGTATATCCACTATAATATTCACTATTCCAATGATGTTGGTTGTCTACTATGTACTAGGTGTATGCAACGTGGTTATAGTACTGGTCTCTCTTCTATCTGCATTTGTTTTCTCAATGGGTATTGTCTCATTTGTAATACTCATTGTTTTCTCAATGAAGTCGACTGATCTAACAGATATAGTTGTCGGTGCGATAGATTCTCTATTGGTGAGACTTAGCACAGTATTCTACCCTCTCCCAGTAATAGCTGCAACTGGTATTGCTTCATACTACGTCGCCGCGGTTTTAAACCCCATAAGCCACGCTAGTGACTTCCTCAGAATACTTGTTTTCCCCGAGTACCACTTGATTGCACCATATGGTCCAGTTGCATTAATCCTATATATTACTGGGTTCTCAATGGGGCTATTGATCTTGGCTATAGAGTACTATGAGAAGAGGCTTGAAGCCGGTGGCTGGAGGTGAGTGTGCGCATATCTGGTTTTATCCGAGAAGCATACGTGGTTTCACTAAGGGACTTGAGGAGGTTTTGGCAGAATATTTACTGGCTTGCCGGGCAGGTCGCAATGAACATAGCTGATCTAGTTATATTCGGCTTGATTTTCAGGGGCCTCGTTAACCCCCAGTTGATACCAGACTACATTAGGTTTATTACTCCAGGTGTGTTGTGTCTATCTATATTTATATCTGCCTTCACTATTGGAAGGGAAGTTGGTGTAGAGCTTAGGAGGGAGGTAACGCACTACCTTGTCTCGCTACCTATTTCCCGTAGTGCACTTGTTGCTGGTAGGATACTTGGCGGTGTTTTAAGGGGTTTTATATATCAATCCGGCTTCATCATACTAGCTGTATTGATCATGGGGTCTCCCACCACTGAGAAATGGGTTTTAACTATTACAGCGTCAACTCTACTAGCGGCGACGATGTCTAGTTTATCGATAACTGTTTCAACGGTTACGAGGGATTTTAATCTACAAGCAGCTATAAGGTCTCTAGTATACTTCATGTTCTTCTTCGTGTCGAATGTATTCTACCCCGAGAAAGCTCTACAAGCGAGGCTTGGTTCAGCGGCTCCAATAGCATACTACTCACCAGTCTCGATGACTGTGAGTATTTATAGGTATTGCTTTGGATACCTACAGAGTGTTGACTTATTCTTCAACCTCACTGGATTAACTGCGTGGTGCTTGATCTCGATTTTACTCGCCTATAGACTCTACATTAGAAACCTAACACGCTAGTCTTTTAAACCCTCCCCCACTTTAAAATACATTGGCTAATTTAATGGTGTATAGACATGTCTACGCAGAGGCAGAGGAAGCCCAGGGAGAAGTTAAGGGTTAGCGAGGAGTTATCGCTTAAGTCCACAGTGGACTTGGGGGAATTACTCACAAAACTCAAAGCAGAGGTTGAAAAGGGTGGTATAAAGTATTATACACCCTACACTCTCGCTTCAGCGTATGGTATAAAACTAAGTGATGCTAAGAAAGTACTAAATGAAGCCGTTAAGCAGGGCTTCATGAAGATCTATAGTGGAGGCAGGAGAGTTAAGATATATGTACCAGTCTAGCGGGCAACTAGATTATTCCATAGTAAGTTATTCACAGACAACACCTCCACGGGTTTAAATAGCGATCTAGTAAGTATTGAGCGAAGGGGACTATTGAGTAATCTAAAATACTGCGTTTACCCCCGTGGGGTTAAAAGAATTATGAGAAGGAATACTGTAATGTATGTTCTCGAAGTACCTATTTACACGCATAATGGTAGACTCATCCTTAAACACTACATTCTTGCATGTAGGTCGCATTAGTTCACATTCATCGCGTTTTGTTTATTATTATTACTAGATTATTAATTATTATAAGTGGCTTAGTAAAATATATTAATCAAGTGGTTTAATCTACCGAGGCGTTGTTGGTATCGATGGGGTAAATTCCGTGTTGCTTCCAGAGTTTACAGTGGATTAGAGATTGATGAAGTATTATATCTGCCAATTAAAGCAACAAGCGCTACGGGAAACTTGGATTACGTAGAGGTGTGTGATTAAGATGTTGAAGCGTTTAAGCTCGTTCACTATGATGGCTTCACAGCGGATCAAGAGGCTTCAAAGATGAATTTATCTAAGACCACGTTTTGGCGTATACTAGAGCAAGCGAGGTTTAAACTAGCTAGAGCTCTCGTTGAGCACAAGGCTATTAGGATTGTTTCTTCGAGAGAGGAAATGAGTGTTTACTGGTTTATTCCTGAAACAAGTTTCAAAATTTAACATTTACCGCGATTAAGGTTTATTAGGGGTTTATGAAACATATTTCTAATTGGTGAATAATATGGCTTGGTGTAGAGGAAGAGGATGGATTGCCCCATACCCAGGTCATGGTCCATGGAGTCATCTACCACCGTGGGAAAGACCTGGCTGGTATTTTGGTGGAGGTTGGTGTTGGTATTGGTTGGCTCCATATTGGCGATTAATACCTCCACTGCATACTCCATATCCATTTATGAGTAAAGATGATGAAGTGAAATACCTCGAGGAGTTGAAAAAGTATATCACGGACGTTGTTTTAAAGAATATTGAGCGGAGACTGGAGGAGCTTAAGGGTAAGTAAGGGTGTGGAGTAAGCAATCCGGGTAGCAGCATCGTTATTGCAATACTAGTGATTAGAGCTGGTGGAGAGCTTTACTTAAGCTCACACCTTGGTAGAGCACCATACTACACAATAGTTAGATTAGAAAGTAGTAGAGAATGCAGCATATTAGAGGTACTCGAAAAACCCCTATGCAAAACACGAGCACTGTGGAATGGCGAGAATATTGAATACACTGGCATCCCGGGCATCTCAGTAGCAATAGTGCTTAGAATGGTGCACTCCAATGGCTTAGGAAAAACACGATCAAGGTATACTACGCTCCAAGTAAACCAGGGGGAGTTAATACCATTGAAGAGAGCAATAGAACTACACATAAACAACCAACTAGAAGAAGCAAGTGAACGAGAGAACTAGAATAACTCCTATCACTAAACACATAATAGATTTAAAACCCAGAAACAAATAGAAATAAACACAGAGCGGCGGTCGTCTAGCCTGGACTAGGACGCCGGCCCCCCAAGCCGGAGGTCCCGGGTTCAAATCCCGGCCGCCGCATACCCTCTTTAAAACACTAAAATAACCCCATGGTGACGTCTCTATTGTTTTATAGATACTGCAAGTCCTAGAAAACTCCTATGGGAACTATGAGAACTCTGGCAGAATTCATGATTCATTTTATATGGGGTATCTGCAGAGAATTAAATCTAAGCACCTTAAACCAGCGATCTTGGATTAACTAAAGAAAAAGCTCCTATCCGAACTCAACTAATGAGTAGGTTGTCGTTACAAGATAGAGTGTATGGTTTGCATTTTAAGGACTAAGAATAAAAGAATAATATCCATAGTAGAGTCCGGGAGAGAATACATGGTTTAGATAAGAGCCTGTAATCACTCTGAGAATACTTTATTAGGTTAAAGTGGTTAGATGGATCAATGAATCATAAAGGGAATGTTAACTCTTTAAAACCCTTGGAAAGCCGGATGAGTCTAATAACGCTGAATTATTCGCTGGGAATGTTCTCGCATAGAATCTATGATTTTCATGCACACTTAGCATTAATTTAGAGATCTGTGCTACTTTTTAATTTATCCCTCATGGCATTTATTGGCTTTTTTGCTCAACATTTTATATGACTAGCAGGATTAAATATGCATGATATAGAAATTCATATTGGAAGTTAGTAATGGTGAATTAAGTGCGTGAGCGAGGAGATTTAAAGGCCCGTCTCTCAGAGTTCCTATCTCGTAGGTCTCCTGGAATATTGGAGTTTTTAATATATACTGTGTAACTATATATAGAAGTGACTGTATATCTCTACTCTTAACCTCACCTAGTAAATTATACCACATAGTGCTTAGACACTATAGAGGAGACACGGCCTCAGCCGATTTAGCTTTCACAATAGCCTTCCTTAGCCCACTAGTGCAGCTCCTTCGAGAGCCAGAAATAGCCGACACGCTCCTAGACCTTGCGAAAACTGGTAGAGATGAAGAGTTTCTAGAACTCGTAAATAAGTTAAATAAAGGTGGAAAGCGATGAGAAAACGAGAAATATCGGGATCTGCCTGTAGGGGCCTTCATTACACGAGTAGGAAGAAAACTAAATATATTTATATTGTTTAATTATAAGCAGAGTAATTACATTAGTGAAAACGAGACATGTTATATAAAATACAGTGCTCTACGAGGTGGCTTGGATGTTTACAACAGGTATACCAGGCTTAGACAATCTAATCGGTGAGATAGTAGCACCCTACACGTTACTCATAGCCGGGCACCCGGGCACTGGTAAGACCACAATGGCAACCACTATATGCCACGCTAACGCTGAGAGGGGGAAGAAGTGTCTTTACATATCGTTCTATGAGGACAAGGAGAAGCACTACCGCTACATGAGGAGGCTTGGGTTAGATTTAGAATCCTTGGAGTTAAAGGGGCTTTATAGGTTTGTAAGGCTACCTATAACGCTAGATGTGGATTCTATAGTCAACGTGATTGGCGAAAAAGTGTCTGAGGGCTATAGCATAGTGGTGGTAGACTCTATCTCTACTTTACTAGAACCATTGTTGGGAGACCCTGAGAAGCGTGCTTGGCTATTAAACTACTTTTACCAGCTACCCATAATGCTAAACGGGTTATTGATCCTAGTGGCTGAGCTACCGTATGGTGAGGAGAGGTTGACTCCATGGTCTGTAGAGTTCATAGTGGATGCTATGATATTACTAAAGCATAGAATCGAAGAGGACTCTCGGTGAGGACCTTGGAGATCAGGAAAGCCCGTGGATCACCAATCCAGGTGGCTGAGGCTATATTCACGATAACCGAGGGCTTAGGTATAACTGTGTATGCACCGCCACTACTCCAAAACCTAACGGAGAGCGGGGAGTTAACCGCGGTAGAGTTACCAAAGGGGATAATGAGGTTTCGCAGAGGCTACGTGGTAAACGTCTTTTATCCACCAGAGCCTGGCGCAGGCGTTGACGCATTAATAGAGACCCTGAGTATAGCTTTGAGAAACAATATGAAAGTGCTTATAATAAGCTATACTCACTCACCACGAATACTCCGCGAAGACATTGTGAATAGACTTGTCGAGCATGGGTTAAGCCGTGATCAAGTGGAGAAGCTCATTGACGAGTACATGGTTATTACAGCATTAAACCCCTCTGCCATGAGCCCTGTGGAGGTAGTTGCCCGGGAGTTATCCCTGGTAGAAAAGACAAAGCCAGATATTCTTGTCTTCTATGGAGTCCACATATTTAAGCTCTTAACCACTAGAATTGAGCGTGAATTTAGAAGACTCTTCAACGAGCTCA
>JAPWUD010000028.1 GCA_028275705.1 Desulfurococcaceae archaeon | reverse complement strand
GTAATTCACTTGGATCTCCATAGTAAATAGTTCTATTAGCATCAACCATTTTCAATCCTACTGCTCTATGCCTAGCGTAATCCATTGTACTAATCATACTCGAGTATATTGGCCCACTATCACCGAGGTAGACAACTCTAAACCCACCCTTGACGCCTGCGAGGATCAATTTATACGTTCTATATAGTGGATACATGTATAGCTGGCCCGGTAGAGGAGAGAGGGCTAGATCCACTACTCCCTCTGCAAGGGCCCTAGTAGCCTTCAAGCCATCTCTAAATACAACTACTTCTACTCTAAAACCCCTTCTCGCCAACTTCTTGATGAACCATGGTATGTACAAATACTCGCTCGAATAGACTATTCCAAGCCTTAGATTCTTCCTCACCACCCCTGTAGTCTTCTCTGATATCCCAGGGTGTACATGGATTACCTTACTCCTACCAATACTAATCCTAGAAATCAACCCCTCTTTCTCCAATTCACTAAGTATCTCGGAGACTCTACTCTTAGATACACCAAGTGCTCTATGTATATACGCCTGTGGTATGTGAGAACCCTGGTGTTCTCTAAGTAACTCTATAATTCTCTCTCTTAGACCACTACCCATCTAGCTCACAGTAGGATTTATTAACCAAGCCCCTTAATATTTACAATTGGATATCGAACGTGTGTTCGGTGATCCGATGAGGAGACTGCAAGTAGTAATATTGCTTGCACTAATTGCAGGATTTTATTTTATTCCATACACTCTCCTCTACAAGACTAGAGGGTTAGAGCTCTTCACATATTGGACATTATTAACACTAGTAACAGGGCTTCTATCACTCATAGTCCTCAAGAACACCTCGAGGGGTGGTTGAGTGTGAGGATCGAGTTTCTACTAGTATTCTCCATCTACATAGCCATTGGCTCTGCTCTAGCTACTATGTCAAGGAGATTTTTCAGAGGGGATATAAGAGACTATTATACTGGTGGAGGTAGACTAAGTGCTCTACTAGCATTTGGTACATATGCTGCTACAACATATAGTGCATTCATGATGGTTGGCCTCGTGGGGTTAACATACGCGACCGGTGTTGGTGCACTTGGATTTGAACTAGCCTACTTAGCATTCACCATCTTCTTCCTATCCACTATAGGCTATAGAATATGGGCTTTATCTAGGAGACACAATTGGATTTCACCATCACAGATGCTGGGTGAAATCTATGGTAGTAGGCTCTTGGAGTCAGTAGTATCTAGTATATACTTGTTCGCTATGCTACCATATCTAGCCGCACAAATACAGGGTCTTAAAAGTATATTTACCTATGGTGGACTCGGTGAACTAGAATCCGTAGTTATATCATCTATTATAGCCTATGTTTGGATAATAATTGCTGGATTATGGAGCGTCTCTATTACAGATACATACCAGGGCTTTATAATGCTCTTCAGTGGCTTAGCCTACTTAATGTGGGTACTGCTCGCTCTTGTACCATCAACTGGTAATTCATTGAACAATATAATCTCAGTAATTAGTGAGAGTGGATATCTTGGCTTAACGAAGTTTTGGAGTCTACAAGTTTTCTTAGCCTACACTATCCCATGGATATTCTTCGCTATAACGAATCCACAGGTCGTCGTTAGACTATACATACCACGAGACGAGTCATCATATAAGAAGAGCATTACATACTTCTTCATCTATGGATTAATATACACATTGATCGTAGTTGTAGTGGGGCTGGTAGCACGTGGACTAGCTGAAGTCGGCTTTATCCCAAGAAACATTCCAAGAGACTCTGTAACACCAGTGTTATTGAGCTACATGAACCCACTGCTGGGGTCGATCATAGCCGTATCCATAGTTGCCGCTGCTGTTTCAACAGCTAATAGCATTGTCCTCGCAGTATCTGGAAGCCTGCTAGCCATTATTAAGGGGGGAAAGAGCGAGGGGCTTGTATTAGCTAGAGTAATGGACGCTATAATAGTTTCACTCGCGGCTATAATTGCTAGTGCAAATATAGGATACATAGTTGACTTATCTGTTCTAACCTCCGTTATCCTACTACCATTAGCACCAGTCACCATTATGGGCGTTTACTTAAATAAGAAACCAGGGCCCATTATAAGGTACTCCACTATACTCTCAATTATCACGGGTGTGGGTATATCGACTTACTATGCGCTAGTCTATGGTCCGCGGAGAGCTTTCCTCGAGCAAATTATGGGTTTACCATTATCGTTAATTACTCTAATCTCATCATCCATTATACTACTGGGTGGATATGTATTTGAAAAACTCTATAGTAGGTAAGAATCAACGGTAGTAGAGTCAAATAATCTTTATAGATATTCTACATTAAGGTTTATAGCACAATGTGAAAGGAAAATGTATCAGTCGATTGGTCTCAGGTGGTATATTGAGACTTGTAGAATTGAGTGCCATTAAAGGCGTATTAATGGATCTAGATCTGTATATAGATCAACTCAGATCGGTTATTAAAAGCTGGAGTACAAACCCCATAGTTATTGATAGCGATGGATCTGTTTTACATGGCCTCGAAGTATATAATGCACTCTGGTCTCTTGGAACTAAATACGTTCCAGTAGCGGAGAGTAGTGATGAAACTAAATATAGGGTTTCCCTAGACGACCTTGGATTCTACAACAATGTCACTGTCAGAAACACCAGGGTGTACATGGACTTAATGGATTTCCTCGAGAACGACAACCCCACTCCACTCGTTAAGCTAAAATATATGAGTAAACGAGACTCACTAAGCGTCTGGGTTAAACTAGAGTGGTACCATCCACTCAGTTTAAGTATTAAGGATAGAGTAGTGTGGCATATTCTGAAGAACATTGTTGAGCGTGGATCTCTGAGTAGTAGGGTATTCTATGAAGCCTCATCGACAAACACAGGGCTGGGTTTAGTGTCTCTTGCAAACTACCTTGGATTCAAGGCTAGAATATACTTGCCCTCCACGGCGCAGAGGTGCGTAGACTACTTATTTAAAGCACTTGGAGCCGAGGTAGTTAGGTCTGATATGCCGATAACATCTAATTTATTGAAGCGTGTACTAGAGGATGCATCCCGGGATGGTGCCCTGGTATTAAACCAGTTTGAGAACGACTTGAACTTCATTGTACACTTAAAGTACACCGCTAAGGAAATAGATTATCAATTACTCAGCATACGGAGGAGGCCAAAGTACATAGTCGCGGGCTTGGGGACCTCTGGTCATTTATCTGCACTTGCATTCTACTTTAAGAATAAGTATGGAGACGTTAAAGTCTATGGTGTACAACCATCTAGAGACTCCTTTATACCTGGATTAAGGAGAGTAGAGACGGGGATGAAGTGGTTAAAGCATGTTGAACTAGACGGCATACTCGACGTCTCTATCGAAGAAGCTTTTAAAACAGTTGTTGAAGTAGCCAGGAGAGAGGGTCTATTAGTTGGTCTCAGCGGGGGAGCCGTACTACATGGAGTCAGGGAACTCATTGAAGGAGGGGAGTTGGATGGAGATGTTGTGGCTGTTATTCCAGACCATGGATTAAAATACATTGAGTTACTGGAGTTTCTGCTTGACAAATGCGTTGAAGACCATGAGGAAGCGAGAGATTGATTTAAGAATATAGCTCTTTATTTATAAATTTCACAAGAGCCATTAGTGTAGCGTAGTAACTCAACACCCATCTATCACATATCCTCTTAGTTAATAAACCAATAAATCCCTCCCTATCACCTACACCCTCAACTTTAAAGAACTTCTCAACTGCTTCTTCTAGTTCTCTATACTCACCCTTAACAATCCCCTCGTAGAATCTCAATGGTACGGGGAACGATGGTGAGAAGCCAATTGAGTATTCTCCACTCCGCGTGTATATATATGCTACTTCAACATCAAACGGCTGATCATCAAATAGTACAAACCCTGCTTCAACACCAACACCGAAGTCGCAGTTCTCGTGCATACATAGTTTTGCCCTCCTCCTAGCACCCTCAATGATGATGTTTAATCCAATGGGCTGTCGCGGAATACCCGTCTCCACTTGTTTGCTCCTAACTTCCCTTATCACATAGTACTTTGAGAAAGCCTCAACAACACCTTTTACTTTAACTGGGTTTCTAGATCCAATGCACAGTACTATTTCACTTCTCAAGCATTATTCACCACTATGTCTTTATATACTTATAGCTTTATTCATAGTAATAGCTTTAAATGACCAATAATGGTGCCGTATGTGTATTTAATTAATACAGAGCTAGCACTATATGGAGTTATAGGTCTCTTGGCAACACTACTTGGATCTATGAGCGGTTTGGGTGGTGGTTTTCTAAGTGTCCCAGTACTATACTACGCTGGTGTAGCAATACAAGTATCTGTAGCCACGTCGAAATTCATGGTCTTCATAAACTCAATTGTTAGCACGTATAGATACTCTAGGAGACTGAGAATACCTATTGAAACATTCATAGCGGTTGTCACACCAATGATGATAACTGCTTACTATGGTGCATACCTCGTCGCAGTACTACCCATAAATACACTTAAAGTAGTTATTGGCTTAATACTACTCGTTGTTGGAGCTAGAATGGTGGTCCAGGGTCAGCCAGAGGAGACTCCAATAAGATCTAGCAGTGGACTAGTCTACTACACACTATCCACAGTATCTGGAGCACTAGCAGGCTTAGTAGCTGGAATCACAGGTCTTGGTGGTGGAATAGTGAATGTCCCGGTATTCATATATATACTTGGACTAGACCCCCACTTAGCGGTATCACTATCAATGGCCTGCATGGCACCATCAGCTCTCACATCCGTATTAAGACACTTTATAGATGGCCTGATAAACTGGAGTATTGGAATACCCTTAAGTATCGGAGCGGTAATTGGTGGGTGGATAGGCCCAAGAGTAGCCTTAGGAACCAGAAAGGAGAAACTCGTGAGAATTATTGGAGCAATACTACTCGCAGCAATATTTAGAATGCTTCTTGAACCATTATTGAGTCTATGATACGTCATTGATTTAGAGGAAATAGTGTATACCTCCAGGAGTAATAATGGTTTCTACTACTCTGCAAGCTGTTATAATCTATATATCAGTATTCATCTCTAATCTCTATAAACCAGACTTGGCTTCATTAATTTCTTTGAGATAGTAGACAATTAGTTCAGATTTACAAATCTACTTACGAGCAAGTAGCTTCCTAATAATACTAAATGAGCAGACTCTACACCTCTTCTCGAGAAACTCCACTAATAACTTCTCTCTCCTTACACTATCTTTCTCCTTCTCTCCCGCGTTTTCTCTATTCACAATAATTCACCTATAACCGTGTTATTTAACCAAACATTAATAAATACTATGGATAATTAAGCTCTACGAGTAGAATAAATTGTGGTCGGCTAATTCAATACTCAGCTCCATACCAAGTCCAACACATTAATTTAAATATTAATTATTCAATTACTTGGTTAAATGAGCTGGGGATTTATGAGTAGGAGGAAAGCTGTATTAGAGAAATTGCTTGATGTTCTCCCGGGGTTTAAGGGTTATAGGCAGAGGGAGTATGTTAGAGAAGACGATCGATTGATTAGAGAGCACATTGCCAAGATACTCATGGACGCTGTGAGGAGCCTAGAAGACTCGATTTCAATGCTCGTAGAGTATGATTATAAAGCTGCTGATTTATACAATGAAATTCTACGAGACTTAAGGCTAGTTATGGATAGAGTTAAGTGGGCTGAGTATGGGTATGCACCGCACTTCAACATCTTCAAGATCGATCTCGGAGACCTCGAGAAAATGAAGGAGATTGATGGGGGACTTGTAGATGACGCTGAGAAAATACTCGATTTCATAGGGAATCTGAAAAAAGATATATTGTTAAAGAACCCGGTGCGGGATAAAGCCCCGGAACTCATTAAGTTAATTGATGAATTCAAGCAGTTACTAGGCGAGAGGGAGAAGGTAATTAGGGGCTGGATGGAGTAGTCTTTGTGGGTGTAGCTCATGGTGCTGGATAAACTAGGAAAAGCCATTGGTAAGGGTTCTGGAAAGATATCGGGTTTTGAGCCTAAGTTAATTGAGTGGAGGGATGCTACACCAGAGGATATTGTGTGGAGGTATCCTGATGAAGTTATTCCATGGGGTAGTGTAGTGGTTGTGAAGGAGTGGGAGAGAGCTGTATTTTATAGAGATGGAAAAGCCTATGGACTACTACCACCCGGTAGACACGTGCTTGACACTCAAAACATACCATTTCTCAAGGGTCTAGTGGAGGGGTTTTATGGAGAGAGTATTTTCAGAGCTATAGTGATCTACGTTAACGTAAATCGTCTACAGGGAAAATTCGGTGGTAAAACACAGACGATAGAGTTAATACCCGTGAGCTTCTACGGTGTATACTACTATAGAGTGGCAGATCCGGTGCTCTTCGTGGATAAAGTTGTTGGACCAGACAACCGGTACACTCGGAGTGAGCTAGATGACTACATTAGAGGCTACTTCCAGACAAAACTCATGGCTTTCATAAGCGAGTCTAGTATTAGAGACCTATACCAGAAGGCTGGAGAAGCCGGTAAGAGGGCTTTAATGGTTTTGAGGAAGCCATTCGAAGAGCTTGGATTAATGCTCGAGGACGTTGTATTCGAGGGTATTGACATACCACCAGAGTATAGGGAGAGAGTATTCTGGATTCTACAAGGCACTGCACCAGCATACATAGTTCAACAAGAGACAGCTAGGAAGTTCGCTGAAGCTATTAAGGAGACACAAGCTGGAGGTGCAGTACTGGGTGCTGGAGTAGTTGCAATACCATATGCACTACAGCCTCCACCACCAGGTGCACAAATGGGTCAAGCCCAAATAGGTCAGCCGACCATAGCCGGATACACTCCTAGATGCCCATATTGTGGTCAGGGTCCAATACCGCAGGGTGCTAAGTTCTGTCCATTCTGTGGTAAGCAGTTGAAGTGGTGTCCAAACAACCACGTTGCCCCAATAGAGGCAAACTACTGCCCTGTTTGCGGTAGTAAATTAGAGTAGTGTTCTAAATGGAGTCACCCACGGAGGGTTATCGCTGCAGAGTTTGTAGTGCACCATTACCCATTACAGCGGACACTATAGCAATTGGCTGCCAGTACTGTGGTGCGCTGAACATTATTAAACACGATTTAATTAAAAGTCTATACCTCGTCCAGCCGATGAGCGAGGAGAGTGTATTATCGAAGCTTGAGGAGAGGGCTCAGAGAGGATCTAGTCCAGGCGTCTTCACTAGGTCTAATCTAGCCTGGCTCGATAAGGTACTAATACCGTTATATATAGTGGATGTAGATGCATTGTTAAATTACGATGCTGTCGTGAGAGTGTATATTAGGAAGTGTAGGAGGAGGGAGAAGAGAGAGGAGTGCTGGACTGAGACTAAGACTGTTAGAGTATCAGGCGTCTACAAACCAGGACCGAGGTCATACCCGGTTATAGCTAGGAGAGGTGTGAGCGTATATTCGGCGAAGGCTTTAGCCTACGCTTACTTAACTAGAAGACCCATCGCTAAGCCGCTATCCGGGTCCGACCAAGAGAGCGGAATATGGAGAAACCTACTCGCAGTTGAACTAGATGGGAAAACCGCTATTACTCTAGCTATTGATGAGTACCTAGATGATGCAAGAGATAAAGCAAAGTCTTGGATTAAGAGAGAGGCTGAAATAAAGGCCTCTACGTGGGGTGGAAGTGTAGTTGGATCTAGTATTGCATGGCTTAGACTAATACCTGTAGATGTTAAATCAAGTGTAACAGACCCCATTGCAGTCCCACTATACTACGCAATCTATAGGAGTAATGTGGGCTTCTACAGAGTTTACCTCGCAGGCTGGGATGGGGAAGTAATACTAATGGAGAAGCCTGCTGGTAGATTAGAGAGGGGCTTGTGGCTGGTGGGTGGGATTATTGCCTCTGGTGTAATCGGTGCAATAGCATCTACTCTACCAATATACTGTGGGAGTAATGGATTCATCTATAGTTTACTAGCTATAGCTATAGGTGCATACACGTCATACTACACGACGCGTAAAGCAATAACTCCATTTAAAACAGTAGTTAAAACACACATATCTAAGATACCTGGAGAATCCTAGAAGGTGGTTTTAATAACTAGTAGCACTACTAGAGCTAAATGCCCCTATTGCGCAGCTGAATTCGACATCCCTAAGGGTCAAGTCTTTGCAACATGTCCATATTGTGGTACAACGTTCAAAGTGAGTGAGCCAACTGCTAGTATAGAGCACTACGTATTCACATTGAAGTATGACTCAAATAAAGCTTTTGAAGCCGCTAGGCTCTTTATATCGATACAGCCGGGTGTACCGAGCGATGCATCTAAAAACATTAACTACTCATTGGGGAGGCTCTACTATGTCCCAATATACATCTACGAGGTAGTCATTGATGCACCATGCATTGAGACAGAGGAAGTATCTAGTGGGGAGCACTTTGAAGCAAGTGTTTTAGGAGGACAGGAGGCAGTGTACAAGCTCGCACCTGGCTCAATGAATATTCCAATTCCAATACCGAGAGACTACCCATTCCCTGCACAGGTACGTGAGTACTTTAAACCCAGATTTATGAAGGAGGCTTTTTACATACAGCCCACGATAGATCCATATGAACAATTGGGGGAGATCAAAGAGCCATACCTCAAGAAGTCAATCGAGGAGGCTGAAATGGCTTGCCCCGGTAAATACAGAGTTATAGATAAATCTAGTTTTAAAGCTATTGCACACTACCCATTCTGGATGATCGAGTATACCTATAGAGGTGGAAACTATAGAGTAATCGTTGATGGGTCAGATGGAACTATAGTATATGCTGAGTACCCACTAGACCCCATGAAGAAAACCCGGTGGCTACTCATCGGTGCAGCATCTACACTAATAGCTTTAGGTACTTCACAATTAATAATCAACGTGGCGGGATTGAGCACTATAAACTCGTGGCTCTACAGTATTCTATCTTATATAGGGGGGATATGGGTATTCCTCTCGAGGTTCGTGAAGAAGAAAGGAGTATATATGTTTAAACCCAGAGAAGAGGGTGTGTTTTCACCACCACGGTAAGATATAGGCTTCCGAGTTACAATAGCTGTATCGTTGATGATAGACTACGCGATCAACTCCTTTCAATAGAAAGTCACATTAGACCTAGACTATCTTCAACTCCATATCTCCCTCTCCACACTCCTCCTAAACCCCTCAGGATCAGTGTTCAACCTCCAAATACCCTCTGCGAAATCATATACGACCACGCCTAGTCTCCCTGCTAGTTTATCGCTAATTAATACTTCATCTTCAATAGTAGAGATCACGAGGTCGCAGACAACAGTGTTTGATGCATACTCCACATCAACGCTCACCTCTACTTCATCCATGAGAAGATACATTCTTGTCGGCCCACCTGCAGTCATGTAGTCCTTGACAACGTACTCTCTCGATATAAGAGGCCATAAGCCCAGTAATTCAGCGACCTTAGCTGGGACTAGAAGTTGGGCTGTCTAAGAGTCTCAAAGCTAGAGTTTACTAGTGCGTTTACTCTGAGCTCTCTACTGGTAGTTTTACTCTTTATCTTCAACTTTATTCTTACAGCTATGTTTGCTGACCTTGAGCTCTATTGGGTAAATCCTCCCAATTCTCTCATATTTCCTCTCAACAATATGTCCTATTCTCTCACTCATTGCTTCACCCATTTATTATTCACTACGAGCTCCTTAAATCTAGGCATATAGCACTACTATATGGGTTTAAATGTCTCCTTGCCTGAGTTTAAGGTTCTCTAATAAATTGTTCCCCACGCGGTACTTGTTGATCTGTGTCATGGAGAATGATTAAACCACATCGATGGCTAGATCTAGGTTTTTACCCACTGTGTAGAGGTCTCTATAGTGGTCTCCCAGCATCAGTGCGTAGTGATTACCCATGGGTTCACTTAGTATTTTCAATGGGTTCTTCAAATTCACTTTAACTTGTGTTCTACAGAGCATACGACTCCAGTTGATTCCCTTGATTACACCAACACCTACACGCATTACAGTTAAATCTGGACTAACCCGGAATAATGTAGCTTTCTCGCCTATAGGGT
>JAPWUD010000002.1 GCA_028275705.1 Desulfurococcaceae archaeon | reverse complement strand
ATTCATACAAGTGACTTACACTTAGTTCCAGATCAATTCCAGGACACTATACTGGAGAGTTCATATTATAGCGTACTAGAGGAAATAAGCGATAATGTACTCCGTGAAAAAGCTAAATATTTATTAATATCTGGCGACATGTTCAACACTGATAGGCCATCAATGGGCATTGTCATAAAGACAGTGGGGGTTTTAAAGAAGCTTGTAGACAGTGGAGTAAGGGTTGTAGTAGTACCTGGTAATCACGATTTATCGAGGACTAGGACGAGTGTTCTAGATCTCTTGGCTAGAGCGGGTTTAATACACCTACTCGACTTCAAGGAGGAAATGGGTTGGTTGATCCTTGAGCCCCTCGTGTTTCAGGACGATAGGCTTGTATTCTATGGAGTACCTGGCTTCAGAGGTAGTAGTAATAGAGAGGTTGAGTATCTTAAACATGGGACAACGAGGTTTAGGGGTTTAAGGGATTACTCAAACTATGAATTAATCATCCTTGCGCACATCAATACTAAGTTTGCTGGATACGATCCATCTAGGTATTCAAAGAGATATGGTCAACTATACATGGAGTATGAAGACTTCCTACATAAATTACCCGAGAACACGAGGTATATTGCACTAGGCCATGTCCACCTGCCAATACCGATGGATGATGCCTTTAAAGGCAAAATTGCATATCCAGGTGCACCAATAGGTCTCGACACAGCTGATCTAAAGGAGACATTCGAGCTTGGAAAAATAGGTGGTTTTAGGAGGATTCTAAGAGTTGATCTATCCATTGAAACCCCTCTAGTTAAGTCATTGAGGCTAGAGAATACTCCGAGAGTCTACTACAGGCAATTAATCACGAAGAGCATTGATGAAGCGAAATCAGAGGTGAAGAAGCTGATAGACGAAGTTGAACCAGGGAAATACACCGTTGTACTCGTTGATGTCAAGGGGCTGGAGTCGGCTAGCATGGAGTTGGAAAACTACGCATTGGAGTTAATGAAGTCTTATAGAAAAATGAATTTATTCGTAAAGATTAGGTCTACGGTGAGTGAACTCGAAGAATATGCTCCATCAATAGATATAACACCCGAGTCCAAGGAGCTGTCGATCGAGGAGATCGAGTTGAGAGTTATAAAGGAGTACTTGGCGAAGAGGAGGATTAACATGCCACCCGAGAAAATCCAGTGGTTAATAAATACACTGGGCCAGGGTATGAGTGGGTCTGTTGAGAAGGTTATCCAGGAGATTTTAAAGGAAATTGGTGGGGAGTGATGGAGGCGGGGGACTCATACTCTAGATTGATCAATGTTGTCGAAGAAGTTGTGAAAATGCTTAGAGAAGACTACATAGCATCTAGGAGAGCGGGGATTATTAGTGAGAGAGAGGAAGTCTACAAGAGGTATTATAGAGTTGATCCAAACACGGTGTCTAGCCAGGATAGGCCCATTATATTTGTAGACGCAGGCTTCCACCTACTTGAGACAGATGTAGCTTCACTATTAATAATGAGTCTTGGTGGGGTAGTTAGAGACGCGGAGGGTAGGCTACTCTATCCACCGAGTATTGGAGACTACGAGTTCCCGGAGACACTCCTCATATATGGTAGGTTTATTGAGGAAAAGTCGGGGCCCGGGTTCTCCGTGAAGATAATTCCATTCACAACCGAAAACATATTATTTAGAGGAGGGAACGCGAGCGTGGTCTCAGGTGAGTTAAATAAGTTAATTATTGAGAAATCGAGATTGAAAATGACTTCTCCAAAAGACTTGAAGTTGTTTAAGAGATTTATAAAATACCTTGAGGGGTTAATTGAAGTAGCTTATGGATTGAAGATGCAGGATCTCATAGGATCACACAGCCTCTTATTCGTTGACGGAACACTTAGTAGGTGGTTTAGTATTCCATCTAGAATTAAGCAATTCAATTTCGATGGATTAGATGTACTAGAGTTGTTAACTGGGTTTAAGAAAGAGGATTTGGCGTATAGATTGAAGTCTGTCTATGGATTAGTTAAACAAGCAAAAATCACATCAATTGCTAGAGCTAGGTGGCTTTTCGCAGGCAATGTTAAGAACCCGCTTGGACTACACACCTATACAAACCCCGATTCTGCACGGATGGCTGCACAGCTCATTAATGATAGGATTAGGAGGAATTATGGTGGAGAAGCTGCCCGCGAAGTAACTCGTTTATTCAATAGGGTTATCCACCCAAGTATGAATGTATGGGCTGCGAGGTTTCCACTGACAACGGATGGATCAACCATAATTCACTTAGAGGCCCACTTGGATAAGCCTGTAGTAGGCTACGATGAAAAAGACGGAGCATACCCTATTGAGGAGTCAGCACAATACATTGAGAAAACAATTCCATTAGTGGTTAGAGAGCTGCTTTCACACAGGTCTATGATATACTGGTATCCACCATATGGATTCATGGAGCTAGATGAGAAAGTGAGAATACCCATGAGTAGGCTGCGTAGGCTTGAAGACCTATTTATAAATACAATCAGGAAGTATACGGGTGAAGAGGGCCACCCACTCGAGTACTTGTTTGAGTCAACTAGGAGAATGAGGCTGGGTTACTAGGTGGTTTAATTGATTAAAGTAGGGTTTGTTAGTGGATGGGATAACGATGTTGTCTTAGTCTCGATAACTAGGAATTATATACCATCATTCGGGGATTTACTATACACTAGGGAAAGCTTTAATGGTGGAATGAAGACAACAGTGTTGGAAGTTGTTGGATTATCCAGTGAAACCCCTACTACAGCATCACCCGTTGAGGTTCAGGGTGTACTGAGCTCTCTTGAGGTTAAAATGCTCGTGAAGGCGAGGCTATTCATGGAGATCATTGAGACTAGTTCAAGCACTATTCTCGTCAAGGCTTCTAGGCCACCCTCACTAATGACCACTGTATACCTAGCTAGAAGAGGGGACTTGGACTCCGAGGAGATCATGGCTAAGATCAGCCAATATAGCTCAATGAGCGGTAGGGGCATCGGCGCTGTTGTCTTGAGGTCCGGGGTTGTACATAATAAACTACTTGCAAAAGAGAGGTACTTTACAAACGCAGTGTTCAAGCTGAATCTAGGTGAAATAATTAGAAAGCACGTTCTCATTGTTGGCCAAACGGGTAGTGGTAAGACGAGCGGGGTTCAGGGTTTACTAGTGAAGTATGCACTTGAATCACCCGATAAGATTGGTTGGCTAGTGATAGATCGACATGGAGAGTACACTCCACCCGAGGGCTATGTAGTAGACAAGTTTATAGGTGCGTATATCGATGCTTTGAGGTCAAATCCATACATAGGGGGCTCGGTAAAAGTCTATACATATAGACTCACAACAACCCCGCAGAGAAGTAGGCAGTACTCGACAGTCGCGGGTGTATATGATATAAAGGAGGAGCCTGTTAAAGCTAGCAGTGTAACATTTAGCGACTTCGCTGCGCTAGAAGAGGTTGGATTTGAGCGAGCAGCGTTAATTGAGGAGTTTTTATCTGTTATAATTGAGGCATTAAAGTATTTAGAGTCGGGTACTCAATCTAGTCAAGTACATGGTGGAGCCCGCAAAGTCATACTGGGAGATGTTTTTGTATCTAGAGATAGCACTAGCGGTGGGGATGTAGAGTACGCTACAGGCAACTTAATCGCCTTAATACCAATACTGGCAGATAACTTCGTGAGGTATGAGGGTATTGGGGAGCCTAGAGATAAGAAAAGAGGCTTACACAGGGTTTTAGTAGATAGAGGCATTGATGCAAAGTATACGAGGATTATTAGAAGGCTTGTTTTAACCACTATGGGCTGGAGAGTTAAGACTATCGTGAGCGGTGGCAAGAGCGTTGTGGTGTTAGATGACTCTAGAAGCGTTATCAAGGTCTCTCCCACGCTTAAAGACCCCGATAAACTACCATGTCTACTAGAGGAATTAGAGAAGGCATTTACTGGGCTCTATAAGACTGGTTCCGGTAGCTATCCATGGAGGGGCATATGTAGGGAGAGTAGAATCGAGGTTCTCGGGGATATTGGCATTGATATTAGTGAATTAACTAGACAAGTTGATGAGGGTAACACAGTTATACTTGATGTGTCTCAGTTGAGCAGTGTTCAAGCCGACTTAGTCTCGTTAACTGTTGCAAGGAGAATTTTTGAGCGTAGACTTGAAGAGGGAGTTGAGGCTGTTGCAGGGAAACCCGTGGTATCCATAGTCTCAGAGGAGGCTCCACTATATTTAAGCCCCGAGAGGGTTAGAAGTCCATATAATTCATTCGCCAGGATTGCGAGAGAGGGTAGGAAGTTTGGAGTTGGGTTGATTGCTATATCGCAAATGGCTACTTTGATTGAGAGGCAGCTACTCGGCAATTTCAATACATTGATCGTTATGAGGACTAAGAGTAGTAGTGACTTAGACTTCTTCAGGGATATAGGTGTCCCGGTTGAGACACTTCCATATCTAGGTGATAGAGAGGCATTTATCTATACCCCAGATCTACCGGTAAAAGAGCCTATCCCCATATACATGCCTGCGTGGTTTGACGAGGATTATGCTAAGCTTATTAATGAGAAGAGGCGTGTTCTCGGTGGTGAGTATCCTGCGGTAAAGGAGCTATTAGAGGATTAGGGAGCTGCAATGAGAATACTGGGGGTTTACATAGAGAATATTAGGAGCTATAGGCAAAACCTCATTGTATTCCCACCACGCGGAGTAATTGTAGTACATGGTGAAGTTGGCAGTGGTAAAACCAGTTTATTAATGGCTATAGAGTTCGCTCTCCTAGGTCTACCGGGTGGTGCTGGTAAGTCTTTGTTTGATGCATATAAAGAACCCCGGCGTGCAGACTTACTTAGAGCAAATACTAGTATGGGTAGAGTTAGGCTACTCATTAAGCTGGGTAGTAGACTCTATGTTATTGAGAGGAGGATCACGAGAGTGAGTGGGGTAGAGTATGAAGGGGTTGTTGGGAGAATTGAAGAGTATGAAGTTATTGATGGTAAACCACGCCCCTTAGGTGTAAGGAACTTTACATCTAGAACCATGATGGATGACTATGTAATTGATTTACTTGGGTTAAAGGAGAAGAAAACGGAGAGGAGTAAGACGACAACTCCACTCGTTTACACAACAGCGATATACGTACCCCAATTTAACGTCCACGAGGTTTTATCGCTGGATAAAGAGGATAGAGTAGAGATTATTGAGAGAGCACTGGGGCTTGACAAGTACAAGGTTTTTAGATCGAACTACGAGAAGGTAGTTAAAGCCATTGAGGATAAAATAGAGGTCATAAATGATAGAGTTAAGAACAGGTTGGACCTGGTGAAGGAGAAGAATAGAGACGCTCTCTTAAGGCAATTGGAGTCCATTAAGCAAGAGATCGAGAAGTTACAGAGAGACCGCGTGGAGCTCGAGAAAGAGGATGAGAAGATCAAGCAATTGTATGACAATGTATTAAGTGAAGCTAGGGGTATTGAGAGACAAATAGTGGAGCTTAAGGCGAGAAGAGAGAGGTACGAGGAGAAAAAGAGGAAGTTGAAGGAGTTAGAGGATAGAGTAGGAGCTATCGCGGAGAGCATGGGGTATTCTACACGCAGTATTGAGGAATTAAGGGAAACACTGTTGTCGAATATAAAGAAGCTTGAAGAAGACAAGACAAGAATAGAGGAGAAGATTCAGAACCTTGAGCGGGAAGAATGTAGGATCGAGGATAATATAGCGTTATTAAATAGGAAAGTGCAATCATTGATGGGGGAGTTAAATGAAGTTAAAGGAGTATTGAGAAACCGCGAGGAGAAGATCAGGGAGTTGGAAAACAGCAAGCAGGAAGTTGAGAACCTAATACGTATGGGTATTTGCCCTGTTTGTAAGCAGAAAGTTACACACGAGCATGGATTAAGACTCGTAGAGGATATTAATGACCAGATGGAAAAAGTCAAAGTTGAATTAGAGAATTTAAGGAGCAAACAGAGAGAACTCGAGGAATTATTGAGTAGTATGGAGGATGAAGTGAGGAAATTAGAGGAGTCTAGGAATAAGCTGAGAATTGAGAAGCAATCAATTCTGCGTGAACGAGATAATATTGTTGAGAGTATTCATTCAAATTCAAGTATTCTCGGGAGGCTCGATGAATTAATTAAGGAAGTTCAATCACTAAGACGGGAGATAGCTGGGATTAACCTAGACGAGCTCGAGAGATTAGAGGGCGAGCTAAATAGTAAACTAAGAGAGCTCAATGAACACTTGAATGAGTTGAGTAAAGTAGGCGAGAGCCTAAGGCAGAGGATTCAGAGTATCGTTGGGGAAATCGCTAGGAGAGAGGAGATGATTAAAGGTATTGAGAGGCAACTACAGGAGATAGATAAGTTGTTGAAAGAAGTAGAGAAGCTCCAAGAGGAGAAGAAGTCTCTCGAGGAAATCAAGGAATTTGTAGAAATAGCTGGTGGTGTTGTAGGGGAGATAGAGTCCACAGTCTTGAAAATACTTGTAGATGAATTTAGAAGGTACTTTTACGACTACTTATCCAAGCTTCTACATGGGCAACCAATAGAGGTTGTTGTAACAGATGATTTTGGCTTGAAGACGAAGATTAAGATAGGTAGGCAGTCATATGATATATCATCCCCGAGTGGTGGTCAAAACATAGCAATAAGCCTAGCCTATAGACTAGCACTAAATAGAGTTGTCCGCGAGTACTCCCCAACTCTCAAGAAGAGCGTGTTAATACTCGACGAGCCAACAACAGGCTTCAGTAGCGATATTGTCAGTAGACTAAAAGACCTAATGAGAGAAATAGGTGGGATAGAAGGGCAGGCAATCGTGGTAACTCATGATAAGGAATTAATCGAGGCTGGAGACTGTAGAATAAAGTTAAATCTAAATCAAGCGGAGCACAAAACGGAAGTTGAAGTGGAGGAGTGTGCGGTTACACCAGATTATAGAGACCTCGTCGAGAGAATACTACTATATGGTATACAAAAACCTAGTCAATAGTTAGTTATCTAAGTCGAAGAATCATTCAATAAATTCAAGTAGGAGTATCTCTAGAGGTCCACGGCAGAAATCACACTCTGTGAAGTTGTTGTTTTATATAAATTACTTTTTGACTATGAATGGCTGTGGGAAGATTTCCTTTAGGTTTTTAACAATGTAGTTGTGTGTTTTAGCACTGTACATTATCAACACTGCCTCGGGGTTGAACTCTGCAATTACTTGTCTACATGCTCCACATGGAGGTATAGGCTCTTCAAGGTCTGTAACAATTGCTATCGCTACCGGCTTTCTATCTCCATTAGTTATCATTGCTGATATTGCTGATCTCTCGGCACATATCGTCAAGCCATAACTAGAGTTCTCGACGTTAACACCTAGATATATTCTTCCCGATTCAGTGAGTATTGCAGACGCCACATGTATATTACTATATGGTGCGTAGCTATTGGGCAGTATTTTCAAAGCTTCATTGACTAGTTTTAATAAGTTCTCTCTAGAGATCTCCAAGTGTGACGCCTAGTGAAACTGCTTTTTATATATTTTTAAGGTTTGGCATTATTATATATTTTGATGAGGTTCCATGTGAGGGGTGAAGAGCCACAGGGGCTCTCCCCGAAGGCAGCTCAAGATGTGGGGTCTCTGGGGTGGCCCTGAACGCCCCCAAGGCAGATGCAGACCCAAGGAGCGATGCAGGGGAATAAAGATGAGGCAATGACCATAAAACAATATGAATCAATATAAGAGCTGAACCCCTGTAGTCACTGTTGATTAATGGGTTTAACTCCAATTATGTATAAATCATCATCTATATCCCACTCCTCGACTAATCCACCATGTTGAGCTGTTTCATCTTTATTTGTGGTAATTCTTAGCTCCACCGCTCTAGTCTCGTTGGCTATGTACTCTTTTTTCATCTTGATCAACTCTATTTTATCGCTTGGTGCAACAACAACAACGCTGATCTTCGCTAACAACTCTAAATTCAGCTTCTTCCTCATAACTTGAATTCTCCTCACGATATCCCTCGCTAATCCCTCAGCAATCTCCTCTGTTGTAAGCCTCGTGTCTAGTGCAACTACGCCGTACTTGAAGCCCTCTACTAGGAATCCCTCAACGTAGTGTGGAGTGATCTCTAGGTCCTCGCTTGTTAAGACTAGAGATTGATCACCTATTCTAGCTTCATGCCTGCCAATTGATAGAACATCTCCAGCGATGACATCCTGGTTCAAATCAATGTACTTCAATAACTCCCTGACTAAACCCCTGTATTTTGGACCTAGGACTTTATACTTTGGCTTAACTGCGTACCTAGTGATCTCTTTGATCCTCTTAGACTCGACTACCTCTATGTACTTTGCGTTACACGTAAACTTCAATACCCCTGATAATTTATTTACAGCATCTCTCACTCTCTCATTATCTGTATATACTAGTAGTTTTCTAACCGGCTGCCTGTGTTTTAAACCAGCCTTCATTCTAGCGCTAGACGATGCTTTATGAACCTCGCGGGCGATCGCCATGTAGTCCTCAAGCGATTGATCTATAAATACTTCGTCAACCATGGGCCAATCTAGTAGGTGTATAGACTCAACACCGTAGTAGTCTCTCAGCATTGATTGGTAAATATACTCAGTGATAAACGGTGTTATGGGTGCTAGAAGCCTCAATACTCTATCAAGGACGTAGTGTAGTGTAGCATATGCTACAATTTTCTCGGGCGCGTTCTCCTCGATCCACACGCGTGGCCTTATTAGTCTTATATACCAGTGGCTTAAGTCTTCAACTATGAAATCCCTGATCTTCCTCACAGCGTACATTACATCATATCTCTCCATAGCATCCTCTACTTGCCTAACTAAGTTATTGCACCTACTAAGTACCCACTTATCCTCGACTTGTAACGCTGATATGTGTTTACTTAGGGGGTCTAGGCGTGGATTATATGAGTCTAGATCCATGTAGGTTTTTGCGAAAACAGCAATATTCCAGAGTATAGATAGATCCCTCTTAGCTTCTTCGAGCTCTCTCCACGAGAATTTAATATCCTCCCATATAGTGTTACTCAGGAGCCATAGTCTAAGTGGGTCTCTACCAATTTTCTCAATTGCTTCATCTGTTCCCACGTAGTTGCCTAGGCTCTTGTGCATTTCTCTACCTTGCTCATCCAGCATAAATCCATGCACTAGAACGGTCTTGTATGGAGCAGTCTTAAACCCCAGTACCCCGGATCTTAATAGTGAGAAAAACCAACCCCTAATCTGGTCATGTCCCTCGGTTATGAAGTCCACTGGGTTAAATCCCTGGTTGTTTCTATCAGGGTGTCCTAGTGAAGCGTAGAATGCTACACCACTATCCATCCATACATCTGCAACATCTGGGACTCTATTCATTTCTAACCCACACACGGGGCATTTAAAAGTGACTTGGTCTATCCATGGGCGATGCAACTCTCTTGGCTCTATAACTGTGTATTTTCTAAGCTCCTCGAGGCTCCCAATAACTACTCTATGTCCATTTGGACAAGTCCATATTGGTAAGGGAGTACCCCAATACCTCTGCCTCGATATAACCCAGTCCTGTAGGTTGTCAATCATATTCAGTAGCCTTGTGAGAGCCCATGATGGAATCCAGTTAACTTTCTCAGCCTCCTCTCTTATTACATCCTTTAATTTAGATACTTTGATTACCCACTGCTTCGTGGCGCGTAGAATAACTGGTGTTTTACACCTCCAGCATAGTGGATACCTGTGTACAATACTCGATGAGTAGACTAGAGCACCCTTCTCTCTTAGATACTCAATAATGAGTTTATTCGCCTCCCTCACATTCAGCCCCTCAAATAACCCAGCATCACTCGTGAATTTACCCTCCTCGTCTACGGGGCAGACGATGGCATCACGCATTCCATGTTTCAATGCAGCATCATAGTCTTCGAATCCATGACCGGGTGCACTGTGCACTAGCCCTGTTCCTTCATGCATTGAAACATACTCCCTACTGGGAACAACCCTGTGTAGGTGGGCTATTTTCCTCTGTAGTGGAACAACTTCAACTAATGGGCTTTCATAAGTATACCTAGTTAAATCCTCACCCTTCATTCTCTCAACAACAGTGTACTCGTAGACTCCAATCTCCCTCATGACGTGTTCTAGTCTCTTCTCCGCTAGGATCCAGTATTCACCCCCCACTTTCACCTTCACATATACCTCGTCTGGGTGAGCCATTACGAATACATTTGCTGGCAGCGTCCACGGGGTGGTTGTCCAGATCACTAGGTGCGAATTCTCCTCTTCTCTAATGGGGAATTTAACGTATATACTTGGATCCTCTAGATCCCTGTATTCAACTTCATACTCTGCAAGCGTTGTTGAGCAACGTGGACACCAGTATACAACTCTGTACTCGGAGTCAAGTAGCCCCTGCTCTTCTGCTTTTTTAATGAGCCACCACTCTGCCTCTATGTATTCATCTCGTAGAGTTAAATATGGGTTATTCCAATCCATGAAGACTCCAAGCTCTTTAAACCAATGGGTCATTGCTATTAGATTTGAAAGCGCGAATTTCTTACACTCCTCTACGAATCTATCTATTCCAATCTTCTCCTCGATCTCTTTCTTGAATCTAACACCCAGCTTCTGCTCGACTTTCACCTCTATTGGTAATCCATGGCAGTCGTATCCTGGTTTATCATTTACTCTAAACCCCCTCATCCTCTTGAATCTAAGTACTGCATCCTTCAACGCCTTATTCCACGCTGTACCAATGTGGGGTACATCCCCTGATGGATATGGGGGTCCATCTATGAAATTGAAGAATACGTTGTTCTTTTCACTCTTCTCTTTAACTAATTTATAGACACCAGAGGTCTCCCAGTACTCTTTAACTAATTCCTCAACTCTATGTGGTTCATATCCACCCTCGAGTCTCCACTTAAATTCCAAGTAAACCCCCTTCAATGCTATAGAGGCAACTGTATTATTTAAAGCCAAATAGCTTATTAATACTCTAATCAACAACTCTTATGGATAAAACACAGAGATGAGGACTATTAAGATTAGGAAGATAATAGCTATTAAGACTAACCGCCTAAACCCAAGTAGTAAAAGGAGTTTTGCATATGAAAACACCTGCCTCGACCCCAGCTTGGAGGTACCTTTCTCCCTACCTCGGAAAACAAATCCAACCTCGCAGAGCCTCCTCGGCTTAGTGACCGCTAGGATCTCGACAAGTGCTTTATAACCCATTGGAGCCAGTGGCCTCCATCCAAGTAATGTACTCCTCCTCGCTGCAAAGAAGCCGCTGACGGGGTCTTTTACACGTCTACACTCAGGTATTAAGATCCTTGAAGCATATACTGCTCCAAGTGAAATTACCCTCCTAGTAAAACTCCAGTTTTCAACTCCACCCCCCTCGACATATCTAGATGCTACAACGATATCGCACTCGGCTAACTTCTCAACCAGCTTTGGTACTAGTTCGGGAGGGTGTTGTAGGTCTGCATCCATTACTACAATGTATTCTCCAGTTGCTAATTTAACTCCATCATATATCGCAGAAGTTAAGCCTAGTTTTCCAGGTCTCCTTAACACTTTAACTGGGAGTGTTTTTGAGAGTGCTTCAGCAGCTTCTGCAGTTCCATCAGGGCTATTGTCATCTACAACTATGATCTCATACTCACACCCCTTCAAAACCCCTGCTAACTTCTCAATCAACAGTGTTATGTTTTCACGCTCATTATAAGTTGGGACTATAATTGAGATCTTCTGCATTGTATATGCCTTGAACAATCCCTTAAGCCACGAGGGATAGATATGATAGAGCCTTATCTCTACCCATTAGGGACAATAGTGGTGCAGCCCTCGGCCCACTAGGTTTACCCACTACTAGTAAGTAGAAGTACTCGTAGAGTTTTCTAACATGCTCCTCCGGCAGCTTCGTGGTAATAGAGATCAAGGCGTTCTTGATCGAGTCTTCCCTCCACTCCGGTAACATAGATAGGTTCTTGTATATTTCGCGGAGGTAGCGAGCAATGTCTGGTGGTATTGAGCTAGCTGTTCTAGTAGCCTCCTCAATGGTGTTTAACTTGAACTTCATATCTGGTGAACCATACTTTATAACCCACTTGTGTGCTTTAGGGATTAACTCTAGTACTCTCTGCGCTCCATAATTGGTTGGTGTTAGTGGTATGTGTCCGCTTATCTTTAACCTATGTATTGCTTCATCACTCCACTTATCGCTTGGAATTATCTGGGATAATATTGCGAGGTGTAGGTATGGTACTTGCTCTGGGGGTTCCTGTGGAGGAGCCCCACGTGGATAGCTTAGTTCATAGCTCCTCTTTAATAACGCCTCTTCCTCCTCGCTAATTGCTTTCTCCAGTCCATAGTATATCCTCTCTGCTCTATAGTATAAGTTATAGTATTGCGGTACCTCGTGTAGTCCAACAGTGATTTTCTTCATGGGCGGTGTCTTGAGAACGAGGAATCTAAATACATGTGGGTGTGCTACCTCAAGCCACTCTCTAGGTGAGAAGCCGAGGAAGTCGCTACTCCCCATATCCATTACCCTGCCATCCACAGTCCTCACTTCAACCCATTCATATGGTAAGCCCTCTGGTGGCTGGAATGAGTATACGTTTAAAGCAAGGTCTACACAACTATCCCTACTACCACCAGGCATTGCGTGGTCTTTGCCGAAAGGCTCGAAGTCTACTCCAAGAGACCACCACACTCCAACCCACTCGATTCTCCACATTAGTTTTCCATCCTCAATACTTGCCACTCCCGTGTGACCACAGTATTTGCAAGCATACTCAACGTGTTCAGAGTCAACTATTTTAACAGCCTCTGTGGTATCTATTCTACCGCATTTTCCACAAATAGGCTCGAATGGTATCCATTCCTCGGGATACGGCTTCCTCCCCCTATACTTATTCACTACTCTCCTCACTTCGTCCTTCATCTTGATCGTTAGTAAGGTGAATTCCTTGAGTTTTGACTTGTAAAGCTCTGTTGTTGTGACAACTTCAACCTCTCCATCGGTGAAGTCCTTTATGAATGGGCCGAAGTCAGACCAGTAGTGTTCAACCCAGTTTGAGTGGCATCTCTGAGGATCCGGAACCTTGATCAAGGGCCAGCCAGTGTACTTCTCTCCCTCCTCTCTACTTCCAAAAGCCATTACTTGCGCTTCTTTACCCTTCCAAGAGTCCTGGGTGTATAGTGTTAAATACTGCTTGATTTTCAACCCCCGGGATGTGAGTATTTTTCTAAGCGTCTCCGTTATTATGATCTCTCCTCTCAATCTACCAACGTGTTGTAGCCCTGAGACAGATAACCCCCCATTGAATACGAGTACTTCTTTGCCACGCCTACTCAATTTATCATATAGTTCATCAGCTAGTTCATCTATCCAGTGCTTCGTCATCTCTAAAGACCCTACTTAGCTATTTATATAGTAGACTATATTAATATCACTAATACTGCTAATTAAAGGTGAAATGTGTTTTTAAAGAGTTTCTAGTATTCACGATTACTAATGTGTGGTGAGTGAATGCAGAGGAGGGAGGAGTTTTTAGAGTGGCTGAGGGGTGTTGAGAAGAAGTGGCAAGGGGTTTGGAGAGAGAAGAGGGTTTTTGAAGCACACCCATCTGGGGATAGACCAAAGTACTTTATAACTGTCCCATATCCATACTCCAATGGACCGCTACACATTGGTCATGGGAGGACATATACTATTGGAGACATTATTGCAAGGTATAAAAGACTAAGGGGCTTTAATGTACTATTCCCCATGGCATTCCACATTACTGGCACACCAATTATTGCATACTCAGAGATGATCTCTAGGGGAGATGAGAGAACAATAGGGCTTTACAGAGACTATATATCACTATACATTGAAGACAAGGATGAAGTGGAGAAAATACTTGAGTCATTCAAAGACCCCTTAAACCTCGCAGTGTTCTTCGCGGAGAGAATCCAAAGGGATTTCGAGGAGCTGGGTTATAGTATTGATTGGAGGCGTAGATTCCACACTGGAGAGCCAATATACAATAGATTTGTAACTTGGCAGTACTTTAAACTCGCTGATAAGGGGTTAATTACGCGTGGAGACCACATAGTAACCTACTGCCTACTACATAGACAACCCGAGGGAGAGGACGATATACAAGACGCTGATGTAAACCCCGTGGAGATCGTTGAGTACACAGCGGTAAAGTTCACGCTTCCAAGTAGAGGCTGGATCCTCCTAGCCGCTACTCTTAGGCCAGAGACATTATTTGGAGTAACAAATATGTGGGTTCACCCAGAAGGAGACTACGTGGTCTTTGATTGGAGGGGTGAAAAACTAGTTGTTAGTGAAAAAGCCTTCCTTAAATTCAAGCATCAATACCCCGAGGAAGAAGTAAGTTTTGTAACGAGGATTAAGGGTAGGGATCTTATCGGGGAGAATGCTGTATCTCCATTCGGCGACAACGTCTTAGTTCTACCTGCATGGTTTGTAGACGTAGAGAATGCTACAGGGGTTGTCTACTCAGAGCCTAGTGATGCACCATACGACTACGTTGCATTAATTGAGTTGAAAAGTAACCCCGACTTACTAAACAAGTATGGTTTAAAACCCGAGTTAGTCCAGAGCATTGAGCCTAGGAAGATCATTGATGTGCCGGGAATTAGTGGCCACCACGCAGAGATCGCTGTAAAATCAGCCGGTGTAAAGAGCCAGCTAGACCCTAGAATAGAGGATATTACTAAAGAAGTGTATAGAGAGCAATTCTACAATGGAGTCATGATTGTGGATTATGCGGGTATCAAGGGGCTACCTGTCAGCGAGGCTCGTGAAAAAGTCAAAGAATTGCTCTACTCTATGGGTAAGGCAATTCCATTCTACGAGTTGAATAGGAGGGCTTATTGTAGGGGTGGTGGAGAGATCATAGTTGCGAAAATCACTGGGCAGTGGTTTATAAACTACAATGTTAAGTGGCTTAAGGAGAAGTCTAGGAAAATGATTGAAGAAGATGTAGTAAAGATCGTTCCCTCGAAGTATAAGAAGTTATTCCTAGATACAATTGACTGGCTGGATAAGAGACCGTGTGCTAGAAAGAGGGGTATTGGTACTAGTCTTCCGTGGGATCAAGACTGGATTATTGAGAGTCTTAGTGACTCAACTATATACATGGCATTCTACACTATTGCACATATAATTAGGAGTCGTGGAATTAAGCCAGAGTCCTTGACCCCCGAGGTATTTGACTATGTGTTCCTGGGCATTGGTTCAGTCGAGGATGTTTCAAGAGTTAGTGGTATACCAATCGATGTACTTGAAGAGATGAGAAGAGAGTTTACATACTGGTACCCAGTAGATCATAGACACACTGGTGTACCACACATATCAAATCACTTAACCTTCTACATACTCCACCACATAGCAATATTTGGTGATAAACTAGCTCCACGCTTGATCTCACTCAATGAAACCGTCATCCGTGAAGGAGCCAAAATGTCTAAGAGTAAGGGGAATGTTATACCACTTAGACACATATCTACAAGGTACTCTGCAGACCTCTTTAGACTATACATATCTTGGGCTGCAAGTCTAGACTCTATACTAGACTGGAGAGAGACTGATGTTGAGAAAGTTGTTAGTAGTCTCTTGAAATTCGTTAGTGTAGCTAAGAGTGCTACTGCTTGTAAAAGTAGTGTGAGTAGTAGTGTATACACAGATTGGTTTATTAATAAATTCTACAGCTTAATCGAGAAGGCAACGGAGCACGTTGAAAACCTAGAGATAAGGGACTATGTGCAGACTGCTTTCTTCGATATACTCTCACTAGTCGATAAGTACAGGGAGATGACTGGTGAAAACTATGTGTGTGGTGTTAAGGGTGTCTTAAGAGACTGGATTACAGTATTAAACCCTATTATACCGCACTTAACCGAGGAAATTAATTCATGGCTTGGAAGCAGTGAGTTGGTATCTACTTCAAAATGGCCCACTATACCCTCTATAGATGAGGAGATAATATACCTTGTAGACTCTGTAGACTCGTTAATCGAGGATATAAGGGAGATAGTATCGCTTACGCGTAGAGAGAATCCAAGAGTTTACATTATTGTAGCACCCGATTGGAAGCGTGAAATAGCAAAATACGTGTATGATGGTGTTCAATTAAAACAAGTGGTTGAGGTTGTTAGAAGTAGGTTTAATCTTAAAGGTAGAGAGGCTGAGGTTGTTGAAGCATATAATATCTTTAGAAAGACTGATCGTGGGGTGTTATCGAGGATTATTAAGACTAGAAGTAGGCGTGAATTCGAAGTCTATAGTGCAATGGCTGGATACATTAAGACTAGAATACCGGGATTGAGTGAAGTCACAGTGATGTGGGAGGATGAAGCTAGGAGTAGGGGTATTCCCAAGGCTGAGAGAGCTCTCCCATTAAAGCCCGCTCTCTACATTGAGTGAGCGTACTCCGGGTTTTGATCCATGAGCTTCGAATACGTGTTCACGTTTATAGCGTACTACGTTCAATTACTTGCAATAATGAATCCTTTCTCAGCAATACCTACTTTTCTAGCTTTAACGGAGGGTTTAAATAGGAAGGATATTGATGGTATAGTGCGAAAGGCAACTGTTGCGGGATTATTAATAGTTGTAGCATTTGCAGCCGCGGGTAATTATATTCTTGAAGCATTCAATGTATCAATAGCTGGTCTAAGAATTGGTGGTGGAGTAATACTAATGACTATTGCTATAGATATGCTTGGAGAGGAGGTTAGAACGAAGAAAATGCACCCAGGCGACATAGCAGTGGTTCCAATAGCAACACCGCTAATCATTGGACCAGGCACTATAACAACAATTCTGCTACTAGTCACCTCCAAGCCAGGAGATTACGGTAATCAATTCATTGTATTGATCGCTGCGTTGGTGGCTTGTATTACATCATTCACAGTGTTGAGAATTAGTGAATACATGGTTAAAGTATTAAGAATGTCTACAGTGAGGGCTCTTGGCAGATTCATGGCTTTAATCATCGCTGGTGTTGCAGCGGAAATGATTGTGCATGGAATAAGGATGTATTACTTCGAGTACTTCGCTCCTACATCCTCGAAATAGGAAAATTACATTCTTTTTACAAAAGGCCTTCATTATCAGTGAAAGTTAATAAATGGGAGATAGGTCTCTTTAATAAATTTGTTGAACTAGCAACGAGACTTCGTAGTAAAATATATTAAACTATCTATTCTAGACTTATTCTAGGCAATGATGAAGAACCTTGGGGCATGATCAACTGCTTGATGATGCCGCCCCGCAAAACTGATCAACACGTGGACACAAAGATATAAGCTCTCCCCTATTAATACAATAGGGGGACAGCTATGGCAAAGTATAGAGTTAGAATAGACCCTAGAGAGAACTGTATTTCAGACATGGTTTGCGTATCAATATGCCCCGACGTCTTTGAAATGAACCCTGATGATAATAAGTCGCAGATTACTGAGAAGTATAGAGAGGGTGGAAATATCGCTGTGGGAGTTGTAGGGGATGAACTATTATCGTGCGTTCAAGACGCCTCTAATGCGTGTCCTGTTCAGATCATACATGTTGAGAAAATAGAGTAGTTAAGTAAGTTAAAGACATATTGTTTTTTCCTCATAACATAAATTCCTTTAAATGGCGGTTTAAATGGATTTAAAGGCCATTCGTGATTTGTCATTGAAAATGCTCTTGGAGAGCATTAGGTATAAGACTGTACTAGGGGATCAATACGGAGACATAGTAGATTACTACAAGGAGGTTCTTTCACAACACGGAGTCCACGTCACTATCCACAGAGTCCCCGATGAATACGTTAAGAAGTATGTACCTGAAAAATTCAATCCATGGAAGCCAAGGTACATTCTTATCGCGAGAGTCGGGTATGGGGATAAAGTACTACAGTTTAATGGACACTACGATGTAGTGCCACCTGGTGATGGATGGAGGAGCGATCCATTTAACCCAATAATTAGCGAGGGGAGAGTTTATGGAAGGGGTTCTACTGATATGAAGGGTGGTATAGCTGCTTTTCTATCGACACTAATTTACTATGCTGAGAGAGAACCTAGTTTAGTGCTTGAGGGTGTATTGGTTCCCGATGAAGAAATTGGTGGTTTAGCTGGTACGGGTTACCTGGTGAGAGAGCTTGGTAGTAGACCGAATTGGGTTGTTATTGCAGAGCCATCTGGTCTTGAGAGAGTCTATAATGGACATAGAGGTGTTGCATGGTTTATTATAAAGGTTTTCGGGAGGCAAGCACATGGGTCTGCTCCATGGCTTGGAGACAATGCATTTGAAAAAATGTTGGTTTATGCGAGTAGATTCATAGGGGAGTATAGAAAGCTCCTAGATGTAAAGAAGAGTGTTTTTAACTATGAGGACCCATTAGCAGCTAAGCCCACATTGAACCCTGGTGGTATATTAATATCTCCAGGCGCTGTGAACATTGTTCCAGGAGTCTCTGGGTTTAGTATTGATAGGAGGCTTATAGTGGAGGAGAAGGCTGATGAAGTAGTTAGGGAAGTTAGAGATTTAGCATCTAGAATTACGAGTGAGACGGGTATTGAGAGTGTTGTTGAGGTATTGGAGGCATCTAATCCAGCGTATACCCCAGAGTCATCGGTTATTGTTCAATCGATCAGGGAGGCAGCCGTTAAGGCTATTGGCGTTGAACCTAAGCCGGTTATCTGTACTGGGGGTTTAGATCTTAGGTATTACTCAGAGAAGGGTGTTGAAGCTGTTGCATACGGTCCAGGCGTCATAGGGTTGGCTCACCAACCAAATGAGTATATAGTGCTTGAGGATCTATACAAGGCTATTAGTGTTTACGTTAAACTAGTGGAGATTCTTGAGGGTGGTGAATAGCAATAAAACCTCTATCATTTTCTATTATAAAATATTTTTACACTTAAGAGTATAATGGTCTTTGATTTACGCACTCTATTTAACTTTAGAGGGTTTAGTTTAGCGGGGTTTGGTGATGGTATATAGAGTGTTAATAGCTGCTGGAGGAGAAGTTGCAATTAGAATTGCAAGGACATTAATAGAGAATGGATTTACACCTCTAGGAGTCTACACGCATACAGATAGGGATTCTCTTCATAGGAAGTACGTTGTCGAGGATTTTGAAATCCACAGTTATGAAGACGTTGATGAAGTAATCTATGCTGCTCAACAACTTGGAGCTGATGGTGTTCACCCAGGGTATGGTGTATTATTGAATGAATCCGAGTACGCTGAAAAAATTATACGCAGCGATCTTGTATTTATTGGTCCACCTCAATCAATGGTGTCAGTTGCACGGGATAAAATAGCTTTGAAGACTTACGCTGAGAAAATTGGTATACCTACACTCCCATGGCTTGTTGTTGAAAAACCAGAGGATGTTATTGAGTTTGCCGGTGAGTATGGATATCCATTGATTCTAAAGCCTGTTGCTGGTAAGTGGGGTATTGGAGTTAGAGTCGTGTATAGTGAGGGGGAGGTTGAAGATAAGTATAAGTATTCAAAGTCTATTGCATCGAAGTTTTTCAAAGATCCAAGAATCTATGTTGAGCCATTCATTATTAGTGCTAAACACGTAGAGGTGCAGGTAATTGGTGATAGGGAGAAAGTTATTCATTTTTATGATCGGGAATGCCTTATATCACCTAGATTCCGTAGGTTGTTTACTGAAGCACCTTCACCCTCATTGAAGAGTGAAACGAGGAAGATAATATTAGACTATGCAGTTCAATTGGCGCGGAGCCTACGATATGAAAACACTGGTGTTGTAGAGTTCCTGTATGACCCAAGAGCTGATAAAGTGTATTTTGTTGAATTAAACCCTGGTTTATCACCAGAACACTCTGCTAGTGAAGTGATCTTGAAGAGGGATATTGTAAAGAAGCAATTAGAGATCGCATTTTACAAGGTTACTGGTTTAAAGCAGGAGGAGATATCGGTGGATGGATGTGCAATTCAGTCAAATATATACGCTGAGAACCCAATTACTGGCGAGAAGTCTAATGGTAGAGTTGAGTACTACATGGAGCCAGGGGGTCCTGGTGTATGGGTTGAGTCGGAACTATATGAGGGTTTAACTTCACCACCAAGGGAGCTTGTCGCGAAGATTATTGCTTGGAGTGTAGATAGGAAGACTTGTTTTGCAAGGATTAAGAGAGCTCTATACGAAGTAGTAGTGGGTGGTTTGCAGACAAATATTGATTATTTGAGGCAACTAGTAAACTCCAGTGTTTTCGAGTTTGGGGAGTATAATTTCGGGGAAGTCGAGAAAGTGGATCGATTAATAGCTAGTAGACTCAATGAAGTTGAAGACTTGCATGCGGTAGTATTGTCTTCTCTATTAGAGTTTGATGATAAGGGGGCTAAGAAGTATGTGAGGAGATCTAAAGCGCTATCCAGTATACTTCGGGGTGAGAAAGTCTCTTCTCTAAAGAGGAGTGCTTGGCACTACTATATGGCGTTGAAAACAACGCTTGAGAGGCACTACTCACTACCTAAAAAACGAGAGAAGAGGAGATAGTGTAGTTGTAGGATGAAAGTGGGTTAACATCACGGTGAGATATGTAAATTTATTTACATAGATTTATAAACCCCCAGCATAATCCAATCCACGTGAATAGGTGGTATAAGTTGAGTGGTAAAGAGACAAGATTTGTACTATGGCTTGAAGAAGTGAGGAAGGAGGATACTCCACTAGTTGGTGGTAAAAACGCTAATCTAGGAGAAATGATGGCTACAGGCATTCCAGTACCCCCCGGCTTCGCTGTTACTGCCTATGCATTTAAATACTTCCTCGAGAAGACTGGAATAGGTCCGAAAATATATGAAATGCTGCGGAAACTAGATGTTAATAACACGAAGGAGCTGGAGGAGACGACGAGGAAGATCAGGGAGATGATTCTAGCTGAGCCAATGCCTCCTGAAGTTGAGGAGGAGATAAAGAAGTGCTACTATGAGCTTGCAAATAGGCTAAACATGGATCCAAAGGTACTGAGAGTAGCTGTTAGGAGTAGTGCTACAGCAGAGGATCTCCCAGAGGCGAGTTTTGCCGGTCAGCAGGATACATATCTAAACATATATGGTGCTGAGAAAGTAGTTGAGCATGTTAAGAGGTGTTGGGCTAGTTTATTCACTGCGAGAGCAACGTTCTATAGAGTGGCTCATGGAATACCACATGAGAGGACGCACATGAGTGTAACGGTACAGAAGATGGTTAATAGTAAAGCTGCTGGAGTAATGTTTACACTTCACCCAGTAACGGGAGATGAGAATGTAATAGTTATTGAGGGTAGCTGGGGGCTTGGTGAAGCCACTGTTGCGGGTAAAGTAACTCCAGATGAATACGTTGTAGAGAGGAGGTCATTTAAGATCATTGAGAGGAAGATCAATAGGAAGACATATATGATAGCGTTTGACCCAGCATACGGTACAAACATACACTTGAAGTGGGATGATGTGAAAGGTAAATGGGTAAGCGAGGAGGGTGTTGATCCAACAATACCGCTAGCAGAGATAGCAAAGCCAGATATGCCGGCAATGACTGAGGATGAGGTTAAAAGACTAGCTGAACTAGGTGAACTCATCTACAAGCACTACGGTAAACACATGGACATCGAGTGGGCAATAGACTATGATATACCATTCCCAAACAATGTATTCATTGTGCAGGCTAGGCCTGAGACTTACTGGAGTGTCAAGAAAGTTAAGGAAACAGCCAAAGTTGAAGCTGTAGCCGTAGCTCCACCAGCCAAGAAGACGGTTAGGCTTGCGGAAGCCAGGGTACTCGTGAGGGGATTACCAGCTAGCCCTGGTGTAGCTGCTGGAGTTGCAAGAGTTTTATTCGACCCCAAGAGCCCTGAGGCTATGGAGTTTAAGCAGGGAGATGTATTGATCACTAAGATGACAGACCCTGACTGGGTGCCATTAATGAAGAAGGCAGCCGCGATAATTACAGATGAGGGTGGAATGACTAGTCACGCTGCAATTGTAAGTAGAGAGCTTGGTATTCCATGTATAGTTGGGTCGGGTAATGCAACCAAGGTTATTCAAACAGGTTTAGAGATCACTGTAGATGCTAGTAGAGGTGTTGTATATGAAGGCATTGTCGAAGACCTCGTGAAGCCCAAGGTTGAGGTTGCCGCGCCTGCAGCAGGTGTTGTTGCAGCTGTTGGCATTAGCCCCGAGCAACTACTCCCACTATACCCAGTGACGTCTACAAAGATCTACATGAATCTAGGTGAGCCAGACGCTATTGAGAAGTATAAAGATCTGCCTTTCGATGGAATTGGATTAATGAGAATAGAGTTCATCATTAGCGACTGGGTTGGATACCACCCAATGTACCTTATTGAGACAAAGCAACCTGAATTATTCATTAATAAACTAGCTGATGGAATAGCGAAGGTTGCACAGGCTATTTATCCAAGGCCTGTAGTTGTGAGATTCAGCGACTTCAAGACGAATGAGTATAGGGGGTTGAAGGGTGGTGAGAAGTATGAGCCAGACGAGAGGAACCCAATGATTGGGTGGAGGGGTGTATCGAGGTATATTCACCCTGGCTATGCACCCGGCTTTAGGCTAGAGGTTAGAGCAATTAAGAAGGTTAGAGAGGAGTATGGATTAACAAATGTATGGGTTATGCTACCATTCGTGAGGACTCTGTGGGAGGTTGAGGATGTATTGAAGATTATGGAGGAGGAGGGGTTGAAGAGGAGTAAGGACTTTAAAGTCTGGATTATGGCTGAAGTACCAAGTATCGCGTTATTAGCGGAGGAATTCGCAGAGCTTGTTGATGGATTCAGTATTGGTAGTAATGACTTAACACAGCTTGTTCTAGGAGCTGATAGAGACAGCAATATACTTGCGGAAATGGGCTACTTCGATGAGAGAGACCCAGCGGTGTTGAAGGCAATTAGCATGATTATTAGGGGTGCTCACAAGAAGAGTAAAACAGTTAGTATTTGTGGACAAGCACCAAGTGTATACCCAGAGATTGTTGAGTTCCTAGTGAGGGAGGGGATTGACAGTATTAGCGTGAATCCAGATGCAGTTGTAGCGACAAGGAGACTTGTAGCATCAATCGAGAGAAAGATAATGCTTGAGAGACTAGAGAAGCTAATGGAGAAAATAGATAAGTTAAACATTTAAGTAGATATTGAACTAAGTAATTTTCTTTTTATCTCTTTAATAAATCATAGCACAATTAATATTAACTAAATCCGGACGCTCAGTTGAAAGCAATATTTAACCTTATCTATACTTATCTATACGTGTATATATTTTTACCAGAGAAGAGGTGTTTAAATGGTTAGAAAAGTAGTTATTATAGGTGCTAGTGGAAGGGACTACCACAACTTCAACATGGTCTTTAGAAACAACCCCGAGTATAGGGTAATTGCTTTCCTACAAACACAAATACCAGGGGTTTCTGGTAGGAGGTATCCACCATCACTAGCTGGTGAATTATACCCCGATGGCATTCCAATTATTAGCCTTGAGAAACTCGAGGATATTGTTGAGACTTATGGAGTTGATGAAGCAGTATTAGCGTATAGTGATTTAACATATAGTGAGCTTGGGAGGGTGTTATCGAGGATCTTATCACGTGGATTGTCATTTAGGATAATTGGGCCCTCGGAGACAACGCTGGAGTCCTCGAAGCCGGTAATAGCTGTATTGGGGGTTAAAACAGGTGTTGGAAAAAGTACTGTTTCACGCGAGGTGGCATTGGAGCTTAAGAGGCGTGGATTACGCGTGGGTATTGTTAGGCATCCAATGCCATATGGCGACTTAGAGAAATCTGCAGTCCAAGTATTTCACTCAATAGAAGACCTCGATAGGTATAACTGTAGCATTGAGGAGCGTGAGGAGTACGAGCCGTATTTAAGAATGGGGTTTTATGTATACGCTGGTGTAGATTATGGGAAGATACTCCAGGTTGTTGAGAGGGAGAATGACGTAGTATTATGGGATGGAGGGAATAATGACTGGTCATTCTACAACCCAGATTTCTCTATTGTTGTAGCTGACGCTATGAGGCCTGGGATCGAGGTCGGTGCTTATCCAGGGGAGGTTAATTTGAGGTTGAGCGACGCCGTGATCATCAATAAAGCCGATCAAGCGAGACCGGGAGCTATAGATGAAATTAAGAGAAATGTTAAGTCGGTTAATCCAAGAGCATACATTACAGTGGCTGCGAGCGAGGTGGAACTTGACAAGCCGGAATTGGTATCCGGTAGGAGAGTTTTAGTTGTAGAGGATTCACCAACAGTAACTCATGGTGGATTACCATATGCTGCTGGGTATGTTGCCGCATTGAAGTATGGAGCGGAAGTAGTAGACCCGCGCTCATTCGCAGTGGGCTTCTTTAAGAAAATATATCAGGAATACCCACATATGGGCCCTGTACTGCCTAGCACTGGCTATACACCAGAGCAGTTGAGAGATTTAGAGGAGACTATAGTGCGTGCACGTGTGGATGCTATCATACTTGGGACTCCATCAGATATTACGAGATTAGTGAGAACTAATTTACCAGTAGCGAGGGTAACGTATCGAATTAGGGTTTTAGAGGGCCCAACAATTAGGGAGTACATAGACATGTTCCTTGAGGAATCAAAGCGTAAGCTACTTTAACATTTTTCTCTAACTCCATATATAAGAACAATTAACAATTCTATAATCAATAGCGATGTGTATTGGTGTAGACTTTGAAAATAGCTGGTGAAAATGTGTACATACCGGACTATGCTGCTGTGGTTGAAGGAGCTGTGAGTAGACTTGTGGAGGAGGGTGTAGTTAGTGGTAGAATTATTGTTCACAGGTCTATAGTTCAACTGCTTGAATTATTTGCACTGAAGGGGAGGGGTGTTGCATTTGCTGGGTTGAAAGAGCTTAAGAGGCTTGGTGAGCTTCATGGTAGGGGATTAGTCACACTTGAGATTACTGGTGAAAAGCTGAGGATTAGGGGTGATGAGGCGGAGGAAGCATTAATCATGGAGGCCAATAGTGCGGTTAGAGAACTAGCTATGAGCTTGGGGGGTGTTGTTTTAACTGGTGACGCCGTGATCTACGACTTGTGTAGGTCTCTTGGATTGCAGGCTCTATATGTCAGTAGGAGGGAGGAGAAGGGGTTGTTATTTGAGAGGTACTTCGATGAGGAGACAATGAGTGTCCACTTAAAGGAGGGGTCTTTCGTTGTTGCTAAGAAGGGTAAACCCGGTGACTGGAGGTATTTAAGGCTCTCTGAAGAGAGGCTTTCAAGAGAGTTTGTTGAGAGAGTTGCAAGTGAGGTCATTGAAGAGGCTAGGAGGAGGAGTGATGCATTCATCGAGATAGATAGACTTGGCTCTACGATAGTGCAGCTTGGTGAGTATAGAATCATAATCGTAAGGCCACCACTTAGCGATGGATGGGAGTTGACGATTGTAAGACCTGTGAAGAGGCTTAAGTTAGAGGAGTATAATCTACCCCCTGAGTTAATCAAGAGGTTTCACGAGAGAGCTGAAGGGATATTAATCGCTGGAGCCCCGGGCATGGGTAAAACAACTTTTGCACAAGCTCTTGCAGAGTACTATATGAGGATGGGGAAAGTAGTTAAAACCGTTGAATCACCACGCGACATGATACTTCCAGACGAGATTACACAGTATAGCAAACACTACGCTACTCTAGGGGAACTCCACGACATACTATTATTGTCTAGGCCGGACTACACTGTTTTCGATGAAATGAGGACTGATGAAGACTTCAAACTATACGCTGACCTCAGGTTAGCCGGTATAGGAATGATCGGAGTTGTCCACGCTACGTCCCCTATAGACGCTATACAGAGGTTCATTGGTAGAGTAGAGTTAGGTATGATACCCTCCATAGTAGACACTGTGATATTCATTAGGAATGGAGTAGTGGAGAGAGTCTATGAGTTGAGAATGACTGTTAAGCTACCAACAGGCCTCCGTGAAGCAGAGTTGTCCAGACCCGTTATCGAGGTGAGGGACTTCCTAACCGGTGAGCTAGAATACGAGATATACACATTCGGTGAGCAAACAGTTGTAGTGCCAGTCAGGAAACTAAGGGAGAAGGGTGGTAGGTGGTTTGAACTCGTTGATAAAGTGAAGTCAATGCTTCCAGGTGTAGAGGTAAAGTCTAGTGAAGAGGGTGTAATTGTGGAGTTGAATAAAGATCAATTGAAGAGATACAGGCGTAAAATACTGCGTGCAAGGAAGCTGTGTGAGAAGGAGGGAGCTCAATTTAGGATTATGTATAAGGAGGAGTAGATTCACTGCTCTTAAAATCAGATAATTTCTTAACACCCTTAACGATCGAGACTAGAGCCTCTAACTTCAACCCTGTTGATAATAAGTCTTTACCCACTTTGAATCTACCACTATTGGTCTTCTCAAGTTTATCGACTGGTATGAAGACCCACTCGCCAGACCCCACTACTTTAACGGCTATATACGCCTCTCCCGAGGAGCGCTTAGTGAATTCAATCAACTTATCCACTTGTTCACCGTCAATGTATATCGACCTAGGCTCCTTAATAGTCTTAACTTCAAATGCAACTACATGCCCTCTATAAATAGCAACAATATCGGGGTATAGTAGCCTCTTAGCTTTACTCCCACTCGCGGGAGCCCTCATAACGGCAAAACCCCTCTCCCAAAGCCTCCTAGCTAGATCTCTCTCGTGGGCAAACCCCCTTCTCCTCACGCTTGGCAATTACAATCACTCTCACTAATGGCAATGAGCATAGTGATTATTATTAACTAGTGTGTTTTTATGTATTAATGGGTGTTAACTGTGAAAGCGGCTTTGAATCTAGGTCCTGTACTCACAGGGCTCATCATAGTAATCCTCGTATTGGCAACGCTAATCCCTATAGATACGAGTCAAGTGCAAAGTCAGCAGTCAAAAATTCCAGCATACGGCAATTTCGCCACGCCTATTCCAACTAAGAACATTGGGCCGGGAGCCCCCCTCACTTTACAGCCAGGTGATTGCCAATTCGTTGAGCTTGTTGAGGATCTAGATGTAAAGGGTGGCTATATATCGAGGATAGTATACGATGACCTCAGACAAGAAATTAACTTAGTGTCATATAATGTATCAATTGAGAAAACTAGCTCGGGGTTGCTGAAGACTTGCGCTCCACGTGACGCAAAGAGTGGATTATACGACTTCACGTTAATAACGAGCGATGGTAGAGAGGTGATTATACCGAGGTCGTTCTGGGTAGTATCAAGTAATCTTAGTAAATTGAGAATTGTCTTCATGACAGATCTACACTTCGGCGCTGGCCCTGGAACCGTATATGATGGAGACGTTAATAGAATTTCTGCATTCCTACTGGCTAATGCCTTAAACCCCGACTTCATTATTTGGGGTGGTGATATAGAGGATATTGACTCAGAGGTTGACATGAGGAATACACAGGTATTTAGGTACATGCTCCTCTACAACTACCCAGTCTTAAGCGTTGGGGGAAACCACGACTACCCCGGCATTAACTATAGGAGGTTTATTGGTCCAACTAGGTGGGTTAGATTAATTGGAGACAAATTAGTAATTATAGGAGTGTACACTGTTCCATATGAAAACACAGGGAATATAATTACGTGGGATGAAATAAAGTTCTTGGAGGAGGCTCTTTCAAATTACTCTTACATACCATTCAAGATTATTGTTACGCATTACCCAATGTTCTACTACCAGGGGGAGTTAACGACGAGGTATGATGACGAAGAAGTGTTAAAGCCCTACCAACCCCCGAATATCACAAATACACCGGTTAGTAGTTATTGGAGTGTAAATATGACTGCATTTAGATACGTGTTAAAACTCATAGAGGACTACAATGTCACCATAGTGTTCTCAGGGCACATTCACCAAGATCAATTCGTGAAGTATACAAGTACAAGGACGAATACTACAACATACTTCATAACAATGACTACAACAGCACACGGTACATCAATGTACCAGGGGATCCTCGTAGTAGACTTAAAACTAGACACATGTGAATTCGACTTTCCATTCAAACCACCTACATTTATAGGCTTTAAAAACAGCACTGCAAAGATAGCCTATAACTCAATACCAGTATCTCTCTATAAGAGTAAAGTAGTGAAAACTCCATACTCTTACTATATTGAAGTATCCAATAGCGGCGATTGGCTGCCATCAAACTACACAGTTCTCCTAGCATTACCGTGGAGTGGGGATCTAAAGCCAACATTTGTCGTAAACACGACAAGTGGAGCAAGCATTATTGTTAAGAGCCACAGGGTTCTCGGTGACAAGCTATATTTATATATCAATATGAGTCTACCAGCGGCTAATAAAATCAGTTTATTGATACAGGGATTGATAGATGAGAAACCGCCAATCCTTAAAATTACATACACTACAACCCCCATTCTCAATAGAACATTCACACTATATATTGACATATCCGATGACGTAAGTGGTTTAGACATATCCGGCATTAATATAGGGTTTAATGGAACGCAGTTAAGTTACTCATTTACACCTAGTTCGCTAACAGCTGATCTAGATAAAATCACAGTAACATTGAAACTTACAATGAAGGCACCAGTACAAGCTGTAACGCTGGTAACAGCCATGGTGAGAGATAACTCTGGTAAAGTAACCACTAAGAAGTATGTTGTAGTATTCTATCCACCGGGAGCAACACCAGCGGAGAAACCCGTATATGAAGTAGTTGAAGAAACCACGACACCACCCACAACTCCATCAACAACTCCAACAACCAATATTCCAATAACTACTACGCCAACAACTCAGACCACTCTAACTACTTCAATAACACCTACTACACAGACCTCCCCCACTACATATCCCTCTACGTATACAACTAGTACTCCAACAAGTACTTTGGAGTCGCAAACAATGACTACGCCTACCGCAATGCCAACTACGCAGATAGGAGGGGTCAGCATTCTAACTATTAGCTCAGTAATAGTTATTGTTATAGTATTAATCGCTACTGTGGTTTTGCTGAAAATGAGGAAGAGATAGGTATTAGCCCTGCTCACTCTTTAATTAGAAAAGTTTTTTAATTCATTCATGCAATTTATTATATTGTAAAGGTGTGTCTCTATGAGTACAAAGATATTAGTAACATCCATACTACTAGCCCTCCTACTAGCTACAATACCATTACTAACCATAAGCAACGCGCAAGTGGGGACAATTACTATAGCTGTGGATCTTGGACATGGAGAGAAGGATAAGTATTTAAACTACATTATGGGGAATATTACGCAGGTAACTATTGATGGTAAGACATATAGTGTTAAATGGGTGACTATAGCAAACAACACTCCTATAACGCCAGATCTCCTGGCAAATGTAGATATACTACTAATAGGGCAGCCAACAACAGGGTTCACACCAGACGAGATGAACGCGATCCTTGACTGGTTGAAGAAAGGAAATAAAGCACTATATGTAGCTGGCGATAGCGACTATGGTTCCGGCCCAGCGAGTATTTCAGCCGTCAACGACCTACTTGAGTATATTGGTGTAAAGCTTAGATTGGAACATGCTGGTGTATATAGTGATCCAAATTATACATACACTTACAAGGGCAAAGTCTATCCAACTTGTGCCGCCGCCTACTATAGAATGCTGGCTTTTGTTGAGCCGGATAACGTTCCATACCTATTCACTAGTATGCTTGATGAGGGGATTACAAAGCCTATATTAATGCATGGCCCAACAGTTCTCATATTTGTTGATGAGACTGGTGCATACCACGACCCCGTGAATGAGACTTATCCGGGGTTAATTAGAATTGCGTGGTATCACATGGCTTATATAACTGATAACCAGCCACCAGCTCCATATAAATATGATCCGTTATTGTACGGTCAGGGTACAGGTAATTGGAGCTTTATTGGATATGCAGCCGAGTACTGGGACAAGTACAACTCAGTTATAACAGTTGCAGGTGAATCACTGTATGGAGACTATGAGCCCGCATGGGCTTCATCATACTATGGAGTTGAATTAGATGGTCCTAAATTCGTTACAAACCTAGTGGCGTGGTGGGTTAAGATCATAACCTATAGGAGAACAGAGGTATTTAGCTTCTCAGACCCCGAGGGAGATGATAATGGTATTGGTACTTTGAAGTACCCCACCAACCCTGTATTCAAGCCTGGTGTTTTCGACTTATTGAAGTTCCAGGTATTTACAGATGACAACTATGTGTACTTCAGGGCAACCTTCAAGAACCTTGGCGGTAATCCATGGAATGGGCCGAATGGATTCAGCTTACAGCATCTTCAAATATACGTACTAACGACGGCTAAACTAGCAGTTAATAAGACAGCACCTGGCTTAAACGTGGAGATTAATCCTGGATGGCACTACTTAATTGTCGCTATTCCGGGATGGGGAGATACACCGTGGCCTGATGGTGAGGTAAGTGCAATATATTCCAGTACTGGGTCTTTAGTAGCTAAGCAAGGGGATAAGTTTAGCGTATACGCTGTTCCCGGTGAGGCAATAGAAGTCAAAGTGGATAAGAGTCTACTAACAGACGTTGATAACATTGAAAAATGGGGTTTTGTAGTAGCTGTAGCTAGCTACGATGGATATGGCTCATACAAGGTGAGGGGTGTAGTTGCTGGAGATCCTCAAGAATGGCTCTTTGGAGGCGCAGACTCACTTGCACTACTAGCAGGTGTTCACCCACTAATTATAGATTTACTTGCACCAACAGCTAATGAGCAGTACAAGATGTTAAAGAGCTATGATGCTACCGCTAAGAAACTCGCAGTAGTCAGCGTTCTCGGGGCAGCTCCACCAACGGTCACAACCACTGTTACAAGTACAGTGACTGTTACTACAACATCTGAGATCACAAAGACCACGGAGCGTGTAGTAACTACTGTGGTGCCTACAACCGTGCCAACCATTGTGCCCACTACTGTGCCTATAACTGTTAGCACAACAGTTTCGACTACTGTAACCCAGACCGAGATGACTACTACTGTTGTGACAGGAATATTGGCCTTGATCATCGGCTTGATCATTGGGTACGCAGTCAAAAAGCCTAGTCCGAAGAAGTAGCTTAGACTGCTTTATTACTTTCAATTAAAACCTTTTTTATCCACTGTCTCCTTATCCTCTTATTGAAGAGGTGGTTTAATGAATAGACTATGTGTTATCGGTATTTTATTTTCTCTACTGATAACTCTACAGGTATTAATACCTATTGGACTGGCCCAGTATCCATGGAGTCCTTCCACGGGAAAGGAGTATCCATGGATAGATTACTTAGTAAGTTTAACTACCGAGAGAAATGTAAAATTGATCATAATAACTAGGCATGAGTCATCTATTTTAAGCCTTACGAGGACAATGTTTCTCAATAGCGAGGTTGCAAAGAAGCTTGGTATAACAGAGCTTCAATTCCTACAAGTATCTGCAGAGCTTTGGCCTAGCTATATTGAGAAGGCAACACAGCAGGGCACTCCAATAGATGTTGCATGGGGAGGAGGCCCCACATTATTCAATAATCTAGACGACTTGGGTTTCCTAATGCCCATAAATCCGAGTAGTAGACCAGAACACTATGCAGTGATCTATGAGTTAAGTAAAATACCTGAGAGAATCGCGGGTGCTGAAACATACAAGAAGGATCCAGGTGGGAACATACACTGGATTGGTGCTAGTCTAAGTAGTTTTGGATTCACAGTAAACAAAGAGATATTGAATAGGTATGGAGTGCCGAAGCCTGTGACATGGGAGGATCTCACAAGGCCTGAGTACGCTAAATACCTACCTGGAACACCATTGATAGGTACTGCGGATCCAACTCAGAGTACATCCACTACACGCATCTTCGAGATAATACTACAGGCTAAGGGGTGGGAGGAGGGTTGGAGAATATTGACTCTTATGGGTGCAAATGCAAGGATATATCCAGGTAGTGGAGATGCGAGAGACGCTGTTATTAGGGGGGATGTAGCTGTTTCAACAACCATTGATTTCTACGGATATATGGCAATGTATGTTAATCCAAACTGTGAGTATATTGCCCCACAAGGTGAGACAATTGTAAATGCTGATCCAATAGCAATACTCAAAGATACAAAACACCCTGTTCACGCCGCAGCCTTTGTTGCATGGGTTTTAAGTGAGTATGGGTGTCAACAAGTATGGTTGGATAAAGACATTAATAGAATACCTATAAATCCAAATACATTTAACACTACTGCAGGGCAGCAAAGACCAGATCTAAAGCAAGCATTTGAACAACTAAGTGCACTGTCAGGTATAGAATTCAATGAAACACTATCTGCAATGTGGGTTAACGCAGTAATGTACTACTACAAAGCTACGGTTGTCAATGCACACGATGACCTACAAGCTGCATGGGCTCAGATCGCCAATGCGTACCTCAACGGTAAGATATCACGAGATTGGTTTGACTATTTAACAAGAGAGCTGACTAAGCCATTGAAATTTATAGACCCATTGACACAGAAAGAAGTAGAGTTTACACTTGACTACGCTTTAATTATTAGCCGTGAGTTAGCAAAGGGGCAGATATATCAAGCACTAATGAGTGCGTGGACGAGTAAAGCGGGAGAAAGATATCAATATGTCCTCAACTTACTGCAAAAAGCTCTTAGTGGAGAACCCGTCCCCACTAAGCCGTCTCCAACTACAACAACCACATCCACCTCGCCGTCTCCAACAACCACTACTCCAACTACGCCGACCACACCCACTACAACAACACCAACTACATCCATATCTCCACCTGGAACAACTCAGACGACGCAGCCCAGTGGAGTCTCTCTAACGATGATTGGACTAGTCGTAGTTCTAGTTATTGTAGTAATTGCACTATTTCTATTGATGAGGCGAAAGTAGGCTGATTCATTGGATCCATACTTTATTCCCTTAGTGTGATTTTTCATAATTTTTAAACTATCATTGAATTGAATATTTTTAGAGAGTACATTGCGGTGTGTAATAGTGAGGAGGGCTGGTTTCATAGAATTATTTTTGATTGGTGCATTATTTGGGGTTTTGACCACCATACTATATGAGCTAACGCCATTGGAATACTCGGATTGGGTATCCATATTTATCATAACTATATCTGCTATTTCCGGTTCTCTACTTACTTTAAAGGGGTTTGACTACTATAGGATAAAATACAGTTTTTCACTTTCATTCATTGTATTAGTGATCTTCCTATACGAGCTTATAATTTTATTGACTGGCGCTCCCTCCATCCTCGTAGTTATAGGTGTATTTCTAGCACCCTATCTAGGGGTCTATATTTATGGTTCTCTCAGAGATATGATTATTCAGAGAAGAAAATTCACTATGGTGGCTACGCATAGGGTTTCGTTAACTAGGAAGTTAAAGTCTGTTTTCTACCAGCTAGACTCAACATTGTGGTTATTCCTAGTATTTGGATTTGCATTTCTATTACTATTCATGCTTATACCAATATTCATGGTTTTAGTGAACTCGTTTATTCCACCCGCTGGGAGGGACTGGTGGGTTAATTACTATAATGTATTGAGGACAAGGACTTATGTAAACTTTAATCCAATGTATGCGAGTCCTGTGCAGGTAATGCAGCTTTCTGATGGAACATGTATTGTTAAGTTAATGGGTAGTAACTATGGACCCGTACTAAATAGCCTTATAGTTGCCTCTATAGTTACAATTTCCGCCACTATACTGGGTATTATTGTAGCGTTCGTGCTTGCACGATATACTTTCCCAGGACACACTCTCCTGAGGATTATGGGTTTAATTCCTCTCTTCAACACGCCATTTATAAATGCATTCGTCGTTAAGCTCCTATGGAGTGAGTCTGGGCCAATATCCTATATATACAAGTTCTTCACAGGGTGCTACTTAACACTATCAAGCCTAGCTGGTGTTATTGTAGCACAAATTTTCACTTTCTTCCCAATTGTCTACTTAAACGCCTATACAGCGTTTTTAAATGTAGATCCCTCTACAGAGGAGCAAGCAGAGAACCTAGGGGCTAAGGGGTTTAGATTATTTAGAAGTGTTACCCTTCCACTCGCTTTACCTGGAATAATAGCTGGCTCAACGCTGGTTTTTGTATTCAGCCTCGAGGATCTTGGTGCTCCAATAGTATTCAATGAGCGTAATTTAATTAGCTACAAGATATATGAGGGTATTATTACAGCGCACGGTGTGATCTCGCCTGAGGTTGCTGCACTCGGGGTGGTATTATTGCTTATTGCTTTAACAGCTTTTCTGGCAATACGCAACTATGTTAGTATGCGCTCATACGCTATGATTAGTCGTGGTGGGAGGTGGAAGCCTAGAGCTCAAAAACCCGGTTTACTTGGTAAAATAGCTATCTATCTCGGGGTTTTTCCACTAGTTATATTCGCCATGCTTCCACAAGTAGGCGTTGTATTGATCTCTATAGGTGTCTTAGCACCATATACACAAGGATATAACTTAGTTTTCTCAATACCGGAGAATCCATTAATGTACATTGAGAGGTTGCTCCTAGACCCAGCCATTGCAAAGTTTATTACAAACACCATTATGTACGCGGGTGTTTCAATAGTCATAGCTGTATTTCTAGCCATCGCAGTGGGTTATAGTGTTAGTAGACTTAAAGTAAAGTATATTCCCTCACTACTAGACTCACTTGCAACGGCACCCCTAGCTGTTCCAGGTCTTGTAATGGCCCTTGGATACTACTTCTTATTCATCACTCTATCATCTCTACTTCCACAAGATATTGGCACAGTGCTGAGCCCCGCCAGCCCTGGTTTCGCTGCCTGGCTTGTCTTCATTATTGCGTTTACTGTGAGGAGGCTTCCATATGTAGTTAGATCAGTGTTTGCCGGGTTCCAGCAAGTGCATGAAGCGCTCGAGGAGTCTGCTATGAACCTCGGGGCTTCAAGGTATAAAGTGGTGTTTGGTGTTATAATGCCGTTAATTATTGGATATGTCTTGAGTGGCGCATTAATAGGCTTCATATACATGGCTACAGAGGTGTCAACAAGTGTGACTTTTGGAGGTATTAGGGAGGATCAAGCTCCTCTAACATACTACATGAAGATGACTCTATACGGTTCTGGTGGGATGGGGCCATACCTTGTTGCAGCTATGGGTACACTATTAATACTTATACAGTTGATTATAGTAGTAATAGTTGTGTTTGTGTTTAAACAGAGGTATGCATTTATTGGTGTGTAATGGGGCGAGAGCATGACTAGAATTAAATTGAACAGTGTCTCAAAGTACTTTGGAAACGTAGTTGCAGTGGATGATGTAAACTTAGATATTGAAAAAAGCGAGTTCTTCACTATACTGGGACCGAGTGGTTGTGGGAAGACAACTACATTGAGAATTATCGCGGGATTCGAGGTTCCAGATAAGGGGAGAGTTTTCTTCGACAATGAAGACGTTACATTTCTCAAACCATATAAAAGGCAGACTGCAATGGTGTTCCAGAATTATGCTTTATGGCCCCACATGACAGTATTCGAGAATGTAGCTTATGGATTGAGAATTAGGAAGAAGGAGTTGAAGCTAACCGATGAAGAAATCGAGAAGAGGGTTAAGTGGGCGCTTGAATTAGTCAAGTTAGTGGGGTTTGAAAATAGATATCCACTCCAGCTTAGTGGAGGTCAGCAACAGAGGGTTGCACTTGCAAGAGCCCTTGTTGTTCAGCCAAGAGTCCTACTGCTTGATGAACCATTGAGTAATCTCGATGCAAAATTAAGGGTTGAAATGAGGGAGGAGTTGAGGAGAATTCAGAAATCACTTGGTATAACTACAGTGTATGTAACTCACGATCAACTGGAGGCAATGAGCATGTCTGATAGAATAGCCGTTATGAATAAAGGACGCATAGTCCAAGTTGGGTCTCCTAGAGAGCTATACTTATACCCGAAAAGTCTTTTCGTGGCAGACTTCCTCGGGAGGAGTAGCATATATGTAGGCGTGCTAGTGGATCAAAGGGGTAAGGAGGCCCGTGTTAGACTAGAAGACACTGACATCGTGATTAAGGGTGTTGCAATCACTGAGAACCTGCCTCGAAAAGTGGCTGTTGTGATTAGACCTGAGGTAATCAAGATTGGTGCAAGTAAAGCAATTGAAGGTGATAGTGTTCTAAAGGGAGTACTCGAATTCGCAATGTTCACAGGTGAGAAGATCGAGGGTAGAGTGAAAATTGGGAACATCAAACTACTAGTGTACTTACCCAATAACCTAGACGTATCCATAGGGTCTGAGCTTGAGTTAACTATACCATGGGCCAATACTATTATTCTACCCTATAAAGAGCAAGATTAAGCCAACCGCCACACGCCATTACTCCACATCGCCACACTATCTATTTCCCTAATTTCATTATTTACAAATCTAACAGTCCTCACGTGAACACCACTACCATTTACATTGAGCACCATGAGTGATGGAATATATGAACCCCCTTCACCACCCCAAACACCAGTTAGTGAACCAGGGTTGAGTAAGAGAGCTTTATTACCAACACCCATTCTAACAGAGTCTCTATGGGTGTGTCCTGTTAATAACACGTGTGCTCCAAGCCTTGACGCTATTTCACTTAGTTTAATAATGTTACCCCGTGGATACACACCATCACCATGGTGAATGCCGAAAATTATCTCTCCAACATTGAATATTGCGGATTTTGGAAGTGGGAGGTAGTCCATGTTCCCCCTAACTACGTAGACTTCACGTCCAAGCGAGTAAGTCCACTCCAGTATCTCTCTCTCCGTAAAGTCCCCTGTAAAGGCAACAATATCCCATGGTTTACCCGAATCAATGTACTCTATTAAAGCACTGGGTATTTGCTCAGCACGGTCTGGTATATGTGTATCTCCAATAACAAGAATTCTTGTCATAAATGTCAGCCGGGTAAGTTGTCTTCACAAATCTAGCCGGAGGTAATTCATCACCTTGATTAGTCTTAGTTTAATAAATCCCTTTAAATATTAACCACTAATTAATGACTCGGCTTCTTCAAGCTTCTTTGCATACACAATGTTTAGTGGGAATGGAATCAATATATAACTCAGTAGCTTGAACTCCCCCTCTTTAAGGATCTTCAACACCTCTAGTAATCTCCCACCTCCCTCAAAATAACCTCGCAGTACCTCATCGAGGATTCTTGGATAATTATTAGTAAGTGCTCGTAAATAGCCCTCAATAGACAGCGTGGAGATTAAAACCAGTAGATCCCATGCAGCATAACGTATATTAAACTCGTTCACCGCCTGCTCTGCATCAACAATATATGTTTTATCCCCTATCACTACGAAATTCGAGGCTTTTGTATCCCCGAGAAACCAGCCATTCTCATGGCATTCCCCTAGGTTTTTACCAATCAAGTAATGTACTCCAGGAGGTGCGTTAAAACTATAAATTGTACCCCTAACGAACTCCCTGACTAATTTCAACCTCTTATAGTCAACTAGAAATATCTCTGGTTTTTGAAAACACCTATCGGCTTTATACATGAATTCAACTTCTCTATTTAATCTATCAACAGGGTTTAATTTAAACGGGTAAATTCTAACCGCTAGGTTGGATGTAACTATTAAGTACCACTTTAACAAGCCAACTTCGGAAGCATAGTCTTTAACAACATAGCTTCTTTCATTAATAAATAGTAACCTCGTCTGCTTAGAGAAGTAATCAAGTACTCTAACAGGGCTTAACAATACATTCTCCACAAAACCACCCAATCCTATATTAATATTAGTCAAAATAAAATTAATCAATTACCGGTGGCCCAGGAGAGAACCTCCGCTCACTCTCCCCCATGAGGGGGTGTTGCGGAGGTCGTCATGATATATAATGCTATCTTGGTTTAAAAGCTTTACGTTATTTATTTTACTTGAATTTGTTTGTATATAGTAAAGATCGACATGGTTTTATTTAAGTTTGATTATAAATTTGTATTAAGATTAATCCTAAGTACGCATTTAAGTATGTCAATATTTAACTTCCACTTGGTGTATTCATGAATACTGCTGATATTAGCAATGCTAGCAATGATTCTCATATGCGTGGTATTATCATTGAGCTCCCGTTGAAGCCTAGGAAGAAGATGGTGTCTTTAAGACTGGATGAAGATGTGTTAATTATACTTGATAGATTTACGGCTATTAATGGAGAAGTCTCGAGAACACTGTTGTTGACTAAAGTTGTTGAAGCTCTTGCTAAGGGGTTGAAGGAAACAAACTACAACGCCTCGAGACTCGAATTAAAATTTGTTGTAGATGGCACTAATGGAGGAGTTAAAAGCGAGGTAAATATTGTTATTCCTCTCAAAACGCGTGTTAAGTGAATCTACTTCTTACTCGCTTTTATCGAATCCAATATCATTCTAACAATATCTGCAGGCATACTGATCATATGTGCTAGTTGCTCTGGGGAAATCGTGTCTCCATATATGCTGTAGTATTGTTGAACAGCTGTTATTGGCTCTAGGTAATATATCTTCCTCCCCTCCTTGATCTTAGCTATGATCCCGAGTTTATTGAGTTTCGCTAAATAACGTGATTCAATGGTTCTTGCTCTACCCGTATATTTAGCTACATCGTCAGCTGTTGCTTTCTTCAAGCTTATAACAGCATCGAGTGTTTTAAGGGTTGGGGGAGTAATGATGATTCCTCTTTTAACTAAGAACCTAATATCGTAAATACCACATATACCATGCTCTTCCATACTACACACCCAGAATAAAACTTGTTAAAGAAACTAATAAATGTTTATTAATACGTAAACAACGACTGTTCAATCTAGGATTTTACATGCTATAACTAGTTAATAATGACTCAATAATAGTTATATGGATTTTAAGTGGAAATACTTAAATACACTTAATTATCCAGACTATATATAGGTGAAACGTTTGAAAATTAGTGGAGGGAAGCTCCTAGAGGATTTACACTCGGCACTAGTGAACCATGCAGAACTAGTGGGGAAAAGCGTTGAGCTATTGAGAAAAATACTTGTGAACTACAATGAAATTGGAGTTAGGGAATTAAGCGAATTATACACTAATTTAAGCGATATCGAGAACAAAGCAGATAGCTTAAAGAGGGAAATATTTAACCTAGTTAAAATAAGTAAAATCCACCCAGAGGACAAAGAAGACTTTCTAAGCCTGGTATTTTACACCGAGGAGATTGCAGGGTTGTCTAAAGCCATTGCTAAAAAACTACTGATCTTTAAACACCTGGGTATATCGATTCCAGCAAGTCTATACGGCTACCTCAGTGAAATGCTGAGTAAATCTGAGAATGCATCAGTTAATGTAGTTAAACTAGTTAAAATGTACTGGGAGAGTGGTGAGAGTGGATTTGAGCTAGCAGCCTTGATTGAGAAGTTTGAAAAGGAAGTTGATGAACTAAGGCTTAAAGCACTCGAAGAAACATATCGTATATGTTCTTCAGAATACAGTGTTATCTGTATAGCCATACCCATAATGATTGACGACGTTGAGTCAATTACAGACAAGTGCGAGTCTGTAGCAGATATTTATAGATTACACGTTGTATCGCGGGGTTTAATGGGGTAAATAGTTTGATAGCTGCGATTGTCGCAGCTGCAGGTGAGAGCACTAGGTTTCCATGGAATAAGCTACTATATAATTATTCAAGTAAGCCATTAGTAGTTCAGACCGTGGAAAACTTGGTTTTATCAGGGTTTATTGAGAGAATTATTGTCGTTACTGGATATATGCACGACAAAGTAGAATCAACTATAAGGAACTATGGATTTGAAGTAGACTTCGTCTATAATCCAAAATATAGAGAGGGCATGAGTTCCTCTATTAAGAAGGGGGTTGAGTACATTCTCGAAAACAGAATAAATGCCGATGGCTTATTAGTAAATCCCGCTGATTGTGCCTGGATACATCCAGGTATACACGCTTTAATCGCTGTAAAATTCTATGATTACTTCAATAAATACCATGTATTCATAGCTAGTTATAGAGGTCGCAGAGGGCATCCAGTAGTTTTCTCGAGGGAAATAATCGCCGATCTATTGTCAATCAGTGAGGAGAAGAAAGGGCTAAAGGAAATAACATCAAAGTATGTAGATAAAACACTCATTATTGAGACAAACTATCCAGGAGTAGTACTAGATCTCGACTCAATAAACGACATATTAAGAGTAAAGTCCAGCCTCTACATATAAATAAATTGAACTAAGCATACAATTCTTCATGTCTTACGAGCTCTACAATTAACTCACTATTCCTCTCTCTAATCACTACTTCAGGTGCTCCATATATTAAGTTATGCTTCATAGCTAGTGTATCCTGATATGCCCCAGTATCTAAAAATACAACGTAGTACGGCTCCCCCCTGCTGGGTAAGTGTAATGGCACCCCTCGTAGTTTTAACTTATGACCAGGAATGAGAATTATCTTCCCATCGAGAAGAGTGAAGTAGGGCTGTGTCTCCAAAACCCCTCTTCCATTGCTAATAAACTCCTTCACTTCACCCATGCTATCGCATGTTAAATCACTTAATGTCGCTAAAACATGTGGTTGTTCATTTAATCTTTGTGCGGGAACTGCTTGAAAGTATTGATCCACTAATACAGCGTCGGGAATATCTGCAAATATAGACATGTTTAATACAAACCTCTTAGTGGGAGATGTCATTAACCTCTTAATCTTCTGGTCTTCAATAATCCGCAAGGGCTCTACTTTACCAGCTTTAACAAGGTCAACTATTTTATTAGGTATGTCTTCGCGGAGTACTGCGATCAAATCCTCGTAAAACCCCCTCTTTCCATTATCAAGCAACTGCTCAGTGCGAAGTTCATGAATTGTTTTTTCAAGTTCCTCGAGGAAACTCCTCACTTCATCTATATTATTGAAATCCCTCACTCTAGTAACTTGCTCGTGGATCATGTGGACTGCAGAATATGAACGAACATCTACAACTCTTGCAGCCACAAGTCTATGTGACGATACAATAAATCTACCTCCCTCATAGACAATTAGTGGATTAGGAGTAAATGAACTTAGAGTACCTAGCAATTCTTTAAAGTAATCAACTATTGTATAATCTGGAGACTCCTCCTCGCCATCTCTAGCATCGAGATATGGGTATGCCATTCCTCCGCCAGGATCAATCAATTGAATGCTATAAAATCCAAGATTTCTAAGCTCTGAGTAGACCTGCTTGATCTCTGAAAAGAAGTTCCTTACATCGCTTAATCTGTATATTTGAGACCCTGGATGCATATGGAGGAGTGTTGCACGCTCTTTTAGGAATTTATACTCAGACGATAATTTAATCAAAGTATTTGTCGTCATTCCAAATTTACTTCCAAGGCCCACAGAGCCAGACCATTTTCCATGTAGTTTAATAATTGGCTTTACCCTAATGCCAATCTCGAATTCTGGATATTTTGATAACGTCTCAAGATCGTTTTCACTCTCAACATCTACAAATACCCTCCAGCCAAGTCTATGTAGCTTTAGTAACTCCTGAGCAACATTCTCAGTTGTAACTCCATCAAATATAATTACCCTGGGTGAGTACTCTTCAGCATAGTTGAGTAGCGCTTTTAACTCGCCAATAGAGCCGGTGTTGAATCCCCATCTATACTTCTCACCATACTCAAAGATAGCTTCTATTACCATCGAGTGAGGATTAACCTTCATAGGGAAAACTGGTTGTAAACCACCACTATATCCAATTAACTCCGAGACTGTCTTGTATGCCTCATAGACAAGCTCCATCGATTTCCTCAATGCCGGTAGGATGCGGATGTAGGCAACATCTAGTTTGAAATTGTCCATTAACTCCTTGATTCTAAATTTCCTACCATCTATATTGATTACAAGATATCCTTCTTCATCAATATCAATTAAATTGCTTCTTGCATAGTTCTCTAAGCCATAAACTTTCCTCGCTATTTGAATACTCCACGCTTCTTTCATTTCAAACTAAGCCCTTTCAAGCAACTATAGTTATAATATAGCCTTATAAGCATGACAATCACTCCTTAGAGTTAAAAACTTCACTATAAATACTTTCCCTTAACCTAGTTAATAACTTCTTCAGCTTCCCCTTCTCTTCATCACTTAACTCACTTTCATCAATCTCTATTTCGAGATTAATTAATTCCTCAAGTAGACTTAAAGCCCTTGAAATCATAATGGAGTTAAAATCACTCGCTCTAGAAATGATTTTACTAAGTGTGTTCTCCAATCAAACCCCACTGATTCGAATTCAATATTATGAATTAATAAGGAGTGGGGCAGTAACGTTTATTAGGATTCTTTGGCGTTGCCTATTGTGGTTGATGAGGGGCAATGCCCCGATAAATCGAGCAATTCTCAAGGGGTGCATGCCGTTCACCCCGATGCCCAGTGAACCGCTCCCAGAGGTAGCAGTACTACCGGTGAAGGAGTGGGTGAGGAGGAAGTCCCTAGATGCAACGAATGAAAATAGATTAATGAGAATGAGCATCTAAGGACAAACGGTCGGGCGGTCCGTGAACCACTCATCAGTCGTCTAGGAGGACTCACCTCATCCCTTTAACAAAATAATTTATTTGGCTATTTTTATCTCTTACTCATGGATCTCTTTAATTTAGCGCTAGCTCTCTTTAAAACCTCGATAAGCTCCTCGCTTGGTACATATCCAGGTACTACTTCAATGGGCTTAGCTCCATAGATGTCATAGTCATCCACTCTATTGATCGCTATGAATGGGACGTATTGCACCATGTATTTATCGGCTTCAAGAGGATTCTCAAAAGCCTCTATAGTCTCTATAATGATACCTGAATTAACTAAGCCAACTTGATTGAAGAAATCAACAACAATAGGGCAGTAGGGGCATTCCGGCGTTACAAAAACCTTGACGTGAAGTGGTGCATCAATAGACTCGACTTCTTCAATGACGTTTTTTGAGAGTTTAACCCCATTTGAAATGTATTCATGTATGAAAATAAATGGAGCGAACTCCTGACCACTTGGTAGTCCATAATACCTAATGTTCCGCGTCTTTGTATCATATATGAATGCAGGCAAATACCTTGGCTTTAAAAACCTTCCTCTCTCAGCATCAAGAACTTCAAATTTAACCTTTCCACTACTTATTTTTGACAACTCCTCTGCGAGTAGTTTAGCTTCTGGGCATGTTTGACAACGACCTGTTTCCCCTGGTTTTTCAATGGAGTCCACTATTAAAATATCTCTCATAGTCTTTGTGAATCCCCCAAAGATCTTTTTTAACTCCTCAACGGTATCTTGGTCGAACAAAGCACTCATATAGTGCACCTATAACTCGGTTATTATTTGAAAGAATAAAGCCTTTATAAATTTAAACTATACATGGAGGTAGATTTTGAAGAAGACCCTTCGACAAAAGATCTTGGAGGAGGTAAAGAGCAATCCAGGCTTGTCTTTAAAAGAGCTATCTAGACTACTCGAAGTTAGTCAAAATACATTAAAAAATATAGTCTACAAGTTGAAGTCAGAGGGCTATATTGAGAAAGCTGGAGATGGCTATGTTATTACACCGCGTGGGGAGAGGTTTTTGGATTTCCTCGAGAAGCGGAGAACCACTAGCTTGGGGGAAGAAGTAGGGGGAAAAGAGCCTGAAGAGCGAGTAGCGAAAGAAGAATCTATCCCCTCAACGCGTACTCAAACAATAGCTAGAAGTGAACAAGAATTGTTGAGTAACATAGTTAATAAACTGAGAGAACTTGAGAAGAGAGTATCAATGCTTGAAGCACAAATGAAGAACCTCGAGCTAGCAATAGCTAGTTCTAGGCATAAGAGGGAGGGGGTTATAACCATTGATCCACCTATTCAACCCATTAATGAAGCTATCAGTAAGTATGGATCTTTGATAGATAAGCTGATCAACGAGAATAAACTAGTTAGAGTGGGGTCTCTTATTGTTGACGCGTCAATATACCAGGAATTCAAGTCCCGGTTCCCGATAAAAACAAGTGATATAGATAAATTGAATCCACTTGAGAGGCAGTTACTTGAGGAAATGCGCAGAGAGGCTATTGTAATACTACATGCTGGAAAGGAGTATAGGTTAGTGGGCTGAATAATTAACATGCAAATGGAGATATGCATGGATTTAAGCTGATTCTATCTCCTCATACTCCTCTGTAATTACTGGAGTATACTTCTCCGGGTGTTCTACACCCTCCGGGCAGCCTCTTCCATGCCTTATGGGTTTTTCGAGTCTACTCAATAGCACTATTCTACTTGGAATAGACTCGCTTAACACTCTGTAACCCGTTAGATCGCTCAATTTCCCGGCAACCTCCCTGATCTCTCTATGTGATGGCATATTAGATTTTGTAAGCCTAGATCTACTGCCACCAATAAACATGTAAGCTTTAACCTCAACGTAGTGTGGATAGCCACGCTCAATGTACTTAGCGAAAGTCCTAAGTGCTTCATCGTGGTCGTTAAAGCCGGCAACAACAGTAATTCTAAATACCACGGGAGACTTAAACGAGCGAACATAGTCTATGGTTTCCTGGAACAACTCCCAAGCTCTTGGAACTAGTGGACGGTTGAAGTATTCATAAGACTCTCTACTCCACGACTCAAAGCTAATATAGAGCTGACTTGGCTCTTTTTCGAGGTTTTTCAATACATCTGGTCTAGTGCCGTGAGTCACTAGAAATGTTGTTAAACCACGCTTATGATACTCCTCTATTAACTCACTTAGTCTAGGGTAGAGCAGCGGCTCCCCCGTTAAACTAATAGCCGCGTGTCTCGGATTCATCGCCTCTTCAACCATCTTCTGATCCGCTCTAGGGTTGCCCTTATACCCAGCCATAATTTGCCTATGTGTAATAATGCTCTCCTCCACTAAAACCTCTGGATCATCAATAATGGGTGGGCGGGTGTCATCCCAGTGCATTCCAATATCCTCGGGCTGAATTCTCCAGCAGTGTAGACACCTATTCCAACACCATGCTACAACGGGAGTCATTTGAATACATCTATGGCTTTCAATACCATACCATAAGCACTTATAGCAAAACCTATGCCTCAATACAGCTTCCTTTGTCCAGTGACACCTCTTTACAGCGCCAATCGTCCCTATTAAATGATACCCTTGCTTAATCAATCTATCATATATAGCTTTGTAAACAGGTTCTTTAGTCCAAAACTCCTCCCTCTTCTGCTTTAATGACTTAAGGTCTAGGCTCAACGAAGACCCCACTATAACATAGTTATATCTATTACCTAATATACTCAGATTCATACAATGTATTTATTTGAGGAATTAATGTATAATTAATTAATGGTGATGAGCGAACCCGTGGCGGATCGATGAAGATGGTTGGCGTTACTGAGGCTGGTGAGAGTTGCCCAAGATCTACCGTGTGAAAACAATGCTTGGCTCAACCATAGAGTTAGAGCTAGTGGAGAAAACCAAGACAACAATAGTGTTTAAAAATAGAAAGAGTGGTCAATTATACAAGGTTACTTTGGAGAAGGCAAATGACAATAGATACGTCCTCAATATAAATGGAGAAAAACACTACATACACTCCACTGAGAAATATATCTCAATAGATTTCACCCAGCCACTAGTATCCGAGTTAGAGTATGAGACTATTGAAGAGGAGAAAGCTAAGCCGCGTAGTGGAGTAGTGCAGCAAGTTGAGCAAAACGTCGTGGTTTCACCTATTACTGGTAGAGTTGTAGAAGTAAAAGTGAAACCAGGAGTGAGAGTAAATACTGGTGACACAGTAGCACTACTGGAGTCTATGAAGATGATTATTGAGATAAAGTCGCATCTATCAGGTGTTGTTGAAGAAGTATATGTAATGCCGGGTAAGTCTGTCAATAAGGGAGAAAAAATAGTTAGAATACATCCATTATAGTGGAATATTAGTGTGCTTCCTTATAGGAGGCAACTCCGCTCTCTTAGTGGATAGCAATACGAGTGCACTGTAAATTTTCCTCCTGGTATCAGCTATATCTATAACCTCGTCTATATAACCCAGCTCCGCGGCTCTATATGGATTGGCAAAGACATCTCTATATTCCTTCAACTTCTCCTTGAATAAAGCCTCTGGATCAGCGGCTTTCTCAATCTCTCTCCTATATAGAATTCTCACCGCTCCCTCAGGCCCCATTACAGCTATCTCTGCAGTGGGCCATGCGTAGTTTACATCACTTCCAAGCGATAAACTCCCCATGGCTATATATGCACCTCCATAAGCCTTCCTCATGATAACAGTTATCTTCGGCACTGTTGCCTCTGCGTAGGCGTGAAGTACTTTTGCACCGTGCTTTATTATACCTCCATGCTCCTGGTCTACACCAGGCATGAAGCCGGGTGTGTCAACGAGCGTAACAATTGGTATATTAAAGGCATCACAGAATCTAACAAACCTAGCGATCTTGTTGCTTGAATCTATATCTATAACCCCGGCATTTACAGCTGGCTGATTTGCAACAATCCCTACTACGTAGCCGCCAATCCGTCCAAAGCCAACGACAGCTGATTTAGCATAATCTCTGTGAACCTCAAGGAACTCCCCATAGTCTACAATAGACCTTACCACGTGTTTAACGTCAAACGGCTTCATGGGATCTAACGGTACAACCTCGTATAGTTCTTCAAGCCTCCTATCGACAGGATCATCGGTTTGCACAAAAGGAGGCTCCTCAGTGCTATTATTTGGGAGGTATGATAGGAGTTTTCTAATAATCTCGAAAGCCTCCTCCTCGGAATCTGCTACAAAGTGTGCAACACCACTAGTGGATCCATGTACATTAGCTCCTCCCAGTTCTTCAAAACTCACTGAAACCCCTGTTGCCGCCTTCACTACCTCAGGGCCTGTTATAAACATGTATGAACCCTTCACTATTATGACAAAGTCCATTAAGGCAGGGCTGTATGCAGCTGCTCCTGCGCAGGGGCCCATTATGACAGCTATTTGTGGTATAACCCCACTTGCCTTTACATTTGCATTAAATAATCTCCCGCAAGCGTGTAGTGAAGCAACACCCTCTTGTATCCTTGCTCCACCCGAGTCATATAACCCAATAACCGGGACCCCTACCTGTATAGCTCTCTCTATTGTTTTAGCGATTTTCTCCCCGTGGACTTCACCAATACTCCCCCCTAAAACCGTGAAGTCTTGTGCATAGATGTATACTAATCTATCATTTATTCTACCATAACCTGTTACAACGCCGTCTCCATAGTATTTTAATTTATCTAGTCCAAAGTAAGTTGATCTATGTACTCTCAACCACTCTAGTTCAACAAAAGACCCGGGGTCTAGGAGCTTCTCTATTCTCTCGCGAACCCACAACTTCCCCTTCTGCTTTTGCTGCTCGATCTTGTCTTTACCACCACCTAAAATGGATTTCTCCCTTAGCTCACTTACCTTCTTTAATAAATCGTCATGGCTACTCATTACCTAACCCTCTTAAAAACAGAGACAATGGCGATTGTACTAATACCTCCAATATTGTGCGTTAACGCAGTCTCAGGACTACTAGCCTTATACCCTGGGAAGTCTCCCCTCAACTGCATTGCAGCCTCTGCCGCTTGATAAATACCCGTTGCTCCGACAGGGTGGCCTCTCGCCTTGAGGCCCCCACTAAAGTTTACCTCGGGCTTATCACCCCTCTGGAATTTACCCTCTTTAAACAACTTAGCACCCATTCCCTTCGGTGCAAAACCAAGGTCTTCAAGGGCTACAAAGCCTGTTACGTGGAATGCATCGTGTAATTCAACGTAGTCAATATTCCTCTGTTCAACTCCAGCTCTCTGCATTGCATCACGAGTAGCCACAACTGTAGACTCCATTGTGAGCAAGTCGTTTCTAGAGGCTAGATCAACACTATCAGTCGCCATCGCAACGCTTGACAATTCAACTAAGACATCTCTCCCAGTTGCTTTAGCTACTTCTCTAGCTTTATCTTCTCCTTTAACTAGGATTACTACTGCTGCACCATCACCAATTGGTGCAGCGTGGTACAGCCTTATTGGATCAGCGATCAACGGGCTCTCAAGAATCTCCTTCATCGTTGTCTTCCTAGGTAGCTGTGCATATGGATTAAAACTCGCGTACTCATGCATTTTAAGAGGCCAGTATGATAAGTCCTCGTCACTATAGCCAAATAGAGACTTATACAGCCTTGCAACCATAGCATTCAAACCCGTGAAGGTTGCACCATAAAACACCTCGAAGTCTGCATCAGCAGCCTGAGCAAGAGCCCTAGTTACGTACTCTGTATTAGCTTCAGTTAACTTCTCAACTCCACCAGCAGCAACAACATCAACAACACCTGATTTAACCAATGCATATGCAGCATATAATGCCGCTCCACCACTACCACAGGCCGCTTCAACTTTAAATGCAGGTATACCCCTCAACCCAGCATAGTCTGCAACCAATGCACCAAGACTATCCTGACCCATTAAAACACTAGAAGTCATATTGCCCACAACTATGGCCCTAGGCTTCAACCCACCTGCATCATCAATAGCCCTCCATAAAGCCTCAGCAAACAAATCCTTAGCATGCTTCTCGAAGAACCTACCTATTTTCGTTAATCCAACACCAACTAGAAACACTCGATCCAACTCAAACACCTGCCTCTTATACGTATTTGGGGAGAGGTATAAAAATAAATAACACTCTAGAAGCTACAATTATAGCTCTTAATGATGAATTTTACAACTAAAAGCCTCGCCACTCATGGCGGGAAGGAGGACAGTGAGATTTCTAAGAGCACCACCAATGCTAAAAATACTATTAGTAGTATATGAACTAGTATAAATAGTGAGGCCCGTAGGAGATTGCTTCTCGCTAGGCGGGCGATTAGTAGTAGTAAGCCGCCATATCCGTGAAGAATTGAAACTGCGACTAGTGTAATTCTCAAAACAGCATCTGTGTGAATAACTCTAGGTCTGGGTATTAATTGAATCCCCGGGTTCAATAGCTGATAGCCTGTAACCAAGTATAGAAACCCTAGTACTATTAGGGGTATTGAGGTAGCTTCAACCATTAATAATGCAGCCCTCAATAATTTAGAGTTCATGGCCCCCTCCTCGACTCCTCTATAAAAACCCATAAATCTTCAAAACTTGTTTTAACTGGTTGTTTAGGAACACCAATTGGCATTATATACATAGGTGTCTCCTCTGCCTCGAGACCAATGATTGATGCTACTTCATTATCGTAGAAAGCGCCAACAGCCACAGTTCCATAGCCAAGTGCGGTAGCCACTAGGTAAATATTTTCACCAACATGGCCAACCTCCATTGGAACATACCTAGAAGCACCCCTCTCCCCATAAATCCTCGTAGTTCTCTCGAAAACAGCTGTTATAACAATACTGATAGGGGCTTCTCTAACCCACTTTTGATCAAGAGCAGCAGATGCAAGCTGATCCCTGAAATCACCCTCCTTAACTAATACTAAAACGTGCTTTAAGGGATCATACCTATATATACCTGGTTTTAAGTAATAGCCATCGCGTATTAAAACACCCCTCACTCCAGCCACAACGTACACCTCCAGTGGATATGTTGCACCAGCACTGGGTGCAGCTCTAAACTTTAGTCTAGGATCTGTAATACCTTGAGCACTCCATAGAATTAGAGATAAGTGTTCGATTAGAACGGGTTGATCAGTGTAATCCCTAATGCTCCTCCTCTTCAAAATAGCCTCCTCAACGGTTATATTAGACAGCACCCTTGGGTATTGAAGCTCAATTACATGCTCTTCAATAACAACCTGCTCTCTCACGGACTCATGTGGGTTAGTTAATGTAACTACATAGATAACTATAATAATTGAGGCAATGAGGGAGATTAGAATTGATAATATACGCCTCAATAATCTCCCTTTGAGAGTTAATAATTCAAGGGGTTAAATACTGTGAAGTACAAAATCACCTCTACACATAGTCCTCCCACACGTAATGCTAGAGTAGTATCGTACTGCATCTAGGTAAAATGCTACAACAGAGAATATAGAGACGAGCTCGGGTATAGCAGCTCCAGGTGGGTTATTATGTGTAAAGTGCATATACCATGTGAATACATTGACGACAACTATAAGTACTCCTATGGGCATTAACCTTCTTCTCGCACGCAGTGGGTAGATTAAAGCCATTAACAACAACAACGAGAAGAACATAAATGAGACGTAAAAGTGCAGTCTACCATAAACTTCGTCAAATACGCCAATAAGTATGAGTGAAAAACCAATTAGTGAGACCAGTACACTCATTGCTAAGTCTGCGCTTAATATGAATCGATCACTTGTAATAATAATCAATACCCCACCAATAGCTAGTCCAAGATTAAAAATCCAAGCAACATTACTCTTCACCGCATGCCCTAGATCGCTTAAAGCATTATAATACAAATTAAACCAACCCGAAACCAATGTAGCTGTAAATATTAGAAGTAAAGGAATAGAAATTGATGCTATGCCCAATATATATGCAGACTTTAAGCAATCAACCACAGTTACCACCTTGACTCAGCCATAAAATGATCGACTTAATTTAATAATAATTTTACTTAGTGTCCGGTGTTTACATTATTATTTATTCAAGAGCTACCTAATAATACTGCCAGCTATTTATTTTACTAATTGCTTTTGCTTCAACTAACCTCCGCAGTGCCCACTAATTTTTCATATAGGTCACTTGCAAGTATATCTAATATTGCGATTAAAGCTAATTCCTCGAGCATACTTCTACTTTCCTTGGTAATGAGGCTTTTAACTAATGTAAAGAACTCGTTTAAAAAACCCTTATACTCCTCCGGCTTTCCAAGAGCCTCGAGAAACCTCGATGAGTAATCAGCATATAAGTCATCTAAGACTTCGTATAATTCCTCAAGTTCTTTGTCACCAAGCTCAAAGTATCTATTGATTTTTTCGATTATCTCCTGTAAATTCAAATCAACCACTACTCTATATGTTTAAATTCTAGTTCATATCTATTTGAATATAGAGTATATATATGTAAAGATATTTATACCTGTTTTATTTATAGAATTTCCGGTGTCTACATTGGCTAAGAAATTTGTTAAAGAGTTCTATTCCGCTCGATTGAAAGAGCTATATGAGAGAGGAGAGTTCTGGGAGATTAGGAGGGTTATGAGCCCTGCTGGTCCTAGAGCAGTGGTTGAGGGCCGCGAGGTAGTTGTTCTCGCATCAAATAACTACCTAAACTTAGCGAACGATCCTAGGTTAAAGCAAGCCGCTATTGAGGCTATGGAGAAGTATGGTTGGGGTCCTGGCGCTGTTTGGGCTATTGCAGGTTACCACGAGATCCTAGCGGAGCTTGAGAATAAGATCGCCGAGTTTAAGAGGACTGAGGCTGGACTATTCTTCCCAACAGGCTTTGCCGCGAACCAAGGCACTATACCCGCACTTGTCGATCAAGGTGACTTGATACTATCAGATCAATTGAACCACGGTAGTATCATCGACGGGATCAGGCTCTCTAGAGCGGAGAAAATCATCTATAATCACTGCGATGTGGGAGACTTAGAGGACAAGTTGAGGAAGAATAGAGATAAGTACAATAAGGTCCTAATTATAACGGATGCAGTGTTCTCAATGGATGGGGATATAGCACCACTCAGAGATATCGCTAAACTAGCTGAAGACTATAATGCAATCTTCTACGTTGACGATGCACATGGAGATGGAGTCCTAGGAGAGGGGCATGGAGCACCAGCACACTTCGGAGTCGAGGATAAAGTAGACATACACATGGGTACATTCTCCAAGGCCCTTGGCTCTAGTGGTGGGATGATCGGCTCAGACAAAGAGATCATTGAGTACATTAGAAACAGAGCTAGAAGCTGGCTACTTAGCACTGGCCCGCCAGTCCCCGTAATAGCGGCTAACATTAAGGCAATAGAGATAGTGATGAGCCCTGAGGGAAAAGAGAGGATAAGGAGACTACACGAGAATGCAAACTACTTCAGGAAAGAGCTCCAATCCATGGGGTTCAACACTGGGAAGAGCCAAACACCCATAATACCAGCAATTATTGGCGACACCAAGAAGACGCGTGAACTAGCTAAGTCGCTATTCGATGAGGGAATATTCGTTGTCCCAATAGTCTACCCCATGGTGCCTAGAGGGACAGAGAGAATAAGGAATCAAGTTAATGCCGGACACACAATGGAGGACTTGAATAAAGCACTTGCAGCCTATGAGAGGCATGGCAAGAGATTAGGGATAATATAAAGGTGTCTATTTATTGACACGAATACTAGTCATTGGAGCAACAGGGCAGGTTGGCACAGAGCTAGTCCCATTTTTACGTAAAATATATGGAAGAGACAACGTTATTGCTGGATATTACCCTGTAAAACCAGAGAAAGGGCCTCTCCTCGAGGGACCAATGGAGTACGTAGATGTAACTAAAGTAGAGTCTATTGAGAGTGCCATTAAGAAATATAATGTAGACGAAGTATACAACCTAGCCGCAATATTATCTGCCACTGGTGAGAAAAACCCTCAATTAGCTTGGCAAGTAAACATGGTTGGACTATACAATGTACTAGAATTAGCCAGAGAGTATAGATTAAGGGTCTTCTGGCCAAGTTCAATAGCGGTCTTCGGCCCCACAACACCTAAGATTAAAACACCCCAACACGCAGTAATAGAGCCAATAACAATGTATGGTATAACAAAATACGCTGGAGAACTCATAGCCCGATACTATGTATATAAGTACGATCTAGATGTGAGGGGTGTTAGGTGGCCTGGAATTATTAGTAGTGAAGCTCTACCTGGAGGTGGAACAACAGACTACGCAGTTGAGATCTTCTACTATGCCGTTGAGGGTAAGCCCTATACATGCTATCTCAGGGAAGACACAGAGCTGCCTATGATATACATGCCCGACGCGTTAAAATCCGTTGTTGACTTAATGAAAGCCGATAAATCGAAACTAAAGCTATTCGTAGGCTACAATGTGGCAGCTTTTAGCTTCACACCTAAGCAACTCGAAGAGGAGATAAGGAAGTACATACCAAACCTCAAAGTTGATTATAAACCAGACTTCAGGCAGAAAATAGCTGATTCATGGCCTAGAAGCATAGACGATAGCGTCGCACGTGAAGAGTGGGGTTGGAAGCCAGATTGGACGTTTGAGGCTATGGTTAAAGACATGTTGGTGAAAATAGCTAGGAAACTAGGAAGAGAAATACACGTAGACTAGGTTAAGTCAATAAACTCTCTATATATAGACTTAGTTTTTTCAGCGGAAGCCCTCCAATTAAACTCCCCTGCACGCTTAATGCAGTTCATTCTCAAACGCCTAGCCCTCTCCACGTTCTCCCCTTTAGGTTCAACAAGCTCAATAAGCCTACCAGTAGCCTCAGCCAATCCATAAACATCCCCAACATCGAAGAAGAGGCCAACTCCATTCAAGGGGTCTCTCTCAATATCTACAACTATGTCGATAAGTCCACCTGTTCTCGCTGCAACCACGGGGGTTCCAGAAGCCATAGACTCCAATGCCACTAAGCCAAAGGGCTCGCTTCGACTAGGTATAAGTACGGTGTTTGATGCATAGTAGAGTAGTACCGTGTTCTCTCTACTCAATGCACCCGGTAAAACTCTGAGGTTCTCAGGATACGATAAAACCGCTTCAATCCACTCTTTAAGCGAATCATCTTGGTATCCAAGCGGGATAATTGAGAGAATTAATTTAATTCTCGGATTAATTAATGTGAGCTTATCTAGAGCGCGGAGTATGTAGTCAAAACCCTTCTGCCTACTAAGCCTACCAATAGAGAACACTAGTGGCCCATCATCACTAAATACCCTATTGTACACTACACTATAGTGGTTTAATATATCACTAACCCTCCTCTTCGACTCTTCATCTAGGAATGAGACTTCAATCCCACCAATTAAATTAGTTAATAGTGCTCTCCTAAAACGAGCTCTCTCCAAAGGATCCTCGGGGTTTTTAACACCCCTACTTGAAACAACCTCCACGACATAACCCCAATTAAATGGAGATGCATTAAACACGTAGTCAACTTTTCCAGCTGCATGTAATCCAATGTACCTAGCAATAGTCTTCGAGAAACCCCTACTGACAGTAAGTACTTTATCGGTAATGTAACCAGCAATTCTCTCCAATATTCCACCCCCAGCATCATAGTAGTACTTAAATTCTCTTGCACCATGATCCCCACGGATCACTGTGTTCTCGCATAATCCGGCGTGGCGACATAGATCAGTTAATTCAATTCTGTTCTTAGTAGCTAGGTGAAAGTGGAGTATTAGGGGTGCTGATAATCCACTATCATATAATAGTGAGTTTAAAGATAGCAGGGTGGGTATAGAGTGCCAGTCGTGTCCATGAAATACGAGTCTATCAGTAAATCCCTTTAATCTCTCGGAGAAGTACTCTCTTAAAACCCTGGCGAAAACAAGTGTTTTCAAAACAAGGCTTTGCGGGGAATACACAAATGGGTCGTCTAAAACACCTCCACCAACAAGGTAATGCAATGGTTTAACTCCCTCCAGCCTCTTAATACAGTATAAATCATCCCCCACCCGCACTGCGTAATCAGGATTACTGCATGTGTCTATATATCCATGGTTAGGTAGATAAAGCTCTGCATCAACCCCGATTTCAATTAATGCGCTGGCTAAGCGCGGTGGAACCTCAGCTAAACCCCCAACTTTCTTCGTGTATATAGATTCAAAAGTAAACATTACCGCCTTTACCAGGTGAGACACCTCACACTACTCTACGACATGCTCGATCTCTAGCTCGAAGAGACCCCCTTTATTTAACTCAACTTGCTCAACGAGCATTACTCCAAGTCCTTGAGGCACCTCCATTAAGCCCTTTTCAGTCCTAGCATAACTCGTTAGTCTAGCAACCCACATCTCGATAGGTTTACTTGTTTTAATAATAGTGGCTGGATGTGTAGCTGACTGTAGAGCTATACTTGATGCTCTACCAGTGTACCAGTATGTGATATCGTAGTTTCTTCCATTAACACTAAACCAAGATGGTCTACCCTGATCTCTATCTACTTTCCAAGCGAGGTGATATTCAAAACCCACCTTACCCTTAACAATGGATTCACCATGGTTTCTCAAAGTGATCTTAACAATGTAGCCTTGACTCAGCAACCTAATGGTTTTCTCAACTTGTATAGTTGAGGCCTTTACACCATGGTAGTACACTCCTCCAAAACCCCTAATGTGGAATATCCGTGGATCCTCTGTAAATGCTACGTGGTGTCTAGCTTGAGCAATATCACTCATATCTCTAAATGGCGTGTTAAACATCCAGTCATGTATTGTTGTTTCAGAACCCCAGATGTGTAGCCTCCAACTAACTCTCCTATACCAATCTGGGTTTAATCTATATCCCTCTAGGTATGGCTCTCTATACCTAGTCATTGTATCCTGGAAGTTGTGCTCTAGACCGGGCTTCTTGTAGTCTAATTCAAAGAGGGTTCCTCCATCCCCTAAGTCTATGTATAGGTTTAATAGTGGAGACTCCACTAGTAATTCATCTGAGCCATCGTAGTCGAAGTCTAATAGAATTCTCTTCACTCCATTGGAGTTATAGTATCCCATGAGTTCTTCCATGCTTCTCTCTGATCTAATGAGCTCCTCATATATAGCTTGTCTTAAATGCATTAAGTAAATGCCGCCAAACAATCCATGCCAGTATGCATCATTACAGTAGGCTAGTAGGTAGTCTAATGGTGCTTCTTTAACTTTATCCCTCGCTCTATCGATCTTCCTCTTAACCCATAGCGCCTTCTTATGCATATTATTACTCTCAGCGTATTTCACAAGGAAGTTTCTAAAGAAACCACCGCTCCACTCGAGCATTTTATCATAGCTTCCTGTATCGAGGTATATAAGACCCTTAACACCGTGCTCTCTAAGGTACTCGGAGGGGTGAGTTATTTCAATGCGCTTCTCAAACCTCAATTTACTAAGGAAGTCCCTTAGCCACCACTTACTACTCTCACGATCCCACCACTCTCCAAACTTCTCGGCATCACTACCCCATAGTAACAGCGCATCTGGATCCCCAGAGTATGAAGCAATGTAATCTATTACGCGGTCAGGGTGCTCCCATGGTAGAATATATCTTAACCTCTCATCAATAAACAATACTTTGATAACATAACCGCTCTCCTCGGTTAACCAAGCATACTTGGTTTTCTCACTAGACCAACCAGTCTTCCTCAATGTCGCATCATCGATGACAACGTATTCAAGCCCAGCTCTACCCAAGACCTCCGGTAGCCACGGCTCCCATACTCTCTCAGGTAGCCAGAATCCACGTGGCTTGTAGCCGGCTATACCCTCAAATACCTCAATATACTTCAATACTTGTGTAAGCCTAAGATCTCCCGGCACAAGGGGGAGTATGCTCTCACTAATTGTTCCAGCGACAAACTCTATGGTTCCATAATCACCTAGTTTTAATAAGTCCTGGAGCCAATCCGGGTGGTTTTCCCTCATGTAGAGTAGTAGGGGTCCACTAATGTGAACTGCAAACTTTAAATCACTATACTCTCTAAATATGTCGAGTAGTAGCTTATAGCTATTCTCATAGATTCTCTCAATCACACTACGTAATTGACCTATTGGCTGGTGGAAGTGTATTAGAAATACAAAGTTTGATGGCAAATCACACACCCATTACTCAGTAATCCATAACTTAATAGCTTTCTTCAATTTATCAAGCTTCTCATTAATATCGCCCGGTTCACCCCTAATCTCTGCGATCTCCTCTGCTAACTCCCTTGCATAGAATACATCGCTAACCCATCTCTCTATGTCGCCGCGATTTAAGTGGAACAATATGGACTCCAAGGGTGCTTTCTCGAGAGCTAACAATAGCTCCCTAATAGACCTCGCAGAAACCCCTACATACTCACCACTTGGTAGATTGAAGTAAAATGCCCTTTCACCCGGTACTTCAAGCCTACTCAGAATCCTCCGGGGATTCTCCTTTACTTCTTCAACAACAGCTTGTAGTAGTCCACCAATAGCCTCAATGAATAGAGAGTATGCAATAGAGGCGTTTTTATATGGTGAAAAATAGGCGTGGACTTCACCAATACTACCAAACTTTGTAGCCATGTAGTAGAAGTGGTCACTTATAGTCAATTTCTTCCAAATTCTCAACAACCCCGGGTTCTCTAAAGCCCTAATATAGGGCCTCAGATCAGCAAGGATCTTGAAAGCCTCAATCTGCAGCTCATTTCCAAACCAAGCAGATAAATCCCTCTCATCAGCCCAGCTTATCGTAGTCCATGGCGGGACGTCATATATATCTCTAGGTTGATACTTCTCAATAACCTCCATGGGTGTTGTAAACTCCAGGTTCCAGTACTTCCCAACCTCGATTGGAAGCCACCTAAGGAACTCGTAAATGCCTGTTTCAGGCCAGTGGTGTTCTCCAAACGTCTCATAGTCTACCGCTATTAAAATAATGTCGCCTGGTGTTGCAGACAACCAAGATGCGTATTTATCCGCGGTTAGTGGGTATTGATCCCATTTCCTATCGCTAAATCTAAAACCAATGTCATCGCTCAACCTATAATTCCTAGTTAGAACCCGTATATCGCAGTCTCTAGCTCTATAGACGTAATTAGGACTCCTCCAACCAAGAACCCATTCAACACCCTCCGTTAACACTACTTTATAACCCATGTTTTCAAGGAAGCAGGCTAAGTCATTATTATATGTAAACTCAGTGTTTTCAATTGATAGTGGCGTGTAGTTGAATAACTCTTGGATTATTCTCCTATGCTCCAAGATCTGCTCTCTCAACTCCTCGAATCCATAGTATGGCATGAACGCAGCCATACTGTGGTAGTATGTTTGCTCAGTTAATTCAACCATACCTGTCTCAACTGCTCTCTGGAATACTTCAATAACATCTCTCCTCCACTTCACAGCCTGCTCTAATAACACACCACTAATACTGAAAGTTACTTTGAATGGTTTACTTGTGTTTTTAAATCTCTCAATGTTCTCTATGATTATCTTTGTCGCTGGAATATAACATCGATCAGCTACTCTATTCAACACATATCTATTCAGCTCGTTGTCAAATATGGCTTCCTCTAGATCGTTTTGATCAAGCCTCCCTTTAAGCGACTTCTCTATGAGTTTAGCGTATATATTTCTACCGAGCCTGTATGGTTGGTGAACTTCGAAAAATAACACTATACTAGGCATTACTAAATCAACCCTTCAACGAGATTAAAGAGGGAGAGGTTAATAACTAGCGTGCTAGTAGATATCTCTTCGCTTCAAGCAATCCTACTATGGGTATTGAACACCAGAGGGGCCTATAGTGAGACTCATAGTAAAACTCATATACTGCCCTCTCAATAATCCATGGATATAGATAATGCCAAATCTCCAATGGTGACTTAACTATAAAACCCATAAGCGGGGTATTCCACATTCTAGCTAAGTAACTATAAGTCATTGAAACAATGTGCTTAAATCTCCAATCCCGAGAAGGGTCACCTCTAGTCATAATGAGGCTTACTTCGTGGCGCGTCTTATTCATAGAGTTCATTATCGCAGCGTGTGATAAGTAGTGAAAACTCCTAATCATTGATGCTAAATCCCTCAATAGAGGCTCCTTCATTAACCTCTCCTCGGTCGATCTACCAGGCTCACCCTCAAAGTCCGTTATTACGAAGTCCAATACATTATCGCCAGTATAGATCATTTGACCAAGGTGGAGGTCTTGATGGATCCTGGCTTTTAATCCACTAGTGTATAATCTATGAATTTTATCAATAGCGTCTTCCACTAATTCCCCGGCTTTCTCAGCTATTGATCTCCAGTAGCTAAGCTCGCTGTGCTGGGGCTCTTCGAGCTCTTGTACTACTTCATCAAGCCTCCTTAACGCACTTGTGTACATTTTCTCAATTCTCGAAGTCCATTGAGCTAAATCTCGATCATTTACTTCTTCAACACCGAAGAATTTGTCAGGGGGATCAGTGTTTAGGTATATGTGGAGCTCAGCGATAACTACACCTAGTTTAGCGGCTAAACCAATCTCGTGCGAATCCCTAAGGTTTTTCAAGTAGTTTACGAGGGAGTTATAGAATGGTGTACCTCCATCTCCAACGCCTTTGACATAGCTCATTAATATTCCGGAGGCTTTGTTTCCATAAGTGAGTATGCCGTGTATTCTTGGAATATACCTATAGTTCCTCCTACCAAGGTGTTCTAGTATTTTTGCTTCAATGTTAAAACCCGGGATTAGTCTATAGCTCTTTAATACCAGTGCCTCACAGCTTGTTTCATACATAGCAATAGCATTTGTAGACTCCATTGTAAGGGGTCTCGCTGATTGAACCGTGAAATTGCTTATTGGAGTTGAGACCTGCCTATAATCCGCCATTGATAACTTGAGGAATTCCCCTGGATACCATGGAGTGTACTCTGCTTCAACGAAGCATTTTCCATTTACACAGAAGCCACGTGGTTTTAATTCCAAGGGGATTTCATCTAGTTGAATTAATGGTAGTTGGAATAATTGGTTTTCATGCCTTAATAGTAAATAGTGTAGTTTATTAGTACATTCATATGTTTGAATATCCACTCTTCTCAACTCGCTTTTCCACGGCCACCATCTAGCCCTAGGGAGGTAGTCTTGCTCTATTTTTTCCATGATCTCCTCAATGACCAAAAGAGACACCAATGATGAGTCAAGTTCACTTAGCTAACAGAACTTTCTCCCTATCTAGTGTTTTTAGGGATATGTAGAGTAATACAGTGGATAGTGCGAGTAGTATCATTATACTCCTAATCGATGTGTATAGGTCTCTATATACATAGCTCTGTATGGCGAGAATAGAGTGTGTATACGGGACTATTAATAGTGGATTGAGAATCTCACTTGGTAATTTATAGAAGTCTATTACCCAGCCAGCTACGTAGAAAGCTAAACCCAGGATTGAGAATAAACTAGCGAGATTACTAGCTGATCTAATCCCCTTAGTCCTCGTAATGAATGGTAGAGATATAGATACAGTTACGAGTATTGATAGAAAAGCAGTAAATGAGTGAAGCAATAGGAGGACTGGGTCGAAGACTGCTAGAAACCATGCTCCAAGAGCAACGACTAGTAGCCCATAGTATAGTAGTAGGCCCGCGAGGTCTGAAAGAGATGATATTAATCCTATGAGTGATGAAGCCATTATCTTGGAGACAATCAGTTCTTTTAAACCAGCTGGAGAAGCTAGTAGCATCTCCATGGTTTTCCTCTCTCTTTCCCCAACAATGCCGTCCACTATATATGTAGCAGCTGGGGTTACTATGAATGAGTATGTTAGAATTAATAATCTAGCTATGAATGGTCTTAATACATCCTCTTGCTTAGCTGGTTCCCCAGTTGGAGATATATAGATGGGTACTTTTACCTGTATAGGGTTCCGCACAGCCTCAACATTTATATCTGGAATACCAGCCTTGGATCCAAGCTCCTTGATCTTGGATGATGAAACCGCCTGGGAAAGAGATGAAACCACATTTTTTACATCTTCCTCTGCTCTACTAACTCTATCCTCCGATACACTCGTGCGCTTGATTACTTCAATATAGCACACTCTATCTATTCTAGTCAAATTATCTGAAAACCCCTCGGGTATAACTACGATTAAGTCTATGGTCATGTTTCTCAATACACTCTCGAGGCTTGTCGTAGTGCTCACCACGTATCCCCTGCCCACGAGGTAGTTCAAGACGTTATTTACAAACCAATTAGCACCCTCTCCATTATCTTGTGAGACAATAGCGATGACTGTTGGCTGGTAGTATAGTAGAGTGGCTGTGAGAAAAGCTATAGCTGTAAGCGATAGTATGGGTGTTGTAATAATTGTAGCAAGGAATTTCCTATCTCTACTTATTTCCCTTGTCTCCTTCCAGAGAAGTGTTTTAATAATATCTTTAGACCTCACTCTAATCCACCTGTGGCTACTTCAAATACCTCTTCGAGATTGCGGGCATTGTACCTAGATAGTAGCTCCTCTACACTACCCTCTGCCAGTATTTTACCCCCGGATATTAATCCAACTCTATCACACAAATACTCGATCTCCAGCATGTTGTGGCTACTAACCATGACCGTTGATTTTGTTCCCTCAACATGTCTCCTAATAGCTCTCCTAATTGACAAACTCGCGTGTACATCTAAGCCAGCTGTTGGTTCATCTAGTAGTGCTAGACGAGGCTTAGTCATTAAGACAAGCGCTAGTAGAAGTCTCCTCTTCATGCCCTTACTGTAGTTTCTCGTAAAATCCCATAATCTCTCGCCTAGTCCAGATAACTCAGCGCCATACTCAATACTACTCTTCCCCAGCCCGTAGAGCTTAGCGTATAGTAGTAAGTGTTCATAACCAGTTAGGAAATCATAGGTCCCTGCCTCCTCTGGGAGATAACTAATAAAACTCCTCGCCTCAAGGAAGTCTCTATAGGGGTCTACTCCACCCACCCGGACAGATCCGCTTGTTGGCTTAACCAACCCCGCTATAATTCTCAATAAAGTGGTTTTACCGGCTCCATTAGGGCCGACGAGTCCGTAGATCTCTCCCTCTCGCACTCTTAGAGAAACCCCTTTTAAAGCCTCTATCTTTCCATATACCTTCCAGACATTCTCAACATCCACAATAATGGACACTTGTAATACCCCTCGTGGAGAATTAGAGTGTATGGGTATTTAATAGTAATACCACTCTAATTTACACAAGGGTAGTTTAGTCTATGCTTAATACAATTGATGCTCTGAAGTTCTTCACTGAGAAGTATGGTGAGAAGGCAGTAGTCTTACTCAGAGCTATGTATGAGTTAGCTCAAGACCCCTTAATAGACCATAGACTCGGTGACTTCAGCTATAAACACTTGGTCTTAAAGCTTGCTTCAATGGGCTTCAACTACAACCCCATTAACATACTCAGAGTGTTAGAGAAAGAACTAGGGGTTATTGAGAAGTCATATACTTCATCAAACCAAACATGGTGGAGGTTTACAGATATTGAAGCCGTTAGAAGCGTTCTCGGGGAGTTTCTCGGAGTTGAGACAAGGGATCCGAGAGTTAAGGCTTTACTAATAAAGTATAGAAGCCTTGAGCCAAGGAGTATTCTTGAATCACTGAGAAGACTCGCTGTGAAAGAACACTTCTCTCACTTCGATAAAGAGAATTTTAAGAACTTTGTATTCACGACTCTAGATAGAGTTATTGATTTAATGAATGAAATGGAGAAGTATGAAGAGGTGTTTACTGGGGAGCTAGGTGTTTTAAGGGAAATCATTAATCTCGCAGACTTAGTGTCTAGTAAGCTTGATAAGCAGCGCGATAAATTACTAACTATTAGTAATGGTGTATTTAGAGATGCTAGTACACGAAGTAGCAACCACGGTAATCCTCCCGAATCTAAGGGGTATTCTAGCCCACAAATTGAGTAGTATGGGTGTTAGTCAGCGTAGAATTGCACGCTACTTAGAGATAACTCAGCCCATGATTAGTAGGCTTTTGAAGAGAGATGTTGTCTATTACTATAGAGAGCTTGACCGTGTTGGTTTATCGAGGAGCCTCATTGACCACTATATTGAAATGCTTTCAGAGCTGGTAGTTAGCGATCAATACGATAAGTTCACTATAACATCCCACATGGTTATAAATATACTGTCGCTTAGAGCTGTCTGCTCTTTGAAGAAGGAACTTTCATATATGTGTATTGAAGGCGAGCTAAGAGACCCTGAAATAGAGTATTATAGGGGTTTACTCCACAAGATCATTGCAATACCTGGATTTGAAAAACTCATACCGGAAGTTGGGTGTAATTTTGTCTATGCACCGAGACATCCCCGTGGAATTGGAGATGTAATAGGCTTAACGGGTAGAATAATGAGAACATCCACGGGTTTAGCAATATATGGAGTACCAATGTATGGTGGGAGTAGGCATTTAGCACGTGTATTATGCATAGTTGCGAGGTATAATCCAAATGCTAAATACGCAGTGAACATAAAGAACTTTAATGACATACCCAATCAACTGAGAAGAATGGGTTTGAGTGTATTGGAGACGGGTCCACATAGGAGCATGGATGAATTCTGGAGGAGTATCGAGATAACAGCTGTAAATAGGCCTGATGCAATATGCGATCAAGGGGGCATGGGCTTAGAGCCTGTCACATATATATTTGCAAGTTCACCAAGCCGCCTACTAGAGATCCTCAGCGAGATACGGGTGAATTAGCTTGGTTAACGAAGTGTGTGTTATTGGAGGGGGAGCGGTTGGAGGAGTAATCGCTTATTATCTATATAGAAGTGGCGTTAGGTTTATTCCAGTGTATTATTCAAGCTTGGAGAGTATTAGGGAAATCGAGGAGAATCATGGCTTACTCGTTATAGATAAACCCCGGGGTCAAGAAGTACTAGTACCTATAACCCCTAGGAGCGCCTCCAACCCTATTGATAAATGCCACTTTGTATTTAACGCTGTAAAGGCATACCACGTGGATGAGAGTTTGTTATTGGCGAGAAAAATACTTGATCCAGGCGGAGTCCTCCTAATGCTTCAAAATGGATTTGGAAGCCTGGAGAAAGCAGAGGAGTTCATTATCCATGGTAAAGTCGCTGCCGGTGTAGTCTATTATGGCGCTGAGAGAGTTTCGCGGAGTAGGATTCTATACCATGGGGGAGGAGTAGTCATTGCTGGCTCTCGTAAAACACCATGTCCAGAGTTATTTGAGCTAGCAACGCTTTTTAGAACTGGAGGTTTAGATTTTAGGCTAACAAATAACATTGACTTCTATCGATGGCTAAAGCTAGCATTAAACGCTGTTGTGAACTCTATTACAGCGATCACTATGGCTAGGAACAAAATAGTCTTAGAGCCTGAGGCACGGTGGATTGCGAAAATGATTGTTAGAGAGGTTGTTGAAGCTGCAAGAGTTCATGGCTATGAATTCAGCGAGGAGAGGCTTCTTGAGTATATCAATAGAAATGTAGAGGCTGTAGCTGAAAACTCGTCAAGTATGCTTCAAGACCTTATACGGGGATCTATAACTGAAGTCGACTATATCAATGGATATGTAGTTAGGACACTTGGAGAGAGGGCAGTTGTAAATACTGTAATTACTCTCCTAGTTAAGTTAATTGAGAAGACTAGAAGGGAGAAGGCTCTACTAGCATTATCTTAGTTATTCTTTATTTAAGAATCCGCATATTCTTAAATGGTGTTTGTTTTTGAATATGAGTAAGAAGACTGTGCGAGATATAGTTAAAATGAAGGGATCGGAGAAAATAGCGATGATCACTGCATACGACTACATAACAGCTAGACTCGTGGATGGAGCAGGTGTAGACATAATCCTAGTTGGTGATAGTGCTGGAATGGTTGTTCATGGTTTTGAATCAACACACCCTGTATCAATGGATATGATGCTTCTACATGTTTCAAGTGTGGCGAGGGCTAAGCCAAGAGCACTAGTAGTGGGGGATATGCCTTTCCTCAGCTATGAGACAAGTATAGAGGATGCCGTGTGGAACGCTGGACTAATGATCAAGTCTGGAGCTGAAGCCGTGAAAATCGAGGGTGGCTCTGAATACGCCGACGTTGTGAAAGCTATCGTGAGAGCAGGTATTCCTGTAATGGGACACATTGGTTTAAACCCACAGAGAGCCCTACTTATTGGTGGGTATAGAAAGAGGGGTTTAAGCGATGTAGAGCGTGAGAGGATCATAGAGGATGCAAGAGAATTGGAGAAAGCCGGTGCATTCTCAATTGTTATAGAGTATACTGCAGCCGACGTAGCTGAGGAGGTTACCAAGGAGGTCTCAGTACCAACTATATGTATTGGCAGCGGTCCATACTGTGATGGGCAAGTACTAGTAATACACGATATACTAGGATTAACCCCGACACCCCCTCCATTCGCAAAGAAGTATGCTGATTTATCATCAATAATTAAATCATGCGTGGGGAAATACGTAGAGGAGGTTAAGAAAGGGTTGTTTCCATCTAGAGAACACTACTTCTACTCATATGAGAGAAAACATAGCTCTAGCAGCACCTAGCCTCTTACCCCGATCATTGAATCATAGCTATATTAGCACATCCATTGAACCCTGCTTTGAAGGTCATCAGTACTTGTAATATAGAGGAGTAGTCAAACTCTGATTTTAATCAATTATTTTACGTATTTAATTCTTCCAGTATTCAATTATAAACCGGGTGATTAGATTGAAGTATAAACTAATATACCTAGTGATTGATGGAGCAGCTGATAGCTTAAGTGACCCCACTACAACACTCGAGCTAGCACATAAACCTGGATTAGATGAAGTTGCAAAGAGAGGGGTTTGTGGTGTAATGTACACTATTGGTAGGGGTATTGCCCCTGAGAGCGATGAGGCAGTTATATCTATTATTGGCTACGACCCCCACGAGGTCTACACGGGTAGGGGTCCGATAGAGGCTTTAGGTGCTGGATTAGAGATCAGGGAGGGGTATGAAGTAGCCTTTAGAGCTAACTTCGCTACAGTGGATCCTATATCACTTGAAATAATTGATAGGAGAGTTGGGAGGAACTTGTCCTCGAGCGAGGCACGTGTGTTGGCTAATAGTCTTGATGGACTAGAACTCGGGGTTTATGATGGATATGCTAGAGTTGTTGCCACGATTGGACATAGAGCAGTAGTCATTATTGGGAGTAGGAGTAAGAGGCTTTCACCAATGGTTAGTAATAATGACCCTGCATATGAGAGGAGAGGGTTGGTTAGTGTAGCTGTCTCTAATCCAAGCAGGTTTGTCCAGTGGATAAAGCCGCTGGAGGACTCTGAAGAGGCCAGGGTAACCGCTGAATTGGCAAATGCATTCTTCAAGAAAACTATTGAGTTATTAAGGAATCACCCAGTGAATAGAGAGAGAGTTGCGAGGGGTTTACTACCAGCGAATTCTCTACTACTTAGAGACGCTGGTGGGAGACCACCACGGGCTATCCCACTGAGTGAAAAGTACGGTGCTAAATTCGCTTTCCTAGCTGAAATGCCGGTTGAGATTGGTATTGGGAGAGCTTTTGGAGCAAGCGTTATTCCACTTGAGCCACCTAGTGGAGACCCGAGGAGGGACTATGCGTTAAGGCTTGAGGCAACACTGAAAGCCATTGCGGATAATGATATTGTCTACGTTCACTTAAAGGGCCCTGATGAACCAGGCCATGATGGAGACTATGAGGCTAAGAGGAGGAGAATTGAGGAGATTGATGAGTACTACGTGCAGCCCCTCCTAGAGTACCTAGATAAATACGCTATCCTCATTACATCAGACCATGCAACACCCCCGAGTAAGAGGTCTCACAGCGATGACCCCGTGCCTATAGCCTTCCACGCTCCCGGTATAACCAGTGATCATGTCTCGAAATTCACGGAGAGAGAGTGTATTAAGGGAGCACTAGGGCTAGTAGAGCATGGATGGCTACTATTGCCATTAATAATGGAGAGGTACTTGAAGTAGTTTATATATTCCATGGTGTCCATTTGAAAGTAATTACACCACTCCACGTTTCGGGATTATGGATACCTATATACAGCGATGACCCTTTGAAAACAGGTAGTATTGGTGCAGGCATTAATTTATCTATTTACGCGGTGGCGACGGGGAGAAGGGGTAGTTGTAGAGCACTATTGAATAATCGGGAAGTATTTACTCAGCAGTCTAAAGTAGTATGTAGCGAGGCAGGGATTGATGTAGAGTCAAACATCTATACTCCACTTGATCTTGGACTAGGCTTCGGGGTTTCAGCAGCTACATTAATATCACATAGTGTATACTCATTCGCAGTTGCGGGGAGACCAATTCTCAAAGCACTACAAGTAGCGCATAAACTTGAAGTAATGGGTAGAACAGGCCTTGGCGACGTTATAGCGGAGTATACAGGCGGGCTTGCTATACGTGTATCGCCAGGGGCACCTGGATTTGGCTATGCATACCGTGTAATTCCCCGTGGAGATGTTAGATTATTGGCTGTATCAATAGGTGTTGCCGAGGAGACTCCGAGTATGCTTAGTAGAATGAGTACTAGTCTATGTGAATATGGAGAAGTATTACTCAGGAAAGTAGTTGAATCAGAAGACCTCATGGTTTACTTCGAATCCTCTAGGTTGTTCACGAGTCGCCTATTTGACTACTCTATTGTAGAACGTGTAGTCTCAGGTCTTAATGGCATCATAAGCTACTACTTGAAGAAGTCTGCCTTGATCATGTGGGTTGAGAGAGAGTACATTGGCGAAGTAATCGGGGAGTTAGAGAGGAAAAGGCTTAAACCAATACCTACCACTATATCTCAAGTAGGTGTATTAATTGCACATACCCCCAACCCACCCACGTAGAGAAAGCTTAATAATACGTGAAAAGCTAGTTGAGGGGTTTAAACGGGGCATAGTGGTAGCTGAGGGTTTAATTGCCCATGGAAGGGGAGAGTGCTTTGACTACCTAATAGGTGAGTCTACACAGGAATTCGCAATTAGAGCCATTGAAGCCGCAGTTGCATCTCTACTCCTAGCTAAATACCCCGTAATATCAGTGAATGGAAATACAGCCGCACTCGTACCAGGTGAAATAGTTGAGTTAGCGCATTTGTTGAACGCCAAGATCGAGGTAAACCTCTTCTACAGGACTAGGGAAAGGGAAGAAACAATCGCAAATTGGCTGAAGAAACATGGTGCAACCGAGATACTAGGGGTTGGCGAGGATGCATCAGCCACTATACCCGAGCTCTTCAGTGAGAGGAGGCGTGTTAGCCCCCGTGGAATACTAATAGCAGACGTTGTAATGGTTCCACTAGAGGATGGTGACCGCACCGAGGCGTTAAGGAAAATGAATAAAACAGTCATAGCAATAGATTTAAACCCACTATCGAGAACAGCGAGGTCTGCAAATATAACAATAGTTGATAATGTAGTGAGAGCTATTCCACAAATGATCAATAAGGCTAGGGAGTTGAAAAACAAATCGAGAAGTGAATTGGAGGAAATATTGAAAAACTACGATAATAATAGAACCCTGCAAGAAGCCCTCCGCTTCATAAATAAGAGACTTATGGAGTTGTCAAGCTCCCAAATAACACTATCAATCAAATAATGCATTTTTCTAATCAATTGGTCTTCAACTACGAAGTACATACCCGCATGATCTCCCAAAACACTGAAACCTATCGATTCATGCTTAACTCGCAATTATTGCGATTTATTAATGCAAATTACACGGGTTAATTATTTTTACAGCTTTATATTCATGTAGTTTATAAGCTTCCCCTCAATTGAGATTAACAAGGGTGCTTATTGGCAGGGTTAAGTCTTTTAAATACGTGTATTAAGGTGGTACATGATAGAATCAGGGATTTACATAGCTCTTTAACAACTGAGTTTGCTAGAAGGTATTTACCGAGGTTAGACTTGGTTGATCAATGCATAAACGCTAATAGTGTAGTATACTGGGTAAATGGATCTGGATTTCAGGTCTTATCTGAACTCTATTCGTCAATTAGTGAAGATCAATACGTTGTCGCGGGCGATCTACCATACCCATACGTAAATGAATCACCAGTATTCTTCCTACTCCAAGTGTTGGCGAGGAGTCTTGCCAGGAATGGGTATGTAGTGTTAACAGACTCTGTGTCTATTAATCTAGGATCGAGGAATGTACTCCTACTAGGATACCCTCATACTGGTAAAAGCACTATTACGGCTCTGGCTGTGAGCCGGGGGTTTAAGGTATACTCAACAGAAAACACTGTGGTTAGGGTTGAGAATGGAGGGTTAGAGATAGTGGCTGGAACACGTGTATTGGTTTATGACCCGAGGATTAGGGATTTATTTGGAGTTAGAGTAGAGTCCACCAGTAGAACAAAACATGGATATGAAGTATTAGACCTTGAGCTATTGAACGGTGATTTAAAATACCCAGCTGTAGTTGACGAGGTTTACTTGATATATACATCTTTTAATTCAAGAGGTTTTTCTGGTCAACCAGTAAAGGGGAGGAAAGTAGATAAAACAATTTGGTATTTTGCAACTAGTTTATTGAAGGGACTAGACTACTATCCACCGAGACCACTGGATACTCCAATAGATGAGCCAGTATTAAGAACACTAAAGCAACTTCTAGCTTTATTCAGGGAGAAGTATAATGATAAATTCCACGAGGTCTTTGGCTCGCCAATAGAAGTGTTTGAGGGATTGATTAAGAGCTAGGAGTATTCGTAATTTTGAAAACATCTTTATTAAACGGGGTGGCGGATTTGAGGGAGGAAATAGAGATCTTGTTGAAGAGGGCTGAGGCTTTCAAGAGAGACGCAGAAGTAGACTATGAGAACGGGGATTTCGACATTTCAATGTTCCACTTAGAGCAGGCGATCCAACTATTGATCAAGGCAAAACTCCTCGAGATTAAGGGTTCTTATACTCGGACTCACTCCCTTAGAAGACTATTGTTGGAACTCGCGGATTTTGGGGTAAAAACGAGATTAAGGAGATTCTAGAGCAACATAAGTACACTCTGAGAGACCTGGAACGGACATATATTTCATTAAGATATATTTACGAGGAGTTCTTCGATGAGGAGGTTAAAAGAGCTTTTCAACTATATGAGAAACTAAAAGAGGTTTTATGGAGAAAATAAAGAGCTACTTTCTAAACTACATTGATACAGCAAGGGAGGTTAAGGAGCTAGTTAATAGGGAGGTAGAAGCGCGAGTATTTGTATTCGGTAGTGTAGTCAGGGGGGATTACTGTATTGGATTAAGCGACATAGACATTGCAATAGTGTCCGAGGATTTCAAGAACAGAGAGAAAAAGCTGAGAATATACGACGTTCTCTACAAGAAATACTTCGATTCACCAATAGAATTCCACCTCTTAACACCTCAACAATCTTTCAATTCTTTGTATTGGATTCTAAGCTTGATCCTTGACGCAAGTTTCTTAATATTGGATTCACATCTCTATTAGTGAGGAGGGGTTTATAAGCTTTCCTATCTATCACCGCCTAATGAGCAATAATGCAAATAGAACTATACATCAACTCGCCTCTCGTACTGACTATCTCAACGCCTTAGAGTAAGTGAGACTTTTAAATCGCTATGTTCTAATAATAAGGATTATGTTTGAGGGTTCCATCCAGCTTTATTTATAAAGAGCACTATACCTTGTAATGTTGGGAGGGTCGTTTCTATGTCTCCACAACCCTTTCTTAAAGCTCAATATAACTATGCCTAGTTCATCAATGGTGGCGTCTGTTATTAGGGGTTCTATGAGGTTTTCGTCGACGGCGAGGTAGGCTTGCGTAGTGGATAAAGTGCTACCATTCTCACTTAGTAGTTCAAGAATAACCTTCTCCCTAGATATGAGGCCCTGGGTTTTCCCAGAGGCTAACTCTACTTCTACAACGTCGAATTCTTCGAGGTTGAAGCCAAGATCTATGGCGTCCCTAGGACTAACGACTACAACTGGTTCTTCACTCTCAGCACCACTATTAACTAGCACGATAAGAGTTTTCTCTCTACTACCTCTCGATATTTTAACCCTCACTCTTACAGCCATATACAACTCCTTTAACGATATATCTCTTCACAATTCTATATTTCCCATACCTCAACTTCACGCCTTTAACCGGCCTTGCCTTACCCTCTAGTATTAGCTTAAGTGTCTCTTCTCCAATAGTATACCTAGTCAATAAATCACCATGAAATCTACTCACATTAATCCCCTATTAACTATAAATAGTGTGCTAGCGTATACCAATGCATGTGATAAGTATGAGTTTGCAGATTGAATTAGAGAAGTTGTATAGTTTAATCTCGTGGGTAGAGGATCCCGAGACTCCTCAAGGTATTGAGAGATATAGGCAAATACGTGGAGACATGGAGCAGTTGATCAATCATAATTGGATCAAGGAATTTCTTAAGGATAGAAGAATTGTTAGAATTATTGATATCTGCAGTGGCACGGGATTAGCTGGTATAGGATTATCCAAAGTGCTTGTAGAGAAGGGGTTTGAAGTTAAATTAACACTAGTAGACCTTAGATCCAGTGCACTGGAGAAAGCTAGAAAGCATGGGTTAAGAGAACTTGGATTCGAGCCAAGTACACTATTAACTGATGTGACTCAGCCACTTGAACTTGAAAAACAAGATATTGCATTAATGTGGGGTTCTACAACTCCACACTTCAATCCATGGACTTGGTTAAAAATTCTCGCAAATGTGTCTAAGTTACTCGTTGATAATGGTTTATTCATGTATGATGAAAGTGATAGAGTTTACGGTATTTTCATTAGAACGGGGTTTAAAGAGCTAATACCAATAGTTGAAGAAGGAGGAGTTACACTAGATATATATGTAGATAGAGATGCTAGAACAGGGTACACCAGGAGGGCTTATATAAGTATACCTAGAGGTGAACGAGCAGAGTTAAACACCTACTACTGGGATATAGCGTCTTCAGCGGCCTTTACATGGGTCTTCTTCGAAGACGTGGACTTCGCACCTATTAGATCTCAGTTTAGTGGAGTTATAATAGCGCGTAGGCCGAGGAGAAATATACCATTAAGCGAATTCATGACTAAGAATCCAGTAATAATTTCCCAGGTAAATAACGAACATTAAATTGGGACCAATTTACTTAGGTTTGTGTGCAGAAGTGCCTTTCTCATTCTAATATAGGGCATTCAGTCTATCCACAATAACATCTATTCTGCTAAATCTAGTCAATAACATATTGTTTTCACGAATCGTGGGCTCCTCTGGCTTAAGACTGTTTTCACTTTGATATTTCTACTGGCTGGTCTACTTGAGCTCTGTTGTTTACAGCCACTATAGTCGTGGGGATGTAGCAAGAGAGATTGCTGAGTATTCTAGGGGTAGGTGGATTGCTGTTGAGGGTTCTTATGGTGAGAGAAGGATTTTTGTGAGGTATTTCAAGGATCAACCATTGGTTCTCAGCAGTGAGAGGGATGTATTGGGCCTTATTAATAGGTATAAGAGGCTCAATGCTAGGACTTTCTACGCCACGATCCACGTCTACAAAAACCTAGCTTCCACCTCCATGCTGGATGATTTAGGAAATATAGCGTACACTACTCCATTCTTCGATATCGACGGCTCACTGGATAAATACAGGAGCGTTCTCGATGTAGCTAGCTTAATAATTGACTACCTAGAGAGGCATGGATTAGAGGAGAGCGTTTACATATTGTGGAGTGGTGAAGGCGCACACGTTAGAATAAATGAGAAGGCATTCTCCAGGGAGATCCTCTCAAAATACAATTCACTCAATATAGCATACTCAATTGTTGAGTACGTCTTGAGGGAGACTAGGGATAAAATTGAGCCGTTGGCTAGGAGTAGTGGTGTGAAAGTGGAGAACCTTGTGGATATTAAGAGAGTCTTCACAATTCCACTCTCACTACACCGTAGGAGAGACGCTGTGGCCGTCTGCTTTAAGCCAAGCGCCATTAATAGCTTTGAGCCTGGATGGGTTGATCCGGGGTCGTTTAAACACGATCCAAGTGCATGGCGTGTTTTTAAAGAGGGTGAAGGCGATGCACTCGCACTGGAAGCACTGAAGAGGATTAATGTAATGAGTCAAGTGCACTCGAGAGTGGGTTTAGTTGAGTCATCTCCGAGGAAAGTGAGTGGTGGGGTGCCACGTGCTCCGGGGGGTAAGATCGGTAGGTTTCAAGTAATGGGTTTACTCCAGGCCGCTCGATACTACCTACTACACGGGGATTTAGAGAAAGCTAAGAGCTTTGGGTTGAACCGTGCAATATTCTATGCATGGGCTAAACACTATGGTAGAGGCTACATACCTAAGAATGCAAAACGCCTATACATAGACATTGTAGATATCAATACCGAGAGCAGCGTGCAATCTAGTGACAAATCGAGAGTACAAGAGGAGGTTTTAGGTGAGGGTGCATTTGTATCGCCACGAGGCTACTTCATTATAGGCGATAAAGAGCAACTCCCAGAAGACTACGATAGAAACATCACTAATAAAATAGAGGGAGTTATACCATACGAGCTAGCGTGGGAAGCCGCCTTAAAATACCTAAGTAGGTTTCCACGCCAGGTACTAGAAGACCCCGTAAAATTCTATGAGAAAGCCTATGAGCCAGTCAGAGATCACTTCATAGAGCTAGTAGTCAAGGAGCTCGCAGACGAAGAGACGGGAAATGAGGGTGTGGAAAGAGGACAAGTGCATAAAACACGAGAATACGTAAGACCGAGTCAGGAGAAGAAATATGGATTATTTAAGTGGGTGAAGAAAACATAATTCTCAAAAATGAGGCGTTGAATTTGATCCCAGTAAGAGCTGGAGCGTTAAGTAACTAACATCTAATAAATCCTCTTTTTAACCAGGCGCTATCTTTATTTTACCAACTGCTTTATCAATTATTAATCTAGCAACCTCGTATTTTGACAATAATCCTTTCACCACTACTTCCTCCTTTGTGACGATAACAGCATCTAAGTATTGTTTACTAAAACCCGCTACGTCTGATAAAACGTTATTGCCTACCACTAGATCTGCTCCATACTCAATGAGCTTCTCCCTGGTTTTCTCAATTAATTCCTCACCTCTCATGGTTTCAGCTGCGAAGGCTACAATGTATCCTGGTCTCCTGGCTATGCTTTTAATAACTTTAGGCGTGGCTTGTAGATCTAATGAGATTCTTTCATGAGCTCTCGTACTTATCTTAATACTACTCTGTGATACTGGCTTATAATCCACTGGAGCAGCTGCGAACACCCCTATATTGAACTCCTCTCCCTCTGTTAGATCTCTCACAACTCTCGCCATGTCCTCAGTTGACTCTACGCGTATTGTTTTAACCATGTATGGTGGCTCAACTGTAACGTTGCCGTGGACTAGTGTTACACTAGCTCCTCTACAAGCAGCTTCCCTAGCTACTAGTATACCCATTAAACCAGAGCTTGGATTTGTTATTACTCTCACAGGGTCTATGTGCTCAACGGTTGCTCCGGCCGTTACAAGTACTCTGGCTCCCTCCAGGTCTCTTCCCCTGTTAATCAATGCATCTATGCAGTGTGTGAGGTCTTCTATTGGAGGGTACTTTGCTTTATCCTCTTCGATTTTCGGAGGTATTATAAATACTCCCTCCTCTCTCAGTATCTTAATTGCTTTATCGTACTGTGGCGTCTTCATTAACCTAATATTCATAGTGGGTACAATAATCACTTTTTTACCTGAGCCCAGCATAGTTACAGCTGTTAGTGTTAGTAACTCATCTAGTACACCGTGTGCAATTTTAGACATAGTATTCAATGTTGCAGGAGCCACTACTAGTGCATCACCCCACTTTGTGAGATCTATGTGCTCTGTTTCACCAGTCATTTCAACGAGTGGTTTTTGACCAGTAGCCCAGTGGAATAGATCAGGTGAGATCAGCCTCGTGGCAAACCTCGTCATCACAACCCTCACAGTTGCACCCATTCTAATTAATCTACGCGCTAGATCTATCGACTTATATATTGCAGAGGAGCCTGTAACTCCTAATACGATGTTCTTACCTCGTAGTGTCTGTACTGGCTGTAATTGAATCTCCTCAGACAACGTCCCTGGTTTAAAACCCATAAATAATCCCTCCTCTAATAACATAGCATGAAAAGGGTATATTTATGAGTGAGCCAAGTATATATCAAGTGTATGAAGAAGCGGAGAGGAGGCTTAGAGAGAGGGCTATAGGCTACACTGTGAGGCATGCTGAGTACAGGGATCTAGACAGTGTTATAGGTATTAACGAGGTATCTCTACCGGAGCACTATCCAAGGTCTTTCTACGAGGAGCTACTCGAGGATTATGGAAAAGCCTTCTATGTTGCAGTATCTCCAAGGGGGGAGGTTGTAGGCTACATAATGAATAGAATTGAGACAAAGCCAGGCTTCTTCAAGCACTGGCTGGTGAGGTCGGGACACGTGGTTAGTATTGCTGTATTGAGCGAGCACAGGGGTAGGGGCTTGGGCTATGTATTAATGGCCTACGCAATGAAGACCATGTATGAGGACTACAAGTGTGGTGAGACATACTTAGAGGTAAGGGTTTCAAATAAACCAGCAATATCACTATATGAGAAGCTGGGATACCGCGTGGTTAAAACAGAGAGGAATTACTACCTAGATGGAGAAGACGCCTACGTAATGGCTAGGAGACTACCATAGTGAAATAATTGTATAGTGTTAGAAATTACCGTTAATCCTTAATAACTTGGATTTTTCATTATTCTATAGAAGTACATGGGTGTGTAAGTCATTGGAGTATAGTCGAATCGAAGAATTATTTAGTGAAGAGAAAGTCGGCGAGAGGGTTTGTATTAGGGGTTGGATTTATAGGAGGAGTGTTGTTGGTAGGAAGGCCTTTATTAGAGTTAGGGATTCTAGTGGTGTCATACAAGTAGTTGTAGATGCCTCAAGGCTTGGAGATCCCCTTGTTGATGAGTTAAAGGACATTGGCCTAGAGGCTAGTGTAGTAGTCTGCGGTGTTGTTAGGAAGTCTGAGAGGGCTCCTGGCGGGTTCGAGGTTGAAGCTGATAGCTTCAGTATTATTGGGTATAGTAGAGACTTCCCGATTAAGGGTGGTGAGGGTATTGACTACCTCCTTGACAATAGACACTTGTGGATTAGGAGCCCCAAGTACTCTAAGATCTTCAAGATCAAGCACACTGTTCTAAAAGCGGGGAGGGAGTACTTCATTAACCATGGCTACTGGGAGGTCACTCCACCAATAATAACTGCGAGTGCTTGTGAGGGTGGTGCAACACTATTCCCAATAGACTACTTTGGTTCAAAGGCTTATCTAAGTCAGAGTGCTCAATTGTACTTAGAGGCATTAATATATGTACTAGAGAAAGTGTTTAGTTTAACACCGAGTTTTAGAGCTGAGAAGTCTAGGACTAGGAGGCATCTAGCAGAGTACTGGCATTTAGAGCCTGAAGCGGCTTGGTACCACATGGATGACATGATGAGGGATGCTGAGGGGCTTGTATCATACATTGTTGAGAGGGTATTGGAGGAGAGGAGGAGTGAGCTCATAGACTTAGGTAGGGACATTGAGAAGTTGAAGAAAGCACTTAACACACCATACCCTAGAGTTAAGTATGATGAGGCAATAGAGATCCTCCAGAAGAAGGGAGTAAATGTAGAGTGGGGTGACGATCTCGGTGCAGACGAGGAGAGAGTCTTAACAATGGAGTTTGACACACCCATACACTTAACGCACTTCCCCAGGAACATTAAGAGCTTCTACATGAAGCTAGATAGGTCTAGACCGGAGGTTGTACTGGGATTCGATGTACTAGCGCCTGAGGGTTATGGAGAGATAATTGGTGGGGGTGAGAGAGAAGATGACTACAATACACTATACCAGAGGCTAGTTGAGCAGGGTTTAAACCCCGATGAGTATAAGTGGTACCTCGACTTGAGGAAGTATGGCTCAGTACCACACAGTGGATTCGGTCTTGGAATAGAGAGAGTTGTAATGTGGATTACTGGGTTAGACCACATAAGAGAGACGATCCCGTTCCCTAGATTCAGGGAGAGGGCTTATCCATAAATCCATGGAATAGCTCTTCACCTCCCTTTTTACATGTAGCCCTTTGAACGTGTTTATATTTAATTGACGGGGGCTGTTATAGGCATTGATTGGTAAGTTAATATATGAAAAGCTATCTAGTAGGTATGCATTAAACCTAGAGGATTTCATTGCGCCGAGGCTTCGTGGTTTAACACTATTTGAATTCACAGTTGGTGTATTGCTAAGCCAAAATACAAGCGATGAAAATGCCTGGAGAGCCTATAGAGCACTTGTGGAGACCATTGGCGAGTTAACGCCTACTAGGGTGTTAAAGCTGAGTATACAGGAGATCTCTGCTTTAATTAAACCGGCGGGTATGCAGCATCAAAGAGCATTAAAAATAATTGAATTGGCAAGAGCCTTTATTGAGAGGGATATTGAATCACGCGTAGAGTTGTTTATTAGAGAGCATGGTGTTGAGGATGCACGTAGGTTTTTAATGGAGTTGCCTGGCATTGGGCCTAAAACAGCTGATGTATTATTACTCATGTGGTTTAATGCGCCAACATTTCCAGTTGACACCCACATAGCTAGAATTACTCTGAGAATGGGTTTTACATCTAGGAGGGACTACGAGGAGATCAGGGGTTTCTGGATGAGTAATACACCTATTGACTTGTACCTCCCACTCCACTTGCTTTTAATAACGCATGGTAGAGAGACTTGTAGAGCTAGGGAGCCGTTGTGTAGTGTTTGCGTTGTGAGGGATTATTGTAGGTATTATAGGGGTTCTTAGGGTTTGACGCGTGGAGATTTATTGAAGAGAATTGCCAGAGAGGTGCTTGGGGAGGATTATGCATCGAGGCTTTGGAGGAGAGTGGAGTTTATTGGGGATATTGCCCTTATTAGAACACCTCTCGGCATGGATCCACGAGATCTCAAACCCCTCGCAGAGGAGTTGATTAGGAGGCTACCATATGTTAAGAGTGTTTGGGCTGCAATACCCGGGGTATTAGGAGAGTATAGACTTAGGAGGCATGTATGGCTTGCTGGAGAGGAGAGGAGTGAAACTATTTACCGCGAGCATGGTTGTCTATTCAGGGTGGATATTAATAAAGTCTATGTATCCCCCTCACTAAACTACGAGCACATTAGAGTTGCGAGGCTTGTTAAGCCGGGGGAGGTAGTTGTAAACATGTTTGCTGGAGCTGGGTTGTTCAGTATAATAATAGCTAAGTACTCTAAGCCAAGGCTGGTCTACAGTATAGATATTAATCCACACGCATACAACTACATGGTTGAAAACATAGAGTTGAATAAAGTAAAGGGGGTAGTAGAGCCAATACTGGGAGATGCAAAGCGAGTAATAGAGGAGAAACTCGTAGGGGTAGCAGACCGAGTCCTCATGCCATACCCAGAGCTAGCACTAGAGTACCTACCATACGCGTTGAAAGCCCTGAGAGATACCAGAAGGTGGATACACATATACCTACACGTATACACAGGGAAAAACGAACACTGGAGAATTAAAGCAAAGAGTATAATAGAGGACAAACTACGCGAATTAGGCGCCAAGTACAGCGTTGAAAATATAAGGAAAATAAGAAACATCGGTCCGAGAACACACCAAGTAGTAGGAGATGTCTCTATTATTAATAAGTAGAGGAGTCTGCAGAGAATCTAGTTCAAATAGTTCAATAACGTATACAAATCCCTTAACTACAGAACAGTAATACAAAATTCCCTAAAAACAAGGGAAGATCAAGGAATCCATGCAATCACCCAGAATAGAAGAGAACAGTACAAAACCACCAACACATAAACAAAATAAGAAAATACAGCACAGAGACAAGAGAGATCATCCCTGAAAGCCAGGGATTCTATATGATCTATATCCATGATCTCTTTTGATCAGACCCCCATGATCACCATGAGTAAAGCTTATAAACCCATCCACACTAATAGAGACATGAATCCAATATTAAGAAACTCACGTCAAGGATCAAGCTTAGAATACAATACAAAGAATTGAAAGTTTAAAGCTATGTATGCTAGTATTACAGCTGATATGATTGAATACAATACAAAGAATTGAAAGTACTGGTTTGTTTTTTACACCTCCCACGCCTAAAACCAAGGGAATACAATACAAAGAATTGAAAGCTTCAGTGGTTGGGGTTGCAGCTGCCATTTACTTCTCACCCGGAATACAATACAAAGAATTGAAAGAGTAGATATAAGCATAGTAACCGGGCATTCTCCCCTTCTCCTGAATACAATACAAAGAATTGAAAGCACATCAATAGTGTATGATACGATTGGATACGCTATGTTGTTCCAGAATACAATACAAAGAATTGAAAGATACGGGCAGTTGTAGAAGGAGTACTTTATCGGTATAAATCGAATACAATACAAAGAATTGAAAGTATTGGCTTGTTTGCAGATAGCTCCATGAAGTAAACGGAGGAATACAATACAAAGAATTGAAAGTCTATCTCACGTGGCACCACGTGTTCCGGCTTTAGCTGTATCAAGAATACAATACAAAGAATTGAAAGTTAATTAGTGGATATTGGGGATACTTGGTATATGAGGGTGTTTTGTTTGTGCCGAGGCTTCATTGCTTGGTATTATTAATGGTTATGATCGTTGAGTTCTTCACCCCCATTGTCAATGAAGAGTCTTTTAGTGGTTTTGAGTGTAGTGTATTCTACTTTTTCAACGGTATTGTTGTCTATGAGTCGGGTGTTAATGATACACTTGTATTGGAGACTCCGCAGAATATTTCCTTGATTGGTGGTTTTAATCAAACCGTTACACCTATTCTTGCATATAACTTGGACTTTAACTCTTCTACCAACTATTATTATTTCAATGTCTCTGAGGGCTCTAGCTACACTGGTTTCTTCATTGTAAGAGTTGAAGTTTGCGGTAGATCTATGGATGATGCCCTTAATACCCTAAGATCTGGATTAATTGACCCAAGGATTAATCCATTTGGCAACAACTCCATACCCGAGGAGATCAAGCGTGACTACATTGGGCAGGGGAATAGGAAAGTTAAAGAAGTAGTTATACCTGCATATGAGGATTGGTTGAGGAGTCATTACGGCTTGAGCACGAGCGATTTAAGCACACTAGGATTAGTCTCTACAAGCGCATACTTTGTGTATGGAGTCTACTTTACCTACGATCCATCTGCTACACCTAGGAGTATTGATGAGGTTGTTGATTCTAGGAGAGGTGATTGCGATGACTTAACGAGAGTACTTGCAAGTATGCTATACCACTACAATATACCAGCTGTACAGGCCTCTGGCTACCTATACGTAAAGGGACTCAACATAACAATCCCCATTGAAAAAGCCAAATATACATTCTTAAACAACGGACCCCACGCATTCCTATACGCCTACATACCCGGATATGGCTGGCTATCCACAGACTTCCTAGCGGGATCAATGCTTGTATACCCATTTATCTTTGAATCATACACTACCATAATTGAAGTACCACGCGAAGAAGTTGAGGAGTTTTTAGAGCTCCATAGAAAACTAAATGCCACACAGGTATTCGCGGTATTCAACGAGGAGGAGTATAAGTCATTATTTAGTGGAGAGGAATTATTGGAGAAAGCACTTTCATTCCTCTACTCAAAGGCAGGATATATCACCACCACGACGACGACAACACCAATAGAGACTAGAACACCACAACCAGTCGAGACACCCACCACCAATACTCCGCCAGAGTACACGACTAACACGCCAACACTAACCACTCGACTTCCAAAATTCAAGTTTCCAACAACTTTAATGGTTGCCTTGGGATTTATAATACTACTAGTAATATTGCTGCTGTTGATGCATTGGAGATATGTGTCTTTTAAACCACAACCATAATAATAACACTGAGTAATTAACGGTGGCTTCATTGTCTATTAAACTACTTGTCCCAGTAGACGTCATTATTGATAGTAGAGAGGATGCAAAACACCCAGAGTTCAAGTCTATGCTAACAAGGGAAGGCCTTAGAGTAGCTGTACAAGCACTACAAGCAGGAGACTTCCTACTACTAGCTCCCCCAAGTAAGCAATCAATCCTAGTTGAGAGGAAGAGCGTTGACGACTTCGCGAATAGTATTAGAGACAATAGAGTCTGGGAGCAGTCTAGGTTATTGAAGGAAGCTGCAAGAGTTGATGGACACAAACCATTGATCCTCATAGAGGGCTCTCTCGAAGACCTCGAAGTATATAGAGATTGGAAAATACAGAGCATTCTCAGAGTTCTAGATACTATAATCCTAGAGCTCGAAATCCCCGTTTTATTCACTCCGAGTAAAGAAGCCACTATAGCGTGGATAGTGGCTAAATCTAAGAGTCTAGGTAAAACAGAGGAGAAGAGAGTTGTGAGGATGAGAGTTGAGAGGAAGCCTATGAGTATTGAGGAGAGGATTTTATACGTAGCTGAGGGTTTAGTGGGGCCTACAATAGCTCGTAGGCTTCTACAGAGGTTTAAGACTCTTAGAAGTATTGCTAACGCATCTATATATGAATTAATGAGTGTCGAGGGCGTTGGAGAGAAGAGGGCTCAGGAGATCTATGCATTATTCAACACTGAGTGGAGGGAGCAGGTGGAGTAGTATTGATTGACTTATTGATGCCCATATTGGTCTCCGCGGTTTCAACAAAGGTACTCATGGATTGGTGGCTGAAGACTGCTCATAGACTTGGATTCACTGGTCGAGACATGAATAAACCGGGAGAGGTCTACGTAGCTGAGGCTGGTGGACTATGGGTTATTCTCTCAACGGTTTTCGGCATAATGGTGTATATAGCTATAGAGAGGTATGGAGATGCTAGATTAGATGTTATTCCATTACTATCCATAACAACTACGCTACTATTAGCGGGACTACTCGGCTTCTTCGACGATCTCCTTGGCTGGAAGAAGGGTATTACCCCGCTGAAAAGAGTGTTTCTCACAATCCCTGTTGCTCTTCCATTAATGGTTGTTAAAGCCGGTACTAGTGTCATTGAACTACCAATCATTGGAACACTAGAGCTTGGTTTACTATACCCTCTCCTAGTTGTTCCAATTGGTGTCTTAGGGGCTGCAAATGCATTCAACATGATTGCTGGTTATAATGGCTTAGAGGCTACTCAGGCTTTGATTATACTATCAACTACAGTCATTCTCGTTGTCGCCACTAATAGAATTGATGCACTATATGTAATAGCACCAGTTATAGCGTCTATATCGATATTCCTACTATACAATAAGTACCCGGCAAAGTGCTTTCCAGGGAATTCATTTACATATGGATTTGGCGCGTTATATGCTTCACTAGCTATATACTGGAACTTCGAGAAGTATGCAGTATCATCATTCACACTATACTTTATTGAATTAGCACTATTCATGAGGGGATTAATGAATGGCGTCTACAAGGAGAACTTTGGGAGAGTTCAACCGGATGGATCCTTGCTACCTCCATATGATAAGTCCTACAGTATCACCCACGTCGCGATCAAGGCTGTAAGTAGGCTGAGGGGTAAGTGCTTTGAGAAAGACGTGGTTTTATTCATTACACTACTCCAGTTGATTGTTTCAACTACGAGCTTACTATTGATCTACGTGAGAGTATAGTGTATAAGTATAGACTACTACCAAGACCTATAAACCCCGACGCTATGAGAGACCTCGCCGGGCCAAGGCTAGTATATAGTAGAGCAGCGATTTGAGAGCTCACGGATGCACCTAGGTTATCTAGGAGTCTTTGTATACCCACTGCCCTACCCCTTAACTCAATTGGAAGTATCCTTGTTAGAATTGCCGATAGACTAGAGCTAAGGATATTTGAGAATATACTTGAAACTACCGACGTAATTAACAATGTGGTTAATGAGGCAAGAATACTCTGTATATATGAGGGTACTGCGTATAGGAATAAGCAAGTTGACAATATAAGGGTGGATGCTAGAGTGTACTTCTCAATGCTAATTTTACTACCGATTAAAAGTAGTGAAGACGCTATAGACCCAAGTGTCGATATGGATGAGATCAAGCCCCAGTAGTGGGGCTTTAACCCGAGGACATCTATAACGTAGAGTGCCATGTAGGTATTTACAACACCCATTGAAACCTGCCAGAGAATAGATGTATATACATATAGTTTCAGAGCTTTTGATAATACCCCTCTATATCCTGCGAGCTCAAATATTAACCCCGAGAAGTCTCTATCTCTTGGTTTAAACGTTTCTCTAAGAGACTTCACTCTTAGAACTAAGACTACTAGGGAGACCAAGCCCTGTACTAGGAAACCATATCTAATACCCATAGACCCTATGAATTCATATAAGAAACCCCCAATAATAGGCATGAATAATCCAGGCATGGATGTGGCAATATTTAACGCTAAGAACCCCTTGAACTCCCTCCCCCTACTTAGAGAATCCATTACTATAGCTGTCAATGCTGGTTGATAAAAGTGAGATGCACTGTCAAATACATATACTATTGTAAGCCACCTCCAATCAGGTGAGGTAGCATATAGGAATTGCGCTGCTGTAACCATACCCGTACCAATAATTATAATCCTCACTCTCCCAAGGTAGTCTGTTAGTAGTCCGCCTGGTATTATGGATAGTGCTAGGGCGAGAGATCCGAGGCTCCTCATTAACGCGATCTCATAATCTCCAGCGCCAAGGTCTTTAGCATACTTAGCGAAGAAGGGATTTATCAAAGAGCCTGTAAGGGAAAACAAAAACCATGATAAAGCCATTACTCCAACATTTCCTTTGAATACCTCTCTTAGTTCTCTAAAGCTATCTCTCAATACCCCCAATTGCTTCTTGAAGCCACTGAGCATACTGAGCTCCAACTGTGGATATACTAGATCTGCTCCCCCCTCAAAGCCCTCTCAACAAGCTCCTTCGCGTAGTCGAACCTAATCCTACCATCTTTAACCATTCTCTCCGCCACCTTGTCTATTAAATCCCCAGTAGCACCAGCCATTACAGCGAGATTCCTCGCGTGAAGCCGCATATGACCCTTTTGAATACCCTCAGTTACCAATGCTCTAATCGCAGCTAGGTTTTGCGCTAATCCAACAGCAGCCATGACTTCAGATAATTCCTTGGCTGATGAAACCCCTAGGATCTTGAGGGCTATTCTCGCGATTGGATGCACTTTTGTAGCGCCACCTATAACCCCTACTTGTAGTGGTAGTTCTAGGTATCCATTTAGAAAACCCTCTTCATCAACCTCCCATGTGCTAAGTGGCTTGTAGACTCCTGATCTAGCAGCGTAGGCGTGTGCTCCAGCCTCAATAGCTCTGTGGTCTTGTGCCGTGGCGAGTGCAACTGCTATTATTCCATTCATAATTCCCTTATTGTGTGTAACAGCCCTGTATGGATCGGCCTCAGCTATTATACTCGCCTCTTCTATTCTCTTCGCTACTTCTAATCCACCAACATTTTCAGCCGGGGTCCTTGCCCATGCCTTGACTACTCTCCTAGTTGCATAGTTTGATATTATCCTCAGCCTCGCCTGCCCACCCGTTATTTTCTCGAGTAGTGGTGCAATTGCCTCAGCCATGGTGTTAACAGCGTTTGCACCCATAGCATCTCTTACATCCACAATTAGGTGCACTACTATGACAGGCCCCTTCCTCGTATCAACTACTCTAACCTCAATGTCTCTTGGACCACCACCACTCTTGACTAGTATTGGGTCCTGTTGCGCCGCGTATTCCAGTAATTCCTGCTTGTGCTCAATGATTCTAGCGGCTTTAGCGTGTGGAGCCATTGTATTAACTATGTGTATTTGGCCAATCATCTCCTGTGGCCCAGCCTCAGCAACTATGCCCTTTCCATGTCTAAGCATCCGCGCTGCATTACTTGCAGCTGCTACAACACTCGCCTCCTCAATAACCATTGGAACCAAGTAGTCTCTACCATTAATCAAGAAGTTCACCGCTACTGCGAATGGATACGACATAGCACCAATAACGTTCTCAATCATTCTCTCTCCAATATCCCTTGGTAAATTACCAAAGTTTGTCAGTGCGTTTACATCCTCGCTTGTTAAACCAGCCCACTCCTTAACAATTTTTACTCTCTCCTCGTATGGTAGTTTGTAGAAACCCTCAATTCTACTAGACCTACCTCCACTCAATTACACCACCAAGTTTATTTAACAATAGCCCTCTAGGTTTATATCTAAAGGGTGGAAGGTATTGGTTCATGAATGGGCTCTTGCAGAAGCCATTATACTCTACATTGAGAACCAAGGTGTTAAGAGAGGGAGGAAACTAGTTGTAAAGACGGGTGCTTTACAGTCTATTGATGAAGAGGTTTTGGAGTTTGCACTGAGAGAGTTGATCAAGGAGCGTGGACTAGAAATTAGTGAAATAGAGATAATTGAGGAGGAGCCGCTACTAAAGTGTAGGACCTGCGGGTACGAGTGGAGAGTAGATCCTTCAAGTATGAGCCAAGATGTGAGGGAGTCAATACACTTCCTCCCCGAATCCATATACGCCTACTATAGGTGTCCACGGTGTGGAAGCATAGACTTCGAGATTGTAAGAGGGAGGGGAATTAGCGAGATCAGGGTTGAAGACCGTGATTGAAGATCCCCGCGTACTAAAAGCTATTAAAAACCTCGAATCACCGAGATCAGTATATCTAGTTGTTAGCAGTAAGGGTGGAGTGGGAAAAACAACCATTTCAACACTACTATCCATCGCTAGTAGTTTAGAGGGGCATTCAACCGGTCTCCTCGACCTAGACTTCGTTAATCCATCAACACACATAATTCTCGGCCTAGACCCCCGGGTTATTAAATACATAGAAGAGAAGGGTGTTAAGCCATACAGGGTTTTTGATAATCTATACTACTTCACTATTGTTTCATACACTATGGATAACCCAATAGCACTACGGGGTGGAGAGGCAAGTAATGCATTATGGGAAGTTCTGGCTATTATAAGATGGAATGGCGTAGAAAACCTCTATATAGATACACCTCCGGGAATAGGTGATGAGCACTTGGATATACTATATAGATTGAGGAGGAGGGTGAAACCCATTATAGTTGCAACTCCAAGCAAACTCGCTAGGAGAGCTATTGATAGACTCGTAGATATATTGAGAGAAACTGGTTATGAAGAGATCTTATTTATTGAAAACATGGGTAGTGGAGTACTACGTCCCTATGCTGAAGAAAGGAGACTACTATACCTCGGATTCATACCTTATCTTAGCAGATTGGAGGAGTCCATTGGAAGTATTGAGAAGCTCTTGAATGAAGAAGTATTTAGTTACGTAAAAGCCATATACAAGAATCTACGTAGTTTAATACGTTGATTAAATATTGTTTAAAACTACTAAAATCTAGGATGTCTGGAAAATTACCTGGCTTAAAAACACTCCCTCTGCTACACTATGTCAATTAATAGAAAGACTATTTTTTGAATAGTTCACGGTACTCGACGTAGTCTAATCCCAGTAGGGATGCAACTGCTTTAAATAAGTTTTTAACATCTCCTGGTATTAGTAAGTGGTGGTTAGCGGGGGCATATAGTGGTATTTCCTCGGTATTGTAGTCCACTTCGAAAATTGCCTGTGTTCTACACATTGAATCGTATAGCAACCCGCTGGACGTCACTCTCCCCGTGTCAATGGCTATTATTGAGTAATCTTTACTCATAGAAGCTATAGTGTACGTCACCGGTGGTAGTCTACCCGATAAACCATATGGGTAGCCTGACTCAAAGTGTGTTAGTACTTTACCAGACGTGATCATATTATATGCTATTGTACAGTGGGATAGGTATATTCTATTACCTCTAAAGACAGATGTATTCGCAATCCACCCTGTATACCCTATTAACTCCCTAGATATAATCATTAGTGCTAGAGCGCCGAGATCTGCTTCGCAGGCCGTTGGTACTCCATCACCATTTAGTAGAGAGAGTGCTAGGCATGGAGTCACCTTGTATTTCAATAAGTATGTGAAGCAATCTACTGCTATACCTGCATATCCATTCTCCTCCACCATAGACTTGAGGATGGCGTAGAGCCTCGCTACATGTTCCAACATATCTCTTGGTGCATTAAACTCATACTTCTCTACAACTTCATAAAAGTGCCTCATTAATTTTTCATCAGCTTCTCCCAGTCTTGATGACACCTGGTTAATTGTTAATACATCGACAGAGGCTTCAAACTTGTTTTCAAAGTCCTCTACTTCATCTGTTTTCTCACTTGTCTCGGAGACCAATAGAACCCTTGAACCAATGAGCCTCGATACAGCCATGGCTACCTTTACAGCCTCATCTATCACTGCACCGCACTCGGGGCTATCAGGCCTCTTACAGTGGTAGATCCAGCTCCACACCCCCTCAATATCAAGCCTAGATCTCGCCGCTATAACAGACGGTAGGCTATTGTGGTCTCCGTGTCCAATTAGGATCACTCTTGAATAATCACCAGCTGTAGTAAACTCCTTCATCAATCTACTTGTTCCACCAGTTAATGCAATTAAAATTGGGAGACTACCCCTATATTCATCTCCCATTTTTCCTGCCTCATCTAGTGTTGTAATAATAGGAGTGAACTCTAAAGATACATTCGCTTTGTCAAAGTGTTTTTTGAATAATTCATGAATACGCTCATAGTAGCTGCCACCATGCAAGCCCGAGGCGAAGCTAGCAATCACGATTTTCAAAATTATCACCTTCACACTAGATATTAGGAGTTATATTAATAAATTATTTCACACATTAATAGTCTTCTAGGGGGTTCTCTACTCTATTTTTAATTGATGCGTTAGATACATTACTGAGAGGAGTATAATATTTAACTTAAATCTATAATACAATCCATCATGTGGACTCTCTATAGTATGGTTCGCTGAGTTAGCCAGGTCATAGACCCCCTTGAACCAATGCAACCTCTACCTCGGGGGTTAACCCTTAAAAGCCTCCGTTGCTCTACATCCAGCCTCGTTCCAAGCTGTGTCGGTGATACTACCTAGGAATATAAAAGTCATTTCTACCTTTGTTGGTGCTGTTGGCATTGTTATCTCGGTGGGTCTATTTACATAATGTATCCTATCAATACTCCAACAATTACGGTGAGAATGGCGACTATAATTATTAATGTGATGGTTTTGTAGCTACTGGGTTTGCATGAATCTTCTTAATTTACATAATTATGCTTGAATAGATATTGTATACTTTTCACTATATGTACTTTGTAGGCGCTTATATCGTTTGTATGCAGAGTGTTATATCTTACTTACTATATTACATCGTTAAGATTGTTAACCCCATCTCTTGGTCAGTATAAAATCCACATAAATCATGACAAGGAAAATGAATTGTTTATTATGTAGAAACTATTAATATAATGCTTTGTTCTACTTTAATTATTATAAGCCTTCTTAGGAAATATATTTAATGGGGTTTCTCTTGGTATATTCGATTACTCTAATATTATCAATTATATTAGCGTTACTAATAATTATCATAGCACTATTGACGGCCTTTTCAATATTGGCTACTGGTAAAATGGTTAAACCGCAAAGGATCATATTATCGTGGACACCTAGAGATCTGGGGTTCGAATATGAAGACTTCATTTACAAGACGAGGGATGGCGTTGATTTAAAAGGTTGGCTTGTTAAAGGAAGTGGAGAAAAAGCAATAGTATTGATCCATGGGCTTAATTCTAGTAAGTGGGATGATTGCTGCATAAAGCCAGCCATGAAAGTTCTTGGAGAAAGAGGATATAGTGTTCTAGTTGTCGACATGAGAGCCCATGGTGAGAGTGGAGGTGAGATCACTACACTGGGTTACAAAGAATCAGATGATGTGGCAGAAATTGTAAATCTACTTAGAAATAGAGGGTTTAAGAAGATCGCTATTTATGGATTCTCGATGGGTGGTGCTATATCAATAATAACTGCAGCAAAGACTCTAGTTGACGCCGTTGTAGTTGATAGTCCATATGTTAATATAGTATCTTCAGGTAGGAGATTAGTAAGTAGAATCAAAGGCTTCGTGGGCTACATGCTGCGTTTGAGTTATCTACTAGTGATTAAGATTGTCGAGGCTAGAGTTGGATTTTCACTTGGAGAATTGCTGATAACTATGTATGCCAAGGGAGTTAAAGCCCCTGTTTTAATGGTGGTTCCATTGAGAGATCACTTAATAACAATTGATGAGTACAAAGCACTCTACGAGGAATTAAAGAAGTCATCTCCAAATGTTGAGGCGTGGTTTGTAGACTCAAAGCATGTTGAAGCATGGCAAAGACACAGTAGTGAGTATGCGGAGAGACTATTAAGCTTTCTCTCTAAATATATATAATAGTCGTCTACTGAGTTTACAGAACGGAGTGTATGGTGCGTGGTTAACCACGATATATTCTCATTTATTTATTAACCCTACATTGTATTAAGTACACTATGACGTGGAGTGAAGAATTCCATATACCTGGAGGAACTGTTTTAATAGTGGATTTTGGCGGGCAATACACACACCTTATTTCAAGAAGACTTAGAATGCTGGGTGTGTTAACTGTTATAGTGCCTTATAATAGGGTATCCCAGTTAGATGTCTCTAGGTATGATGCAATAGTCTTATCGGGTAGTCATAGGAGTGTACTTGAGTCTTCTCGAGATTTAGAGGACGCAGTTGCGAGGTTGTTAAGGGATCAACGCAAACCCATACTGGGTATTTGCTTTGGGCATCAATTGGTATCTAAAATCCTTGGAGGGGTTGTAAAGTCGGGGTGTAGTGAGTATGGACGTGTAAGAGTGAGGATTTTAACTAGTGATCCTCTCTTCGTTGGCTGGAGTGGGGAGGAGTATACTTGGATGAGCCACGGGGACTGCGTAGTTGAGCCCCCTAAGGATAGCGTAGTACTCGCTGTATCGGAGAATAATTATATAGCGGCATTGAGAATTAAAGCATTGAATGCACCAATATATACAGTGCAATTCCACCCGGAAGTAGCGCACACGCCTAAAGGACTTAGACTCCTCGATAACTTTATAGGTATTGCCCGCTTGAAGAGAGCGTGGACTAGTGACTTATATTACGCGAGAGTATTGAGTGAACTCGAGAAATATAGAAATATAGAAGGCCCCGTTGTTGCGGCTGTTAGTGGAGGTGTTGATTCAACTGTTTCAGCATTTATTGCTAAGAGGGTATTCCGCGATAGACTCCTGCCTTTATTCGTCGATCATGGGTTATTCCGTATGGGTGAGCCTGAGGAAGTGGTTGAGATGTTAAAGAGCATTGGGTTGGAACCGGTAGTGGTTAATGCTCAAGATAGATTCCTCAGTAAGCTTGAAGGTGTGCGAGACTGTGAAGAACGTAGAAGGATCATAGGTGAGGAGTTTACACGTGTCTTTGACGAATTCATGGAGGAGTCTAAAGCTAAGCTATTTGTCCAGGGCACTACATACCCAGATATTGTTGAGAGCGGTGGTACGGGTGTATCTGACAGGATTAAATCACACCACAATGTTGCCGGTTTACCATCTTGGTTTAGAGAAAAGTATGTGGTTTTAGAGCCCTTAAAATACCTTTATAAAGACGAAGTTAGGGAGATTGCAAAGATCATTGGGCTACCCGAGTACTTCATCTATAGACACCCATTTCCAGGACCAGGCCTCGCTGTTAGAGTTGTAGGTGAATTCAATAGGAGGAAGTTAGAGATCTGTAGAAAGGCCTCAGCCATTGTCGAGAGTATATTGAAAAAGCATGGTTTATATAGGCAGGTTTGGCAGGCATTCGCGGTTGTAGGTGATGACATGTGGGTTGGGGTTAAGGGTGACGCTAGGAGGCAGGGTTACATCGTGACTGTCAGAGTTGTTGAGAGCGTTGACGCTATGACTGCTGACTACATGAAATTACCATATGATGTCCTAGACGAGATCGCTAGGGAGATCACTAGGAGTATTGATGACGTGACAATGGTTACTTACGCTGTGACAACAAAGCCCCCTAGCACTATTGAGCCGTGTTGAATGTAACTACATGTGTAGGTGGCTCAATGTGTTAACATTAATTGTTGGTGGGTTCTTCGGAGATGAGGGTAAAGGCAAGATAGCGGGCTACATTGCATTATCCAAGAACTACAAGTACGCTGTGAGAACTGGGTCAATAAATGCAGGTCACACAGTGGTTTACAATGGTAGAGAGTACAAGCTTAGAACTATTTCAGCGGGGTTTGTGAATAAAGCAACTAAGTTACTAATACCGCCGGGTGCATTGATTAGACTTGACGTGTTCTTCCATGAGTTAAGGGAGTTGAATGTAGAGGATAGAGTTTTTGTTGACTACAACACTGGTGTTATCACAGAGGAGCATGTTAACCGGGAGAGAGGAGACTCCATACTTAAGAGTATTGGCTCAACAGCCCAGGGTGTTGGCGCTGCAATGGCGGATCGTGTACTCAGGAGGTTGAAGCTGGCTAGAGACTACCCAGCATTAGCAAAGTTCTTGACGGATGTGCCATTGTTGATTAATAATGCACTAGATAGAGGTGATGGGGTCTTAGTTGAGGGGACTCAAGGCACTTTCCTATCTCTCTACCACGGTACATATCCATACGTAACCAGTAGAGATACAACAGCATCTGGAATACTGTCAGAGCTTGGTGTTGGCCCTAGGAGGGTAGATCACGTGGTTGTAGTCTTCAAATCCTATGTAACGAGAGTTGGTGAAGGGCCTCTTGAAGGAGAGCTACCTGCTAGTGAAGTTGAGAAAATGGGGTTGGCTGAAAGAGGGACTGTTACGGGTAGGCTTCGTAGAGTGGCTCCATTTAACTTTGAACTAGCTGAGAGGTCGTTAATGCTGAATTCTGCAACTTTAATCGCGATTACAAAAATAGATGCGTTGTTTAGAGAGGCCAGGCATGTTAGGAAGTGGGAGGATTTACCTAGAGATGCGAGGGCTTGGGTTGAGGAGGTAGAGTCTAGATTGAATAAACCCGTGGTATTAATTGGTACAGGTGAGGAATTAGAGGATGTAGTAGATAGGTCTAGGGACTTGGGTGTTGAGTTGTGAGGATATACGATGTCGGCATTGTTGGTGGGGGTCCTGCTGGCCTGTTTGCTGCATTAGAGTTGGTAAAGCTCCGTAGTGACTTGAAGATAGCGTTATTTGATAAGGGGGGTAGAGTTGAGGAGAGGAAGTGCCCTATTGCATTTAAAACCCATGATTGGTGGCGTAAACCCCTTGACAGCGTTAATTGCGGCTCTTGTAGTATATGCCATGTACTACACGGTATAGGCGGTGCAGGTGCTTTTAGTAGTGGTATTGTTAATTTAAGGCCAGATGTTGGAGGAGACCTTGATAAACTACTTGGTAGCTGGGAGGCTGCCGAGGAGTTGGTTAAGTACGTTGACAATGTATTATTGGAGTTTGGTGCCCCTAAAGATAGTCTACTAGTACCAGACTCGAAGAAGGCTAGACAAATAGAGAAGCTCGCTGCAAAGGCCGGGGCTAAGTACATACCTACACCTCAGAGGATTCTTGGAACAGAGGTTGTTGTCAACATAGTCTCAGAGATCACTAAGTACTTGGAGAAATCCGGCGTCGACATCTATAGCTTCACAAACGTTGTTGCTATCGACAAAACTAGTGGTTCATTTAGGTTAAAGACAAATCGAGGCGATTTCCAAGCTAGGAGAATACTACTAGCCCCTGGACGCGGAGGAGCTGAGTGGTTGAGGCATATTGCTGAGTCTATTGGGTTGAGTGTTAAATCAGGTGTTCTAGATGTTGGTGTTAGAGTTGAAGTTCCACACTATATTACTGAGCACGTTACGAGTATTAACTACGACCCAAAGATAGTAATGTACACTAAAACATGGGATGACATGGTTAGAACTTTCTGTACAAATCCACAGGGGTTTGTGATCAAGGAGTATTATAGCGATGGGACAATAGGTGTTAATGGAGAGAGTTATAGAGAGATCAAGTCTAAGAACACAAACTTCGCGTTATTAGTTACATTGAAGTTGACAGATCCATACACTGACATACTAGAGCTCGGTAAGTCAATAGCTAGAATGGCTACGAAAGTGGGTGTTGGAAGGCCTATTATACAGAGATTGGGTGACTTAGAGAGGGGTAGGAGGAGTACTTGGGAGAGGATTTCTAGGAGTACTATTGCGCCAACACTCAGAGACTCGACACCTGGGGATATTAGCCTTGTTTTACCACATAGGGTTGTAAGTAATATTCTTGAAGCTATCTCGAGGCTAGATGTTATCTACCCCGGTTTAGCCTCCCCACAGACATTGATCTACGCTCCAGAGATCAAGTATTATGGCGTAGTAGTGGAGGTAGGTAAGAACATGGAGACTAGTGTAGAGGGGATTTATGTTGCAGGTGATGGAGCGGGGTTGTCTCGAGGTATAAACATAGCGGCTGCCACAGGTGTACTTGCCGCACGCGGTATAGTGAGCTCCCTGTAGCCTAGGTGGTGCCCATGAGCTTTGAACACACGTGTGTGTTTGATTGGAGGTATGGTTCATTGGAGATGAGAGATCTTTTCAAAGCAGAGAACATAGTTAAGACTTATATCAGAGTTGAGCAAGCTCTTTTAAAGGGGCTTGAAGAAGCTGGTTTAGCTCCAAGAGGGTGTAGTGAGCTTGCATCTAGCTGCATGAATAGTGTAACTGCGAGAGACGTGTATGAAATGGAGAAGGTCTTAGGGCACGATATAGCTTCTCTAGTGTTTAAACTCGAAGAGGTGTGTGGAGAGTGTGGTAGATTTATCCATCTTGGTGCAACGAGCTATGATGTAGTCGACACAGCATGGGCTCTTATACTAAGGGATGCACTTAAAATTTTGAAAATTAAACTGAGAAATGTAATTTCAACCCTCATTGACTTATCTAGGAGATACGTAGACGTTGTAGTTGTTGGTAGAACGCATGGTCAACACGCTGCGCCTGTGACAATGGGTTTTAAATTCGCTAACTACGCGTATGAACTAGCGAGGAGCTATGAGAGAATTAGTGAGGCTGAGAAGAGGGTATTGAGGTTGAAAATAAGTGGTAGTGTTGGAACAATGGCTTCTTGGGGTGATAGGGGGTTCGTAATTGAGAGAACTATGGAGAAAGAACTTGGTTTGCAAGCACACTTGATAACAACACAGGTTGCACCACGCGATGGCTTCGCTGAGTTGGCGTCAGTACTAGCAATACTTGCATCGCAATTGGATAGATTGGCGTTGGAGATAAGAGAACTCTCTAGGAGTGAGATAGGTGAAGTCTACGAGTCTATGCAGAGGGTGGGTAGTAGTGCTATGCCGCACAAGAGAAACCCCGTGATCGCTGAGAGGATTTCCGGGTTAGCAAAAATCGCTAGGGGTTTTGTTACCCCGGCATTGGAGAATATTCCATTAATGCACGAGAGGGATTTAACCAATAGCTCTAGTGAGAGGGTATTATTGCCTCATTTATTCCTATTAATCGACCAGATGTTAATGGATACTATAAAGCTCCTCAACGTGGTCAAAGTAGATGAGGAGGCTGCGAGGAGAAATCTAGAGCTGAGTAGGGGGGCTATATATAGTGAGTTACTATTAACGAAGCTCATTGAGAAAGGCTGGAGTAGGAGGAAGGCTTACTTCAAAGTTAGAGAGGTTGTTGAATCCATTAAACCAGGCGAAACACTTATAGATAGTGTTTTAAGGGATCCCGAGTTATCCAGTATGTTTAATCGTGAAGAGTTAATTGAGTTCTTAAACCCCAATTACGCCACGAGGAGTGTTAGAAGTATTGTTGAGAGGACGTTAAGGTATGTTGAGGAATTACTGAACAGATAGTCTTTTAAAGGGCGAGTTAGAGATGGGTGGTTTTGAAGTCATATATATACCGTGGAGTAGAGCCATTGAATACTGCTATAGATTAGCAGCTATTTTACTAGATGCCGGCGTGAATCCAGACACTATAGTGGCTATTTCTCGAGGCGGACTTGTGCCCGCGAGGATTGTTAGCGATGTTCTCGGTGTAGAAGACCTCGTTGTACTGAGATCGAGGTTTTGGGGGATTGGGGGTAGATTGCTTGAAGAACCAGAGGTGCGCTTCCACGAGAGGCTAGACCTTGAGGGTAAGAGCGTCCTCGTAGTTGATGAAGTGGTAGACACTGGTGCAACTATGAGTAAAGTCGTGAGGATTGTTAGTGGACTACGCGCTAAATCAGTGAAAACAGCTGTAATACACTACAAGTCTACTAGTTCATTCATACCTGACTACTATGTTGAAAAACTAGATAAGTGGGTTTGGATATTCTATCCATGGTCTTTCAGTGAAACACTATATGGATTAGCAAGACAGAGAAGCGGCGAGATAATGGAGGCGGCAATTAACGTGCTTAGAGAACTAAATGCAAGTGAATTATACCTCGACCCCCATAGAGTAAAATCCTCACTAACACGCTATATAGAGAAAACCAGTAGAGCTTAATTACTTCACCACTATATCACCCACCTCAAGGCATAGATTCTCAAGGATGGGAACCGGGTTCGCGCTCCCTAATTCAATGATTCTCCAAGATCAATTTTCACTCCAACACCCTACACATAATAGGCCTCAGCGAAGCACTAAGCCAAAGTATATGATATACCTATTAAAACATATAGCACGTATACTTAGCTATGCTACCTTTCTCAGCACTCAAAGTGCAGTTAAAAATACGGAGAGGGTTAAGCGAGGAGGAGAAAAGAGGTTTACTACAGGTACTCGAAGCATCAAGGAAAATACTGGAAATGCAACTCACCCAGGCTCCCCTTATTACTGGTAATAAGTGAGTACTCGTGCAACTAGAGAAGAGTAAGTGGAGTATGAGTAACTGTGAAAAACATGATGATTCTGGTAGTACTACTGGTTTCCCATGTTTCCCCTGCATAGCATTGTGTTCTCCATGTGTTTTTCTTGAGGCTAAACTCCTACCTCGGGTTCGCTAGGTAAGCGTGTAGAAAGTGCAACTAATAGAGTTTAACCCTACTTGGCTACCTCAGCTACATAGTCTTCGACTCTTCTAGATCTCCGCCTGTAAAATACATAGTTTACTAGAAGTAGGATAGTGAGCGTGGATAGCGTAATAACTAGAGAGAACTGGGATAACGTGGCCGTGGTCTCTAAGCCGAGTAGACCCCAGTTAAACGCGTAGTAGTAGTTTACTGCGAAGAACAACACTATCGCTACTAGAGGAGGTAGAGCCCTGGTCTCCCCGTAGCGCTTACTAAGGTATACGTGTAGGATCAGCGCGGGCAACACCGATACAGCGAGCACAGCGTAAAAGTAAGCAGTTGAAAAGCTCAACGCATACCGTATCACCTCAATGGCCACGAAAGTCGAGAACGCGAAGAAGAACATTAAGCAGCAGAGTACGAGAAACGTTAACACAGAGTACTTTAAGTACCCCAAGTCCTCCCCCTCACTAGTCAATAATGTAGCGGGGGTTATAAATTTTTACTGCAAACTACGATCCCGGGTAAAAATGTGTGATATGATTATTTAAAGACACATGTAAGATGCTTTGGCATCAAAGCTTTCTCTAAACGCAGCTAAGTGTGCACGCTGAGTTTTCGGGAAGCCTTTTTGATCACCTGCCATCACGATCACAGGAGAATCCTAGTCGGCACAGGCATAGTAGTATCTAATCTTAAAATCTAGAGAAACTACTAGAATCAACTGGGATTCCTTTATAGCTAAGTCCGACCTCCTCCCCGCCTTGAAAGGCGAAGCTTTCAGTTGTAAAGCGGTTAATTACTATAAGTAAAAGCAATAAGGCAATAGAAATTAGAACGGTGTACCAGGTTATCCCCTATCTGTAGGTACTAGGTACAAGCAACCCTGTAAGCGTGCAACCGGGACCACACAGGTATCCAACTCGGTTTCCCGAGTTGGGTACCCGTATGGAACCCGGCTACAAGCTTACGGAGCTGCTTGTACCCGGCACCTACAGATTGGGTCTGGGACCCGGTACACCATTTTTATTTTCTCACTTGTTCATATTTAAAGGTAATGTTTTGTAATACGGGATTTTCTCATGGGTATTTTTATCTATATTTTTGTATTATTATTGTTCAAGTAATACATTCTAATAGAATGGTGATTGTATTACAATGTATTGTTCGTCTTCGCTGCTCCCTGAATACTATTGTATGGGGTGACAATTATTACTCCTCTGCGTAATGCCTCTGCTTCTGCTGTTGGGTGTGTGTAAAGCCCGAATAACACTAATATGTATGTAGATGGGTTTTTAAATTCCTTTAGGAGCCTTAATGCCTTTTCATGGAATGACTTTACATCAACACCGTGAATTCTCGACTTGACCTCACCTATGACAATTACTTTACCCAAACCCTTCTCGTCAAAACCCTCCCCGTAGAGATCTACCTCAACTGTCTTCCCGTCAACCTCGAAGAATGCCCTATTGAGGCTATCTACTTTAACCCCCATGTATCTACCCAGCCATAGTGGTAGCATTGTTCGAGCAACATCTTCAATCATAAAACCCACTACCTCGCCTAGCTTCCCCACTTCTCTAGATAGATCGTTTAGGGAATTTGCAAGCTTATCTATTTTCTCACTTAGATCACTAGTTATTTTCTTCACGTCTTTTAGCTCAACACTAAGCTCTTCAACTTTTTTCCTAAGATCCGAGAGATCGCCATTACCACGATTAGCTCTAAGCAGTGAAAACAGTGTGCAACCCAATAAAACCCCACATTGAGGATTCACATTGAAGATGCTGATAAATAACAAGACTCCATAATACATTGTCTACGTGAATAGTAAGTGTTAGGAGAGGTGACTTTAAGTAAATAAGAGATCCATACGCTTACTCCATAACAACTTCATTAAATAGTTAAAAAGAGTAAATTATTGCTTTGCAATACAACTTACAACATTTAGTGCTGAGACTATAGTTAAATCAATGAAACTCTTTAAGATCAATCATGAAAGAGTTAGGTTTATTAAGGACTGTATTGGCTGTAGTATTGGTGTAAACCACGAACTCGGAGGGGTATAGACCATATATTGTCTTTACAAACGACAAGTTCTTTAGTGAATTAAAGAAGAAACATGGTCTAGGACTTCTAAGTAGAAAGCCATTTTTGAAGATACTCATTGACCACGGGTATAAATTCGAGGAGTTGGATAGAGATCGCGCGAAAGCTGTTCTAGACGAATTAAGCATGAAGGCAACCATTAAAATAGGAGACTATATTAAGGCTATTTCACTAGCATTATTTACACCAACTACGCTATTCTACGCGCTAGCCAAGAAAGTATTCTACAATTCAGGGGCAAAATCGGGTGAAGACTTCATAATACTACACTTAACAATTGAAATACCACGGGCTTTTAGGACAACACTATCCTACCACACATTCATTACAATTCCATTAAATGAGAAGGGTTACAATGAAACAGTAAGCCTATATAGAAAACTCAGAAGCGAGACTACAGTTGAGCCATTAACCACTGAAGACTGGCAACACCTGAAGACAATTAGGGAGAAAAATGCTGATGTACTTAAAATACAAGGTCTACTAGAAAACCTATGGCAAACAACACTTATTTAAAGACATATTTTTAATCATCCTATAGCAGGTAAAAGTATAGTTCACTAAACGCACCCCAAATGGCTCCGCGAAATTTCCTAATCTCCTTTCACATATTGCGAAGGTAAGCCATTCCCTAAATACCCGTTAGAGGTTATTCTACGTAATACAGGCGTGGACTCTATGTTTTCTTTTTCAATATAGTACTAAATGTATCATGCACTCCGAAAAGACACCGTGCTATCTTCACGAATAACCCGCTGGGAGTTTAGAATAGAGCTTATAAGTATTCAGTGTAATTAAACCACGTTGATCTTTAAACGGTAGAGTTGCAGATATATTTATAAATCTGTAGTAGAGTTAAAATAAATGGGTAATCCGTATGAAGGCCGTAGCTACTCGTACAATAGCATTAATAGGAATAATAATTGTAATTATTGCCATTGTTGCAGGTGTAATAATACTACAACGTCCACCTGCGCCTCCTCCAGCAACCACTACTCCCACTACTCCAACAACTCCTACAACACCAACCACTCCGACCACTCCTACGACTCCAACTACCCCCACCACACCTACAACACCCACTACTCCAACTACGCCTCCCGCTCCACGATATAGCCTCCATGAGACAATACTTTACATCATATCAAATGAAGAAATGACTAGAATTCAATTATTCAAAGCAGGAGTAGCGGACATCGCTGTGGTCACTCCATCTAGGTGGAAGGATCTAAATGGAACCCCCGTTGGAAACTTCTACTTAGTCTTAGAGCCAGATCCGTCAAAGCCTAGATTGACGATTCAGCACATTATATTGAACACTATGAGAGAGCCATTCAATATACCCGAGGTTAGGCAAGCACTAGCGTGGGCTGTTCCCTACGACACAATATTAACCTCTGTATTCGGAGGTCTATACACAAGACTATACACTATTGTACCCAAAGGCATGATGGGCTACACCGAGTATGGAATCGTAAAGTACGAGTATAATAGAACAAAAGCACAGGAGATAATCAATAAATTGAAAGCTGAAAGAGGCTTCGACCCATCAAAATACACAATAACAATATACTACAACATTGGAAACACTGCTAGAGCACAAATAGCTGCACTAGTTCAAAACGAGTGGGCTAGATTAGGATTCAATGTAATTGTTCAAGCACTAAGCTGGCCTGAATACCTAGATAAAATGGACCACTTCAACTTCGATGTTGGCTTACTTGGGTGGATACCAGACTACCTAGACCCAGATAACTACTTAATGCCATTCGTGTGGGGTGGCGCAGAGTTCACTGACCTCAAATACTGGGAGAACGTGGCACCTGGCGACGTTGGGAAATACCTATCTAAGGTAGAGAGATACGTTGACACCCCGAACTACATAGTTGTCATAGGCCCGCAGGGAACTGGCGCAACATATAGCGGCCCAACGAACAAGCCACTACTTGTAGTTGGATACGTATTAGACGAGGAGGAAACAAAGAAGAATTGGGAAAACCCCATTGCACAAGTAACTATTGGTTCTCCAGGTTGGAAAGATGTTCCGGTGAGTGCACTGTGTAAGCTATCTCAGAGAGTACTTGACCCTAAGGTTAGGGAAGCTATAATTAACGCGGCTGTAATAGTGTTCAATAATGAGGCCCCAATGATAATGATGGGTCAGGCATTAACTGGTAGAGAGTATGGTAGTTGGGTACTCAATATGTACTATCCACTTACAAAGTTTGCTAGATATGACTTAGTCTACGAAGACCCCAATGCCCCCGTAGCGGATACTGGTGTGCAGGGTATAAAGAACGATCCTAAGACCATGGTTATAGCCACTATCGGCTGGCCAGACACATTCGATGCCGCTAAGAGCTATGAGAGCTTTGGCTGGGAGATCTTTGACCAAATATACTCAAAGCCAATAACATACTACTACGAGAACATAGAGCCAGAGCCAGAGCTTGCAGTAGCCTGGGCTTTCAACAAGGCTGGAGATGAGTTGTATTTAGTCATTCGTGGAGGTGTGGTAGCGTATGATCCATGGAACAAAAAGACTTATCCCATTGACGCAACAGATGTATTATTCACTCTGTGGAGAGCAGTGAGAGTTAATCTACCGGGAGGCCCTCAGTGGATGATAGATAGCTTCATAGATGTAAACGCATCCCAGGTGCTCAGCGAGTCTGAGTTTGAACAAATACTATCACAGGGACTAGTAGCAGTCTACCACGGTGCCTCTAAAGAAGTAAAGTCTATGAAGGAGCTCCTGGGTGTATTTAACTACACTGGTACAACAGCGGGAGTAGTTAAATTAAAGCTAAAGTTCCCATACACGCCAATACTGCACATATTGACAACTGGTGTAGCTAGTGTAATATCAATGGAGTATGCTCTCGGAGACAAATACCAGGCGGCAATTACTGATTCAAATAATGGCAAGAATCCATCCGCATGGGCTAAATATGTAATAGAGGGAGAAGAAGACGAGACTTATAAGAAGTTGAAAGACTACCCTATATCGACGGGTCCATACTATGTAGCCGACTACAAGGAGGATGCTTACATAATACTGAAGATCAATCCATACTACTGGAATGCAACTCTGTGGGAGCAACTATACGGTTATAAGCCCAAGCCATAAACCAGAATCTTTTTTATTTTCCCCACCTACATCCCTCTAACTACTTTATAATCCCATCTACTTAGTATTCTAAAGGGGTGATTGGAGAGTGGGGTTAGGTTCATTCATTGCTAGGAGATTAATAACGTTTATTCCAACCCTACTCGGTGTACTGCTTGTAACGTATCTCATTGCTTATGCAATACCAACAGACCCTGTAAGAGCCTGGGTTGGAGAGAAGTTGATGAACCCCCAGACACTAGAGCAGATTAAGGCAAAGTATAAATTTAATGCTCCCTGGTATGAGCAATTCACATTCCTCATGCAGGAGCTACTTACAGGTCAATTGGAAGATCCTGTTAGACATAGAAATGTCTTTGATGAAATATCAGAGAGATTCGGTGTTACAGTAGAGGTTGCAATAATAGGCTTTCTATTTCTTGTAGCAATAGGAATTCCTCTAGGTCTTCTCGCAGCTGTATTTAAGGATACGCCATTGGACTTCGCTGTAAGGATCATGGCACTAGTGGGGAGCTCTCTACCAGCCTTCGTACTATACTACTTCCTAATACTACTCTTATTTGTCAATATTCGAACAACATACTTAGCTGGTATACCAGAGCCAACACTAGATTGTAAAATAACTATTGCTTCGCTACCTCAGACTATACCCGTTATAGGGCACGTTGCAGCAGCCTTCGGAAAGGTACCAATGTTTGCAGGTATAATGTGCGGTGAATTCAACGTTGTAGGTGATACATTTAGAAGACTGTACTTGCCGGGTCTCGCGCTGGGTTTACTGAATGGAGGATTTATTGCTAGAATAGTTAGGAATAGCTTGCTTGATGCTTTAAGTGCAGAGTTCATAGTGTATGCGAAGGCTAGGGGGTTACGTAGATTATCTGTTTGGAAGCATGCACTTAAAAACGCAATGGTTCCAGTTGTCACTGTCCTTGGATTAAACTTTGGTGGTTTACTATCTGGAGCTATAATAGCTGAGACAGTCTTCAATATACCCGGGATCGGTAGGTATATGTATGAAGCCATTATGAGGCTTAACTTCCCAGTAATAATTGCGTGTACGTTCCTAGTGGCTATAGTCTACGTTACAGTAAACCTCGTTGTAGACATACTGTATGCGTTAATAGACCCACGGATACGATACTAGTGGGGTGGTGCAAGTGGAGTTTATATATAGGTTTCTAAAGAAGCTTATATGGATATATGCAGGTATGAGGGAGAGAATATCAGGAGGGTGGATTCAGAAGAACTCATCGCGTATACGTGAATGGGAGTTAATGGCGTACGCATATAGTAAGTCGCCTATAGGTGTTATTGGTGGATTAATAGTCTTCATAACATTTATACTAGCAGTTATAGGACCTATGATTTCTTGGGAGCCATACTGGGAGTATAAAATAGTTATTAACGAGACATATAGGTACATGCCTCCATGCCTACCCCCTTCATGCTCTGGCTCACCACTACTCGGCACTGATGAGTGGGGTAGAGACCTACTTGCAATGTCACTCTATGGTGTAAGAATATCATTTGTCATATCTATAGTCGTGGTCTTACTTGGTGCACCACTTGGAATAATACTTGGTTTAATAGCTGGCTATAAGGGTGGATTAATTGATGAAGTAATAATGAGACTCACCGATATATTCCTAGCTTTCCCAGGCTTGGTGCTGGCAATAGCATTTGCATCCATTCTACCCCAGAGGATACGTGGATTACTCGAGTCAAATGATTTACTACGTGCATTCTTCGCCGGACTATTCGGCCTCAGAGAGAAGGAGTATGCTCAAATAGCAGCATTGATATCTATATGGCTAGCCATGGTGATTGTATGGTGGCCTGGCTATGCTAGAATAGTGCGTGGCAGTGTATTATCCGTGAGGGAAATGCCATTCATTGAGGCTGCGAAACTATCTGGTCTATCAACATGGAGTATACTGTTTAAACACATATTGCCAAATGTTATATCACCTATATTGGTAATGATGACTTTTGACATTGCAACAGCAACTCTATTTGCTGCAGCACTCTCTTTCCTAGGTCTTGGCCCGCAAGAACCCGTCCCTGAGCTGGGGTTTATTATATCAAAGGCTGGGTACTGGTTCCCGGAGAGCAGTAGCCACGTGGTTATATACTTAGGCATTGTACTATTAACTATGGCATTAGGGTGGAATCTTCTAGGTGATGCTTTAAGAGACGTCTTAGACCCTAGAACGAGGAGGGCAATTGAGTATAGACTTGAGAAGAAGGAGAAGCGTGGGTGATATCGTGGAGAAGAGGCTTGATCTAGGGGAGGGGGAGATTCTTAGGGTGAAAGACCTCGTGGTGAAATTCTACACTTACGCTGGGGTTGTACACGCAGTGTCGAGTGTTTCATTCTACGTGAAGGAGGGTGAAACAATATCGCTCGTAGGTGAAACTGGCTGTGGTAAATCAGTTACTACAAGGGCTATTACAAGGCTGATTGAGTCTCCTGGGAGGATTGAGGGTGGTAGTGTATTATTTAGAAGGCGTAGCGGCCAGGTTGTAGATTTACTAAAACTAGATCCTGAGACTTTAAGGCAGATAAGGGGGAATGAAATAGCATATATATTCCAAGATCCAACATCTTCACTAGATCCACTATATACTATTGGCTACCACATCCATGAGACGATAAAGGCGCACTCAAAGAACGCTGTGAAAAAAGAGACTTTGAAAAAAGCAATTGATTTACTGAGGCAAGTCCTCATACCAAGCCCTGAGGTGAGGGTTAAGAATTACCCACATGAAATGTCTGGTGGAATGAGGCAGAGAAGTGTAATAGCTATTAGTTTATCAAATACTCCGAGACTATTGATCGCGGATGAGCCAACTACTAACTTAGATGTTACTATACAAGCTCAAATACTAGACTTAATGAGGAAGCTACAGGAGAGGTATAGAATGGGTGTTATATTAATCACGCATAATTTAGGCGTAGTTGCGGATGTAGCGGATAGAGTGTACGTAATGTATGCTGGTAAAATCGTTGAAGAAGGCTCTGTCGAGCAAATATTCTATAATCCACAACACCCATACACTAAGTTATTACTAAGGGCAGTGCCCGACCCCACGAAGAGAATTGAAAAACTAGAGTCAATACCGGGAATAGTTCCATCGCTAATTAATCCACCACCTGGCTGTAGATTCCAGCCTAGATGCCCATTTGCTATTGATAAGTGTAGTCGTGTAGAGCCGCCAATGATCGAGGTTGAGGATGGACATGGAGCTGCCTGCTGGCTTCTCGAGAAGAAGTAATGGGGGTGGTTGCAATTGAGTATGGATATTTTACTCGAGGTTAAAGCACTTAAAAAATACTTCAGGGTGAGAGGTTCATTAACGAAGAAAGTTAGGGCGGTTGATGGAGTAGATTTTAGCGTTAAGAGGGGTGAAACGCTTGGAGTTGTTGGAGAGAGTGGTTGTGGGAAAACAACTCTAGGTAAATTGGTATTGAAACTAATAGAGCCAACATCGGGGAAGATATTCTTTGAGGGGAGAGATGTTACAAAGGCAAGGGGTAAGTGGCTAAAGGAGTATTGGAGAAATGCACAAATGGTCTTTCAAGACCCCCATACTAGCCTAGACCCAAAGATGACTATTGCGAGCATTCTACTAGAACCCGTGAGATTCCATAAGATAAGCGTTGGAGACGAAGAGGAGTTCTTAGTTAGGCAAATGGAGCTTGTAGGCCTTGGAAAAGAACATTTATATCGATACCCGCATGAATTATCGGGTGGGCAGAAGCAAAGAGTCGCCATACTGAGGGCTATTATAACAAGGCCTAAATTCATAGTTCTAGATGAACCAACATCATCTCTAGACGTATCCGTCCAAGCACAAATACTAGAACTACTCAAGGAGCTGCAGAGGAAGTTCTCACTAACATACATGTTTATATCCCACGATATAAGCGTCGTCAAGTACATGAGTAGTAAAATGGCTGTAATGTACCTTGGAAAAATCGTGGAGATAGGGCCCTCGGACCAGTTATTCGAGAAACCACTACACCCATACACTAAGTTCCTATTAGCATCCGTCCCAATACCCGACCCTAAAACCTCCAGGTCTAGGGAGAGAATGATCATTAGAGGGGAGCCACCCTCTCCAATTAATCCACCACCAGGCTGTAGATTCCACCCAAGATGCCCCTTCGCCACTGAACAATGTAGAAGGCAAGAGCCAACATTAATAGAAGTAGAACCCGAGCGCTTTGTTGCATGCTGGCTATTCGCGAAGAAATAACGAATTCTATTTAAAATTTCATGTTTTACCTCCAATACATACTCGTTTATGAAAAACAATTCCTGTTTACATATCGATTTAAGAATAGGTGCATTACTTGAACTCTACCATGTGCCTTAAGCCCATTGGTGTTGTCGTTGAGGGCCTTAATAAACCAATAGATTCTAGTGTTACTAAATCTAGGTTTGAATTAATCTCAACTATTAAGGTTTTCGAGGAATATACCGAGGGTCTTAAAGGCCTTGAAGAGTACTCACACATCATAATTATTTACTAAATGCATGAAGCTAGAGGAGTTAAGCTTAAAGGCAGACCATGGGTATTGAGAACTACCCATTAGTGGGGATCTTCGCCACTAGGTTCCGAATAGACCAAACCCTATTGGTGTTACTGTTGTTGAGCTTGTCTCTATTGAGAAACCCTTAATTAGAGTTAAGGAGTTAGATGCGTGGACAGGAACCCCTGTTCTTGATATTAAACCATATAATTACTACGATATTGTTAAAAACCCGAAAGTTCCGTGGTGGTTTATTGATAATTGGAACCAATTGAAGCGTAAATGGAGGTATGAGATAATAGCTCCATGGCTTGGCCCTTGCACTTAGAACAATCTAAACATCATTAGAATGCGTCTATTGAGAGTAATTGACTGTGTTTCTAAACTCGAGAGGAGTCTAACTCAATATGCCAGTATTAGCCATTACACTGGAAAAATATTTAAATGCTCGCTCTACTTTATTGCACCAGGCATTATTTTAAGTATATTTATTGTGTATTGTGGAGATCATGGAGTGGTTTTCAACTGAGGAGTCAATCACTAAACCCGAATACTTTGCACCAAGAGATCTAGGTTTTGTGAAATTAGCTATAGTAGTTTTTAGTAGTCGCTTTTACGACTGGATGAAGTCGGTGGGGTTTGGGTTTCATTGGGCTTGTTATTGCTTGTTATTAAGCCCTCTTCCCTTGGCTTCACAGCCCTCGGGATCCCTTTTCACCGGGATCCATGTCACAGGGCTCCACCCGCTCTGGGTAACCCCCACCCACAGCTCCCCCTTCATTGTTTCCTCTGGGTCATTACTGTGGGGAAACCCCCGCATCCTGTATTCCTCCCTCAAAACACGCCTCTCTTGGGTCTCCACGATACACCCGCATCTCGAGGCATGCCCCAGTAGAGGAAGCATCAACAACCCTTATAAACCTTTAAGAAAAACAAAGCAGTTTCACGACGGCGTTAAGTGAATTAGCTATAGAAAAAGATAGAGGTATCATTGGTGCTAGATGCTTCTTCGCTACTAGAGATGGACTAGGGGTTTTTCAATCATATATTGGTGCCCCGGTAGCTGTATCCTTATTGGAAATCCTCATTGCTGCTGGAATAAGGAGATTCCTAGTTCTCAGTGAGGCTGGTTCATTAAATCCTATTGCTGGAATAGGGGGAATTGATTGTTCCAACGTTTGCTATTAGAGAGGAGGGGACAAGCTACCACTATTTACCACCAAGCGTCATTGCCAAGCCATCACTCGACCTCTTAAAATCCATTAAAGAACTACTAAGTAAAGTAGGTATTCCATTTAAAGAGGGAGGTGTTTGGACAACAGATGCACTATTCAGGGAGACGCCGAGTAAAGTTCATGCATACTCCAAAATAGGGGTGCTCGCGGTAGATATGGAGTGCTCTGCGATATTTTCACTATCAATCTATAGAAAAGTAGAATCAGCCGCATTATTAGTAATAACTGATACACTTTGGGAAGGTGTTTGGAAGCCAGCTTTCGAGGATCCGCGGGTGGTTAGTGTGGAGAAGAGGGTTTCAGAGTCATTGGTAATGTATTGGAGAGAGCTTTAATATAGATGAGTCCAGAGTTTTAGATGACTACAAGAACATGGCTTCTGTAGGTATTGGTCTTGAGTTATATTATTAATCTTCACACCGTTCTCTTTACCATTAAAAGCCCTAGTCTCGTTGAGACTATGTGATATAATAGTTCTTCTTTATGTCTTTCTAGAAACTCTCTAGTTTCCTCATCTAGTCCTGGTTTTAATGCATTGTGGAAAACCCCTAAACCTATCTTACTTAGTTTCATGGGTAATATTTTTAAGACTTCTATATACTGCTTCTTTGCTATATCTACGAATATCATATCTATTGGGTGATCCTCCGCTCTAAGGAAGTCTAAAGCATCAATGTTCAAGGCGTTGACTTCTATTAAGTGAGAATCTTGGGGTAGCAAATTCTTCAGCTTCTCGATGTTTTCCTCCAGGTTGACATATCTATGAGGATCTTTTTCAATTGCGTATAGAAAGATCTTTTTACGGATTGGCAGCCCTGAAATCCCGTATAGCATCCACGCAGTTGAGTATCCAATTCCAGCGCCAGCGTCAATAAATACTGATCCGCCTAATGACGCGATATAATAAGATAGAGAAGCTAGAATAAGCCCGTCTTCTCGTTCAATGGGTGCAATCTTAAGTCTCCTTGAATTCTCCTCAATAAGGGTAAGGACCTCTAGAAATGTCTCTAGAAAACCAATGTCCATCCAATGCATTCAACCACCTTGAACCCCCTATTTTTCAGAGGTTAATTTCTAGTGATCGCTATATTTTTGAACTGTACTTTATACTACTATTGCCTAAATTGCGCGTTTTGTAAATAGATCTTCTCAATAAAATTTATTACCATCTTTTGGTATGAAAAACTATAGGGGTGTTCTGCTGTGATTATTGAGTTTTTGGGTAGTAAAGTTAGAGCGGCTGTATTAATATGTCTAGTTAAGGCTAGTAGATTTAGTCTACCTGTAAATCCCCGTAGCATTGCAAGAGTTTATGGAGTTAACTTATCTGAAACTTATAGGTTTCTGAGAAGACTAGTAGATTTTGGTATTGCATTAAAGAATGATCATGGCTACGTGCTATCAAGTAGAGGGCTCGAGATATTTGAGTCTATATTAGAGTTGCTTCCAAACCCAGAGCCGTGGAGGAGTAGGGAACTAGAGTTTATTAGGCATGTTTTACCGGATACAATGTACTACGTATCGCAGCCTATGCTACAATCTTGGTTTGGATTAACACCTACTCTTCTAGTTGTAGATAAAAAGCTACGGGGGAGGATCAATCTCCCAAGCGGATTTATAAACTTAAGCTCTAGGAGGAGACCAGGCAGTAGGAATAGAGTGTTTGTCGTATATTCTAGTCTACGGGGTAGAGAGTACAAGTACTCTTGGGATAGCTACTTGACGCATGCAACAATAGAGCAATCGTATGCCGACTTAATTTCATACATGCCTACATGGGAGGATTTTCTACCCGATGTATTGTTGAAGAGTAGCCTATTTGACATGGACAAACTATTGGAGAAAACAACACCCAAGGGTAGGAGGAGAATCGCTACAGCAATAGCCTACTACTCAACTCTGAGTGGTTGGAGACCACCATTAAAGGTGAATTTATATAGCTTGGTGAGTGAAGAACTTGTTGATCGATTGGTAGCAATCACTCCCTACCTCGTAGACTCTAGTATTATTGAATCGCGGAGAATTTAACTAATCATATATTACTTTACTCCTGGTGGTTTAACTGGATTTACTAAAGGACTTTGAGAGACAATTAGAGAAGATAGTGCCGAGTATTAGTGTTTTAAATAAAGAATTGAATAGATTCAAGGGTCAAATAGAGCTTGGAGAAGGTGATTTAAACCAGGTTTTGTTTAGCCTGGAGAGGGTTTACTACATAGTTCTCACCATGAGGGAGCTTCAGGAGTTCTTCGGGGATAAAATACAGTTTGGTGGTGGCGCAGTATTAAACTATATATTCATGCCTAGTGTAGATGCACCACGATTTACATTCGACTTGGACTCAGCGTGGAGTAAAAGAGTTAGTAATAAGAGGGTTTTACTCAGCGAGATGATTAAGTTTAATAAATACCTCTCCGAGAAATATCCACTATGTCTCCCTATAGACGAGGACAAGTGTTTAACGTTACTAACCGTGGAGTATGATGCTGAAAAAGACTATTTTCCCAACGTATTATCCTTGAGAATCCCCGCTATTATGAGGTGGAGTGGTTTAGAATTCTATAGATATGTAAAGTCTGTGAGCGGGATTGATCTAGACCTCAGTATAATTAATAAGTTGAGGAAAATATTTGAAAGCACTATTGGAGTACGCGATGCCAAAGTAGACTTTATTAGGTTTGAAGTATCGATGAGTGTTAATTATCCAAGAGCAGAGCTCAATGTGGATCTCCCATTTGAACTGGGTAGCTCTAAGCTATTTATAACTGATCTCGAGTATCAACTAGCATCTAAAATAGTATATAAAGTAGGCTGGGATTTCGGCGGGGATTTAGAGTTCAATCTACACGATATTCTAAAAGCTATTCTCGACTTGAGGCTATTAAATATAGCGAATAAGGAGAAGGTTAAGAGGTATGTATGGGATTTAACGAGGAGCACCGCAATAGAATGGGGCCTTATAGAGAAAAACTTATCTGAGTTGCAAAGATCGGGTGGAAAATACTGGACAAGCTTCCACTATATACTCGTGAGAGGAAAACACAGAAAACTAGATAAATTAGTTTTTGATATAAAGAGGAAGATCAGGGAGGTTTTACAGCAATAGTTAAGCGTATTACTCAGTTATGCATAATTGCCATAAGTATTGTGCATAGTTGAGGTATTCTCGCTAGATTTAACCATATTTGCATCTTAGGATATATTTAATTCTTTCTTGACGTATTGGTCTATTTCAATACCTATTTCTATAGACCTCCTATACGTTGCTTCTATAGTTTTCATCAACGCTGATTTTATACCTTCAGACTCCATTACCATAATACCCCTTATTGTAGTTCCAGCTGGTGTTATAACCTCGTCTCTTATTGTAGCTGGGTGTTTATTTGCGTTTCTTAGAAGTATAGCAGTCCCCTCTAGTACATCTAATGTGGCTTTGTATGCTAGATCTCTTGGCATCCCGGAAGCCATTGCTCCGAGGACAAGCGCATCGACGATCTCCGCTATGAATGCAGGACCGCTTCCAGCCAGGCTTGTCCACACGTCTAGGTATTCCTCGGGAACCCAGTACACTTCACCCATACATCTAAATAACTCCTCAACAATTAGCTTACTAGGTGAGTCGTTCTCGGGGTTTGCAACGGCTGTCGAAGCCTTTCCAACGAGTACATTGATATTTGTCATGGCCCGGTATACCTCGGCTCCAGGCATAGCAGTTGCAAGAGTTTTCACTTTGACACCTGCCATTACCGACACAACTAACTTACCCCTCCAAACATCTCTACCAGTTTGCTTCACTACGTCAGGGAAGTGATGCGGCTTCACGCTGAGTACAATCATGTCCGCCTCTCCCACTGCTTGTTTATTATCCCTGATCGCTAGAGCGCCGAGTTTCCCAGCTCTCTCTAATGTCTCCTCTCTACGCCCTGTTGCAATGATCTTAATGCTATCTCCGCAGTGATTCCTCAACGAACTTATAATAGCGGACCCTATTCTACCAGCTCCAATCACAGATATAGTTGTACCACTACACAGCTTCACGCTCAACACCACGCTCTTGTCCTTTAAACTACCTATCCTTAATAAATAAACCTAAAATGACTTGTTCATTTATAAACCCCCGCGTTAAAATCGGGGTTTGATGGGAGTTTACTTTGTAATTAGTAAATAGTTGTCCATAATATCTCTGATCAAGCTTTCTAGAGATCAGGGTTGTTCTTTATCTAATAGCACTGAGTATTACTTGCTGCCTGCGTCGTGGATGTACTTGAGCGTTCTTCGAGAGCTCCCTAATAGAACATAGTGTGCTATTTGTAACTATCCATATCCAAATTCGTTATGATTTATCTTTAGCTCGTTATAAGCATGTTCCAAGTAATGATTTAGCACACGGTGTTTAGTATTGAAGGCTGTAGTTGCGTTTTCAGGTGGTCTCGACACTTCAACTATAGTTGTATTGCTCAGGAAGAAGTATGAAGCCGAAGTGATCACTGTAACCGTCGATGTCGGCCAGGAGGAGGATCTACTGGGTGTTGAAGAATGGGCTTACAAACTAGGAGCTAATAAACACTACCTAATTGACTCTAAAGAAGAGTTTGCAGAGGAATATATATTTAGAGCTATAAAAGCCAATGCTCTCTATGAGGGAAAGTACCCGCTTGGAAGCGCTTTAGCTAGACCTCTAATAGCGAAGAAAGTAGCTGAAGTAGCCATCAAGGAGGGTGCCGATGTTGTTGCACATGGCTGTACAAGTAAAGGAAATGACCAAGTTAGATTTGACTTAACGCTAAGAGCATATCTAAAGCCGGATATTAAGGTAATTGCACCTATAAGAGAGCTTGGATTGTCTCGGGCTAAGAGCCTAGAGATTCTTAAACAATACGGGTTTGAACCACGTGGGGCACATAAAAAGTATAGCATTGATGAAAACTTATGGTCTAGAAGTATAGAAGGCGGGGAATTGGACAATCCACTCATAGAACCAACAGAGGAGGCGTTCTCTTGGACTACTTCTCCGGAGAGCGCTCCAGATAAACCACTATATGTAGAGGTTGAGTTTAAAGAGGGTGTACCAGTAGCCGTAAATGGAGATAGATTAAGCCCTGCAAGTCTAGTTATGAAGCTAAACAAGTTAATTGGTCTACAAGGCTTCGGTAGAATAGACTTCATAGAAAGTAGAGTAGTTGGACTTAAAAGTAGAGAGGTTTACGAAGCACCCGCTGCACTAGCCCTCATTGAGTCACACAAAGACCTTGAGAGAATGGTTTTAACACCAAGAGAGCTGAGGCTTAAGAACCATCTTGATGAGCTATGGGCAGATCTTGTATATCAGGGCTTATGGATAGACCCTCTACGAGAGCATATAGAGGTAGCTATAAACTCCATGAACAAGAACGTCACAGGAGTGGTTAAATTAAAGGTGTATAAAGGGGGTCTACGTGTCGTTGGTAGAGATAGTCCATACTCTCTATACTCTCAGCACGTAATAGACTATGATAAAGGCTGGTATCCATCCGACTGCGAAGCACGTGGCTTTATAACAATACATGGATTATACGCTCTCACAGCTCAATCGGTGAGAAGTAGGCGTGGTTCTTAGATATAGGTCTCTCATAGGTGGTTCCCAGCACGATGTTGAGAATTATATATCTAGCATGGAGGACGACAGAGAACTAGCTAAGTATATTTCAATGGTCTACTTGGCTCACCTAAAGAGCCTTATTTCAAAAGGCTATATACCGATCAATGAAGACGCTGTTAAATTAGAGAGTGAACTAGTGGGACTCATTCAATCCAATTGCGAGGATGTTTACAAATGGGTTAAACACGAAAACTTGATCTACGAAGACTTTTTTGAAGCTTTAGAGTCATACTTACACCATAAAGTAGGAGCCGTGGCAGGCTATCTAGCTTTGGGTAGGAGTAGAAACGACCACGTGGCAGCAGTACTTAGGCTTTACATAAGAGATAAATTAATAGAGCTACTCGTAGAACTCCTCAAACTACGAAAAGCCCTTTTAGAGAAAGCGGCGAGGTATAGCGGCATTATAATCCCCTACTTCACACATAGACAGATCGCTCAGTGTGGTGATGCCTCAATATACTTCCTATCCCATCTACACACTTATACAAAGCTTTGGAGAATAATAATAAGTAATTTAGACTTACTTACCGAGAACCCTTTAGGAGCAGGCCCTGCCGCTGGGACTCTCGTAGATCACGACTTTAAATTACTCGCTGAAAACCTATGTTTAAATGAGTCACAAATCCCACCATACTATGCAACTGGTTCTAGGTTATTCCTACTCCACGCACTCTCTGACATTGCTCTACTTTTATCTGAGATCAGTAGATTAGCTGAGAATATGTTCATGTTAAATCTATACGCACGAGATGCCATTAAGCCGCCTGTAGAGCATGTGGCAACTAGTAGTATAATGCCTCACAAGCGAAACTTAGTCACGCTTGAAGTTGCAAGAGCCAAGGCAAACTTGATTCTAGGCTTTTTAACATCCGCGATCTCAACTTATAGTTCCCTCCCATATGGTTATAACTTAGAGCTTCAAGAGCTTAATAAAGTGTTCATGGAGACTGTAAAGACGTCTATTGACACATTGAGGATAGTTGGAGATTTTATTAAACGCTTAGAGATATGCCCAGAGACCCTAGATTCTCTAGTTACTAACACAACCTGCTGGAGTGCGGAGTTTGTAGAGTATGTTTCTATTGAGTCGAAAAAGCCGACTAGACAAGTATACTTTGAGATTGGAGAACTCATTAAGGAAGGCAGGGTTGTTAGTGAGTTAAACATTGATGTTAAAAAACTAGCTTTGGCGAAACCAGTAGCTGTAAAACTGAAAGAAGCTATGAGTGAGTATGAGGGCTTCATTAGAGAGGATGAAGAGACTCTGAGTAAGCTGATTAAAAATCTCAGTGAGTGTGGTAATAAACTGCTTAAGCTGCATTCATAGTAATAGCTCCATGAGTATCAAAAATTATTTAAGGCTTTCAGCCATTCACTTCCCTGTGTTCTCGGCAGATTGGTGTTTAATTATGGAATATATGGGAGAAAATAGTGTAGCTGGCATGGTTCGCGAGATCTTACTAAGTGAGCCGTCTCTGTATCGATGTCTTGAAGCAGGTGTATTGAATTACTCCAAGTTAGCGAGAAAATTCAAACCTGTCTTATCCACTATTTCGGGGTTTGAAGTCTCGGAGAGCTCTATTAAAATGGCGTTAATAAGACTGAGGTCTAAAATAAGGGAGACGCCACTACTCGCTAGCAGAGATGTATTAAGTATTATTGCTAACACTCGTGTAGAGGCTAAAACAGGTGTTGCTGTAGTCATAGTTAGGAGTACTCAACTCAAAGACATCATAGATACTATGCCCGAGATATCACTGAAGGCTAGGTTTGCAATAATGATTCAGAGCGGCCCTGCTATAACAATAGTACTAGATGAGGAGGCGACAAGCGACATATTGAGAATAGTCGATCATAATGAGATTATAGAGGTTCAGAGAGATCTAGCGGCGATCACGGCGACGAGCCCTCGCGAGATCATGTGGGTTCCCGGCGTAGTTGCTTACATTACAGGTGTCTTGGCTCAAAATGGAGTAAACATAATTCACATAGGCTCATCCTACACAGATACCGTGATCGTTGTCTCAAAAAAAGATCTATTACGTGCATTTAACACATTGATTAAGCACATAGAGCTAGCTCGAAAACTCATATCTAGAAGCTCCAAGAAACTACAAGAAGAGTCAATACCGCATGAAAGTTCAAGAGGACTTAATTATTAATTAGTGCAATCACTCCAATAACTTCAAATAATATGGTGCAATTCCTGCATTATATTTTCACTCATGGTGTCTAAGTTTAAATATCTACGACTTTCCATTCAGAGTAAATGAGAGATTTGCGTTCGCTAGGATTTAAGTAGAGAGCGTGTAAATGGACTTAGGTTTCATTTGTAAGCTATAATTTTATATTTGTCCTTACATAAATTCATTTATTTGGGGATAGCCAACCAACGTATATATTAGTACATGGTCTCTACAAGAACATAAGATTTTTAAACCCACTAATTATTTGAAATTTTTAGGTGACATAGATGCACCAATATTGATCCATACATGTAGAACGCGTGACTTTATAAGAAAATATCTTAGACCACGATCATTTATAAATAGAAACAACGAATTTCTTAGAGATATAAGATCTATCACGAGAGCTAAAGAGGCGATCTCCTCGTGGTATACTTGAAGAATAGTGAAGGAAACTCATTTTACGTTTCTGATTTTAGAATTCGGGTATTCCAGAAGTTAAGACTACCAACTCTAAGCGAGAGATACGCTGTGTTAAAAGATAGTGGTTGGAATACATTTAGAATACCCGTTGAAAAAGTGTATATAGATATGTTAACAGATAGTGGAGTCAATGCAATTAGTTTAGAGCAATTATCCGATATGCTTGGACTGGGGTTAGAGGACGCATACGCTGGAAATAGAGCATATTATAAATTGATCGATGCATTTAAGGAGTTCTTCCCACACAAATACCTTATTCTAGCTCATCAAGGTAGAGCAGCTGAAAACTTAGTTTTTAAAGCATTGATGAAGAATGGTAAAAAACCATACGTATTAACAAACATACATTTCACAACTACGAGGGCAATTGTTGAGAGAGTTTATGGAGGTAGAATGATTGAACTACCCGTACCAGAGGCCTTTGATCCAGAAAACCAATGTCAGTTCAAAGGAAATATAGACACATCTAAACTCGAAGATGAAGTAAAGAGACTAGGTCCTGAAAACATAGCAGCTGTTAGAATAGAGTATGCTTCGAATCTCCTTGGTGGGCAACCATTCAGTATGAAGAACTACTATGAGACAAGGGAGATATGCGATAAGTATGGACTACCATTAGTCGCAGACATAAGTATGGCTGACTGGCAAATAGCTCTAATGAAGAAGCGTGATCCAATGGCTATGGGGAAATCCGCTAGTGAAATCATTTATGAGCTCATGGAGTTAACTGATGTAGCATATGCAAGTGCTAGAAAAGGGTTCTATGTTCGCGGGGGATTTATAACTATTAAGGGAGATGAGAGGTTATATGAGGAGGTTAGGTCTTGGCAAGTAGTATTCGAAGGACATACGAGTTATGGAGGTATGAGTCTGAAAGAAATTGCAATGTTAATAGATGGCTTGAAAATGGCTTTCAACGATGATCTCCCATTCTATGAATTAGAGCAAATAGAGTACACTGTTAAAAAACTTGATGAGCGGGGGATACCTGTCGTAAAGCCCCCTGGTGGTCTCGGAGTACACGTGGATGCTAGAAGATTTCTACCGCATGTACAATTGATCCCCAGTGGTGAGGAGGGAGGTTACCCAGCAGGAGCTCTAGTATGTGCACTATACTTAGTGTCTGGTATTAGAGGTATGGAGAGAGGTCAATTATCAATGGATAGAGACCCAGAAACGTGGAGAGAAATACCCGTTCAACTAGACTTAGTTAGATTAGCTATGCCTAGAAAAACTTATCTACAAGATCACTTAGATTACCTAGTAGACAGGTTAACGTGGTTGCTTGAAAATAGAGATATAATAAAGGGTCTTAATTGGATCTATGAGCCGCCAGTTTTAAGATTCTTCGAGGGGATTCTAATCGACCAAGGCAACTGGGGATTAAGACTACTAGAAGTATACAGGAAACAACTAGGTGAGATTTAATAGAGTAATAAAGTCTCTCCGAGGTAATTACCTGTAATTAATTTTTATTATCTTGTTCTAAATATTCTCCATGCCTTGAGTAACCTCTGAGAGCCGATTATAAATCGTGGTAGTTATGGTTAATCTTTACTCATGGGTAAAAGGAAAACCCTCAACCAGCAGGGTTTACCTTGAAGACTCTTATGTTAAGGAATTAGATGCTAGAGTATTAGACTATGTACTCGAGAAAGGCAATAAATACTACGTGGTATTCGATAAGACTATTTTCCACCCTAGGAGTGGTGGTCAACCAAGCGATACTGGATTTGTAGTGGGTGAGGAATTTGAATTCGAGGTTTTAAAGGCATTGGAGTTTGGAGAAGTAATTGTCCACTATGGTAGATTAATCAATGGCTCTCTTGAGAAAGATATAGTTGCTAGGCAGTTGATCAACTGGAATCATAGATATCACACGATGAGGCTGCACACAGCTGGACACATATTAGACTACGCAGTTATGAAGACCTATGGAAGAGTATTAAATACCCTTGACGCTAATCACGGGCCGCCGGAGTCTTACGTTGTATATGAAGCTGGGTTTCTACCTGAAAGTCGCGACTTGCCCATCATCGAGAAGTATGCTAATGACGTTGTCGAGAGCTCTAAGCCTGTCAAGACGTACTGGGTTGAACCATGGGAACTAACGAGGAGAACATATAACGCGCCAAATCTCCAGAGGCTGCCGGCAAGAGATCTCTATAGAATAGTTGAAATAGAGGGGATAAATGCTATACCATGCACGGGAACACACGTTATAAACACAAGAGAGGTAGGATATATAAAAGTAGCTAGAGTAGAAAGAATTGAAAACGGGTTTAAACTTTACTACAATGTCCTCTAGAACTCTCAAAAACACTCTCAATCAGAGAGACTGACTAGATCAAGAACTACTAGATATTTAGTCTTTTGGCAGCCTCTCTATAAACAGGGTCTGCGAAATCATATTTTTCATTTTCTTTGACAAGTACACTTAAGTCCACTAGTCTACTGAGACCGTTGAAGAGTGTTTTATTATGTATTGGTCCACCCACCCAAGCCTCTATAGCTCTTTTAATTGAGGTCCAGTTGTTAAGTCCCATGGCAATAGCTCTCATGATGAGACCGTAGTATCTACTAGCCCTCACTATCTTCTCTAGTTCGCTCAAAGCTACTTTCACTGCTTCCTCTAATATCTCGCCCAGTATATCAAATCTCTTCGTCTGCGTGACTTTGTATCCATAAAATGCCAACCAGCCGGGAATACCATCTAACGCGTTTACAGCGTCCTCTATTATATTCCTCGGTACACTTAATCCAGCTTCATTAAATCCTGCTTCGAGGAACTTAATGGATTCCTCTCTTGAAAACCTTGACAATATGACCTCATCTCTAACTCTACCATATAGTGGACTATCGTACTCGCTGAATTCTAAGAAATTATAAATTAACCCAACCTCGGAGCCTGTTAAAATAAACTTTACATTGTGTAAGTTATCATAGCTATAAGCTATTATTTGCCTGAAGTCGAGTCTATTATAGCCCCGTAGAATCCTTAACTCTTGGGCTTCATCTATTACAACGAGGAAAAAGTGTTTCTATCTCTTCCATAATTGTTCAATTTTTCGATTAGTGAGGTTATAAGGGGCTCGCGTCTCTTCCAGTTGAATTCAATACTAATACCTTCATGTAAAATAGTAGCTTTTACTCCTCTGAGTCCTTTCAAATACTCTAGGAGTTTGTTAGAAAACCTTGATGAAGCAATAGACTCTGCAAGTAGAGTGTATAATCCACGAATACTGTATTGATACTCTGCCAGTCTCCGTGCATTAATGTATATGTATGGATAATTATTCTCATTGAGAAACACCTTAATTAAAGAAGTCTTACCAATCCGCCTAACACCAATACATAGAATTAGTGGAGACCCAGACTTCACGAAATAGCTAAGAGACTCTAGCTATTTCTCTCTATCAAATAACTCACTACGAGACTCCTTCGGCCTAGGATCAAAAAGCAACTCGATGGCACCCCCGTAACTAACTTACACCCCTGTAACTAATAAGCAAATAAAGTGATTTATAAATGCATACTCCATGCCTACAAACTAGTACTTTACTTATAGCTTTATAATAAATCTAGAGAATCCAATAAATGGTGGCGATTGTGGGGTCTCTAGAGCACTCTGAGCTCTTACGAAGGCGCTGTAGAGTATTCTATGAGTATGCACAACAAGCTTTTGAGAGACGCGACTATGATACTACGCTATTCATGTGTGAGCAGGCCATACAGCTGTGTTTAAAGTCTATTTTATTAAGGATGCTTGGCTTTATTCCACGCGGACATGGTGTTAGAGAGTTGCTCGGAGTCTTCTCGAGGACGCTTAGAGAACTAGGTAAAATGGAGCTATCTCTACGAGTATCCTCATTCACTGAGAGACGTAGAGACGTATTGCGGCTTATTGAAGAAGCATATGTTGTCTCTAGATACTTGGCTAAGACTTATGAGAGAGAAGACGCGGAGAAAGCTATAGAAGCTACTGTAGAGTTAATTAAACTCATTGAGGGTGTCGAACAAGATGTCTTCTCCTAGACTAGATCTAGCTATAAAGGTACAGGCTTGGAGGTTGAAGGAGTTATTGAAGTGGCGTGAATACATTAAAGCACTAGTAGAGTCTGCTATAGAAGTCTTTGGAGAAGAAGTCGAGGTGTACTTATTTGGCTCAGTTGTAGAGGGCCGACTCACAGTTGATAGTGATATAGATGTCGCAGTAGTGCTTAGAGAAGTCCCTAAGAGAGGACTCGAGAGAGCAAGGCTGTTGGATGCCTTATGGAGGAGTATGGAGTCGAAGGGAGTACCATGGTGGTTTCCATTTGAAGTACACTTAGTAACACAGGAGGAACTAACATTACTCAAAGAAACAAAATTGAGTAAGATACATTAATTTAGCCCTGCCGATATCGCCGTTTCTATCGATACCGCTCGCAATATATAGTACATTAATTATAATTAGGGCATATCCCAATAATTTACACGTTATTTGGAGTAATTCTCATTTGGTTTATTCTCACCCATGGTAATGCAATAAGTTATATATGTTGCTTCATAGTTCTTTATATACTTGCATTGAAAAGCTTTAAAGTTTTTATTGCTATACTGTGGTCTCTGTATAGCGCTAGCTTAATGGTGGAGTACATTGAGTTATAAGAGTATCCTTGGTTCTAGAGGCGTTAAAGTCGATGAGCATGTGCTTTATGATTTGAGGATCCGGGAGCTTGTCAATGAGATTCTGGGTAGAGAGAGGGATGAACTCTTGTGGAATCTGTTTCTAGAGCATCCCAATAGTCTTGATGTGGTAATTTACAGGTTAATGTGTTTTCGTGACTTAATGCGAGAAGATGTTTACATGGCTGTTAAGCGGTTTGTCGAAAAGGTTAGGGAGGCTGTTGACTATTTGGAGATGGAGAAAGATGCTCATGAGCCACATAAGCTGGGTCTCCACTTGGATGCTGCACTAATCTACATAGATGCTTTAGAGACGTTCTACGGCGAGATATCGTCGCTGGGTGTGGAGTCTGAGGGCCTCAAGAGCTTTTTGAGCTATGTTGAGGGAATTATTCATAGTCGTTTCTTCAAAGCCATGAAGGAAAAGGCTGTGGAGGCTAAGAAGGCGAGGGACAGGATCAGGATTAGGGTTAGGATAGTTGGTGACAGGATACATGTCTGGAGATTTAATGAAGGCGAGGACTTGTCGAAGATTATTGAGGAATTATTCGCTAGATTTAGAGGTGGCGAGGAGAGGAGGGTTAGATATATCCCCACGAGCAGCGGCTTAAGCCATATTCACGCTGCCATACTTGAAGGTGCTTTCAAGTTCTTTAGGAGTGAGTATGAGGCTATAGAGAGGTTTTATAAGGAGTTCCCAAAGATTATTGACGATGGAGTGGCCGTGTTTGCTAGGGAGGTTAGGTTCTACCTAGTATACATAGACTTTGCGAAGAGTTTAATTAGCCGGGGCTACAGCTTCACCATACCAAGATTCACGGATGATGGAAGGATAGACGTCAGGAGCTTCTACAGCATCCCTCTAGCCGAGAGAGGCGGGGCTGTACCAAATGATATATTTACAGATGGCCGCAGGAGAATATTCGTGGTTACAGGGATGAATGGAGGTGGAAAGACCACTTTCGCAACATCCTTTGGCCAACTAGCATACTTGGCAAAGCTCGGGGTACCTGTACCAGCTGAGAGCGCTGAGATACCGTTCTTCTCCACTATTATGACTGCTTACCCTGTTAGAGAGGATTCGAAAGAGAGCTTGAGCAGGCTAGAGCAAGATATTGTAAGGGCTGTGAATATAATGCGTAGGGCTGATAGCTCAACGCTTATTATAGCTAACGAGCTCTTCACCACTACAACATCTAACGAGGGCTATGAGTTATCGAAGATGTTTCTCGAGAAGCTTGATAGGAGGAGAAGCTACTGTATATTTGTGACGTTTATACCTAGCGTTGCTTCACTAGACTTCGTAATAAGCCTAGTTGCACAGCCTTCTCCAGAGGATCCAACAAAGCCCTCCTATAGAATACTTCCAGGACCACCACCATTAGAGTACATGGCTGTTAGAATAGCATCAAAGTATGGGCTTTCATATAAAGATTTGAGGGAGACAATAAAATGATAGAATTTGACCTGTTAAAACTAGGCTCTGCACAAATGATAAGTATTGCAAAGGATGTTAGGGCAGATCTTGAGCTGGACAAAATAATAAGTGTTGCATCAGGAGAGGATAAACTCATTGCTGAGACGTGGCTTGAAGTTCTACTTTCTAGAGAGTGCTCAGAGGAGATTATGAGGTATAGGCAGGAAGCTGTTAAAGATGCCCTTGAGAACAGGGATGTAGTCCTGAGAATGTATCAATTAGCCAAAGAGGGTTACGATACAGCGCATAGAGAGGTATTCATATTCAGGCTTGATGATCCAAAGTTCGTAGTCTACGAGGCTTCCAGTGGTATTAGGATTCTTATTGATTACTTGGAAAAGCTACTGGATGTTGTTAAAAACGCAAGGTTCTCGTCGAGCGCCTTCAAGAGCCTAGTGAAGTCCCTCACGCAAAACATAGACAGTGTGTTCATAGCTAAGGCTAGAGAAATAAGCGAGATACTAAGCTTTGGGAGCGGTATAGAGTTCGCAGTTGAGATAGGTTCTTTGAACAACTTGGTTAATCCAGTCCTTCTAATACCCAGAAGCGAGGGTTCTGCTATAAGTAGATTGCTCGCCCTAGGGAAGAGGTATACTTGTAGACTTGATCCCAGGGATGAGGCCGGTGTTGTGATCTTAGAGGATATAAGGAACTGGGTGCTATCGAGAATTGCAACAACAATTTTAAACGCTTTCGATAAGCTCATGAGCTTCTTCAGGGACTTATTAAAGCAACTGTCTTTCTATGTTGGCGCTATAAACCTCAGCGACTTTCTCGACAAGATTGGGGTTCCAAAGACATACCCAGAGGTGGATCCAAAGAAGCTTCTCTTCAAGAACCTCTACCCACTATCCCTAGCAGTATCATCTACAAAGAAGCCTATGCCCAACAGCCTTAATTTAGATGTTGATAACTCATTCGCGGTTTTAATCACCGGCGTTAATAAAGGTGGAAAGACAACCTTCCTGAGGAGTGTTGGCCAAGCAATACTGCTTACTAGAGCAGGATTATTCGTGCCTGCAGAGAGGTTTATTATTCCATCAACTGGCACTGTGCTTACACATTTCTTGAGGGAGGAGGAGAGAACGTTCTCATATGGAAAGTTCGAGGAGGAGGTAAAGAGGTTTAAATCTCTGGTGGAGAGCCTTAGGAGGGGAGACTACGTGCTAATGGATGAGAGCTTTGTCTCAACAAACCATGTTGAGGCATCTGTAGTGGCTGAAAACGTTGTCTCAGCGCTCATCGACTCAGGTATTAACATATTCTACATAACCTTCCTCCAGGACTTCCTACACATGTTTATATCTAAGTACGGTAAAAAGGCAGTATTGCTAGTACCTGAGAGACTTAGCGATGGAACAAGGACGTATAGGTTAATTAAAGGATCTATACAACCAGGCTACGTACTAGAGCTATGGAGGAAAATAGCTGAGGATACCACAGAAAACCAACCGATGTACATGCATTAAGGGTTTCCGCAACAATCCTTATTGAGGCCTTAGAGAAAAACCTATGCAGCGACTCTACATAGTGAATACCGATATAGAGATAGCCATCCTACCCCTTAAGAATGCTATCAAGTATGGAGCCGAGGTTAAGGGTTAAGATGCACCATGGTGGTAGAAGCGGGGGTGAGTAGCTATTATGGAGCGTGTTTTACGATTGAAAGCCATGCCTTTAAGGCGGGGATTAGTAGAATAGCTAATGGATCTTAATTATTTTGATTTATTTCGTTGACTAGCGTTAAAGTCTTTGAGCCATTAGCAATGATTAGTACTGTACATATAACCCCAAGTTGATGTTTAGATAGGGGTTGGGGCTGAAGACCTGGCCCGGATTAAATCCCGAAAAGGGGTGAACATGGTCCTAAAATCCGCTGTAATAGCAGAAGCCCCATGTCATCCACGGCTAGGGGTGCATTTAAAAATGGGTGTTAAGATTCTATGCTTAGATCCTTGATATGAGTATTGATGATAGTAGTAGGGTCGTTGTTGCATATATTGCTGGTATTGGTTGGGGCTGTAGTAGGAGGTATACATATATGAAGCTTCCAATTGCCCATGAGGCTCCGTATACCAGTCCATATACTCCGTATCCAAGAGCCCTCTTTTCTGGTGGTAGTAGGTCTGCTATCGATGCTCTCATTATTGTCTCGAAGCATCCCATTGTTACTCCCCACAGAGTTGCCATTACGTAGGCGGCTGTC
>JAPWUD010000011.1 GCA_028275705.1 Desulfurococcaceae archaeon | reverse complement strand
TCAACACCTCTCACTTTGATGGATTATCACCTTTGAGTATAAATCTCGCATCTACTACGAGTGCACCATTTGGATAGGCAAATACAGGGTTTAAGTCTGCTGACTCTATTTCTTCATGGTCCTTCATGATCTTCTCGAGTTTTAAGACTATGTCTATTATGGATTCTAAATCTACTGGTGGGAGTCCTCTAAATCCCTTGAGTAGTGGAGTGCTTTTCAACTCCTCGATCATTTCGTATACGTCGCTTTTCTTTAGTGGTGATACTCTAAATGAGACATCTCTAAATACCTCTGTGAAGACTCCTCCTAGTCCAAGCATTAATACGATGCCAAATGTTGGGTCTCTTAATCCTCCAATGATTACTTCTACTCCGGGATTTAGCATCTTCTGTACTAAGACACCTATTATTCTAGCTCCTGGAGCATTCCTCTCAATATTCTTAGTTATGGTCTCGAATCCCTTAACTGCTTCCAATCTCGACTCCACGCCTAGGAGTACTCCTCCAACATCGAATTTGTGGCTTATATCTGGAGAAACTACCTTTAATACCACAGGGTACCCTATTTTATCCGCTAATTCACCTGCCTCATCTGGGGTTTTCGCTAATCCAAATGGAGGGTGTGGGACTCCATATGATTTAAGCAGCTCAAATGCCTCGTGTTCTAGTAGCTTTGCTTTAGCCATTTCTGCCCTTTATATGCTTATATTGTTTGGAGGATTAAAAATATTCGTTATGGTGGTGATTCTTGACTAGGGGATTTGAGGTTTTTGGTGTTATCCACCTACCGGGGCTTCCAAGGACTAGTCATGTCTATAAATCTAGCCTTGATCAATTAGTAGAGAATGCAGTATTAGAGGCAAAAACACTCTCTAGTCTTGGATACACAGGGGTAATAGTAGAGAACTATGGGGATGCACCATTCGAGGCAAGAGTCCAGGATCCATTGGCGTTGTCGACAATGGCTATTATAGTCCATGAAGTCGTTGAAAACACTGGGTTTAAAGTAGGTGTTAATCTACTCAGGAATTCGGGTTTTGAAGCATACTCAATTGCTGTTGCATCCAAGGCTAAATTCATAAGAGTAAACGCACTCGTTGAGCCAATAGTATCCGACTCAGGAGTTATAGAGCCTGATGCCTCGAGATTGAGGAGTGTGAGGATTAATTATCCAGGCGTAGAAGTGTATGCAGATATCTTCGTGAAGCATGCTGCTGGACTACGTACATCACTCAGCCTCATTGAGTCCTCCTCGATTATATCAAAGGCTAGCACTGAGGACTATGTAAGAGAACTCGTTGAAGAGTACGTTGAGAGGGGGAAAGCAGATGCTTTAATAGTAACGGGGATTAAAACAGGCGAGGCACCGCCATTAAACCTTGTGAGCCTGGTAAAGAAGTACTCGCCTATACCAGTCCTAGTTGGAAGCGGTGTAACAGTGGAGAATATTAGTAAGGTTGTTGAAGTAGCTGATGGAGTAATAGTGGGCTCGTATATAAAGAAAAATGGAAAAGCAGGTAATTCACTAGATACAGCAAGAGCGGAGGCATTTATAAAGAAACTACGGGAGCACCTTTTGTAATACACTCCCCTCCTGGAAACCGATATGGCTATCTAGATTAGCCATAGACTAATGTCCTTGATTCATAGATCTTTATAAATTTTGAAACCAGTGTTTATAATAATAGATCATGGCTTGAAACCCGTGAAAAATACAAGTAACACCATGTATTGCGGTTGAAAATGTCTTACTACTATACTACATGGATTAATTGAAGCCGTGAAGCCCAGATCACCCCCCATAAGTAATACTACCAGGGGAAACACGTTGTTAAGTAGAAACAACAGTAGTAACATAATACCTAGAAGCGCGGTTAAACAAAAATAAACATTCCCTATGTAAATGCTTTTAAACCACTAATATAATAAAATGACTACCGGCCCCGGAAAGGGGGTGATCGAGATGGCCGAGAAGAAGGAAGCCCCAAAGAAGGAAGAAAAGAAAGAGAAGAAGAAAAAGTAGGGTAAATTAAGGCTTACACCCCTTAACACTATTAATCTTTTTACCCCACCCTCTCCATTCCTTCTTTGGGGGTAGGGGGTTTAAAACACATAGTTTTTACTACATAGCACCTACATAGTGAATTCATCGTTTAGAACTATGGAGATCTATTCTTACCTATTGGCGAAGTAGTTCCTTCGCTTTTAGTTTGTTTGAGCGATCATTGCCTACACTTATTGTAGGAACTATGTTTTATTTCATTGTATTATTAATTATTCATTAGTACACTCTAAATTTCTTCATTACTTTCGCTTAAATTCTATTTTTTATACACATTTTATATGAATAACTAATTGCCATTTATAAAGACATGCTGTGTTTAATAAGAGTGCTATGACCAGCCATTAGGTATTACTTATTAGTGTTGATCATTGAGTCTATTTTACGAGTCATCTAGTATCTTAGAGTGGTTGGGGGATTTGTAGGGTTAAATGTGTATTATTCAGCAATAACAATTTAGATTTTCTCAATCCTTGATACTGTTTTATATTTATTGTGTTAGTGCTATAAACTATTAAGGGGTATTACATACTTGAGTTGATCATGCATTTCAGCCTGGATAGTATCTTAGTAACTTCTAAACTCACTCCATGTTGGCTTCCCGCTCTATATTACCCTAAATGGATCTGCAGTTTTTATTGTGTCATGATATGCTGTACTTTTCCATGTGTAATACTGTATTTGTATAATGTATTGATTGATCTGCGCCCCACTCGTGCAGACTTCCACGGGTCTTCATTGGATCGGGGCTCCACAGTGGGGTTCCGTGTTAACTATACTCCTGCTTAGTTAATTCGCGATTAACTCAACCAAGTGCTCACATCAAGTAGTTCAAGAACAAGGCAAGCAATCAATAAATCAATAAATTGTAAAAAGACATTAATAGGTATAAACACTGATCTAACGATATACATCTCCTCCAATAACTTGTCTAGTGTGAGCACCAACCTTTACAATTGCCTATATCTCCAAGATCATCTTAAATACGGGCTTACAAGTAAAAAGCTATTGAAATCATTATTTATATCAGCTGTGCTCCCAAGCACGGGGAAATGTGCTTTAAAACTGTGAATTATCTACCTCTCCTTGAGTGGAGGATGCATCCCTTGCACAATTAGAAAGACTTATAACCGAATATTCCTAATAGTTTAGTGTGCCAAGTGATGTTTAAAGGTGACTTTGTGCATTTAGATAAATTTAAAACCATGATAGAAACAAATTGGCCTGGTAGTTTGATTAGTTTAAAGCACGCAAGAGAACTACACCCAAGGGCTAAGGAGTATTTATATAGACTAAGTAGGAGAAATGAAATTAAACGCGTAGTCCGCGGCTGGTACATAATACCAATAGACTATAGAGACCCCTGGGATTTCATAACTAGAGATAAAGGCTTCAAAGTTATTATTAAGCAAACTGCTGCAAGCATATGGAACTATGACTTCATACACCGCGATGTCATCCATCTAGCTGTAAACGACAAAGCATATGGGAGAGCACTTGAAGCACTTGGTAAAATAATGAGGTGGAATTTCGAGGTTGAATACCACAAGGTGATCCCCTACGAATATAGAAAAATAAATAACCTATATATTGAAACAATAGAGTCGAGCATAGTTAGCTGCATAGTAGACTGGTCATTTATAGATGCATTTGCAACACTATACTTTAGGAGGAGAGAAATAGATTTCAGTAAACTAAAGACACTAAGTAGGTGGAAGAGGATTTCTAACACAGATCTGAGAGCGTGGACATTGATCAAATACGGCTGTAGCCTACTAAATGAATACCTCGGCAAAAGGATCTTCAAGATCAAGTCCACTGAAATAAAGCAAATAGACATCAAGGAGTTAGTGAAAGAAGCTGTAGAAAAGGTCATTGAACATGCGTAGAGCAATAGAACTCATGAAGAGATGTGAAGAAGAGATCCTGAATACCTTAACCACGATCTCCAAGAGAACAAATGAATTTATGAATCCCGAGTTAATGGTTATCGGAGGATACGCGTTAAGAGCATACATATCTCTCTCGAGATACACAAGAGACTGCGACTTCGCATTAATGAAGAAGAATGGCTGGAATATAGATAAATTAAAAGATACTTTACCAGAGGGGTATTTAATTGATGAAATACAAAAACATGAAAACTATGGGTTCCTAAAATGCACGAAGTTGATTAAGCATGGTAAAACTAAGATTAAGGTTTCCATAGACTTTATGGAAGGAGAAATTAGAGGGAGGGAACCTGGAAAGATCATCGTAATAGACGATAACATGATCAAGAATAGAATATTTAAGTCTATTCCAATCGCGAATAGTTCCATTAAACTACCATTTCCAAGCTATATTGATTATTTTATCATGAAAATAGTCTCCGCTAGGGCCATAGATGTAAGAGATATTGCCTCGCTAATCCTCGAAAATGGAGTCCCAGAAAACCTAAGTAAAAGAATAATGGAAATCCTACCACACTCATCAATATTTCTTATTAAACTCAGAAATAAAGTACTCCCCGAGATTAGAAAAAGTACATTCATAAATAGCTGGAGAGGAGTTTTCGGAACATCAAGATATAGTGAGGAGGATAAAAATAGAGTAATTGCTAAACTAGAGGAACTACTGGAAGATCTAGGCAATTTATAAGATTAATTTACCTCATCGGTATTTTTACACATAATCAGCCAAACTCCTCAACTACGGAGTGGCGGTTAAACTATGTGATATTTGATAATTCAAAGTCATACGTGAATGCACTACACATGACCAAGTAAATCCAGTAACCAGCGAATTCATATTGAGGCTTCAAGTATGTGGGGTAGATTATAGTGAGCCCCCGGGCTTTGATACTCTCTCAATCGCCTATTGTGGATTTACTAGAGGATTAATGCTCCAATGAGGGATATTGTGGCGGGGCCTATGATATCTACGACTGTGGTCATTATTGGGAATACTATGTTGTCTGGGTCCCAGCCGAGTCTATATGAGTAGATTGTTAGGTAGTATGTTATAGCTGTGGATGTAGTGTACACTATGATCGTGGAGAGTGATACTACGAGTAGGAATAGTGCTACTCCAATAGGCTCTATTGGAGATGCGAATAGAGAGATCAACGAGGCTGTGAATATAGATGCATACGTAGCTATAAAGCCAATCAATGCTCTCCCACGGAAGGCCAAGTATGGCTTCTCATAGCCGATGTGTATATCTATGTTTAATACACTACCAAGATAACCCATAGAGGCCCCTATTACAGCGTTAAATGCGGGGATTACACCAAGTAGCTCAGGGTTCTCGGATATAAAGCTAGTTCTAGATGCGAGTATAAAGCCCCCCATACTACTCCCAGTTGAAGCAATTATTGATGAGTATAGGTTTTCAACGAGATCCTTCAACCCACCTCTACGTGAAACGTAGATGGCAAGTATTATGCATATCGAAGTAAGCAATGCAACAACTAGTAGTTTAACTACCCATGGGAAAGCCCCGTGTAGGTAAGCCGTGGTAATTAATACAAAGGGAGTTGCAAAGTCTCCAATCCCAGTTACAATAGCTGCTACGAAGGATGAGGGGTCTCTACCCCTATTAAACAAGTGGATAATGGCCATTGTCGTAATAGGTGTTAAAACAGTGAATACTATTATTGTAGACGACAATGCGAGGAATAATAGTGATAGTGGATCCGGAGAGCCGAGGCGGGAGAGAAGCGATAGAGTGTAGCCGATGACACATAGAATTATTGATGCAACAGTGGATACCACATATGCAGTGGCGACATTTACGAGGTTATACCTTGTTCTAAACCTAGGCTGCGTTAAACCCAAGTGTAGTGCTTTTGTAAGCCTATAGCCCATAGCTCCATAAACATCCCCCCTTAAATCCATTAAGCCAGGTGTAACCACTAGTAGTACAGAGTACTGCACCAATAGATCCACATTTAGCCTCAAAGTCAAGCCAGCCAATATCTCGGCTAGAGCTAGTGACGCCAGAGGCGTCAGCCAGTTCCTTAAATCACTGTACTTTGCAATGCTCCCATCCCTTCAATACTGACTCCACTGATATATACATCGATAAGTTTAAAACCCCGTTGGTTAAATGATTTCTGTGAGGAGTCTATATTGTCACAGTTCACGCTAGATACACATAGAATGTTCCAAATAAAGCCATCAATGGTTAAGTACAAACCTGTAGGTGTTAAGACAATACTTGAGGACATATGGAAGTACGCTAGTACAGCGATAGACCTAGCATTCTACACATACTTCGCAAAGGAGAAGGAATTAGCCACCAGGATACTTGAACTAGACAAGCATATAACAGAGAATATTGCACAATTCATACTCCACAATTCAATGGCTTATGGAAGAACAAGAAAAGGTGCGTATGCAAACCTCCTAGCTTTCTACTATGGCTCAGCAATGGATGGCATCTCAGACTCCGTTAAAGACATAGTATACACACTACTCGTCGGCTACGCACCGAGATTATCATACAACCAAGTACTACTATACGCGGAGGGGGAGGTTGTCGGTAGATTCAATAATCTAGAGGACTTCAAAGTCGTTGATCTAACTGATGAATACCCCGTAGACATACTCCTAGTTGTAGAGAGAGGCAACTACGTCTTCAACCCCGGTTTAGACTACACAGTGAAGAAGAATTCCACAGTATATGTAAGGGGGTTTAAAGAAGTAGTATTGAGGCTACTCGAAGACAAGGGAGTAGAGTATGAAGTAGAGGATATTGAAGCACCAAAACTAGAGCAAGTTATAAAGAACCTCGTTGACATAAAAGACTGCTCTATACTAATACTAGACCTAGCACACTACGTCCTCATGGAGCAAAACAAGGAGTTAATGGATGAAGTCGAAGACCTCGAGGTACACATGGACTGGATCCACATGGAGACTCTGAATAAACTAAACGAGTTAATGGGAGAAGTAGACTCAGGTACATTCATGGGTCTTATATCAATGATAAAAGAACTAGAAGACATAGCAGATGCAGGAGCATCAATTAGTAGGATTCTAGGTCTCCAAGAGGAGTTCCCAGAGGAGTACAAAGAGCTATTTAAACACGTCTTTGAGAGCACTGCTGAGAGAGTTAAGACAATTACAATTAGTAAACCCATAATACTATCTAACTTCGAGCATTACTTGAGAAAGTATGGAGGGCACGTATTAGCAGTTAAAACCAGTGACGGCTGGATAGCATATCCACTAGCGAGAAACCTATCACTAAATCCAGGAGACAAGTTGATACTGGTTTACCAAGAGGAGTTTAAAGACGAAGTAGAGAAGTTGATTAGAGAGAAGACATAATATACTAGAACGCCCAGAGAGAAATACTAATAGTCTCCACGACTAAAACCCCGTAGAGAAGCAACCGCTTTCTTAACAACCTCTATTAAGTAGCCCTCCTCCCCGGGTACACCAACACAAACTAGTAATCCATTGATATACAACTCTGGCTCATCACTCTCACCATCCACTAGTAACACCTCCACTGGTTCACCAATCTCCAAGCTTAGAATATCTCTCACTTCAAGCAACCAGCTATACAGCGTAAACCTCCAGTAATTCGGCTTCCCCTTAACAACTATCCTCAACCAAGCCCCCTATTTAGAATAACCGTTTCTCGGTAGATGGTGGTTCATTGTCCTTCATGCTCATTGATTCCAGCTCTCCACCATCTACTTCTCAACGGCTTCTTTCGAGGCCGTCCCCGTGCTACGGGAGTGGTTGCCACTAGTTGCCTAGTGGCTCATCCCCGGCTCCCATCGCCGAAGACGGCTACCTCAGAGTCCCCCTCGTCTAGCTCACAGAGTTCATCCCTACCACTTAATTAATGATTATGGAAAGCCTTATAAGCTTTTCTGCGGTATTCTGATGAGGGAGAAGCGTGCCGGAGGAGTATGTGTTTCACGCCAGGGTTTCAAAGACTAGTCACGGGCTTCTCTGCATCTACATACCCAAGGAGCTGAGTGAGAAGATGAGACACCTACATAGGAGATTGGTGGTAATCCGTGTCACGGTGCCAGACAAGTAGTATTGTAGATGCATCCTCAATAGTGAACTACGTAACTATTATTGGCAGGGTATATCCAGTCTCGAGCGAGGACTATATGCGTTTAGTAAGACTTGCATGGGATTTCCGAAGAGCTGTTCAAGTAGCCACTAGAATGATCGCTAGGGGGCTAGAAGAAAACAGCGTCCTCAGAGAACTCAGGAGAGTACTGAACAAAGCATACGCTGACTCAGCATACAAGGCAGCCAAGGCAATGGTGGAGGGATGTGTATTCAATGGTGGCAATCCACTGAACATGGAGGTAAAGAAGCCCTTCATAGTTAGTGAAGGAGAGTCTTCGAGGCTTGGGAATAGAAACGTGAGACTAGAGGATACATGCCTTGTCAAAGTCAAGTACCCATATAACGGTTCGTGGATAACGCTACAAGCCGAGTTCGGGGAGAAATACCTCTCACTACTCAGGGAGCTAGTAGACTTTGCAAAGCAGAAGAAGCTGAGCTATACGGCTAGAATAGTTTTTAGAGAAGGCGACATATACCTACACCTCTCGATTCTAATCCAGCTCTACCTCAAATACTTCAAGGAGGGGGAGGCTAGGGGAAGACTCATCGCAGGCTTCGACTTGAACAGCGATAGGGTGAACCTTGTGATCATCGACGAGCATGGGGAAATAGTGGATGTTAGGACAGCGTGGTTTCCCGAGGCAACCTCCCATGGTTTTCCAAGAGAGAAGGCGAAGGCGTTGAGGCTTAATGCACTAGCGAGACTACTAAAGTATTGCCATAGACACGGTGTTAGCGTCGTCGTCTTCGAAAATCTTCTCTCAGTCAAAAGAAAGAGGTTTACAAGAAGCAAGAAAGCTAATAGGAAAATAAATCGGTTCGCTAAGAAGCAGTTAATACAGCACGGCGTTGTAATGGCATTAAAATACGGGCTCAGAGCACTCCTCGTAGACCCGAAGGGAACAACAAACTCCAGAGAACACGGTGAACTCATGAAGAAGTATGGACTAGATAGGCACACAGCATCGGCATACCTAATAGCCCTGAGAGGTCTTAGACATTAATGAATATGAATGCTACAAATGATTATGAAGACCGAAACAGCCCCTGTAGACTTATAGGTACTCTGGTGGTTTGATGCCTACAATACTGCTCATTGGCTATGGACGAGTTGGATCTAGAACTATGAAGTATCTGAGAGAACTAGAGCCGAGTTGCGACTTCATAGTGGTGGATGTTGATAGAGAGAAGCTCGAAGAAGCGGGGAAAATGGAGGGGGTAGAGGTATATCTCTACGGACCTGGTGTTCTCGGTAGACTAAGTGAGAGAGCTGACCTCGCTGTTACAGCGCTTCCATCCACTCGGGCATGGAGGATTATACTAGAGCTTACTAGTAGATGTATCAGCATAGTTGATGTATCTTACTTGCCCGAAGACCCATATATACTAGGCAAGGTGCTAGAAGACTGCAATTCACTCCTCGTGGTTGACGCTGGCTTTGCACCAGGTTACAGTAACATAGTTGTTGGCTATGTATACTATAGGATTGGATTAAGAGACTCCATTGAGATAGATGTTGGCGGAATCCCCGAAAACCCCGCTTCCCCATTAAACCACGCTATATCATGGAGTGCTAGAGACCTATTAGAGGAGTACATTAGACCCGCTAGAGTGATCGAGGATTACACCGTGAAGTCTCTTGATCCACTGAGTGTAATTAAGAGAATAGAAGTCCCTGGAGTAGGGTTTTTCGAGGGCTTCCCGAGTGATGGATTAAGGACAATGCTGAGGAACATCCATGCAAGGGTTCTAAGAGAGTACACTCTGAGGTGGCCCGGACACGTTTACGCAATGAAGATTCTACGCGACTTGGGCTTCCTAGACTCAGAGGAGGTAGTGATCGGGGATGTCGGGGTTAAACCAATAGACTTCACCGCGTTGATCTTCGAGAAGAAATTACCTATTAAGACCGATGAGCTAGCTATTCTACAAGTACTCGCTGAGGATGGCGACAAATACTATAGGGAGATAGCAATACTAAAGGGGTCTCCGCAAAACCCAGCTACGCCAGTATTCACAGCACTAGTTCACGCCTATACCTCTAAGCTAGCTTTAAAGGGGGGATTAAAGCCTGGAGTAGTGGCTCCGGAGGAGCTATATGAATATAAGGAGGACTATGAGGAGTACCTCAAGAGGAATGGAGTATTGATCTCGAAGGAGACCTCTCTCACTCAACAGTAACTGTTTTAGCGAGGTTTCTCGGTTTATCTGGGTCTAGTCCACGCTTCACTGCTAGGTGGTATGCTAGTAGTTGTAGGAATGGAGTGTGTGTTATTGGTGTGGTTACCCAGTGGAGTGACGGGACAGTGATGGGGTAGTCAACGCTGTTGATCAAGGGAGACTCCTCGTGGAGGACGCCTATAGAGTATGCACCACGAGCCTTCATTTCCTCGATGTTTCCAAGTATTTTCCTCTCTAATAATGGATCATTTGGTACAATAAACACTACTGGATAACCTGGCTCTACGAGGGCTATTGGGCCATGCTTAGACTCACCAGCTGGGTAAGCCTCTGCGTGAACATACGCAATCTCCTTGATTTTCAATGCACCCTCTCTCGCGATGGGGACTCCTACACCCCTACTGAGGTAGTACATGCTTTTCACGCCTGAAAGCTTCTCAACGAGTCTACGTGCAAGTACATCTCCTTTCTCAATTACCTTACCCACTACTTTAACAGATCCCTCAATATCCTCCAAGAGTATTTGCCTATACTCCGCTTCACTTAAATCTCCAGATGATTTAGCGTAAGCTACGGCTAGGAACCCAAGTACTAGTGTCTGAGTGAGAAATGTCTTTGTAGCTGCAACACCAATCTCAGGCCCAGCCCTCATGTAGATAGCGTAATCACTCTCCCTTGGAATAGCAGAGTCCACTATGTTTGAAATCGCTACAACTCTACACCCCTGCTTCCTAAACGCTCTAACTGCCTTCAATACATCAATGGTCTCACCGCTTTGACTAACAGCTATCAAGACATCTCTACTACTAGCAGTCTCCTCGTATAACTCATACTCACTAGCTATGAATGGAGTCACTAGTCTACCAGCCAGCTTCGACATGGCATATGCATAGTACTCTGATGCATGATAACTCGTGCCGGCTCCTGTAATATATATGTTATCTGCATCCACCAGTAGTGAAACCACTTGCTCTAATACAGCATCACTACGGAGACCACTCAGAGTCTGTACAAGTGCTCTAGGCTGCTCATAAATCTCCTTCAACATGAAGTGAGGGTAGCCCTCGCGTGAAGCGTCTTCGAGAGACCATAGTACAGTCATAGCGTACTGTTCATGATCTACCGAGAATCCGCGCTCTAAATCCTCGATGAATACACTACTCGGGGTTATATATCCAACCCAGTGATCTCTAATCACAACTACTCTACGCGTGTGATCCAGGAGAGCCGGTATATCACTAGCTAATAGATTATAGCTGGATCCTATTCCAACAACGAGGGGGCTGTCTTTCTTCGCAAAAAAGATCTTGTTGGGCTCTATTGGGGTAATTAACAGTATTGCATAAGCACCGCGAATATGTTTAATAGCACTCTTAAACGCGCTGTAGACATCTCCCAGCTCCCTATATAGCTCTTCAACGAGGTGGACGAAGACCTCTGTATCAGTCTCAGATTTGAATACGTGTCCTCTCGACTCTAATTTCTCCTTGACTTCGAGGTAGTTCTCGATAATCCCATTGTGTACAACTGCAAATAAACCACTACAGTCCACGTGGGGGTGTGCATTTATATCCGATGGTTGACCATGCGTAGCCCACCTAGTGTGAGCAATACCAGTCTCTCCAGTATACTTTGTAAAGCCAAATCTAGCTTCAAGCTCGTGTAGTCTACCCTTACCCTTCACAACGTGTAGTCTACTCGAGTCTATAACCGCTATACCCGCTGAGTCATACCCCCTATACTCTAGCCTCATTAATCCCCTGAATAACGCCTCCCCGAGAGGTAGTTGACTCCTATCCCTCAGGCATATACCTATAATTCCACACAAGCTCACTGCACCAATGTTGGCAGACCTTGGTTTATCTATGACCACTGTGTATATTAATCAATCCTCGGATATTAAACATAGTTAGAGGAGTCAATGTCGTTAAACACGGTGGATTATATAATGGATTTTGAAACACCACTAGTCATTAAGATAACTGGTAAAGCTTTTGATGACTCTGAACTACTGCCAAAGTACATTGATGTCTTGAGAAAACTACTCGAGGAATATAGAATCCTAGTTGTAACTGGAGGTGGTAGTATAGCGCGAAAATACATTGACTTGGCAACACGTGTAGGTGTAAAATCCAACTACTGGCTTGACTTAATAGGGATCTGGGCTTCGCGTCTAAATGGATTACTATTAATCTCGGCGCTTAGTAACTACGCATACCCCTTTACACCAATAACTATTGAAGAAGCCCTGAGAGCGGTGAAGTACTCTAAACTAGTAGTTATGGGTGGACTCATACCCGGTCAATCAACAGCCTCTACACTAATTGAAGTAGCTGAGGCTCTTGGAGCTAGAAAAGTATACTATTACTCCGCAGTGGGTAGAGTCTACAATAAAGACCCCATGAAATACCCCGATGCAAAACCATATAGTGTAATTACGGCATCGGAGTTAAAGTCGATCCTAGAGCAAAAGCTACTACCCGGGGAATACGCGTTAATCGATGAAAAAGCACTAGACTTAGCTATTAGAAGTCGTATTGAAATCCAGTTAATTGACTATAGAGAGCCATGTCTAATCTATAGCGCTCTTAAAGGAGAGAACCCTGGCTCCATTATTATACCATCTTAGCTTACTCCTCAACACTTGGATTGCCCAGATAGCTTTCTAAGGGTTCTCCTAGCCCAGTAGAGGATTACTCTTGCTTCATAATTTGAAAGCATGGATCTATAAATAACCCTCCTGAGTATTCTACTGCATCTATCTACTTTATCCCTAGATGATACAACAATAGAGGTAATTTCACCCAGTAAACTCGTTATTTTATCAATGTCATCCCTCGTAGCCCTTGGAGGTATGTTTACTGGCTTCACACCCTGCTTCTTCCAAATCTCCCAGAGAAATATTGCAACAGCTTGGCTCACATTTAAAACCGGGTATTCAGGGTTCGCGGGGATCGAGACTAGAAAATCTAATTTTGCAAGCTCCTCCCTCGTTAAACCAGTACTCTCTCTTCCAAAAACTAATGCTATTTTACCTGCTTTAGGCACGATCTCTTCTACGAATTCCCCAATAGAGATCGCCTGCCTCAATACATCCCCTTCCGAGTATCCCTTAGCACTCGTTGCAACCGAGACGTCAACACCCCTTATAGCTTCATCAAGTGATTCAACTATAATACTACTCGACAACAAGTTTCTACCGTGAGCAGCGTAGTGGAGGGCCTCTTCTATACTTGCAACTGGTTTAACTAAGTATAACTCTCCCACGTTGAAGTTAACACAAGTTCTTGCAATAACCCCGAGGTTTACCGCGCCTTCAATACCAACTAATACCACTCTAATTGCCACCAAGATTAATACACCCAAGTACGAATAGAGTCTCGAGAAAGAAGTGTTTTAATGAAGAGTATTTAACTCTAAACCCCTTGGACTCTAGGTAGCTATGTATAACATCAGGCTTGGAGAAACTAGAGAAAACAATGTATAGTAAACCACCCCTCTTAAGGACTCTAGAGGCATAGTCTATAAACACCAATACAGCTTCATACCCCTCTAAACCCCCCTCTGTTGCTACATCAACAATTCCACCCTCAAATACAGGTAGGTATGGGGGGTTCGCAAGAACAATATCCATTGACCCCTCTCTCAAGCAGTAGTCATCGCTCTGAACAACAATACTCATCCACGCACTATTTAACTCAATATTTACCCTCGTAGAGTACACTGCATCATCCAAGACGTCAATGAATACGATTCTTCTACAGTAGCCATTTAGTAGAGCATATAGGCCTAAAACCCCTGTTCCAGAACCTAGGTCTAAGCAGAGATCAGCCATTGGGTTAGTCTCAATGAGGGCATTAACGATCATCCATGAATCATCGCTAGGTCTATAAACATCTCCAACAAACTTCAATACAGGGTGTTTAATCATCTATAACAAACCCCTAGAGTGGAGTTCAATAGCGAGTTGAAGCCATGAATCAGGATCAATCATATAAATTCTTCTCCCAGTAAGTCTCGAAGCTATAGAACCCAGCTCCCCTAAGCCAATACCCAATCCCCCCAGTACTTTTTCAAATAACCTTCTCCTCTGTGAGAAAAACAACCTAGTTACCTCTTCCAATGCCCTAACCTCCTCACTATAAACACGCTTCCTAGTTAAAACAACCAATCTATGAGACACCTCGGGCTTAGGGTAGAAGCTTGATGGAGGATACACATTTCCAAGTTTAATATTGAAAACTATTGATGCCAAGACTGTTAATCTACCATATTGCTCAGAGCCAGGCCTAGCCACTAGCCTTCCAGCCACCTCCCTTTGAAGAGTTAAAACAGCTTTTTCTACAGGGTTTTCCCTCGCGATCTTAACTAATAAGTCTGATGTAATGTAGTAGGGTACATTTGAAACCAACATTTTCCTAGTAAATGGGGTTTTCAACGCATCAGCATTTAACACAATGAATCTAGCATCCTCCACGATGGATTTAGCAATACTACATAGCCTCTCATCGATCTCTATACAGAGTAGTAAACGAGTTTTCTCAATTAATGAAATAGACAGTGTCCCAATACCACAACCCACCTCAATCGCGTCCGACCCATTATCAACATTTGAAACAACTTCTCTTAGGAGTAGTGGGTCAACAACAAAGTTTTGACCAAGCTTCTTACGTGGTTTAAACCCATTTTCACGAAGAATCTTCTTTGTCCACGTGGTTAAACCATGCCTTGATGCATTTAATGGGTTAAAAAACCTCTCCATAGAGTCTCTCCAAGTAGCCAAGGTAGAGGGCAGTTCTATCCCTTGGCTTAATAAACAAGTAATACTTTTCACCACCTCCCAGCTCTCTAATCACTCTTTCAACTAAGGCTTTAACAGGGTCCAATCCAACTCTTTCCTTCACGTCATTGAAGCTAGTAAACCTCCTCTGCCTACGCTCGTCGAGTATGGAATTCATTGTTTTCTTACCTATATCTGGGAGTAGTTCTAGAGAGTGAAGCCTTATATTTATGGGTTCAGCTATGTTAAAGAACTCTATGAATACCTTTTCATTCTCCAACAATATTCTGCGAATAGCCTCTGGTAGATTAGATCTAGCTACCGAGGTCAATTCACTGTATGATACATGTATAATCCTCTTGAGTTTACTCGGGTAGCTGAGATCCACTCTCTCAAGGTAGTCGATTCTAACACCAATAAGTGGTGTAGCCTCTAGTAGCGAAAAGTACTTAACTCCAATACCTTGAATAAACGGCTGATTCCTATGCTCATAGTGTATATCTGACGGATTACCCATTTCCAAGTAGTCTAGTATATATACCGCTGGCTCGTAGCGCTTATCGAGATGACGGTGTCTCCAGTGGGGAGAAGACAAGTCTATGACCCCATAGTAATAGTAAATACTCTACTCTCTGCTCTCCACGCAGTATTCACTCACAATACCAAGTATTCTCTCCAATTGCTCCTTCTCAGGGACCCTCTCCTCGTATACAAGTAGAGTTAAAAGTTCATCTACACTCCGAGGACACATATTCATAATCATAAGTATACTCTCCTCTCTCAACCCAATGGCCACTAACTTCTCAGCAAATTCTTCTGCTTTCTCAACTTGAACTTTATTAAACTTATACAGGTATTCTAATACACGCTGAACAAGGAGTGATACAGCCCCCGTCTTCTCCCTCTCCCTCTCACTATGCTCTTTAAGGATCTTTAATGCCTCTGCATTTGAGAGCAATTTAACTTTCTCAACTTTAACCTTTAAAGGGAGACTCAAGAAAAACCACCCAGTACTTCTCCCCTATTGAGACTGGATTACCTGGGAAACAGGCCTCAAGTGCTCGGGTCTAACAAATAAAATCTTTTCTTTACTCCCAACAATAGTCTTCACTATGTAGCAACGCCCCCTTCTACCAATAACCTCCCCGGTTTTGCCATGATACCTCCTATGAGGCATACCCTTGTGAATAGATGGATTAACAACAATGTGGACTTTGTCACCTACGTTATAATCTACCATTAGTAGGCTTAAACTAGGCACTAAGCCCCTTTCCCGTATATTCTTCCTAAACATCTTCCTCGTTCTATGCCTATACCCTTTTGGCGCTTTCACCACGTGTAACCACCCACACTATATAAGCACTCCTCCCTAGTCTATGGGAATGAACTAGTTGCACCGGGACTTTTATTTTTAATCTTCGACGAGAACAACATCTAGTTCTATTGGAACGAGTGGTTTGCCAACGACCTCTGCGAAGCTGGGAACTGTTCTTCCATAGTCACCGTGGATTAACTCCTTCACATATAATCCTCCATCACAATATATGAGCGACTCAAAGACTCTTTGTGATACTTGAACAACCCTTACAGCATAAACTCTCTTCGTTTTCTCACGATCTTTTTTCCTCCTTAGTATCCTAGTTGGAGTCCTCTGCTTCACTTCCCTATTTGAAAAGAACTCTTCGAGTTTAATTAGGTCTTGAGGCAATATCTCCTCTGGTGAGTATACTGCTACCCTGTACACCTTCCGCCTGAGTTTAGCCTCATTCTTCACAAAAACCTTACTACTCCTCGTAGTCTTACCAAATAACTCCACTACTACAGGGTATCGCCTAGACAACTCTCTAAGTGCTTTATTTGCCTCTTCAATCCCAACACTTCTCTTCGTTGGTTTCTTGATCTCTATGATGAGCGGTCTACCAGAACCAATCATTCTAGCATCAACGTCTTCCCTCCCCGCAGCATGGATTACAACATCCTCTGATTGATAAATACTCCTTAGTGCTTCGCCGACGAATTCCTGAATACTAACTGGGTATTTCTTAAATCCACTACGTGTAATCCACGGTACATGTGATATATTCCTACCTAGTTTCCAATACCTACCACTAATGAAAACCGGGTTTGGCTCAGAGGTTATGCTATACGTAAAGTCTCTTTCGATCTTGACTACGACTACAACATCTGGATTTGTAAAATTAGGCGTTAATCCACAATTCTCTGCCACTTTTTTCCCAATCTCCCGCTTCAACTCCCTCTTAATAGACTCCATGGATTCTAAGCCGTACTTTACTAGTAAATCAAGCTCCCTCCTAGAGATCTCCTCGTCGACTACTACTCCTATGAGAAAAGAGGATGCATCGTGTTCTCTCAATATCTCACATGCTTTTTCGGAAACTTCATGGATAAAGCTACTTGTAAATTTACCTCCGCATATGTAGCAACTCAATGGAGAGATCTCCTCACCATAGATCTTCATGTAGCTAGATGCCAATTGATCTCCTCCATTTAGTGCAAGCATGTAGTGATTTCGTCTACTACTCTCTCCTCTTGAGTACTCGGTAAAGATCTTTAGCGCGAGTAGAGTCTTGATCATTAGACCGCGGTCTTGGTTAGATAAGCCTAATCCATACTTCGCGAATAATCTCCCCAAGCACCTACTACATAGTGGGGTTTCTAGGAGTATTTTCTCGGATCGCTCTACAATGTCACTTACTATTACAGTAAATTCTCGGCTCATAGAGCAATACCCCAGCATAGATTATTATCTATTTAAGACTCACCTATGTCTTCAGGCAAGGATACACCGAGCTTCTTCAATAAGTCCTTCCGCCTCAGGGTTTTCACAAGCTTCTTCATTGCCTCGTATTGTTTAATCAACTCGCGTACTTCATCAATCGAGACGCCTGCTCCATAGGCTATTCTCTTCATTCTCGATTTATCAATGATCTCGGGGTTCTCTAGTTCTTCGTAAGTCATTGAGTTTATTATAGCGATCCACTTATCAAGCCTCTTCTCTAGCTCCTTTGAGTCTATCTCCATTGGCAACTTATACTCAAATCCAGGTATCATTTGGAGGACTTTTCTAAGTGGGCCTAGTTTCCTCAAGCTAACTAGTTGTTTATATACAAGCCTCATGTTTAGCTTTCCCTCAATGATCTTCTTTGCATCCTCCTCTGTAAACTCTAACTGCATTTTCCTAACTGACTCAACAAGGCTCTCTACATCTCCAAGCCCTAGAATCCTCGATATAAAGCGCTGTGGTTTAAACACCTCTAGATCCTCGATCTTCTCCCCTACACCAATGAACTTGATTCTCGCACCAGTTGCCGCGACAGCTGATAAAGCACCTCCACCCTTAGCTGTACCATCTAGTTTTGTCACTACGATTGATCCTATAGGAGTGGATTCATTGAATTTCTTCGCAATACTGTATGCTTGCTGGCCAATCGCTGCATCTAGAACTAGCATTATCTCGTCTGGATTAATTAACTTATATATTTCCCTCATCTCCTCTAGTAGCGTCTCCTCCTTGTGGTGTCTCCCAGCAGTATCAACTATAACTATGTCGAAGCCCCTCTGCATAAAGTACTCTACACCCTTCCTAGCTATATCTACAGCGTCTTGCCCCCCAGGCTCGCCATACACTGGGACTCCTATCTTCTCACCCAGCTGCTTGAGTTGCTCATAGGCTGCTGGTCTATAGGTATCCGCTGAAACCAAACCCACTTTGTACCCTTCAAGTTTATAGAAGTATGCTAACTTACCTGCAGTCGTCGTCTTACCACTACCCTGTAATCCCACTAGGAGAATAATCCAAGGCTTCTTACTTGGCTTTACAACAGGCTTTTTCTCCCCTCCTAAAAGCCTGAGTAACTCCTCGTATACAATCGTGATAAACCAGTTTTTCCTAGAAACCCCTATAGGTGGCTTCTCACTGAGGGCCCTTTGCTTGATCCTACTAGAGATCTCCGATACTAGTTTCAAGTCTACATCAGACTTTATCAACTCCTTCTGAAGATCCCTAATAAACTCATTAACAGCCTCCTCGTACTTCTCGTGCCCAAGAAACTTCTTCAATGCTTCTTTAATACCCTCGAAAACCACGACTCAAATACCTCTACTTCAATCCAATAGGTCATAATGCATTTACATCAATATATCTCTTTTCAAATCAAATACTTGTTACAGCACCGGGGTGCATTATTTTTCCTTACCGAGCATGCTCCCGTCATTCTCCATTCTCTAAGCAAGTATAGAGTGTAGAAGTGCGGGGGGTGGGATTTGAACCCACGCAGGCCTACGCCATCGGGTCCTGAGCCCGACCCCTTTGACCATGCTCGGGCACCCCCGCTTCAATCAATTGTAATTTATTAATGCTTTAAATTCTTTGAATTGCATTGAATTGTAGATTGGTGGAATACATGTACAAGAGTATTGACCCCTCAGAGTACCACGTTCTCCACCCTCGCCCAGTGTACTTAGTGGTCTCGAGGAGTAGTAGTGGATTATTAAACGTAATGTCTGCGTCTTGGGTTACACCTGTTTCTGATGAGCCATTCCTCATTGCACTATCCATATGGAAGGGTTCTCTTACTTATCAATATATAAGGGAGACAGGAGAGTTCACTATTAATATTCCAAGTGATAAACACGTTGACTTAGTTTATAGAGCTGGAAGCGTTAGTGGTAGAGAAGTAGATAAGATCGCTCAATTAGGGTTGAAGACTGTGAAGTCAAGTGTAATAGAGACACCAGGCCTCGAAGACATGCTGGGCTTCCTAGAGTGTAAAGTTGTAAAAGAGGTTGAAGTTGGAGAATCTAGTTTATTCATAGCTGAAGTTAAAGCAATACACGTAATGGGAGAAGTCTATACAAAGTACGGATGGGACCTCTACAAGGCAAAAATACTGCTTCACCATTGTGGACGTGGTTTTACAACACCCTCAAGACTACTACTAGCGCAGAGATAACCCTAGATCACGGGTTCATTGCGCAAACGCTTTTCAACAGCCTCGTAGATGACTCAGCGAGTGGGGTTTTAAACCCTTATCATATATATTGACTATGTGAGAGCATGCCGCGTGTAAGGACTAAGCTAGTCTCCTGGGATGAGATTGTAGACTGGTCTATGCATCTCGCAGATATAATTAAGAGAGATGGATATAAGCCAGACTTAATTGTAGCTGTAGCTAGAGGGGGCTATGTCCCCGCGAGACTACTATGTGATTTCCTAGGTGTGGAAAACCTAGCTAGTGTGCAGAGCCAGCACTGGACTGAGGCAGCTAAAGTTGAGGAGAAGGCTATATTGAAGTTTTCATATAGAATCAATGCTTCAGGCTTAAACATCCTTGTGGTTGACGACATCGTAGACACGGGAGATACATTGAAGCTAGCTAGAGACCACATTGAGGCGAACTGGAGTCCAAAAACCGTGAAGACGGCTGCACTACAGTGGATTAGCCCCGTTGCGAAGTTTAAGCCTGACTACTACTATCTAGAGGTTAAAGAGTGGATTTGGTTTCAATACCCATGGACAAGGCTAGAGGATACATATCAATTCATCAAGAGAATGATGAGTGAAGCCTATAAGGAGATGGGTAAATTTGAGTGGACTTATGAAGAAGTAGTCAAGGGATTCAATGAGTGGTATGGTATAGACGTTGGAGAAACATACTATAGGAGAGCACTAGACGTTCTATTGGAGAAGGGGGTTATTACGTATGATCCATCCCGGAAGACCTATAAACTCATAGCTACTTAGGCTGGTAGAATTGCTTGTTAAACCACCTCTACAAGTTGAAATAGGAGTTATTGGAGGTAGTGGACTATACGAGCTACCTGGAATTGAGAATCTCAAGGAATTGAAGATATATACACCATATGGCGCTACAAGCGACAATATTGTAGTCGGCGAGTTGAAGGGTCGTAGAGTAGCTTTTCTAGCTAGACATGGAAGAGGTCATAAAATACCACCACATAGAGTCAACTACCGTGCTAACATATGGGCTTTGAAAACACTTGGTGTAAAATGGGTATTGGCTGTATCAGCCGTTGGGAGCCTCAGAGAGGACTATAGACCAGGAGACTTCGTTACACCAGATCAATTCATAGATATGACAAAGGGTATAAGACCACACACTTTCTTCGAGGGAGGAGTAGTAGCCCATGTAAGTATGGCTGACCCATTCTGCAATCACTTAAGGAAGATAATTCTAAGAGCTGCCTCAGAATTCCCAGAGATAAGGATCCACGAGCGTGGAACCTACGTCTGCATTGAGGGACCGAGATTTAGCACTAGAGCTGAGAGTAGAGTTTGGAAGGATGTATTTAAGGCAGACATTATAGGCATGACTCTAGTACCCGAGATTAATCTAGCCTGCGAGGCACAGTTATGCTACGCAACTATCGCAATGGTGACTGACTACGATGTCTGGGCTGAGAAACCCGTGACAGCTGAGGAAGTTATGAAAACCATGAATGAAAATGTAAATAAAGTCAAGAAGCTAATACCACGTATAGTGGAGCTACTACCAAGCGAACCAGATGAAAGAGAATGCAGTTGCTGCAAAAGCTTAGAGACAGCAGTGCTATAGACTCACTAGTAGGGGATTTAGAGAGAGTCGAGAGAGAAGCCCGGGGTTTAACTAGTAAAATAATTGGTTTTTTAAACCAATGCTCCGGGCCCATCATAATCTACTCGTACACAGGTTACGGGTACACCCCTGCAAGCCTCCTTTACTGGTCTTCATTAATATTCCAAAGCAGTAAACACCCTGTCCTCGCTGAAAGCGAGGAGGTAAGCATCTATCTACTACCCTACCGTGAAGACTACTCAGTCATAGTCTTTAGTACGGGTGAGTACTCGAAGCTAATACAGTCAATCCAAGTAATGAGGCTTCTAGGAGTTAATTACTATGCAATAGCTCCAAAACCCCCTACTGGAAGCATTGAGTCCATGGCTAGACACTACGGGGTTGAAATAATCCCCGTAGGCAACTTAGTGGAGGCAACACTATACATGACTCTAGCCTCGTTTTTCACGGCTTCAGAGCTATATAAAACAGAGTTGAATGCTAGGGGGAAGAGGCTGTTTGAGCATGGTAGAGAAGGGTTTGCCTTCACCGTGAAGTCTTTCATCGAGAAGTATGTAGAGGTATTAGAAGCTGTATCAAGTAAATCCCCTGTTGTTGTTACATCTACGAGGTTTCTCGAGGCTCCATCTATCCTATTATCTAGCGTATTGCGTGAACACGGGCTAGCATCCACTTATTTACCACTTGAGGAGGCATTATCCATTAAACAGAGAATTCTAGGGGTTTTTGCTTCAACAGATGAAAGAGTGCGAAGAGAGTTTAAAACACGTAGTCTTGGAGAAGGCTTAGAATTATTGTTAAACCTGGAGCCTCTCGAAGCAATAGTATATCTAGCTATATTATCATACGTATTGTATAAATTAAAGCAATGAGTATTCAACATTAAAAGCCACTTTTACCAAAATAATCTGCGAGGTGTTGACTACGCCTAGATTAGAGAGAGTAATTGGTTTAATTCTAATACTCGTTTTAATTGCATCCTTAAGTTTAGTAGCTGCGAGAGATGCCTACTGGCAAGTTGCATCAATTTGTCTTCTAGTAGCAACGCTACTAGCTGCAACAAGGATAATAGATACTAGGCTAGATGCGAGAGAAGCTGTGGGATTCTACGTATTAATACTCGCCGCCTTGACCACGGGGTCTGTGATAGGCGCTGTAGTCGCCCACACACTATTAAACACTCTCATTTCACTATCAATAGCTATCGTCTCAACCATATACTTCATCATTGCCTTAAAGGTGCGTGAGAGGTGAAAATAGCTGTAATAGAGTATAGAAGGAGTCCTCCCCCAACAGCTCAAGAGCTCATGAGCGCTATCCAGGCGAAGGGGCATACACCTCTCTACTTAAAAGCACACATGCTAGATGCAAAGATCACTAGTAGGGGTGTTGAAGTGTATCATGGAGTTGAATTAGTTGATGTAGACGCTGGCTTATTGAGGAATATTGGGTTATATCTATCACTAGATACTTTTCTAAAGAGAATGGGTGTTGTAGAGGCACTAGCTAGTAGAATCCCCGTAGTCAACAACCCAGCCTCAATCATTGTAACGAGAGATAAGTGGAGGTGCCTCCTGAAACTATACCTCTCTGGTCTACCAGTGCCTGAAACACTCGTAACGGAAAACCCATTCTCAGCTATGAGGTTTACGAGGGAGAAGGGGAGAGTTGTGTATAAACCAATAATTGGGAGCCTTGGATTAGGGAGTACTCTAATAAACGACCCAGACATATCCTTCCACATAACTAGGAGTCTTAAAAACCTTGGATTACCAAGCTACTACCAGGTTTTCCTCGAGAAGCCTGGATACGACTATAGAGTATTTGTTGTTGGAGACACTGTTATCGGGGCAATGAAGAGAGTTAGTAGTAGTTGGAAGACGAATATTGCCCAGGGAGCCGGTGGAGTCAAAGTGACTGAGGAGGAGGAGCCGGAGCCCTTCAAGATCGCTTTAAAGGCGACGAAGTACTTAGGGCTCGACTATGCAGGTGTAGACGTTGCATACGACCTTGGGACTGAGAAATACTACCTCCTCGAGGTTAACGCTTTTCCAAACTGGGAGGGTTTAAGGAGGGCTACAGGGGTTAATCCACCGGATGCTATTGTGGAACACGTGATTATGAAGGTGAGAAAGTAGATATATTAGTCCATTGCAAAATAATAACAATTGGTGATGAGTAGTAAACCGCCTGAGTAGTGAAGAGGAGCTCTCATCCTGACTAATGCTTTGCGTGTCTGCAATGATGTATTATAAGAGTGAGCAGGTTATTGAGGAGGGCCTTGCAAAGGTAATTGTTCCCAGGTTTGAGTACTATAGGAGACCAGATGGAAGGTTAGAACCTGCGTGGATGCCTGTATTCTACAACCCACAAGCTGTTTTGAGTAGAGATCTCACAGTCCTCTTCCTTAGAGTTGTACTTGGCAGTAGAGACTACTTCTTCATAGACTCTCTATCCGGGACTGGAGTGAGGGGTATAAGGATCGCGCTTGAAGTTGGTGGCCGAGGAATACTCAACGATGTAGATCCGAGGGCATACTATTATATCAATAAGAATATAAAGCTAAACAAACTAGCTGGGAGACTAGAGGCATTCAATAGTGAAGCAAACTCACTACTAAATAACCTAGTGGTAACCGGTGTTGTTCCAGACTACGTTGACATAGATCCATATGGCTCGCCAATACCACACATAGACTCTGCTTTAAAATCCCTTGGAAGAGAAGCATATTTAGGAGTAACAGCTACAGATACAGGGCCTCTATCCTGTACATATCCACGTAAGACACTAACTAGGTATTGGAGTAAATGCATTAAACTAGATTTCGAAAAAGAATTCGCTTCCAGACTATTGATCTCCAATATCGCACTAAGAGCGGCTGCCCTAGAGATAAATCTAAAGCCGCTTATAACCCTTGTTTACAAGTACTATGTGAGAGTTTTCTTCCAGGCTAGAAGAGGCGCCGTTGAAGCATATAAAACAATCAACAATTGCACTGGATACCTATGGTATTGTACAAACACTATTGAGAGGGGATTTACTAAAAACCCCGAAGAATTGGACTTCAAGTGTAGCGATGGCTCTAAACCAGTTGTTCTAGGACGCTTGTGGATCTGTAGTATAATAGATCCTGAAGTAGCCTCCAAAATGCAGGCCTCCACAGGTGAATTACCGTGGATTAGTAGCTTATCTAGAGGAGTCCTAGAGATCTTAGCCCAGGAATCCATGATCAACGCTCCCTACTATAGACTTGATAAACTCTGCTCAATACTAAAAATAAACATGCCGAGCACTATTAGAGTTATCGAGAGACTCAGAGAAATAGGCTGGATTAGCTCTAGAACACACATGGATCCCCGGGGAGTAAAAACTAATGCAGACTACGGTGAACTAGTAGAAGTACTGAGGAGTATGTCTCAGCGGCATGCAACGTAATAATGCATATAAACTCCGCCCGCGGAATAATATTTGGTGTAAGAAGCCTTGGCTATGGATGAACTCCGCGAATACCTTCTCAAAATCCTTGATAAAAACACATCTGAGACTAGTGAGGGTGTAGTATTAACCATCCGTGTCGAAGAAGATCCCCGTGAAAACTACCTTACAATAGAAAATGACGAAGTAGTATTTAAAACCAGGGATGCTGGGAACAACAGTAGGTGTAATTCAAGCCTAATAGGCTACTTATCTACGAGTCTAAAAATACCTTCATCGAGAATAGACATAGTACATGGTTCTAGAGGAGGATACGTGAAGAGAGTACTCATAATGAACACTAAGAGAGAAGAACTAGAGAGAAAACTACTCAGGATTTTAAGACTCGTCTAAATCGCTCTAAAGCTGTAACCACCTCTCCAGGAGTCTTATTTCTCAACTCCTCTCTATTCTCTATAGAGACGAAGATTTTCACAGCATTTCCTAGTCTAGACATAATTTCAGAGTCTTCAAGCCTATGATGGACAACTAGTAGCATGGGTTTACCCGAGTCCAAAGCTCTCAATAAGTTTTGTTTAAAAGAAGGAAGCTTTAACTCCATGGGGCCAACCTCATCAATAGCTATAACATCAGCTACTTCAAGAGCTCTTAGCAAAGCCCTAGACGCTAATTTATCAGCGGTTTCTACGAGGACTCCATAAGAACCAACTCTGGTGCTGCTTGGATAGCCTCTTCTAGCAAGCCATGTCTCTTCACCCGTTAATAAATCCACGAGTTTAAAGCCTTGTCTAATCCCGCCTTCTCTCACTTCAGGGGCTATAAACCCTCCAACCACGTAACCCCTCTTTTTCAATGCCTCTATTATTGAATTAAATAAAGTTGATTTCCCGACTCCCGGCCTACCAGAGATCACGAATTTCAATGCAACCCCCTAAAGTTTCTATTACATTAGACCACTCTAATGAAGTGTTTTAATCAATATCGATCTCAATGGCTATCCTCATCCCGGATTCTCTGGATGAATTTTCTTAGATGTATTACATCTCCAGGGGTCTTAATAATGAACAACTTTGTATTAGTGTTCTCAGCTATTTTCTCCGCGTTTTCAACTTTCTCTCTATTACTATCCATACTCGTCTCTTTGACTATTGAAATAGGCTTCTCAGTCCTCAGGACTATATCTATAGGCATTCTCGAGAATGAGATACATAGCTTTCGCATAGTGCTAGCGACTCTATACAGTGCATTTTCAACTTCATCTCGCGGCATTGAACCTACATTTATTTTACCATGAAGACGAGTATCTCTAAATATGTCGAATTCCTCGAATATATCCTCGCCAAGTATTGACGCTAGTTTAACCCCCTTTTCGAGTACAATGTGCATTTCTCCGCGTTCATACATGTACACAGCCTTCTTGCTAATACCTAGTAAATCCGCTAATTCACCTCTTGAAATCCCCGACTCACTAGCTCTCTCTCGGAGTTTCTCTGGATTTATTTTTAATACATAGTTTCCACGAATATATGCAACAAGCGATTTCTGGCCCTTAACAATGTAGTCTTCAAGTGTCTTGGGGGTTACAGCTATATTGTCGTATTTGTAGTATACTACTTCATCCTCTAAATCCCCTTTCTCATCTCTTTGAGCTATAATCACTGTGTATGCATCATAGGCTACTCTAGCCTTCTTTAAGTCTGAGACTTCTTGTTTTGACAGCTCATCGAGGTTTTCAGTGACTTTCAATAATAGTGCTTTATTCTGTACTCGTGTTACAATATCCACACTCCTGCCTTCTCGTGGATATAGTATTAAATCCCCCTTAGATTGAGCCCTTTTTATTATCCCTAAAACTTCCTCTAGTAACTCATCCTCCATTGGCAACATTATACCCATTTAAATTATCTAATTAAAAAGGCTTTAATCTCTAATCTCTCTACAAGTATTACCTCTTTCTATGATACCTTGCAAGGATCATTGCATGGTCTTTATCGTATGGCTCTAAGTGGACTACACTAACGATCTCAAATCCTCTTTCCTTCAATGTATTGATCTCCCTCTTGTAGATCTCACTTGGCTCTTTGGTTACATCAATACTCCTCGCTTTAATAGCTAGTAGTAAGTATCCACCATCCTTCAAAAACATATCCGCGTTGTCGGCTACTATTGATGCTTGCTCGGGTTGAGCTATATCAGCGTATATTCCATCTACGAGTTCAACTACGTGGCGGTACTCCTGAGGCTTACGTGCATCAGCTAGAATTGGGTACAAGTTCTTCCTAACCTCGGCGACCATGATGAACTCCCTCATCACTCTCGGTGCTATGTCGAGTCCATAGATTCTCCCCTTGGAGCCAATGATATCGGATATATGACTAGCCGTAGTGCCTGAAGCTACACCGAGGTAGAGTATTTTATCCCCCTCGGATATAGGTTGATCAGCCAAACCATTCAATAACGCACCAGCAAGTTTGCTCCTAAAAGCATTCCACTCTCGGTACTCTACGTTCTCGAGCTTAAAGAGCCTCTCACCGTAGACTCTGTGCCCAGGTACTAGGTTTTTAGTGGCTAATCTAATGCTACCGTCCTCTAACTCCACTACATATACTCCTCTATATTTATCATGGGGTTTAATCGATACAGGCGTACCCAACTCTAATCACCCCAATCAATACTATCTCTTCTTCTCCCTCTTTTTCCTTTCCCTCTCCACTGGTTTCTCCGGTTTAGGTGGTGGTTTTGAATAAAGCTTCTTGACTTCGTCAACCCTCTTCTCGAAATCCTCCAGTAGCTTGTCCCCAATGTATCTACCCGTAAAGTAGTCTACTTTAGCGGCTATTGCTAGTTTAGCTGCAAGAGCCCTAGCGATTTTACCCCTCTGCCACCTGGGGTTTTTATGTATTGCTGGATGCTGAAAGATCACGCCGTGCTTAGGTGGCTTACCACCAGTCCTTAAAGCCCTAAATAACGCCTTCTCTGCGCCAAGTACTTGAATAGTGCTAGCCGGTAGCTTAGCTAGTTTCTCGAGGCCTCCAGCAATACTCATAAGTCTTGCACCTAGTTTAGGCCCTACGAGGGCAACAATATTTGGCGCCACCTCCTTCATTACCGCGTCAATGTACTCATCAAGGGTTGCTCTAAGCCTATACAAGTCCAGTATAATGCCAGCCAATACCGCTATGTAGTCTAAGTCAAAATCACTTAAGTCTGCACCAATACTCTTAGCTGCAGCATCCGCTATCTTAGAAGACCTCTCCTCAGATAAACCTAGTTTACGCAAGTTATCCACAGTGAAGTTCCCTCTATGTCTAAGCTCGTGGACAAGCCTAGCGTACTCCTCGTGGTCTCTAACAAGTTCGTCAAGCTCTGGGAAATGCACGCTATACCACTCCCTAAGCCTCGCAATGTAGAGGTTTATTGTTCGATCAATGTCGTCAATAGCCCTAATCGCCTGCACAGCGAGTAAGTCTCTCTTTTGAGCCTCTCTCCTCAACTTCCTCCTCGTATACTCCATCATTACCTCGTGGAGCTTAGCAAAAAACTCCTCTTGGGAGGAGGCGAAACCATATCTAACTGCTAGTTCTGGTAGTAGGGATCTAATATAGAGAGCCTTGGGGTTACCTGGCTTCACCTCGGGAATTAACCCAGCTTGAGACACTGCTTTCGCTGTACCATAGTGTTCTACAACAACGTTTAAATACCCTTTCTCCTTGATTTTAGCAACTGCTTTTTCATGTATGGGTGTTACTTCGCCTCTCTCAATGCTAATCAAGTACTCAACTAAGTCGTCTAGTCTACTGGGTGCTTGAATAAAATCCAATATTTCATCGTTATCGCTCACTAGTATAATTCCAAATGGAGCCTCCACGAAATAGACTTTACTTTGCTGCAGAGACATGTTCTTTACCCATCTACCAATAGTGTTAAGTTAAAAAGATATTTTTAAATATAACTAATCTAGGTTTAACTAGATGGGTGCATATATATGCCTACACACGGCTCACTGACAAAAGCGGGAAAGGTTAGAAGCGCAACTCCGAAAATACCGCCAAAGCCTAAGAAAAATAAGCCGCCGAGAGTTAGGAATAGAGTTGAGTACGCAAGAAGGTTCCTAAAGCCACAGGCAGCTGAGACTTTCCCCACATGATCATGCAGCTATAGTGCTTATTGAAGATAATTCTCACTAATTATTTTCTGAGAAATATGTAAAAGCATCCTTCATTTTCCAAGCAACTATTAGATCTCTAGAGATTCACCTCCAAGGCACTCTCCAGCCTATATCGTGAACTATCTTAAGGGGAAGAGTGCTAGGAGAATACTGCAGAGGTTTCCAGGGCTGAAGACGGGTGCCGTCCGTGGGAAGTTGTGGAGTAGGAGCTACTTCGTAGCAACAGTTGGAAAAGTGACAGCCGACATCGTTAAGAAGTACGTTGAGGAGCAGTGGGAGAAAGAGGGATGAAGAGGACAAGCATAGTAGAGCTTGTAGTTGATAAAAGCTCTGAGGAGAAGCTGAAGCTACTCTGTGGTTTATCCTCCAAGCTGTGGAATGAGGCGAACTACGCTAAGAGGAGGATGTTCTTCGAGAAGAGGGGAGTAGACCTCAATGCAACATATAAAGAATACTACGAGAAGTATAAGATGCTCATAGGTTCTGCCACAGCACAGCACGTTTTGAATAAGAATGATGAGGCGTGGAGGAGCTTCTTCAAGCTACTAAAGCTTAAGAAAGAGAGTAGACTGCCACCATTCATTACGAGGGTTAACCCGCCAGGCTACAAGAAGAAAAACAATAAGAGGACTCTATGGACTGTCCTAAGGAAAGACCAGTATAGGGTAGAGGGCGATAAAATAGTTCTCAAGGGTCTGGGAGCTATTGGATGGATAGAGCTGAAATACAAGGGCTTAATACACTTGAAGGGGGAGCGGGGTAGATTAGAAATACACTACGACCAAGACAGGAGGAAGTGGTATGTTCACATATCATTCGAGGTGTTAGAGAAGACAGTTAGAGGAGTTTGGGTTAGTGTCCCGGGGAAACCGAGAGGTAATCTAGTAGCAGGTACCGATATCGGCATTAATAACTTGGTGGCTATATACGTCGAGAGTGGTTTGGCGAAGCTTGTTAATGGCAAACCATTGAAAGCTGTATCTCACTATTGGAGATTGAGAATTGCTGAATATCAGTCTATGTTGAATAAATACGGTTTGAAGACTTCTAGAAGGCTTAGGTCTATGTACTCCAAGTGGAGGAGACGGGTCAAAGCCTATATTGACTCGAGGGTTAGACAGGCTATTGAGTGGCTTTATAGCGTGGGAGTCTCAGTCGTGAAGGTCGGCTATCCTAAATATATTGCCCAGGAGAACGGAGACTTCAACAACGTCCATGTATGGACATATGGCTACCTACTGAGGAGAATCCACGAAGTTGCAGAAGAGTATGGGATAACAGTAGTCTACGTAAGCGAGGCATACACATCATCCAAGTGCCCGATTCATGGAGAGAGATGTGGCAGTAGAGTTAAGCGTGGATTATTCAAATGCACAAGACTGAATAAAGTATTTAATGCGGACTTAGTAGGAGCATACAACATACTCATAACCCCGAGTCCCGAGAGGGATAGGGGTAATGGGCTGGAGACCCAGCCCGGGATTGAACCCTCAAGAAGAGGGGATGTAATCCCAAACCTCCCCGCCCTAGCAGGAACCCTCGCCCGTTAGTGCGGGGAGGAAGTCAGCTCCTCTTTTCAAGCGACTATGGTTTTTATTAAAGAGGTTCTTAGTATCCATTAATCGTGTGTCAATGGTGGTGTCGTTGATTATTTACCATGGATATACTGGTAGAGCTGCTGATTATTTAATATCTAGAGGAATTAAGCCAGGCGACTATGTAATAGTTAAACTCATCGAGGGAGTGGTTTTTAGGGGAATACTGCTTCCCAGGCCAGAGATCTATGCTAGCTCTTCACTAATTGTAGTTAAGCTTGAAAACGGATATAATGTTGGATTAGATTTGGCAAAAATAGAGTCGATAGAAAAAACTACTACTATAGAAGGAAAGGCAAGACAGGTTGAAGTTTCAAGGATTACTCAAAATCCTATGCTACCTAGGGTTACATTGATTAGTACTGGTGGTACAATAGCTTCTAAAGTAGACTACTCAACAGGTGCAGTAACACCTGCATTGAAGCCGGAGGATATTATTGAGTGGATCCCTGAGCTAGGTGAAGTAGCGTTTGTTAATGCAAGAGAGGTAATGAGCATATTTAGTGAAGACATGACTCCACAACACTGGGAGAAAATAGCGCTTGAGGTGTATCGGGAGATAGATAGTGGAGCTCAAGGAGTAGTTATAGCTCATGGAACAGACACCATGTCCTATACCGCCTCGGCAATGGCTTTCAGTATATTTAACAAGCCAGTACCAATAGTACTTGTTGGTGCACAGAGAAGTAGCGATAGACCCAGTACAGACGCTGTATTCAACCTTATAAGTGCTTTCCTAGTTGCAGCTAAAGCCCCCTTCGCAGAATCCGTTGTTGTAATGCATAGTAACACCTCGGATGAATTAAATAGTGTACATAGAGGTGTTAAAGTTAGGAAAATGCATACAAGTAGGAGGGATGCTTTTCAATCTATAAATGATAAGCCAATAGCTCTCGTAAACCCCATTACGCGTGAAATCAAAGTTGTAGGTAAGATCATTGAGTATCGTGGAGTAAAGAAACCAGAGTTACGGGCTAAGTTTGATGAAAAAGTGGCCCTCATTAAAGTATACCCTGGCCTCCAGCAGGAAATTATTGACTTCCTAGTGGATAGAGGGTTTCATGGAATAGTAGTCGAGGGGACCGGCTTAGGGCATATTGCAAATAGATTAATCGAGTCTATTAAGAGAGCCGTGGAAAACAATATACCAGTTGTTATGACTAGCCAATGCCTATTTGGACGAGTAAATATGAACGTCTATAGCACGGGTAGAAGGTTAATAGAAGCTGGGGTAATACCAGGACATGATATCCTACCTGAAACAGCATACGTGAAGTTATCGTGGATCCTAGGCTCGATCACTAGGGATCTCAGAGAGGTGAGGAAGTGGTTTGAATTAAACCTCGTTGGAGAATTCAATGATAGACACGTACTCGGATTGTATCCAAGGTGGAATAATGAATAGTAATTTCTACAAGTCAATAGGGTTAAAAGTAGGTCTTGAAATACACATACAACTTAACACGAAGAGAAAGCTATTTTGCCATTGCCCAACAAGCCCTGAGCCTGTTGAGGAACACAAGTGGGTTTTCAAGAGGTATTTAAGGCCTGCTAGAAGCGAGATCGGTGAAGTTGATCCAGCCGCACTACTGGAGTGGAGGCGCAATAGGCTATACATCTACGACACCGCGGAGGGTTCATCATGCCTTGTAGAAACTGACGAAGAACCACCACACATGGTTGATGAGGAGTCATTGCTTATAGCATTGGCAATTGCGAAAGCCCTAAATATGAAGATAGTTGACGAAATACACGTTATGAGGAAGATAGTTATTGATGGAAGCAATGTAAGCGGCTTCCAGAGAACAATGCTTGTCGCTGTTGATGGGGAAATCAAGATCGAGGATCGAAGGATTGGAATTCAAACCTTGTGCCTAGAGGAGGATGCCGCTAGGAAGCTTGAAGAGAGAGAACTAGAAGTACACTACGCACTAGATAGACTCGGAATACCACTAGTTGAGGTTGCAACAGACCCTAGCATAGACTCCCCGGAACTAGCTTTAAAAACAGCCCTCAAAATAGGCCAGCTTGCAAGGCTAACTGGTAAGGCTAAGCGTGGTCTTGGGAGTATTAGGCAAGACGTTAATATAAGTATTGCTAGTGGAGCTAAAATAGAGATTAAAGGCATACAGCACTTGTTCATGATTCCAAAAGTAGTTGAGTACGAAGTTCAAAGGCAGCTTAAACTACTAGAAGTTAGAGATGAACTTGCAAGAAGAGGACTAAACCCCTCAGTGCTCCGTGGAGACATAGTTGACGTAACACATGTATTTGAGAAATCGCAATCCAAGATTATTAGGAAAGCACTTTCAACACCAAATGGAGCAGTACTCGCGGTTGCACTACCTGGATTCAAGGGGCTGCTTGGCATAGAACTACAACCAGGGAGGAGATTTGGAACAGAGTTAAGCGACTATGCGAGAGTATGGGGTGGTGTTGGGGGAATTATACATAGCGATGAACTCCCAGGCTATGGTATCACGCTGGACGAAGTGAAAAAACTCTATGAAGAACTAGGAGCTAACCAGGAAAAGGACGCAGTGGTGATTGTTGCCGATGAGAAATCAAAGGGGGAGAAAGCATTAAAGGCACTGATTGAAAGAGCCAAATACTCCTTCATCGGTGTACCTGAGGAGACTAGAGCTGCCAACCCCGATGGAACAACTAGGTATGCTAGACCCCGTCCTGGTGCTGCAAGAATGTACCCTGAGACCGATATACCGCCAATAGCGATAACGAGAGAGATACTTGAGATGGCTGAGAAGTATGTACCAGAACACCCAGATGTAAAGTATAAGAAACTTGTTGAAAAACACGGTTTAAGCAAGACTCTCGCGGAGACCATTATTAATGACCTTAGACTAGACTTCTATGAGTATCTTGCAGACAAATATGGAGACAAAGTCCCCTGTAGTGTTATAGCAAGTATTTTTGTCAACACTATACCAATGCTTAGAAGAGAGGGTATACCAATAGATAGTGTTGACGAGGAGGTAATTGAGCAGGTTATAAAAGCAATAGCTGAAGGCGTAGTAGCCAAGGAGGCTATTCCAGATGTACTGGCATTCATCGCGAAAAACCCAGGTATAACGGTATTTAAAGCAATAGAATCCCTTGGATTGAAAAAGCCGGAGCTGGGAGAACTCGATAAGCTCATAGAGGACGTAATTAAGTCTAACAAGGAAAAACTACTCTCAAGACGTGACAAAGCATTCAATATAGTTATGAGCGAAGTAATGAAGACTGTTAGAGGTAGAGTAGATGGTAGATTAGTCGCTGAAAGAGTGAAAACTAAATTAAGGGACTTGTTGAATATAGAGACTTAGCGATGAGGAGTACTCCCGACAATGAATAGTGATTGAAAGGCATTTGACCGAGCAAATATGATGAAAAATGGTTTAATGAACTGGTGATTAAGCACGAGCGTGCTGACTATTGAAACTAATTACTACCTCCTCTACATTAATTACCTATTGTGATTTAATTGCAGAGAAACGACATCTGGAGAATTGTAGCTTTGGTTAACAAGTATAGGTCTATAGGTAAAACAAGCGAGTTTCTTGGATGGAGCACGCCAAAGCTATCAAAAACTCTTAAAAGCCTCATCGAGAAGAATATTGTAGTAAAGCACTACGTGGTCCCCTTAGAGATCTCTAAGGCAAGGCCCTCTATAGCCATTATATATAAATCACAGAAATCCAGCCATGAGTGCTTTAAGAAACCAAATAGGGTAATTATAAGTTACTACTCGTACACAGGCAACCCCACTTATCTATACTACATTGATGACGAGTGCTCCAAGATCGAGGAGTGCCTTGAGTACCCCGCATGTAGGATCGTTCTATGCGAATCCATACGAAAAACCCTACTACCAATAGAAGACCCAGACCTCCTAAAAGTAGACCTCGCGGAGGTTAATATAGAGGAGCCTGTGGAATTGAATGGAAACGCTGCCCTGATTCTATTCGAAATCTTCAAGTTATTTAATCCATCCCTAACACTACTCCATAAAACCAGCGAGATCATAGAGTACTTGAAGAAAAAACTTGGTTTAAAAAATCCAAAGAGCTATTTTTACACATACGTACGTAAAGTCATAGTTGAGCACTACGTCCCGAGATTTAATGGCGACTATCTACTTATATACGCTACATCTGCTTCCAAAAAAGACTTAAATCAATTAATGAATCAATTAATTCAAGCCGGGTTTACAGTTGGTTATTCACAAGTACATATACTCAGCGAAGTCCCTGTAGAAGCGGTTATACATGCATGGGGTTTCTACGAGAAGTTCTTAGCTGAAGAAGCCGTTCATTCACATTTAAAGAATGTATCCTACACTGTGTACCCAGTGCTGGGTGTTCAATATGGTTAAATTTCAGAGCATTGACTTAAAGAATAGTGAAATACGTAGACTACACGAAGAGGTCTTGGAAGACTCTTCTTCACCGCAACGATATAGAGCTATTGTTGAAAACGCCTTTAATACTGTTAAAACACCGCCGAGAGGCTCTTCTCTACACTTTAAAAACCTCATCGAGCTCCACGGTGAGGACAATTACGTCTTCATAGGGGATGTACACGGAGACTACTACACCCTTTTAAAAATACTAGACCACTACTGGGGGGCCCCGGGAGAGCCTGTGGTAGTGCTTCTAGGAGATTACATTGATAGAGGATATATGCAAGTAGAATCTCTATTATTCGCCTTAAAATTAAAGACCAATTATCCACAGCGTGTTATACTATTAAGAGGTAACCACGAGCCTCCAAGATGGTTAAAGCCGTATCCACATGACTACCCAATCATACTGCGCCTTAAATATGGTATTGAAGCAAATGAGTTGTACGAAGTGACCCTAGATCTCTTTGACGAGCTCCCACTGGGGGTTTTCAAGGAGAGATTATTTTTAGCAGTTCACGGGGGACCCCCATTAAAAGTTATGGATATAGGTAGTTGGCATGAAGCATTTTCCTACTCAAGTGATGAAGAGTACCGTAAATTAATTGAAGATGTTTTATGGAGTGATCCCTCAGACTACGTTGAAACATATACTCCCTCTCCTAGGGGAGCAGGTGTTTTATATGGAGAGATAGTCTCTAAGAAGGCACTCTCACTAATCAATGGGAGAGTAATTATTAGAGGCCACGAGGCTGTTGAAGGTCTTCGTGAAAACCACTCTGGCTTGGTCATAACGGTGTTTTCCTCGCCCTTGGTCTATGAGTTACCGTGTGGAGGAGTACTCGTATTTAAGAAACAAGAAGTTGAAGGGGATTACAAGTTAGAAAAGAAATGCATGGACCCCTTTCTACACAGCCATAATACTTAATAACTCCTTTAATCTATAGGAGTTAAACGCAGGGATAATTATGAAAACACAGTATAGGAGGAAACTAATAGACACTATTGAAAGCGTTGTTGGCGATATAGTCAGCGAGCTAATAGATAAGTATTACAGTGATCGAGTTGAAACAGACTACGACTATGAAAGAATTCTCTACTCTATAGCTCACCAAGTGAAACAAGAGATCTTTAATAATAAAGCGACATTAAATGATGTTATCGAGTACTTGGAAAAACTTAGATCGAGGAGAAGTGTTGCTAAACTAGTTCTAAGCTACTTTATAGCGAGGTCTATTGAGGAAGAAGTTAGCGAGGTTCAATAGTGGAGATAAACCAGTTAGTAAGTAAACACGAGTAGGGGATTTTCATTTCTTCAAAGTCTTCAAAGCATAGGAAACGGGGAAAATTATCCATAGAGACAGTTACTCCTAAATCAACATTGGAGAGGTCTCACGTTTCACCCACGACTAAGTACTCATCTAAGCAAAAGTCAAAAGAGGCTGGAGAAGGAAAAACCCCGAAGAAAACCACGAAAAAGAAGACTAAAACTAGCTTCAATATAGATGTTCTTGTAAGTGAAGTTTTTGATCAATTGAATGCATTGTTCTCCCTGACAAGCGATCTACAGCTACCGGAGGAGAAAGCACGAGAGTTGATCAAAGAAATAGTTGATCAGATTGCCTCCAGCTATTCCAGTAGACCAACAGGTGAAATGATCGTTAAAAAAGCGAAGAAATACGTAAATATCCTCAATGAATATGTTGCTTCAAGAATACTCTCAGAGCTAGAGAACCTCACACCAACGCAGCTTGAATACGTCATAACGAGGGGTGGAAGAGCGGTAATACCTGAGGCTAGTAGGTTGTATAATCTAGCGGTAAAAACTGGCAGAGAGGATCTTGTTGAAACCCTTCGCTACGTATGGAATAAGCAGGGTCCTAGGGGCATGATTGAATGCCCTAGTTGCGGATTCAATGCGATAGGCCCAGATCGATCATGCATAGTCTGCGGTAAACTAGCACCGGAAGATTACATTAAGAGAAGACTAAACTTTGTCGAGAAGTTCGAAGTGTTTTTAAAGAACGCTAGTGTTGCAGAATTAAATGAAGTTCTAAACTATGGATATGTACTACTCGGTGAGAGGGGTATATATAATCCTAGATCCCAGAGGGCACGCCTCGAAAACCCAGTTGTATATATAGTTTATCTGAATAGAGTAGAGCAATCCAGAGTAATTGAAGAAGTTAATTCGAGGGAATTACCTATCTAGCAGACCTCCACTTGCCTTGAAAGGCGATGCTTCTATAAGAGTGTTAATTCATAATCTAAGAGTACGAATCGATTTAGTTTCCTCTAGTTGATTATGTTCCTTATGATCTTATGGAGTATTGTACGTTTCTCTAGACTCTTACATATATATTTCGTTTACTAAGAACTTCCCTAATACTTCTCCGTATAATCTTCAAATTTAAATCTGCATTACTAAGTACACCTAGTTGTTCAAATATTAATTCACCCTTGTAGTAAACCCTCACAGCTGGAGCCGAGTCCACGTCTCCTAGCTCTGGGTGATCCTTTATATTCACTCTACAGAACAATATGTTCTTATCTGCGTATTTTGAGAACTCCTTCATTGATTCATACATTATCTCACAGTCTTTATCCTCTGGTTTATAGTACTCTACAAGGACTACTTCATTGCCTCGAATTGCTCTTATAAACTCCTCTCTGGATTTTAATTCATACATACTTGTCTCCAATTATTGACTTTGTTAGAGGGGTAATTATTTAATTATTTACGCAGCTCCTCCGTGGAAGCGTTCTAAAGATCATTTATTCACACACAACAAAAAAGTTTATATAGAACCCGTTTAGATTACGAGAATACCGGGTTTGTAGGTGATAGGTAATGGCACTGTATGGTATACCAGTCTTAGTACTTAAAGAAGGAACCAGGAGAACTGTTGGTAGAGACGCTTTAAGATCCAATATTGCGGCTGCTAAAGCACTAGCTGAGGTTTTAAAGAGTAGTCTAGGCCCGAGAGGACTTGATAAAATGCTTGTTGATAGCTTTGGAGACGTTACTGTCACTAATGACGGAGCCACTATCGTCAAGGAAATGGAAGTGCAACACCCAGCTGCAAAACTCCTTGTTGAGGTTGCAAAAGCCCAAGATGCCGAGGTTGGTGATGGTACAACCAGCGCCGTTGTCTTAGCTGGTAGTCTTTTAGCAAAAGCAGAGGAACTATTAGACCAGGATATCCATCCAAGTATAATTATAGAAGGCTACACTAAGGCTCTTAGAGAAGCCCTTAAAATCCTTCGTGAGGCTGCCATATCAATAGATATTAATGACAGGGACTCGCTTAGAAAAACCGTTAGAACAGCTATTGCGAGTAAGTATGTTGGAGGAGATGTGATATCTAGTAAGCTAACTGAGATAGCAATAGACGCTGCACTAGCAGTAGCTGAGCCCAGACCAGATGGTACAAGAGAGTTTAGAGTAGATGATGTAAAAATCGAGAAGAAGAAGGGTGGAAACGTACTAGATACTCAATTAGTTTACGGAATTGTACTCGATAAGGAGGTAGTTCACCCAGGTATGCCTAGGAGAGTTGAGAAAGCAAAAATAGCCCTACTGGATGCCGCCCTCGAGGTTGAGAAACCAGAGATTACCGCGAAGATAAACATCACCAGCCCCGAAATGATCAAAGCCTTCCTAGACGAAGAAGCAAAAATGCTGAAGGAGCTAGTCGATAAGATCGCTGAAGTTGGAGCAAATGTTGTTGTATGCCAGAAGGGTATTGATGAAGTTGCACAGCACTTCCTCGCCAAGAAGGGTATTCTAGCCGTTAGGAGAGTTAAGAGAAGCGACTTAGAGAAACTAGAGAGAGCGAGTGGAGGAAAGATCGTGAGTAGTGTGCGTGATCTAAAACCAGAGGATCTCGGGTACGCGGAGCTTGTGGAGGAGAGAAAAATCGGTAATGACAAAATGGTGTTTATTGAGGGCTGTAAGAACCCGAAGGCGGTTACAATACTTGTACGTGGAGCAAGTGACATGGTGCTAGATGAAATTGAGCGTAGCTTGAAGGATGCATTAAATGTATTGAGAAACGTTATGAAGTCTCCATACATTACAGCAGGCGGCGGCGCGGTGGAAATCGAGGTTGCAATGAAGCTTAGAGAGTATGCAGCTAAGATTGGTGGTAAAGAACAATTAGCGATAGAGGCATTTGCAAGCTCCCTTGAAGAGATCCCAATGATACTTGCTGGGTCTTGTGGAAAAGACCCATTAGAAGTCTTAATGGAGTTGAGAAAACTCCACGCAGAGGGTAAGAGAAACGCAGGTATTGATGTCATAAGTGGTGAAGTAGTAGAAGATATGACTGAGAGAAACGTCATTGAGCCACTACTCGTCAAGGAATCAATGATTAAGACAGCTGCAGAGGCTGCACTGACGATCATGAAGATCGACGACATTATTGCAGCAAGTCCACTTAAGAAGGAAAAAGAGAAGGAGAAGAAAGAGGAGAAAACAGGAGAAGAAATGAGTAAACCAGAGTTCTAGGAGTAAACTAGGTTGTTTTTCTCCACATAGTTGAATTTCAAAAATCCCCTATTTTTGCTTTTTAAACCATTTTATCATTACACTCTTTTTGACTATTATTGTCTTCCGGTGAGTGCTTTTGAGTATTCCACTCTTAGAAACCTATAGGAGAGTGTTTAGTCAAAGACTGACAAGGTTTGAAATTGCAAGAGTGATTGGTATTAGAGCTCTACAATTAGCAATGGGGTCTCCTCCACTAATAGAAATGACGAGTGTGAAAGTATATGACCCAGTTTATATAGCTATACTAGAATTAATTAACGGTGTTTTACCAATGTCTATTCTCAGACCAAGTGGAGTAGGTGGATATGAACTTGTACCAGTCAACAGACTCATTACACCAGAGATTAGAAAATATCTTGAATCTATTCTCGCAAGCTGGAGTACGGGTCTTGGAATATAGAGACTACGGTGTATTTGTAGACATTGTACTAGATCGAGAGATCAATCCAGAGAAATTTAATGAACTGTATAAAGAGCTATTAGTTAACTATAGAGTAATTATGCTCCAGCTTAAAGCCCAAAGCCCTATTATTAGGCTAGTACCATACGTAGAAAAACACCACGTGATTTACAAATACCGCTGGGCACTCACAGCCACTACGTTTATTACAGTGTTTTTAACTGGATATGGTTTAACAAGTAGCTTTCTAAGTTTGATTAGTCAAGCAAACTCCACAAGGATTATTGCAGAGTCGATCCTATATACAGCTACCTTTCTACTAGCTCTATTAGCCCATGAACTAGGTCATTTATTCATTAGTAGGAGGGAATTAATTGACGCTGAAGGCCCTGTACTACTACCTGCACCACCTATACAATTAGGCTTCATTGGAACCTTTGGGGCAGTAATATTCACAAAGACCCCTCCCCCGACAAAGAAAACTCTTGCAGAGCTCGGTATAATGGGCCCACTCATGGGGTTTATTGTAGCAACAATAATAGGCTTAATTGGGGTTTTCATATCCCCCACTATACCTCTAGATGTTGCGGTTAAAGCCATGGAGTCAGGCGAGATTCAACCACTAGGCTTCTCTAGTTTAATGTTTTACTTGTTAGTTAACATGAGAGTAGTTAATGGAGTACTCTTAATACACCCCGTGCTATTTGCAGCCTACATAGTGTACATTGTGACTTTTATAAACCTCCTACCTATAGGACAGCTCGACGGGGGACACGTTGTAAGAAGTTTTACTCGTGGAAAAACATTTAATGCTATGGGATTAGCAGTCCCTGTTTTATTATTATCGCTTGGATTTATCCTCGAGGTATTCTATGGAATTGGAGACATCTATATCAGTGTTGGAATAGCCTCTACAATTCTCTATCTAATAACAGGTAGACATGGCCATCCGGGTTCGGCAAATCAATATGATGAAAGTCATTGTAGTTGGTGTATAATACTCTACATACTACTCCTAGTCTTAACGGCTCCAATACCTATAGTATAAGTGAATTCCCCCGGGTATCAAGCATAATGGAGGATTTACGAGGATTACTGGAATTGAATAAGTACTCCAGCAATAACATTAGATCAAACTCTGCAAATCCAATCAGTATTTGGAGTCTAAGGGGTAGAGTACTAGTTATAGCCGAGAAACCAAAAGCCGCTAAGAAAATAGCCGATGCTCTCTCACAAAACCACATTACTAGGAGATATCATAATTTAGCTTACTACGAGATTGTACAAAGAGACCTTGTAATCACTGTTGCAAGTGCTGCTGGTCACTTATATGAATTAAATACATGGGAGAAGGGTTACCCTATTTTTACATATGAATGGGTTCCAGCATACATAGCTAGTAGAGAGAAGAGATATGTTAAAACTTACCTAGACTTACTAAGAGAGGTTTCCAAGAACTGTAATTACTATGTAAATGCCTGCGATTACGATATTGAGGGAAGCGTCATTGGGTTTTTATTGATAAAATTCCACGGCAATGAGAAAAGAGCTCTCAGAGCAAAGTATTCGAGTCTAACGCCATTAGAGCTAAGAGAGGCTTTTACGAGGCTACTCCCCTTAGACTACCCAATGATCGAGGCTGGGTTGTGCAGGCATGAACTGGATTGGATTTGGGGCATAAATATTAGTAGAGCTTTAATGCAGGCGGTGTATATGTCAACAAAGAAGAAGATTATTCTAAGTGCTGGTAGAGTTCAAACCCCTACACTAAAGCAGGTTTACGAACATGAGGCTAAGCGGGGGCTTTTCATCCCCGTTCCACAGTACATTATTACGGCGTCGTTGAAGAAGAATAATGTCAAAATACAAGTTGAATATATTAACAACCCCGTGGAGAGTCAGAGTCAAGCTGAATTAATAAAAGTGAACGTTGAGCAACAAAAATACCTCGTAGTGAGAAACATTGAATTCAGTAAATCGAGGTATCAGCCGCCACCACCATTTAACCTCAGTGATTTACAAGAAGAGGCTTCACGCATATATGGATTCAGCCCTATGAAAACCCAAGAGATCGCTGAGCAACTCTATCTAGATGCATTAATAAGCTACCCTAGAACTAATAGCCAGAAGCTACCACCCAGGCTAAATTATAAGAACATCCTTAGCAACCTAGCAGAGATCAGAGAGTACAGAGAGCTAGTCCATAGACTAATCAATGAGACGAAGGGTATTTTAAAACCAGTGGAGGGTGAGAAAGAAGACCCAGCGCACCCAGCTATCTATCCAACCGGCGTATTGCCGGAAAAATTAACACGCGAACAAGCCGCTATATACGACTTAATTGTTAGGAGATTCCTCGCGGTCTTTGCACCACCTGCAAGTATATCACACGTCAAAGCAGAGTTTTCAACCCCAGACCATAGATTCGCATTCACTACAACTGGTTTATCTATTGAATACCCAGGTTGGCTAGCCTACTATCCATTCCACACACCTTCTCCCAGGGAAATACCCCGATTAAACCGAGGAGAGAGCCTTGAAATACTCAATGTATCTATACGTGAGACATTTACTAAGCCTCCGCCAAGACTTAGAAAAATAGATATTTTAAAGTGGATGGAGAGCGTCGGTATAGGAACAGAGTCTACAAGAGCTATTATTATCGAGAAGCTCTTCGATCGTGGCTACCTCAAAAGCACTAGAGATGGTGTTGAAATATCAGATCTCGGTGTTGGAATAGTTGAGGTAATAGACACTTTTTTCCCTGATTTAGCGAGTGTTGAGTTAACGAGGAAATTCGAGGTTTTAATGGATGAAATAATACGTGGTAGGAGGAAGAGAGAGGAGGTTATAAGTGAAGCGAAGAGAGTCATATCGAGTCTACTAGAGAAGTTTAACCGAGATATAGGCAATGTGGGAGTAAGCCTCGCCAAGAAACTATCACTAGTAGAGAATTACGAGAAATGCTCCATTCCAAGCTGCAGGTCCGATGTATATTCAAAGGGTCTGTGTAGAATACACTATAGTGCACTCGAAGCTATTGATAAAACCTACCAAGAGTGGGCTAGGAGAAAGAAAATCTCATTCGAAGAATACCTAGCTAAAATAAACGCGATGAAGTCTACGGGTAGGTATGTCAAAGAAGTAATTAACTACTACTCGAGGACAAAATAGCAATAGCTTTACCCACCCTGGAAAACCGGAATTAAGACTCACGTCTTAGTAGTAGTGTGATCTCTCCAATGTATGGTATTTTAAGTATACATCTATTTACCTCAATAACTCTACCAATAACTCGATTGTATGGAATGCCTTTCCCACTTATAAAGTTCCATGTATCGGGGCCTGGATTATTATCGCCTTTTGTTACGTAGTAGTAATCGCCATTTTCATTAACTATAGATATAACTCTGTGTATTACTAGAGAGTTTGACGGGGATTTGTACACAATAACGTCTCCTATCTTTATTTCGCCAGGGCCTACGCGGGTTATAAATACAATGTCCCCCTCTCTAAGCATTGGCAACATACTCCTACCTTTAACAACAGCTACTGTAAACCAGCCAGTAACCGATGAATATACTAATACACCAATTACCACTAGCAATAGAATTAATATCAATAATCTTGCTAGCTTCAATGCCTTCATGAACCCCACTATTCACTTTCTCTCCTAATTTCATCCATGTCGAGAACTATTTCCTTGGGAGGTCTTTCTTCCTCCTTAAAAACCTCTCGTACACCCTCTACTTCAACACCTCCACCAATCTTTAACTTGCTCACAACGCCTTTCCAGCTATATCCACAGTTCCTGCACTTCATAACACCCATTACTGTAACCGTTAATCTTCCATATTTATCTGGAAGCGGAGAAGTTAGATTCCATGTTTTCACTACTTCTACGTCTTTTGAACCACACTTGGGACATTTCCCCGCCTCTTTTTCACCCATGTCTCTACACCAATAGTTTCCACAGTGTATATGCTACCAAGGGTAGTGGTATGGTTAAAGCTATATTTAAGCTATTGCTTCGAGTATAGTTTAGAACTAGGTAGGCGTATAGAGCAATACTCGTTGATAATATAGTTATAAATAAGTAGTCTAAGTGGAAGTTGGAGAGGTATAGTGCGGGAATAGTGTAGAGGCTTAGTGGAAACAAAACATAGATATAGATATTCTTTATTTTACCCCCAATTCTAGTCGTTAGTAAAACCCATAAAACATATGAAAACGCTATATTAACCGAGAGAGCTATTTCGGTATACATGTACTAGACCCTGTGTGATTGCGATGTCTATGCTTGACATATACTGGGAGTCTCTTATAATAAGAGATGTAAGGGCAAGAATGATCCTTGATAGCAGGGGGAATCCAACAGTACAAGTTAGAGTAATTACGGAAGGACTTGGAGTTGGAGTTGCAAATGCACCTAGCGGGGCCTCTACTGGTAAACATGAAGCAGTTGAATTGAGAGATGGTGGAGGAGAATACTTGGGTAGAGGTGTTAAGAGAGCTATTGAAAACGTCAACAAGATCATCGCTCCAGCAATTACCGGGATGAATGCCGCAAGGCAGCGCGAAATAGACTATAAGATGATAGAGATGGATGGTACTGAAAACAAGAGTAGACTAGGTGGAAACGCCATAGTGGCTACTAGTTTAGCTGTTGCAAAGGCAGCTGCCAGCACGCTCGGTCTACCCCTATACTTCTACCTTGGTGGTAGATCAGCGGATTTCATGCCGGTACCATTACTAAACATTATCAACGGAGGAGTACATGCAGGGAATAAACTTGACTTCCAAGAGTTCATGATCGTTCCAGCGGGGTTTAATGACTTTGCAGACGCTATGAGAGCCGCTGTAGAAACATATCATGCACTGAAAACAATTTTAAAGGAGAAGTATGGCTTGAGTGCTGTAAATGTTGGAGATGAAGGGGGTTATGCACCCCCACTAGAGAAAGTTAGAGATGCACTAGACCTCCTCGTAAAGTCAATTGAAAAAGCAAAGTATGAGCCAGGCGGTCAAATAGCAATTGCAATAGACGCTGCAAGTTCCAGGCTCTATAGAGAGGATGCTAAGATCTATGTATTAGAGGGTGAGGGGAGGCAATTGACTCGTGAAGAAATGATCTCATTCTACGAAGAACTGGTAAGAGATTACCCACTTGTCAGCATTGAAGATCCTCTCTACGAGGAGGACTTTGAGGGGTATTCAGAGTTAACTAAAGCACTCGGAGGAAAAGTGTTAATTGTGGGAGATGATCTCTACACTACGAATCCAAAGAGATTAATGAAGGGCATTGAAGTAGGTGCAACTTCTGCAATATTAATTAAGGTAAATCAAGTAGGGACACTAACAGAGACTATTGATGTAGTTAAATTAGCGCATGAAAACTCGTTGAAGACTATAATAAGCCATAGAAGTGGAGAGACAGAGGATACAAGCATCGCAGATATATCAGTAGGGTTAAACTCAAAGTTAATTAAGACCGGTGCACCAGCTAGGAGCGAGAGAACAGCTAAGTACAATAGACTCCTTGAAATCTACGAGGAGCTAGAGAAACCACGCTACCCAGGCTTCCAAGTATTCCCGAGAAAACCATGATACAACTACAAGTTGCGGTAACAACGGTATTAACTAAATACTACACTCGCTTAAAAAAGAGTTTTAAAATTATATGGTAAGAGCATATTGAACAGCTTCTAGCGCATCAACTAGTCCATACCCATATAGCGAGTCGTATCCCGGACTGCCTAAGTCTATGGCTGTATACACTAGCACGTTGTATGTCTGTGATGGAGTTAACTTAGATTTGCCAGCAGCAAGCCTCAGAGACTGAATTAATGCAACAACACCCGACACGTGTGGACAAGCCATACTCGTCCCGCTCATGTATGCTAAGTAATTACCTGGATATGTCGAGAGAATATTAACTCCCGGTGCCACGAGATCGGGGTTTCTA
>JAPWUD010000027.1 GCA_028275705.1 Desulfurococcaceae archaeon | reverse complement strand
GAGAGCTTGAGGAGGCTCCCCCAGGAGCACAAGGTCTCCCTACTAATACTGAGCTATAGAAAGATCTCTGAGTGGATTGGCTGGCAATGCGGGAAACACGGAGTCCCAGCTATAGCAGTAGACCCTATGAATACATCCACTAAGTGCCCAAGGTGTAGTAGCAAAATGAGAGAGAATGGGTATAGAGTGTTCAAATGCCCCGTGTGCGGGTTCGAAGCAGATAGAGACACAGTAGCAGTATTAAACATTGAGAAAAGAGCCCTAGACCAGATGGGGGATCTCTGACCACCCCGACTGCCCCGCAGAGGACAGATGTAGCCCCGAATAGATGCGGGGAACCAGTGAACCCCCTAAAGGGAACCCTCGCCCCTTTAGGGCGGGGAGGAGGTCAGAACAATGTGAAGTCTGTGTGGAAGGGTATTTATTGAAAACTAGTAGGGGGATTTTATAAAAAATATTTACTTAGATCTCTCCTCTACAACGATCATTGTTACGGTAGTCCTTATATCGGGGAGCTTCCTGATCTTGTTTGTAACAATCTCTCTAATCTTCTCGAGAGCGTCGGTCTCTACCTTAACGACGAGGTCGTATGTTCCATACACTATATAAGACTCCTTCACCTCAGGAATCTTCATTAGTTCATCCATAACCTTACTCTCAGACCCTATCTCCGTCTGTATTAGTATTATCGCAGATTTCTTTGCTTCAGGCATTTCTTCCCCCACATATTGATTTCTCAGGGGGATATAATAAGCTTAATCCATGATGATTAATTGGTGGATTAATGAATCAGCCAAGAATAATGGTTATTCTGTACAGAGAGGATGATCCAGGTAAAAACACTGCTTTAAAACTCATTAAAATGGGTTTAGCGAGTAGAGTTAGTAAGAGTGGTGTAAAAGGGTACCCCATAGTCTTAAACCCCTACTCCAGCATCTACCTTGGCCCATGGCATCGAGAACAATTAGTAAAACAGGGCTTACTAGTACTAGATGCGAGTTGGAGGAGGCTATCGCCTAGTAGATTTAAAGATATAAGGGGACTACACACTAAGCTACCACCACTACTCCCCGGAAACCCCGTGAATTATGGTAAGCCATGCATACTCTCAAGTATAGAGGCAGTGGCTGCAGCACTATACATAACTGGATTCATAGAGCTATACAGTAGAATACTAGGACTATACAAGTGGATGAAGACATTCCACGATTTAAACAAAGAACTACTCGAAGAATACTCAAAAACAAAAACACCACAAGAACTAGAAGAATTAATAATCCAGTACTGGGAGACAATAAACCCATGCATACAAGTAGAGGGAGAAGGGGCTGGGACATAACCCGTGTTCAGTCAAACCGCATTCGTCTAAGCGGCCCACACCGGTCACGCGGCACCTCACACCGGAACCGGGCCTTGCACCACGCGGGTCGGCCGTTTCAACGCCTCCACCACGGTCCTCACCCGTTTAAAGCCCCCGTCACCGGGGACATGGCGGGGTCCTCGCCACACCGTGGTGGCCGTACCGTTTCTGCGCCGTTGCCACGGGGACTGCCCGTGCCCCTTACGGGGCCGCGTCGCCGCGGGGTGCACGGAGTTTCCTCACCCTTCACAATTGATCCGGGCGTGAGCGGTGTCCCAGCCCCTTTGCTTAATATATTAAAACCCCTTTATTTGCAACGCCCTGTGTTCTTGTTGTTTAGTTGCAATCGAGGGGTAGAACTCCCCGGTTTATTACACATCAATAACCATATAATCCCCCACCCCTAAAATTCAACTAGAATAATATATAGAATCTTAGTAAAGAAATACTAGTATTGGGAACAATATATATTGATTAAATGCAATGTAATGTAGTTAATGTGTATGATCAATTCCTTTATACAAACTAGTAATAGCAGTGTAGTAGTTCTTCAGTAACTGAATACTAAATTTACCCACTGCACTGGAATATGAGGGGTCAGGCTTTTGGTTTTGTGGAGTTGCATCTTAGGGGTGTAACTCCCCGGTTTCAAGACAAGGACTAGTGATTTCTCATTGCGAGACTTCCTCGTTAGACTTGCATTTGAGGGGTGGAACCGGGGTGTTTTTCAACGTAATTACCCATATAAATATCTCTATGTGATTTTAGCTTTATGGGTGTTTTAGATTGGGTGGTGAGAGAACTATTGTGGTTTCATCTAAGCCTATTAGAGAGTACTTAATTAATGTTGCAATGTTCTTCCAGGAGGGTGTTGATGTTGTTGTTATTAAGGGTTATGGTAGGTTTATTAGTAGAGCTGTTGACTTGTATAATGCCATTATGGATAAAATGAGGGATAGTGTTGAGTCTCAGGGTGTTTTAATTGGTAGTGAGATTGTTCAGGGCAGGGTTAAACCCTACATTGTTATCAAGGTGAAGAAGAGGTATTAACCCCTCTTCTACTAGTTTATACGCTGCAAGGTGTGTTAAAACCTCTCTAACCCCCTCTACACCTGTTAAATCACCCCTAGTAATAGCGTCAATAGTATCCTCCATTCTCCTAGTCACCTCTATTGAAACCAAGTCTGGATAGTTTAACTTCAAGTACTCGTAGACCTCTACACCACGCTTTGTTGGAACAAGCTTCCTCCTCTCTCTCGACTCAACTACATATCCATGCCTCTTAATACTACTAATAATCTTCGAGTACGTACTAGGCCTCCCAATACCGAGCTTCTTCATCAACAACACTACTTCTCCAGAAGTATATAGTGGTACTCTACTCGAGTCAAAGACATCCACCCCCAATACATCGACAAATACCTCACTAGCATCCCTCAGAGACTCAAACACTCTTACTGATTGAACTTTGTTAAAGCCATCTTCAACAATACTAGTGTATAGCTCTAACGACCCCAATTCTCCACTACCAGCGTAGACTCTAAACAAAGCCTTAGTGGCTTTAAACGGCTTCATTTGACTAGCTATAAACCTCCTAAAGATCAATCCATAGAGCTTCAAGTGTAGACCAGTTATTGGTATAGCAACAGGGATTAACCCCTCGTCAACAGCTTGTATTAACTCATCTGGGTCTAGTGGATACACTGGTCTAATTGCCTCGTGAGCCCCCTGACTACCCCAGTGGCTTAACCTAGCATACCTAGACAAATTCCTCTTACTCAAGTAATCCCGTGCAATTGATAAACCAAGAGAACTCACATAGGTGCTATCTGTTCTATGGTATGTTATAAGACCAGCTTCAAACAACTCCTGAGCAGTCTTCATAGCTACTTCAACACTCAGCCCAATTCTAGCGGCTTCAGCGAGTAGTTCATCTGTAGTAAATGGGGGTTTAGGTGAAACCTCAACCAAATCCTCCCTCTCCTTGACTAGCTTAATTTTCTTAATAGACTTCAACTCCTCGATTAACACAGTATTTGACTTATCTATGCAAGTGGAGAAGTACAAGTCCCCGAGCTCTCTAAATCTAAACACTAATTTCCTACACTTGTTTTCAACGTGTTCTCTATACCTATCAATAATTAAACCCAAAACTGGTGTTTGGACTCTACCAGCACCTAGGTTTCTACTCTCATAGAGTACTTGTAGTCTACTACTCAGGGAGAACCCCACTAGTCTATCTAGAATCCTCCTATACATCTCCGCCTCAACTAGGCGTGTATTAATCTCCCTTCTACTCTCCATAGCCTTTAGGAGCTCGCTTAAAGTGATCTCATGTAGCTCAATCCTCCAAATACTCTGGTTTACCGGCTTAATAGAGACGTATACATCAAAAGCAATTTTCTCACCCTCAATATCGGGGTCTGTAGCTATATAGACTTCATCAACTTCACTCGCTAGTTTACGCAATACCTCGACAACATACTTAGAGTCCGTATATGCCACACTACCGCATCTAGGGCATTTGTCTTGGTCAATAAACTGTGTTCCACAAACTCTACACTTCCTAATACTCGAGTAAACGGGGTTTACAACACCATCCCCAAGAATAACCCCATAAACCCCGACTCCACTATCTGTTGTTAAGTCATATATATGCCCCCTCGTAGCGACAATATTGAATTCCACTACCTCCTGACCTATCTTCGCTGGTATAGTGTAGATACTTATATCCCTCACTCTCCTCGCAATAGGTCTACCAAAGAACCTCGCAATAGTCTTAGCCTTCGTAGGGGATTCAACAACTAATAGTATAGACTTATACTTCAACTCACTCCTCTCTCTACCACTACGAGAAGACTCAATGAGGTCTAGCTCCCTGGATAAATCAACATCACTCAGCCTCCTAAACTCTAATTCTCTATTAAAAGACCTCATTCTCTCCTCAAGCCCCCTCACAGTGTTTTCAAGGTGTTTAAACTCAGCGATAACTGAGAATCCATGAGTCATAGTGTTCCCAACTAGTCTACTAGTTCTACCAGAGGCCTGTATATAGGTCATTGGGTCCGGTATTAACGCTGAGTAGTGCTCTCCACTCTTAACTAGAGTTATTGTTCCAATAGTTAAAACCCCCTCTCTATCGAGAATAGCCTTGGTTTTCTCAACTGCTTGTTTATAAACATCCTTGACCTCCCCGTAAATCCCCGCAAGCCTCTGAATACTAGCTATAGACTCCTCGGGGATTTTCCCCACTAGACACAACCCCAGTATCCTCTTCTCGGATGGCGAGAGAGTGAGGGTTTTCTTCTTCAACTCTACAGCGGTTTTCCGCAGTGAGCGATCGTTTAATACGCTTGCAATCTCCATGAGCGTTCTAGACAACATATTGATCTTTGCTAGGAAGGACTCTAGAGAAACAGTGAACACTGGTGTTCCAAGGAAAACCGCGTACTTGATCTGTAGTGGTGCGTCAAGCCCCCTCACACTCGAGCCGTAGTAGGTTGAGTAGCCTATCAATACGTCTACTTTACCATCTAGAAACATCGATATGCTCCTGGGATTAGCTCTAGCCACAGTATAGCCCTTCTCCTCCAGTCTAGACTTAACTCCCTCAATTACATCTTCAAATAAACTCCTCAAGGGGTGTCTTGGGGATAAGTAGAGAATACAGCCCCTACCAAGTTTCTCAACTACCTTAGTGACTTCATAGATTAACTCACTAGTGGATTCCACGATTAGGTAGCTGTCTAACACGTTTCTACCATATATACTAATCCCCGAGAGATCTATTCGTAGAAGGTCTCGTAGTATCCTCCCAGCTAACCCCCTACTCCTCCCCGTAGCAGATGCTACTATTAATTGACTGCTCTTAGTAGAGGCAATTTCTCTCTCTAGTTCCCCATCTACCTCTAGGTATTCTCTAATAATTTCCTCTGTGTTTCTACCATATGCTTTACTAACCATGAGCTTCCAGAGAATGCTACTCCTCTTCTTTGCCAGCTCTATTGCTTTATCGGTGTATCCAAGTAGCTTGATTAAGTTGTATGTACTCTTCTCGCTCTTCAATAAGCTATCAACATCATCTACTATCACAACGTCTGGCCTGCAAGATGACACTAAACCATAGTTTTTCAATAGGAAGTGATTTGTAATAACTAGTAGGCTATAGCTACATGTTTTAATCTTCTCTAAAACAACCTCTCTACTCTTCCTACTCCTCGATGAGTCATAGCAAATCACCTTATCAGAGCCTCCCCCAACTCTTTCAGCCTGAGTGAGGATTTTACTATACGTCTGTGCTAGTAGGGACTTTGTCGGCGTTACATATAGTACTCGCTTACCCCTCATAGAGGCATATATAGCGTAGACTATGAGTAGTGTTGTTTTACCCACACCTGTTGGAGCAATTAAAACAGTGTTTTCACCCCTCAAAATCCTCCTAATCCAGTGTCTCTGCGCACCCCATGGTTTAAAACCCGTTAACTCCTCGAAGAAACGCTCAAACTCCCCCTCACTCCCCTTCACGAAGTCCATGTAGACGCGTAGAACGCCTTCACCTCCATCCATGCACTTCTCGCAGACTCCACTATCCACAATACTATCTACACGGGAGTCTCCTTCACAGTGTGGGCAAATGCCCCTATAGATTGGCATAATAGTGTTCAATACTTCACCCGTTGAAGCATTGGGAAATCACAGTGTTTTTAAAAGACTTGATTGAGTATTACCATGGAGCTTGGCACTGTGGTACTCGTTTTCTCAACTGAGGAAAAGTTTTTAAGCACAAGTCTCTATTCTAAACACCGATATCCAAATATATGAAAAACGAGGTGTATTGAAATGGCCCAACCACAAAGTGCAAACACGGTATTAGTTGGAAAGAAACCAGTAATGAACTATGTAATCGCAGTATTAACCCTAGTACACCAGGGAGTCAAAGAGGTATTCATAAAAGCCCGTGGTAGAGCAATTAGTAAAGCAGTAGACACAGTTGAGATAATAAAGAACAGGTTCCTACCGGGCAAAGTAGACGTTGAAGACATAAAGATTGGGAGCCAGACACTAACCAATCCACAGGGAAGAGAAGCTAGAGTAAGCATTATCGAGATAAAGCTAAAAGTAAAGGAGTAGCTAGTGCAAATAAATACAATACAATATTGTTTTTAAAGCCACCATTTCATCGCAGATCTCCATGCCACGCATCCCCTCAAACTCCACCCTCATAGAGTTAAACCTCTCAGAGCCAAGCACACTGTTTAAAACCCTTGAAGAACTCATTGAGGCCGGTGTAAGAGAGATAGGTGTAATAGTAGAGCCAGTCGTTGTAGAGACGAGTCTAGGTCGTGGAGTATACTCAGTTGCTGTGAATCCACCTGCATTAATAATACCCAGTTCAACAACGCTTCCTGGGTCAATTAGTGGAGTAAGAGTTTTAAGAGACTCTTGGGCGGAGTATATTCGTATTGATCCCCTCACTGCTTTAGAATCCCTTAAATCAATACACTCAAGCCATGAAACCCGTGTAGGAAAACTAGAGATAAAAGCGAGTCAATCATGCCCAGAGTGTAGTGAACCAGTTGTTATCGAGCAATTAGTCTTGAAATACCCCCGTATCCCACACGTGGCTAGATTAAACTATAAACCACTAATCAACCACTACAGGGAGGCGTTGAGAGAAGGGAGAACCATACTGGTAGCCTGTGTAAAGGGGGATTTAATAGAGCCACTTGTATGGCTTGAGGAAAGAGGAGAAACGAAGATACTGCACACGTGTAAACCCGTTTGCGGCATTGAGTGGATTATATATGGCTCTCTACTAGACGCAGTATTATACCTAGAATCCTAGCCAACCATTTCTCAACTATTTGAGAATATTAAACGATATTGGTGGATGGCTTTACTTGGAAAGAGTCTACTACACACGGTTCTCGGGTTTGCTGTCCGCATACAATTACACAATTTAATATATTAGCTTAGATTATTCTATGTCTTCTCGTTCTTCATCGAGGTACTCGCTTATGTCGATGTTTTTCCTCTTTCTAGCCTGGTACTCCTCTGGGGTTTTCTCTAGGATTATCTCGTACATTACTGCCTCTCTCCCACCCGGCTTCGGCCTTAGTAGTCTTCCAAGTCTCTGTATGAATTGCCTACGTGAGGATGTACCGGAGACTATGATTCCCACGTTGGCGTCTGGTATGTCTATGCCTTCGTCTCCAACAGTTGTCACTATTAGTATGCCCCTCTGGGCTTTCTTAAACTCCTCTAGTGCTTTCTTCCTCTCATCCATCGGGGTCTCACCAGTTAAAATTAGTGCTCCAAGCTTCTTCGCGATCTCCTCTGCTTGCTCAACGTACTGAGTGAATACTATTACCTTATTACCCTTCTCAAACTCCTGTTTAGCTATCTCCACAGCCTTCTCGATCTTACTAGACGACTTCGCTAGTAGCATTCTCATGTCGCTGTGGATTTTCAAAGCCATAATCGCCTTTGAATCCCCTCTACGCGCTGACTCTAAGACATCTTCGAATTTCTTGTCTCCAATTAATGCTCTATACTTCCTCCTCAAGTCCTCGTAGAGTAGTCTCTCTTGTCTCGAAAGCCCAACTCTCACAGTTACTACTGTGTATGGTGCTAGATAACCCTGGTTGACTAAGTCGCTTGGGGCTTTATAGTACACTATGCCTCCGAGTAGTGGGAATAGTTCTTCGTGTCTTCCATCCTCACGCGTTGGCGTCGCTGAGAGGCCCATTCTATAACCCGCTAGTGAGTGTATAGCTATATACTTGAATTTATCCGCTGGCAAGTGGTGCACTTCATCAACAATTATCATTCCAAAGTAGGGTGATATAGTGGGCATGTTTCTAAAACCACTTTGATACGTGGTTATTGTGATTGGCGCAAGCTTCTTCTCACTACTGTAGAAAACCCCGACCATGTGTGATGGGATATTAGTGTACTTCAATATGAATTCACGCCACTGTAAAATCTGCTCTTTTGTATAGGCAACTATGAGGGTTCTAACCCCTAGTTTCACGAGTGCTGCAATAGCCACAATACTCTTACCAGATCCTGTTGGGAGAGCTATTACGCCTCTATATTCATTACTAACCCACTTCTCTAAGGCCTCCTCCTGGTAGGGTCTTAGAGTAATGTTGACTAGCTCCGGCTTGTACAGTAGGGATTTCTCCGCAAATAAGTTCCCAGGGTCTTCGATAACTGTAAATGTGTTCTTCAACTCTTTGTAGACATCTATTGCTTGGTATGGGAGGATTTCGAGTATTAATTTATCGCCAAGGCTACCAGTAAATCTAACACGGTATTTCCTCAATCGATCCTTAACTAGGCTATAGGCAGTCCTTGGTAGAGTAAGCCTTACAACACCCCTACTCTGAACCCACTCAAATCTAGGTATATACTCGCTTAGAACCATCTCAACTCCTCCAGAGACATCCTCATAGTCTACAGCGTACTCCTCGAGGAGGTTTTTAATGTCTTGTGGGGAGTAGCCGTTTCTAAAAGCCTTCTCGGGGTTTAACTTAAAGAGCTTTACACCTTCTTCATACCCAATGTAATCCGCTATCTTCAGGATCTCCCTGAATTCCCCCTCTTCAAGCCACTTTTTAACCTTGAAAACCAGTGTCATCTCACTCGCCCTCCTCTGTGAAGTGAACTATTTCCTCTGGCTCTACAAGCCTCGATTCAATCCACGCTTGCCTCTCCCCACTGCATAGAGAGTAGTATACTCCTAGACTATACTGCCTTGGAATATAAAACAAAGCTGTACCCTCACACCCAATAATTGTTGTTGAAAACTTAAGCAGCATCTTAACCTCATCTCTTAATTCCTCTTTATAGGGTATTTTAATTGTTAAACCCATGAGGCTAACGCGGTGTTCTCCATTCACGGGCTCTACAGCTATGTATACACATAGTTTCCAACCACGGCAAATCCTACAAGTCTTTACATAGTTGTATCCAAGGCTGATTGCCTCATCTAGTATGCTCTCTAATCCATCAATATTCATTTTCTCAACAGCTTCCTCGATAATGTACCGAGTCAACTCGCTCGCCGCGTGGGTTTAACATCACAGCTCAGTACTTAAAACCCCGCTCATCGCTATTTTTATTTAAGTCTTTAAATCCCTTTAATTAATGCAGGTGGCGATCCCCCTTGGAGAAGTGGAGTAGGAGAGTACTAGTCATAAGAAAGCCCACGGAGAGGGAAGTTGAAGAGTTCGCTAAAAAACTCATAGGTGTACTGGGGAAGAGTAAAGCGGATAAAATGAAGTTGAGGCTTCTAGCAGCCGAGGTTTTAAGGCTTGTTAAACCAGCACTATCCTACAGGGATCTATATGAGTTGACTGGACTGCCGGAGTCTGTACTCTGTAGGTATGTTAAGGGCTCAATAATACCGAGTTTTGAGCACTCTACGAGGATACTTGCCCGTATAAGTCTATCCCTCGACCTCGGGCACTTACTAAGGGAGCTTGTAGAGCACGAGAAGAGCCCAATTATAGACTTATTAAGGGTTCTCAAAGACCCGTATATAGCTAGGTTATTGTCAATAATGATTTTTCTCGAGCTAGCAGACAAGAAGATAACTAAGATAATTGCAACAGCTGAGGCTGTCCTCCCTATAGCCACAATGCTCTCAGTTGAATTCAGTGCACCCATAGTTCTAGTTAAGCGTAATAAGAGCTACCCTGGAATACAGTACTATAGCATAAACGTTATGAGGGGGCCTAGAGACGTAGAGGCTCTATACCTAGATAGAGACCTTGTAACGAGGAAAGACAATGTATTAGTGTTGTCGGATGTTGTATATACTGGTAAAACACTAGAGGCTGTTTTACACATGTTGATGAAGGCTAAGTCAACTATTATAGATGTATTCGTCATCATGGGGCTTGGATCAATATGGATGGATAGGCTTAAGCCATACAATGTAAAGGTACTCTCAATAGTCCCATTCGAGATCTAGCCCACTACATAAAACACAACCACAAGTTAAAAGGGGATATGATTAATTCATATATTGGTGGTATAATGTCGATCGAGGAGACAGTGAAGGTTGACTCTAAGGGGAGAGTTACTATTCCATCAGCAATAAGGGAATTATTTGACATAAGAGAGGGAATGTACTTGTTGATCGTCGCTGATAGGAACTCTAGGGAGATCAAGCTTGTTCCACTACCAGTTACAGCTCAATTAGTAAAACTCAGGTTGATAGTCGAGGATAGAACAGGTGTTTTAGCAGACATAACAAAGTTCTTGGCCTCGAAAAACGTAGATATAGTATCAACAAAGTGTATTGTATTGAAGAGAGAGGAGCTTGGAGAGTGTGAAATGATTGTAGATATTAATAGGAGTAGCTACATAGATGTCTCCAGTATAGAGCAGGATCTACAGAAACTAGAACCCGTTAAACAAGTCGAGGCAGTTAAGCTCATGTAGCGCAGGGAGTGTTCTTGAAGAAGGTAGTTGTTGGGTGCTGTGGTTTCCCAGTTGCTAGGGGGAAATATTATAGTTTATTCAAAGTAGTTGAGTTGCAGAATACATTCTACGAGCTCCCAAGTATTGAGTGGGCTGAGGGTGTGAGGAGGGAGGCGCCGGGAGACTTTGAATTCACTGTTAAAGCATGGCAAGTTATTACTCATCCACATACTTCACCCACATGGAAGAAAATGAAGAGGAAGCCTAGTGGAAGCCCCGAGAACTATGGGTATTTAAAGCCAAGTAAAGAGAATATCTCTGCATTCGAGAAAACACTCACAGTTTCACGTGCGCTAGGCGCTAGAATAGTTATTCTACAGACTCCGTCAAGTATGCCGGATAATGAGGAGACGATTAAAAACGTTGACTCCTTCTTTGAAAACGCTAAGAGCCTTGTGAAAAACGAGGTTATTGGCTGGGAGATTAGGGGTCCACTACTAAGTAGGGGGGAGTTATATAGGGTTTTAGAAAAACACAATGTAGTCCAAGTAGTAGATTTATTTAGAGCTAGGAATCCATTTAAGGGGGGTATAAAGCTACTCTACACTAGACTACACGGTATTGGACCAGGAGAGGTTAACTACAGCTACAACTACACAGATGAAGACCTTGAGAAGCTCTACAATATGCTAGTTGAGGAGGACTACGTTGAAGCCTATGTAATGTTCAACAATGTGAGGATGCTCAATAATGCCCTCAGATTCAGGGAGATTGTTGTTGAAAAAGGTGGCTTAGAGATAGTTTAATTGGAATCCAAACGTGGAGTTATAGGGGCTTAAATAACTTCTCGAGGTTTTCCCCGTAGGGTGGGTAGACTACACCCCGCTCAGTTATAATAGCTGTCACTAAATCGGGGTCTGTTATGTCGAATGCGTAGTTTAATGCATTTACTTCTCTAGGGGCTATGGGGTTTCCATATATGTACTTAACCTCACTGGGATCTCTCTCCTCGATCACCACTTGATCTATTGTCCTAGACATGTCTATAGTGCTAGTTGGTGCCGCCACGTAGAATGGCTTATTGTGTCTTCTAGCTGCAAGGGCATTCATGTATGTTCCAATTTTGTTTACAACATATCCATCTCTAGTGATCCTGTCTGCCCCCACAACTACTAAGTCTACGAGGCCCCTGCGTAGAACCATGCCTACAGAGTTATCTGTTATCAGGGTTACGGGTATACCCTCTTTCATTAACTCATAAACTGTTAGCCTAGCACCCTGGAGCACTGGCCTTGTTTCAGTTGCTATGACCCTTACCTTCTTACCCTTATACCATGCGACTCTAACAACGGCTAGTGCTGTTCCATAGGCAGATGTTGCCAATGCACCTGCATTACAATGGGTTAGTATAGTAGCGTTATCTGGGACTAATTCAGCTCCATACTCCCCGATCCTCAGGTTTGCCCACACATCCTCCCAGTAGATGCTGAGCGCTTCCTTGACCAGTATCTCGGCTACTTTAACCGGGTCGCTCGTCTTTTTCAA
>JAPWUD010000026.1 GCA_028275705.1 Desulfurococcaceae archaeon | reverse complement strand
TGGATCCTTGTCTTCGTGGTTTAAGACAACTAGTTCAACTCCGAAGGCTCTCAGCAACTCCACTCCCAAATAAAAGAATAACGTCAACCCATATAAACCTACATGAAAACCAAAAACAGTTTCACGACGGCTTTGTTACTTGTATATTTTCAAGTATCATAAATGGAGCTCTTGTAGGTGTTCTTACCTCCCACCAAGATATGTCATATCTTTCTCTGGATACTCCAATAACGTTATTGAGTAGCCTTGGGAAACTCGTAGCTATTCTAACTCTCCCCACATGTCCCTCTATTTCTCCATTTTTAACTAGTAGTGCCATATCCCTGGAGACCGTTGAGAAGTAGCCTTCATAGTAGTTTTGCAGCCTGGTATACCAATTGTTAAGTATAATTAATCCACTACCCAGCACTGATGGAATTTCCTCCTCCTTTAAGTCTCCACAAGCGATCTCTAGATTCCACGGGCTTGGATATATCCATCCAGCGTTGCCAGTACTCTTCGCCTGCATCTTAGAGGCTGTCCCTGTATTGTGAAGTATATTCTTCACAACACCGTGCTCGATAATAGGCTTATCGAAGGTCTCCACACCTTCATCATCAAATCCCCGCGCGCCAGGTAGCATAGTATCTCTTGGCTTATCATATAGACTTACATTCTCTGATCCTATTTTCTCTCCCGGCCTATACTTAGCGAACACTGAGAACCCTATTAACACGTAGAGTGCCGAAGACATAAATGACAAGTAATTGAATAGATTACCTACAACTAGTGGTGAAACAGCTACTCTATACTCACCCGGAGATACATCAACCCTCTTACTCGTTATAGATGCATAGTACCCTGCCTTTCTACCCACTTCTCTAATAGCCTGTATATTGACCCCTGTTGAGCCATAAGCCCAGTGCCCACTGTAATCACCTTTGAAAGCCCTAGCATACGCTTCAACACTCGTTTTATATTCCTCGCATTCAAAACCCCTGGAATTAACGAGTGTTATTTTACTCTTTGTGAGAGTTAGTGCACCGGCAACTCTATCAACACCTTGCGAGATCGAGGAGTCTATGATCTCGCCAACTAAACCACTGGGGTCATCCATATATGATTCTACTTTACCATCATATACACCACTAAGTGGCTTACACACACCTGGCTCTGGTAGAGGAGCATAGAGTTCTGATTGCTCTACTCTATCAGCGATTTTTAACAAGTTCTCAGCGTGCTTTAATATATAAACCGGGTCTCTAGCCTCATAGCTTAAAACCCATAGCCTCCCAGATTTAGCTAACCTTAAGTGTATATTTGTCTCTAGCCAAGACTGAGTCACAGAGGGCTCAGTGTTCCAGAGCTTCACCATAACTCTATGGTTTTCTTCAACAAGCACGGAAACCTCGTCAAACTTACCCATAAGGGCTTTTAAAAGGACTCCTGAGAGCTCACTCATTTCAATACACCCACTCTCATTTTTCCAAGTCTAACATTTGGACCACCAAACCATACTGGGACGCCCTGAGATGGCTCACCCTTACCGCATGTTCCAGGGTGAAACTCTAGGTTTCGATCCTTGCCAACTATATTACTATAAAACCACTCTGTTGTAAACTCGAGTACGGGGTTTAACACGGGCTCTGCTAATTCACCACCACGGATCACGTATGCTTCTAAGCCGACATATCTCTGGTTCCAACGGGCATCGTCAATATTCCACTCCATGTAGGACTTTACGTATATCCCTAGCTCAATGTCCTCTATTAGCTCTTCGAATGAGAGATCGCCGGGTGCAATATACGTGTTACTCATTCTTATAATGGGCTCTGATGCATAGTTCATAGCTCTTGCAGCTCCATTACTTGATGTTTTAAAGATCCACGCTGTATGCCTATTATGTAGGGGTTCATTGATCAAGCCCTCTTTATATAAATACCTCGGTCTTGCACGAATGCATTCATCGTCATATAGGTAGAATCCATAACTACCTGGTATTGTGGGATCCTCTATTACCGTTGCGTGTTGATTACCTATCTTCCTACGACCGATCATTTCTGGCTTGACGTAGGATTCACCCGCTTGTGCTGCCTCTCTTCCAAGTATTCTATCAGCCTCCATTGGATGGCCAGAGGACTCGTGTGCAATTAAGCCAACGACCTCGGGTCCTAGTACAACGTCTACTTTATCGCTGGGGGGAGCCGTGCCTTTAACTAACACTTTTTCGAGGTTTTTCAAGTCAGATAGCACTATTTGCTCTGGCCTCCACTCATCTATTAACTCCCACCCCCCTGATGCGCCAAATTCTTTGAATCTCTGAATTGATCTACCACCGTAGATTAGCGTTGATCCAATCGATATAAATAGCCTTGGAATACGGGATTCAACGTATCCCCCCTCAGAAGTCATTATCATCTTCTCTTGTATGTGAACGCTGAGTGATTTAACCATAGAGACGAGTTTAGCCTCCTTGATCTCTCCTTCTACTGATTTATAGATACCTGACAATGTGCTAATAGCATCCTCGATCTTAAAGTCCATTAATTGTTCTTTCTCAACAACTCTATATTTAGCTCTACCCGGCTTCTCCTCGGAAAACTCTATCGGGTTTTTCCTGAGCCTAGCGGTAGCCTTGGCTCTAGTGAATGCTTTATCAACTGCTTTGTATAGATCCTCTATGCTTAGACTATTAGTTGCAGCAAAACCTAGCGAGCCATTGACTATAACCCTTATGCCAACACCCCTAGTCCTCGTCACTCCAACACTCATTAACTTGTTATTCCTAAGAGAAACCCCATAGCCATAGTCATCTTGAAACCTTACCTCAACGTATTTTGCACCAAGAGCTAGCCCTCTATCTAGGAGGCTTAAAGCCAGTTCCTCACTAAAGCTCAATGAATACACCCCGCTAACTCATAACAATGCATGAGTAAATAAGCTTTACAATTAAAAGCCCCTTAAGGAGGATGAATAAAAAGCCTATAGTCTTCCAATGCATGGTGAAGCTGAGTCTAGATGTTTAAGAGTATTTTTAAGACTAGGCTTATTACTGCTGAAGTAGCTATCACAACTAAGGTATTAACTCTAGTTGCCATCATCCATGTAAACACCGCTATAAATATTGCTACTACGACGTAGTCCACCATACCGGTTTGAGCTATAATAGTGCTTTTAGCTAGTCTGACGAGTGCATATAGTATTATAGCTAATACAGCAGCGTTAATACCCCTGAAAAGAGCTTTTGCAACATAGTGATCCATGTATGGTCTTAGAGAAACCACTATACCCAATATTACAATGTATGATGGAAGAACAATTGCAAGGGTTGCTACTATAGAACCCATAATCCCCTTTAAGACATAGCCCACCCATGTAGCTGCATTAATTGCAATAGGTCCCGGCGTGCTCTCCGCTATTCCAACTATCACTTTGAACTCCTCCTCGCTAATCCACTTTCTCTCCTCGACGAGAATCCTGTAGTATATGCCAATGCCTCCATACCCACCGCCAAACATTATAAACCCTATTTTCAAGAACTCGAGAAACAAGTCTAGATAAGACACCATGAACTCCACCCTCTACAACTACTTAATCACATTTTATAACACAGACTTTGCTTAATAATTGAAGGGTGTATATATGCACGCGCTTTCAAAGTTTTTCCAACCGAGTAGCGTGGCTATTATAGGTGCAACACCAAAAGAGGGGAAGGTAGGTAGAGCCATACTAGAGAACTTCATAAAGAGATTCAATGGGAGAATATACCCTGTAAATCCAGGATATGATGAAGTCCTTGGTTTAAAGTGCTATAGAAGCATTAAGGAAATACCTGAAACCCCAGACCTAGGGGTAATAGCGATCCCTGCACTCCAAGTCCCACAGACACTGAGAGAACTAGGGGAGAAAGGGACGAAGGCTGTTATTATAATTAGTGGTGGATTTAGGGAAACTGGGACAAAGGAGGGAGAGGCTCTCGAGGAGGAGTTAATCAAGATCTCTAGAGAGTATGGAATAAGGGTTATTGGACCAAACTGCATTGGGGTTTACGATAACTGGAGTGGAGTAGATACGTTCTTTACCCAAAAGATGAAGAAGCCCCCGCGTGGATACGTAGCATTTATTAGTCAAAGCGGTGCTTTTGCAACTGCTCTAATGGATTGGATGGCTTATCACGGTATAGGTGTTTCAAGAGCTATTAGCTATGGAAATAAAATAGATGTAGACGATGTCGATTTATTAGAATACCTTGGAGAAGACGATAAGACCAGAGTAGTCTTAATGTATATAGAGGGGATAAAGGAGTCTCGTGGACGATTATTCATAGAAACCGCTAGGAGAGTATCACTAAAGAAGCCGGTTGTAGTGTACAAGGCAGGAAAGACCAGTAGAGGTGGAAGAGCTGCTGCAAGCCACACTGCTGCAATGGCTGGAGACTACTCGGTGTATAGAGCGGCATTTAAACAAGCAGGGTTAATTGAAGTCGATAGCTTTGATGAAATGATGGATTTTGTAAGGATATTCCTAGATCAACCGTTAATGCGTGGAAATAGAGTATACATAGTAACAGATGCTGGAGGAGTTGGAGTTATGTTAACAGATGCTTTGACAAGCGTTGGGTTTGAAGTACCAGTTACTCCGCCAGAACTAAGAGAGAAGCTACGCAGTATTCTACCACCACACTGTATAGTCGATAACCCAATAGATTTAACTGGAGACACAGATGATGAGAGGTATATTCGCGTACTCGAGGTATTATCACAGAGAGAAGACGTAGATGCGATTGTAGTTGTTGCACTACCTCAGGTTCCCGGGATAAAGGGTATATTTGTTGACTACATAGCGAAAACAAAGGAGGAGACTGGGAAACCCGTTGTTGCGTTAACTATTGGAAGCGAGGCTTCGATGGAAACAGCTAAGAAGCTACAGGAGAAGGGGGTTACAGTGTTTGAATCGCCTGAGAGGCTTGCTAAGTCCTTAAAAGCTCTTAGAACATATAGCTTATATATAAGTAAGAATAAACCCGGGGTGTACTCGAATTGACGCCTAGAGAAGTCATTAAGAAGGCCCTCGAAGAAGGCAGAGTCAAACTCCTCGAACATGAGGCTTTTGATATAGCAAAGTACTATGGTATACCAACACCCAATGCTATCCTCGTTAAATCACCCGATGAAGCCTATAAATACGCTGATGAAGTAGGTTATCCAATGGCTGCTAAAATAGTCTCCCCAGATATAACTCACAAGAGCGATGTAGGGGGTGTAAAGCTATTTATTAAAAATAGAGAGGAGGCGTATAAGGCAGTCGAAGAAATACTTAGGAACGCTTCTCAAAACGCTCCGGGAGCGAGAATTGCAGGTGTGATAGTATATAAAATGGCTCCACCAGGACTCGAAACCATTATTGGGGGGATCAGAGACCATGTTTTCGGCCCCACAGTAATGTTTGGTCTTGGTGGAATATTTGTCGAGGTCATGCGAGACGTATCATTTAGAGTCCACCCTGTAACATTCGAAGATGCCCTAGAAATGATCGACGAAATAAAGTCCTCTAGGATACTCAATGGTTATAGAGGACAGCCACCAGTCGATAAGCACGCCTTAGCAGACATCATTGTAAAAACCTCTAAACTCCTCGCGGAAAACGAAGAGATAGAATCCATAGACTTAAACCCAGTAATAGCATACCCCCAGGGAGCGGTTGCAGTAGATGTGAGGATCATAGTTAAGCAACAAGGGTAGTTTAATTGAGTAATAACCTAAGCATAGAGGACCTCTCGAGGAGAGCTGATGAAATCTCACATGAATTAGTAGAAACTAGAGAGTCTATTAAAGCACTAAAAGAGAAGAGAACAGAGATACTAAATCAATTAGCAAAACTACGCGGGGAGAAGCAAAAGCTACTAGATGAAATCAGGAGTATTAAGAGTAAAATTAGAGAAGTTAGAGATGAACGAAGAAAGTTGATTGAAGAGTACAGAAACCTCACTAAGGAGAGAAGAGAGAGTATACTCCAGTTAAAAGCCATTAAAGACCTTCTATCGAGTAAGTCAATAGAGATCCAGAATCTTACGAGGGAGGTGAAAATACCCATTAGCGTGATCAAGCAGAAAGTAGAGGAGATAGAGTGGACTATTCAAACAAGTGTTTTAACCCCGGAGAGGGAAAATAACTTAATTAGAAAACTCAAAGCATACACTATGCTCTTGAATAAAGCAATGAGTATTAGGGAGAAGAAAGAAGAGGCATTAGAGCTGAGGGCTACATACCTATCCCTACGTACAAAAATAAGCGAGATAGTGGAGAAAACGAAGAAACTACGTGGAGTAATAGATGAGAAGACGAAGAAACTAGGCGATCTACGTGATCAGCTGAATCAAGTCGTCTCAAAATATAATAATGTGAAGAAAGAGTTAGAAGCCAAGAAAAAAGAACTCGAAGAATCAAATAAAGAGCTAACTATTAAATCCTCGAAGTTAAACGCCTTGAGGTCACAGTACCAAGAGCTTCTAGACGCCATAGAGAAAGCTAAGAGAATGCAGGTTTTAAGCGAGAAGAAGTCTAAGGTAGCGAAGGATGTTGAAAAGAGGGAGAAGAAGAGGCTTAGTATTGAGGAATTGAAGATCATGTATGGAGACGTCGAGGATCTAGATGAGACCTAGCGCCCAAATCTCCTCTCACGTCTTTGATAGCTTCTAATAGCACGCCAAAAGTCTATTTTTCTAAACTCAGGCCAGTATGCATCGCAGAAGTATAACTCGCTATATGCAGAGTGCCATAGTAGGAAATTACTAATTCTCTCCTCCCCGCTAGTCCTAACAATTAAGTCGAGATCAGGTATTCCACCTGTTGATAAGTACTTTGAGAACAACTCCTCGGTTACATCACTTGGATTTATAACACCCATTACTGCATCACTCGCTATTCGCTTAACAGCTTCAATTATCTCTTGTCTACCCCCATAGCAAAGCGCTATTGTTAAAGTGTATTTATCGTGGCTGGATGTAGCCTTCATGATCTCTGTTGCTAAATTCTTAATCTCATCGGGTACAATGTCTAAGTTGCCTACTACAAGCACCTTTACCTTGTTTTTATATATATCCGGCATTTTTCCCAGTTCCTCTAAGCCTTGCTTAATTATATTGAAGAGATTTGATCTCTCCTCCGGGTTTCTATACAGGCAGTTCTCAGTACTCATAGCAAATAGTGTAACATATGGTATTTTCAACTCCCAAATCCACTTTAAAACCTCCTTCATCTTCAAGTATCCAAAGTAGTGCCCATTGAGAACTTCAAGCCCTCTTTCCCTAGCCCATCTTCTATTCCCATCTGGTATTATCCCCACATGCCTTGGGAAAGGCCCATTCTTTATTTGAAGCCAAAGCCACTTCTCGTAGACTCTGTATAGCGGCTTCAATAGTTTTTCTCCAATATGGAGCGTTACTGATTCAAGTTGTTTCTTAGCCAAAGATCCTTCCCTCTTGCCTCTATGCTCGGGATTTGTTTTCCCACTACCGTGAATTATTTAAAAGCCCTGAAATATTGTTTTAAACACCGGTGTACAGCCATGGCTTACTACCAAGGCAATGACTTAAAGAAGCTAACAGGGGGGCTTAGAGCGAGGAATAGAGGTAAGAGGAAGTACGAGCTGGGTTCCCCTCCAACGAAGACTACTCTTTCTAGTAGCGAGGAGAGAAAAGTTGAGAGAGTAATGGGTGGTAATGTCAAGGTTAGATTGAGGACTGCTCTCTACGTTAATGTAGCTCTGGCTGATGGTTCAGTGAAGAAAGTAAATATCCTAGACGTTGTTGAAACACCCGAGAACCCTCAGTATTCGAAGTTCAAGATTATCTCTAAGGGGAGTATTGTAAAAACAGAGCTGGGTTTAGTAAAGATCACTTCGCGTCCAGGGCAAGATGGGGTTTTAAATGGCGTACTAGTCCAGAAATCCTAGAGATAGTAGAGTGATAGTTTGAGTAGGGACTATAGAGGTAGACGAATAGTAGTATATCCATCCTACTTCGACTCCAATCGATCTAGGAGAGAAGGTAGACGAGTACCTCTAAGCCAAGCTATTCCAAACCCAAGAATAGAGGAAATTGTAAAGACATGTGAGAGGCTAGGGTTAAATCCGGAAGTAGAGTCGGATAAAACATACCCCCGCGACATACTCTCTCCATCAAGGATAATAGTAGATAAAAAAGAAAGCAAATTAAAAACCCTAATACTAATAGCGAGCGAGCTCAAAAAGCAATACAAGAAAAAGTAAATTCATCGCCTACATTGACTTTAAACACCACAATGCCCTTACGTATCTAACGAGTTCCCCTGAGAGCAATTACAATGTAGGAAAATATGAGCCTATTTTTATTTAAACACATGAAATGCGGCTGGTTGAATTGTGCATTGTCTTATTCATGGATCTTGATGGGACATTGTGGGATCACGAGGATATATCTACTTTGAGGCCTCCATTTAAAAAGACCTCTGATTATTCTTTTATTGATTCCCACGGAGTTGAAGTCAGAGTCTACAAGATCGCGGTTGATTTGTTAAATTACGCCTTGGGCCAGGGGTTTATTACTTCCACACTTAGTTGGAATATACCCGAGATTGCATTAGATGCTTTGAAAACGATGGGTCTAGATAAGCTATTCCACTATCACGCAATAGAGAATCATCCATACAAGGCATTAATGGCTCTAAGAATAGTTGAAGCCCTTAAGAGGGTAACATGTAGTAGAGTAATTCCAATTTACATAGATGACCGAGAAATACACGTTGAAGAAATGAGGAGAACTTTTCCAGGTTTACTATATATAAAGGCGTGGAGAACATGTAGCGATCTACGTGAGTGTATAGAGATCATAAATAACTACTTAAGAAATATAGAGAATAATCCTAGTTCCTTATAGCTGAGAACCATTTACACAAAGAAATTCTACTCGTAAATAACTATTTAAAAGTAAATCATTAACTTCGGCTCATAGACTGTACCGAATAATTAAATAATACGTGGGATTGCATCAAAAGATCATATACGTGGCAGATAGAGATCACAAAGTCTTAAAGTAATGACTGCTTTTGCTTAGAAAGCAATGGACTGTGTAAATATTCTCTCCATGGAAATATGTATAAATAACTTGAATTGTATTATAGAGTTTTTTATTCAATTATATAAAGCATTTTTTAATCCATAAAAGAAGTAGTTGAGGAGTTCAAGTGCCTTATATTTTATTATAGGGGGTCTACGTAATACCCTTATCGACTAGTTGTGTCTACGGTGGTTTGTTGCGCTTGCTGGGTATTCCAGAGGTCTATACTAGGAGTGGATACCTAGTTGTTAAGCCTCTTGTCACCGAGGTATTAAGGGTGATAGGGGGCATAGTCTACGATAACCATGGCCGTAGAGTCGGGCAGGTTGTTGATGTTATTGGCAAGGTAGAAGATCCGCGCTTCGTGGTTAAACTCGAGCATCGGGATCTTGGAGAAATAATTATTGCAAAACACGAGAAACTCTATTACCAGCCACCAAGGGTCCGTGGGAGAGATAGGGCTGGGCGGTAATAATGGAGCTTACTTGTCCCACTTGCGGCGGGAACAGTATATTATTCGACGCCGAGCTGCAGGCTTATGTTTGCTCGCATTGCGGAACAATAATCGAGGAGCGTCCAATATACATGGGCCAAGAGGTAGTTGATAAAGAGGGAAATGTTGCCCGGTATAGTGGTGCTTTTACTCAGAGAGTACATGATCATGGAGTTGGAAGCACGGAGATCTCGGGTAGCCTTCGTAGGCACATTAAACAAGGGAGAACATGGGTTGCGAGAAACATAGATGCTAGGATTGGTAAAGAGGATAAAAGAGTTGTTAAAGCACTACGGGGGCTAAATGACCTAGTCAGGCAGATCAAGCCCCCGAAATCTGTAGCGGAAACCGCTGCAGGGATACTTAGAAATGTATCTAAGAATTTAAATGTGAAGGAGCAGACCCTTAGGAAGATTATTATTGCATCATTATACCTCGCATATAAAGTATGTGGTATGCCTCGTCCAGCCAGGATATTTGCAAAGGAAGTGGGAGTGAAAGAGAGTGATTTATGGGAGGGTGTTAGAAAAATAAGGGAGGCGTGTGGAGAAGTCAAGGTCTCTCCAGAAGCCTTTGAACCTAGATACTACGTTAGCTACATTGCTAACCAATTGAAGATGCCTCCAGAAGCTGCCGCACTAGCCAGCGAGATATTAAGTAATGTCAAAGATGCACAAATTAGTGGGAAAAGCCCTGCAAGCCTAGCAGCTGCCGCGGTCTACCTCGCGGGAATACTCACAAATAATAGGAGAAATCAATTAGAAGTAGGCTCTGTTATTGGGCAAACAGATGTTGCAGTCAGAAACTCGTATGATACATTAATTAAACTACTCGATATAGAGGTTGTAATTTAAACACCTTGTAGAAGGCCAGTTTAGGATTTTTGCGTACTCCCAGGATTGAATATCCTGAGCCTTGTATTCTCCTCAAATATCCACCCCCCATTGTAATCTCTATGAGCGGCTGCGAGGGTGGGGAGACTTCATAGAGCTTAACATAGCTTTGTACTGCTCTCTGCAGGATTCATAACTGTGGAGAAAGTATATTATGGCCTGAAGAGGAGTGGATAATGGGAGTGGTGTTAAGCGATGGCGACATCTCTCAACAAGTATGACATAGCGCTATTAAAGTGGCTTAGTAAACAAAAAGATGGAGTTTATCAAAACGAAGTGCCTAGAGCAACTGGTATTAATGTAAAGGCAGTTTCAAAATCACTGTATAAATTAGAGAAAATAGGTCTTGTCACCAGAACTCCAACCGTGCACAATAAGCGTAAAACCTATATTGTGAGCTTAAATAGAGAAGCCGCATTAAAGGCCCTAGAGGAAATAGGAGAGTCTCTTCTAGATCCAGCCGAGCTTTTCAACCAGGTTTCAAAAATACCATGTATTTCATGCCAGTACATAAATAGATGTTATGAAGGAGGATTCTACGACCCACTTTACTGCCCACTATTATTTGAATACTTCTTCTCAGAAAACATGAAAGACGTATCCTCGAGGGCAGAGGCAGTAGCGGGTAAGTGAGTAAATCAAAGTACTTATCATTACGCACATCGTTCTCTTAAAACTACGTGGATAAACGCAGACTATGTTATTGATGCATAGTTAATTCTTATTAACCCTACTAGTAAATTATTATTTGAGAACCCCAGGCTGACTAAGTGATGAATCCGGGCGCTTTGGACTGCTTTGGCTGGATGACGCCTTTCTCATGTAGATCCACTATTTTCCATGAAATTTCTTCCTGCTTTAACCAATCTCCATAGCCCTTCCCGGCTCCAATAATCCTCCATATTTCTTTTTTAACCTCTAATGGAATAGGCGTCGGCTTCTTCATTCCAAAGGGGGTTCCAGGTAGTGGAATATAGTGATGGAGATGTATTCTTGCACCAATTTTAATTAATCTCCACGCTAATCGTATAGTTGCGTTCATGTCTTCGAGGCTCTCACCTGGAAACCCAAATATTAAATCTATTTCAGGTGTAAATCCGTGTTTAACTGCTACATCTGCTGCCTCTACTACGTCTTCAACACTGTGTTTCCTTCCAATAGATCTTAATATCCTCTCACTCCCTGATTGAGCACCTATAATTAATGACTTATTCGCGACGTATTTTTTCAGTAAATTAACAACTTCATGCGAGACATGCTCAGGTCTCACCTCGCTTGGAAAACTTCCAAGGTAGATCCTTCCACCACTACTTCTCGCAACATTATAAACGCTTAAAACCAGGTTCTCTATAGAGGCTAAGTCCACGTCTCTAGATTCTACTTCTAATCCATATGCTAGACTATCTGGAGATATGAAGCGAATATCACGTATTCCTAATTCCAATACTTTACCCACATAGTATACCACTTTCTCAACACTCCTGTGTCTATAGTGCTTACCATGTAAATATGATACTTGGCAGTAGTAACATCCATATGGACAACCCCTAGTGATCTCTATTGGATTTACTATCCTCCTCCAGTATGGAAAAGGATCGTATTCATCGAGGTTAATTGGTTTTTCTCTACCGGTAAAAACTAGGTTATCGCCTTCATCTAGATACGCTATTCCCCTTATATTCAACAGGTCTAAGCCGTCTCTAAGAGCTTGGATAAAATTTCTAAGCGAAGCTTCTGCCTCACCGATAAACACATAGTTGAATCCAAAGTACCTCAACGCTCCCAATGGATCTCCTGATACATGAGGACCTCCAGCAATAGTTATGCATTTAATATCTCTGAGTAGCTTTACTAGCTCACGGAGCTTTACATAGTGGTCTCCAACTGGAAGCATTGTAGTTAGTAAACTAAATGCAGCTACACATAAGTCTCCACGCTTCGTGATAGTCTTAGCTGTGTTTAACAATTCCTCCTCGCTCTCAGCAAGAATTACATAAAC
>JAPWUD010000009.1 GCA_028275705.1 Desulfurococcaceae archaeon | reverse complement strand
CCCCTACGCCAGTTTCTATAGAACTTCTCCACTTCTCTAGCCGGCAGCCCCGTGGATCTTGATACGCTTAGACGCCACTCATCTAGTCTACCATTCCTGAAGGGCTCGAATACTCTACTATTCTCCGCTATATACTCGACTACACGGGTGGACTCTCTTAATCCATATACAACTAGATCTATATCACTAGACTCTACGTTGTGAATACCTGGTAGAAGAGACCCTGTAACACCAGGTAGTACACCCGTGTTTATTGAGACCTCGTGAATAAGCCTCAAAGCTTCCACCTCTAGTTTATCATACGTCTTTCTCTCTAGCTCTATTGACCTATCTAAAGGATTGTAGAGTCTAGCGACCTCTGAAATAGGGATAATGGGTACATCGCAATCATAGTGTGGTATATACGTCCTCCAATTAGTGTGTTCTCTTATACTCGACGCCGAGTAGTACTTAACAATCCTCTCGTAGTGAATTCCACTCCTAAACCATGGGGTTTTATTCACCGTCGGCTTGTACTTAACGTAGCCTATGACAAAGCTTCTAGCATGACTACTCCCTACAACTACCCCCAAAGAACCATTTCTTAACTCAACATAGTAGTGGTCTAGAAACTGCAATTCCACAGTCCTTTATATAGGGGTTAATTCAGGCAACTCGGCTAGTTGCTCCAATACATATTTTCTAATCTCCTCTAGGCTAGGCGGCTCCACTAGTATTTTTCCATCCTCAATGTACCTCCTAAGTAGTGGGGTATAATCACTTGGCACTACTCCTGGTTTATCCAGTAGTGTAATTATGTCGTTTAATCCCGGGCGTTTTCTATAGACTTGCTTAGCCCCAGGTAATTTACCCCTCTTAGTGATTGGCTTCCATGTATTATCCTCATATACCTCCACAATGTCTGCACTTATATCAATCGGCTGAGGCATCGCGATACTTGTTCCAACACCAAATGCGTCTACTAAGTTTCTTAACTCAACTACCTCTTTCTCATCTATACCACCACTAACTACTATTTTAACGTGCTTATAGCCATGTATATCCAGCGTCCACCTAACTTCCTCAACAATTTGCTTCATACTCCCACGCCTACTACTAGGTGTGTCGAGTCTTACACCATGGAGTCTCCCACCAAGTAGTTGGGCAGCCATTAATGCTTCGACTCTCTCATCGTAGAATGTATCAACGAGCATTATCCTCGGGACCTCGGGTTCTACAACCTCGTCGAATGCTTTCCACGCCTCCGCTTGGTTTCCAAATGCTATTATCAATGCGTGTGGCATAGTACCCTGTGGTTTTAAACCAAGGTATTTTTCACTTGCATAGCCTGATACAGCATCTACTCCACCTATATATGCTGCTCTATCCACTGCTGGCGCGATAGCGGGGTGTAGTGCCCTGAGTCCAAAGAATAACACTGTTTTATCACCAGCAAGTTTCTTTATTCTAGCGGCCTTCGTAGCTATGCTAGTGTAGTGCCTTAGAATACCTAGTATTGCTGTCTCGTAGAGGACTATGTCGTCTAAGTAGCCTTCAATAATCATTAATGGCTCTCCAGCTTTGAACAAAGTACCCTCAGGCATGGCGTATACTGTAACAGGTTTATCTCTTAAAATATATAGTACCTCCTCTAACCCCGCGAAAACAGCCCATTCAAAACCCCTTGGGAGCTTTACAACATGGTACTCCATCCTAATCTTCTTCCTCAGTCTCTTTGCCTCTAGGATCTTCTTCGTTCTCACAAAGTAGATGTCCGTAACAACTCCGCTCAATATGTCTTCCTCGGATGCAACATAAAGTCTCAAACTACTCACCCATCACGACAACTAATATTTCTCTACTTGGACGCGGACCATCCATTTCAAGGAGAAAAATATTCTGCCAAGTACCCCTTACAAGTCTTCCATTTACGATGGGGAACACTCTATCAGAGCCGAAGAACGCAGATCCTATGTGTGCGTGTGCATTATCATCGACTACATTATGCCTCCACTTGGGGCTACCTGGTTCTGTAAACTCCTTTGCCTTAACCAAGATGTCGTTGATCAAGCCTCCCTCGTGTTCATTAACTATTATAGCTACAGTGGCGTGTGGAGCGTAAACGAGTGCAATTCCGTTCTTAACACTCGACTTCCCCACGATCTCCTCTACATTCTTAGTTATATCTATTAATTGAAACCTCTCACTAGTCTTAACTCTAATGTATTCAACTGTAACCTTAACCAATTCAAACCCCGAGACTACGAATCACCATTGAGGAATAAATACATAAATAGCTTAATGCCAATAGTATAGCAATGGTGATGCACATGGATTGGGATGAATACTGGCGTAGAAGGAGGAGGTTTTGGAGCGAAGACTTCTTCGACATTGACAGAATATTTGAAGACTTAATGAGGTTTATGAGGGAGTTTGAGAGGAGATTCTACGAGGAGATGAGGGAATTTAAGCCGGAGAAGCCAGGTAGATTTGAGAGAATAGAGGGTCCTTATGTATATGGATTCAGCATCACGATCGGACCCGATGGAAAGCCCATCATACAGGAATTTGGAAATGTGAGAAAAGTACGTGGAAAGCCTTCAATAGTCGAGGAGAGAGAGCCTCTAGTGGATGTATTTGAATCGGAAAATGAAGTATCCGTTGTCGCTGAGCTACCTGGAGTTGAAAAAGACAAAATAGATGTTAAGGTTACAGAGGATGGTAAAACCCTTATTATTAACGCGAGTAATGAGAAGAGGAAGTATTATAAAGAAATAGAGTTGCCAGCCCGTGTAGACCCCTCATCCGCGAAAGCAAGCTATAAGAATGGTGTTTTAGAAGTCAAACTCAAAAAGATCGGTAAGGGAGAGGGTAAGGGAGTAAAAATACAAGTCGAGTAGCGCTAATCCACTCATTTACTAAAGGTGTATTTTTTGCTTGTAGGTGTATTGAGCGATAGCCATGACAACCTAAAAGCAATAGATCAAGTCACTGCAGAGCTATTAAAACACGGCGTTGAATTAGTCATACACCTCGGCGACATTATAAGCCCATTTGTAGTTAAGAAGCTTGCCGAGGTATTCAAGAAATTGCCCCTCATCGCTGTCAAGGGGAATAACGATGGAGACATATATCAATTAACAACGCTCTTTAATCAATATGGCTGGTCATTCTACCCCGAGCCAGCTATAGTGGAGGTTGGAAAGCGTAAATTGCTAATTATGCATGGATATAGTGGAGTAGAGAATACAGTGAGGCTAGCTAAGGCTCTAATAGGGTCTCTAGACGTAGACGCTGTCCTCTACGGACACACACATGAATTCGTCGTGGAGAAAATTAATGGAAAGCTCCTACTTAATCCAGGAGAGGTTTGCGGGTATTTAACCAATAAGTCTACTTATGCACTACTAGACATCGACTCCCTCAAAGCTGAAATACACTTCTTAGGGGGCTTGTAGATGAGCGGGTTTAAAGATGCCAGTAGACCCGAGACTGAGACTGGTCTTCAATACCACTTAATGGTCAAGCCCGGCGATGTTGCAAAATACGTTCTTCTCCCAGGAGACCCGGAGCGCGTACCAATTATTGCGAGGTTCTGGGATAAAGCTTGGCACGTGGCGTCACATAGGGAATACGTTACTTATAGTGGATACTATAAGGGAGTATTTATATCGGCCACGAGCACTGGGATTGGTGCACCTGCAACAGCCATAGCATTCGAGGAGTTGGCGAGAGTTGGTGCCGAGGTTTTTATAAGGGTTGGTACGACGGGTGCTCTTAGGAGGGATGTAAGTGTCGGGGATGTAGTAATATCGACTGGTGCTGTGAGATTGGAGGGTACTAGTAGACACTATGTTATGCCGGAATACCCGGCAGTCGCTAGTTACGATGTTGTCTTGGCTTTGATTGATGCAGCTGAATCCCTTGGTGTGAGATACCACGTGGGTCTAACTGCTAGTAGTGATAGCTTCTATGTTGGGCAGGAGAGGCCTGGATTTAGGGATTACTTGCCTCCATTTCAGAGAGGGTTGATAGATTACTTGAGGAGTGTAAATGTATTAAACTTTGAAATGGAGGCTTCACTTATATTTACACTTGCAAATATTTATAGGCTGAGGGCTGGGGCCGTCTGTGCTGCTATCGCTAATAGGGAGACGGGTGAGTTTAAGCCCGGTGCGGGTGTGGAGGACGCTATTAGAGTAGCCAATGAAGCCGTTAAAATACTCTATGAATGGGATGAGGAAAAGAGGAGGATCGGTAAGGCATACTTAACCCCTGATATAATCCGTAGAATAACTCGGAGATAGTGTTGAGGCAAAACTACACCCACATAGTTCTAGGAAATTTAAACATCGATATAGCTATATACACGGACAACATACCTGGACCCGATGAAAGCACATTTGCCACAGACTTGGATATTAGACCCGGAGGTGCTGCATCAAACTACGCTGCAGCAGTATCTCAATATGGACACACTGCTTACTTAATCGCCTCCGTCTCTAAACACGAGTTAGCTCAAAATGCTTTAAGTTACTTAGAGCAACTGGGAGTTAGAGTTGACTATGTTAAAAGGGTTGATCAATCGCCTGGAGTAGTGTTGATCATAATACAACCCGGTGGAGAGAGGAGAATGATTAGGTACCTAGGTGCAAATATCGAGTTAAGGGGATTCGACGTCCCCAGCGAGTTACTTAGAGAAGCCCATGTATTACACCTAGCTTCTACTCATCCAATGCTCGTTGATGAAGCATATGAGAGAGCTAGAGGATACCCCATACTGTTAACATACGACCCCGGAGGCTTTGCCCTTGAAGCCGCCTCTAGGTTAAACTTGTTTAAATACATTAATATATTATTTGTTAATGAAAAGGAATTCTCAATAATCAAGAGTAGGTTAAAAGTAAATAATCTCTTTAAATATGGCTTGCAAGTACTTATTATAAAGCAAGGCGCTAGAGGAGCAACAATTATCGAATCCAACGGGAACTGCTACAAGGGGTTTACACAGCCAATTAGAAAACCCATAGATACCACGGGTGCGGGAGACGCCTTTAATGCATTCTTCAACGCTAGATACTTAGAATCAAAAGATCCAGGTGAGGCCTTAAGATACGCCGTTGCCGCTGGGGCATTAAAGACTGGTTGTAGAGGTAGCATACTAGTTTTTGATGATAAGCTATTTCAACTACAACTAGAGAGGACCGTGGTTGAGAGAGTGAGTGAGTGCAATATATAATATATTTCGGTGTAGAGCTCGATGAAAGAGAAATTTAGAGTTTTAGTTACTTGCATTTCATATATGGGTGATGAAACCTCGAGTAAGTTTATAAGTATGAAGAGTAGTCTCGGCAATATTAATTACTGGAACATTACATACTTTGTAGTAAATAACTGTGATCTAGATACAAGGCTTTTCCTAAAGGCAACTAGGTATATAGTAGATAGAGGTCTTAGTAGTGATATAGATAGTGCTATTTCACACTCAAGTATCCTAGTCCAGCTTGTAAAATACTATAGATTACTGAGAGATATTAAAAACCGAGAGCTGAGCGAACGGGAATACCTCGAATACCAGGAGGCTTTAGAGAAAACTATGCATTACATGGGCTTAGCCATACAATCACTTGGAAATCCTGATACCGTGGCTTCAATATTAAAAGAACTTGAAGAGTTAAACACCGACGTGCTAGACGCCAGAGACTTGGAAATAATTAAAAAGGCTCTCCCAGCTGCCGGCACGGCTAGGCTCATTGAAGCAAGTAAATTGCTGGGTAAATGCTTTAGTAGTATTAGTGATGTTTTAGTAAGGGTAGTACAGTACATTGAGAACTCCGAGGATGGAGAAGTATATGTTCTAGTTCCGCGTGAGGTATTAGATTACTTTAAACGCCTTCTCAGTAATGTAGAGTTCTTAGTTTACTAACCTAGTTTTCTAAGGAAGACACCGGCATCATATATATTTACATATACATTCTTGATGCTACTCCACTCTACAAATCCAACTACCTCCTCATCTAGTGGATCTACTACAGCGTATACTCCCTTCAACGGTGGTATTACCTTAATCACGCTCTCTGGTAAAATATCGTTTCCATATAGAAATGCCCTTATGCCTTGCTCCTTGACCAAGACCGCTGCTTTAACTCCTTTTTCTCTAAATATTCTTGAAACAAGCGGTATTGACGGCACTATACGCTTCCCAAGAATAAAAGCTATCCACGGTCCTTCGTATAGTATAGTTAAGGAGCCGTTTAATTTACCATCGCCTTCGTAGACTATACATAAACCCGGCTCGAAGCACGTGTATTGTAGCGATGTGGGAATCATGGATACTACGTCCTCGCCATATAGCTCTATAATTAACCTTGTAAATCTTCTCCTTAAGTGCTGGGGCAATACGCCTTTTCTAAATCTCAACTTCTTTTTCTCAGAAGGCATATAGTATACCCAAATAGCCCGTGTATATGCGGCCATATTCTTATACAGTTCTCTAGCTCTCTCCTAAACCTCAGTGTTCTATACTGAGTCAAGCCCCTACTATACTTAAATAACCGCACTGGGGACTCCACTACCTCTAAGTCCCCGCGTTGATCTAGTACTTTATTTACAACGTATTCATTTTCCTCGGGTGCGGTACTACATGTTACGTAAGCTATTAATCCATCTCTCTCGGCTAAGTCGACTACGCTATATAATAGCTCAATCTCTCGTTTAACCATAATCGCGAGGTCTAGTATGCTAGTCCTCGTCTTCCTCCCCGGATCCACCGATATTCTACCCTCACCACTACAAGGTGAGTCCAGTAGTATTCTCTGAAATCTCATATTGATCTTATCTCTAAGTTTACGTGCATCGCACCAAGTTACAACTATGTTGTTTAACTTCATTCTAGCTATATGTCCAACTAGCGCTTTAAGCCTATATAAAACGAGGTCATTGGCTAAGACGAAGCTGTTGGAACCCCATAAGATCTGCCCTATATATGTAGCTTTACCACCAGGTGCTGCGCAGGCGTCTAGGACGTTTCCATTATACTCATGCATTAATAGCTCTACAGGGATCAAGCTTGTAGCATCTCTATGTAGGTAATAATACCCCTTCAGATATTCGTGTGTTGCACCTATTGACGGTGTACTTGGCGATTCTACAATCCAAAATGATATAGGAGACCAGGGTATCTCCTCTAGTTTAAATCCAAGGTTTTCAAGTCTTCTCCTTAATTTACTTGGCTCGATTAAGACATTGTTTGTTCTAACTACGGGCTTAACAGGTTTTTCAAGTGATTCAAGTAGTTTTAAAGCTTCTTCTTCCCCTAGCATATCTATATATCTCTGCACCATGTAGGGTAAGTAACCATATTTCTTGGATAGTTCTAGTGCTATACGTGAGGGCTCAATGTATATATCTCTATAGATCTCCCCTAGGTCGATTATCAATTACTATTTCTCCTCGAGCACTCTCTTCAGGAATCTCGCGTTTTCAAGCATCCAATGGTTATTGTTGAAGAATACATGTACTCTCCTTGGGTTTAGAGCCTTGATTCTATCAGCTACCTCCATTAATTCGCTCTCACTATATTCATATCCATACCAGGCTTCCCTACCATGCATTCTCAAATAGATAAATCCATTAACTGACACTATCCACTTAGCTATTGGGGCATCTATGGAAACAACTACGATGTTGTTTTCCTCAGCCCACCTACGTATTGTTTCATTGAAGCAGGATTCATGCCTGAACTCAATAGCCATTCTATTACCGAGTTTCACGTTTTCATTAAACTCTACTATTCTAGCTAGGTTTTCCCCTCTACATGAGTAGTTTGGAGGTAGCTGAAACAAGTAGTAGTCTATGATGTTATCCATTACTTTGAATAAATCATGGAATTTAAACCACGTGTCAAGAGCCTTCTCACTCATTTTCCTCGTGTGTGTAATTGATCTATGCACCTTAATACTCCACCTCAAACCTACACCCTTCCTACTCCAACTAGCGACTTGGTTTCTAAATGGGAAACGGTAGAAACTAGCGTTTAATTCAACTGCATTTAAACCACTCTCTTCAATATACCAGTCTAGGCTTGCACCCTCATTCCAATCATACAGCCAGCCAGAGGTCCCAACATAGACCTCCAAGTGCACTCCACCTATCCTAAGATAAATATTCTGGGTTATCAATATAGTTTTAGTAATGCATGCAATTAATGTTGTAGACAAGTGTGAGGTTGATTGAAGCTCTTTGGTACAGCTGGTATTAGATTAAAGTATCCAGAGGAGTTGACACCAGAACTCGTCTTTAAAATAGGCAATGCTTTGGGTAGACTCGGCCTCTCTAGTAGAGCATACATAGTACACGACACGAGGACCACCAGCCCTCTCGTGTCATTTTTATTGGCTGCTGGATTAATGTCTACTGGAGTAGATGTTGTCTACGGTGGCTTAGAGCCAACCCCAGTTGCGGCTTTTAAAGCCATGAAGGAGAAGGCGTTGGGAGTTAGTGTTACAGCGAGCCACAATCCACCTGAATATAATGGATTAAAATTCTACGACACTATGGGATACGAGTTCACCAGGGATCTTGAATCTAGAATTGAGTCAATGGTTGAGAAACCAGAGTGTATTGATTGGAGTAGAGTAGGGGTCTTCACGGGTATAGAAAACCCCGGTGAAGAGTACTATGAGAGACTTTTAGAGTTCATTGGAGAAGTGAGAGCAAGGTGGAATCCAGTCGTAGCTGTGGATTGCGCGAATGGTGCATCCTACTATCTAACTCCAGCAATTGTAAGAGCACTTGGCGGTAAACCATTTACTTTTAACTGCAATCCTGAAGGCTTCTTCACTATTAGATCTCCCGAGCCGAGGAGAGATATACTTGAAAAACTAATGGGTATATATAGCTCAGCAAACCCTGTTGTTGTACTCGCACATGATGGAGACGCCGATCGACTCGCAGTACTTGACCCCGTAGAGGGCTTTATACGTCAAGATAGAGTTCTAGCGTTCTTCGCGAAGAGGATCCTCGAGGAGAAGAAGGGACATGTAGTCGTCTCCATAGATACTGGTTTTGTTATAGACGAAGTTGTTGAGGCAATGGGGGGTAGTCTTGAGAGGTATAATCTAGGTAAGACCCATGAGAGGGTTAAAGAGCTGGGGGTGGGCAATGTAGTAATGGCTGGGGAGCCCTGGAAGTTAATACACACTTCTTGGGGGCCATGGGTTGACGGCATAATTCAAGCAGCTATAGTAACTAAAGCTATTGTAGAGACTGGTAAGTCTTTCTCAAAGATCCTAGTGGATGAGGGGATCCCGGATTATCCGTGGGATAGGAGGAGCTTTGTACTAGATCCACCCATTATACGGGACAAGGTATTTGGGGATTTAGTATCGGAGCTTAATAGTGCTCTCGGGGAGCCAATTAGGGTGATAGAGATTGATGGTTATAGATATGAATATGGGGATTACTCATGGGTTCTTGTTAGGAAAAGCGGGACTGAGCCGAAAATTAGGGTTTATGCAGAGGCTCGTTCAAGGGAGAGACTCAGCAGGATTGTTGACACGGTGAACACTATTATCGCTAAGGCAGCTAAGAGACATAGTGGTAGAATACTGGAGGTGACTATTGGTTAGTATAATAGCTGTTATTTCAAGGAGTTAGATATAGGGGCGTATATGGCTATTTACAGGCCGGGTCGTGATAAGAGAAAACTCATTGAAGATGCTTTGAGAGACCTCGACCCGGGTACTCGTGAATTAGCTCGTAGAGTAATTGAAAACATGTTGATGGAGGAGAAGGCGGAGCTTACTAGTGATGAGTTATTGAAGCGTATTGAGGAGGTAAAGAAGAGGATTAAGAAGTAGAGTTGAGTCTTTCAATAGGGTACTATTTATAAGGGGTTGCATTAATAACTGGTTTTTGCCTTAGCGGATGGTGGTTCGTTTTGAGTATAAAGACTGCGCGGACTCTTAGAGCTAGATTCGTGGATTTATCATTTACTCAGTCTACTATTATTCTAAGTGAGCAAGATGCATCTATGCTTGGAGTTGGTAATGGCAGTATAGTACTACTCACCATTGGGGATAAACACCACTCCGCAGTAGTTTTAACTACGAGCACTATGACTAATCCAGGCGAGTGCCTTATCCCGCGTGATTTAGCCAGTAGACTTGGAGTCTCAGAGGGGGATTTTATAGGAATTAAACCAATTGGGCTACCGCCTAGTTTTAATTCATTGATGAAGAGGATCCACGGCGAGAAACTTAGTGAAGCCGAGTTTATGGTGCTTTTAAGAGACATCGTTGGCGGTGTTTACGGCGAAGCAGAGATCGCTGCATTTCTAGTCTCACAGTTATACAATCCATTGACAGACCAGGAACTCTCGTATTTAATAAAAGCTATGGTTGAAACAGGTGTAAAGGTGAAGTTTGAGGAGACAACATATGATATACACAGTATTGGAGGAGTACCTGGCAATAGCAAAGTTGCTTTATTGTCGGTCCCTATTGTTGCAGCAGCTGGATTACTCATACCAAAAACTAGTAGTAGGGCTATTACAAGCCCCTCTGGAACAGCTGATACCATGGAGGTATTGGCAAGAGTTGATTTAACGGTAAGCGAGATAGTTGAGATAGTGAGAAAAACAAAGGGTGTTCTAGTGTGGGGTGGTAGACTAAACCTAGCCCCTGCCGACGACATCTTTGTTAATATTGAGAGAAAGCTTGCAATAGACCCAGATCAACAAATGATCGCCAGTATATTGTCCAAGAAGCTCGCTATGGGGGTTGAGAAATTAGTAATAGATATACCGGTGGGGAGAGGGGCCAAAGTGCAGGAAATGCCTAGAGGTGAGCAATTAGCATCCCTCTTTCTTAGACAAGGTTCGCTCTTAAACATATCCATTAAAGTCGCACTAACATATGGAGGACAGCCAATAGGCACCACCGTTGGCCCGGCACTTGAGGCTAGAGAAGCATTAAAAGCACACATCGAGAAGAGAGGTAGTAGGAGCCTTGTGGATAAAGCCATAATGCTCGCTGGCTTAATACTAGAAATGTCTGGTAGGGTCCAACCCGGTGCAGGAGCAGATGCTGCCAGAGAGATCTTCCTTAGTGGAAAAGCATATGAGAAGCTCAAGGAGATAATAGAAGCTCAGGGAGGTAATCCAGGAGTAAGCCCTGACGATATCCCAGTTGGAAGATACACATATACACTGAAATCACCCATTGAGGGGGCCGTTACCCACATCGACAACGCAGCAGTAACTTTAATCGCTAGAGCTCTAGGTGCACCAATAGATAAAAGCGCAGGGGTAGAATTCCACGCTAAGGTAGGATATAGAGTTAACAAAGGAGACCCCTTACTCACTCTCTACAGTAATAGTGAAACAAGACTAGATGAAGCAATAACCCTGCTAAACGAGTATAGACCAATAATAGTTGAAGGTATGTTAGTGAAGACTTTGCCGTGATCATGCCTCCTCGCTCTAGAGAAAGGGATTTATTTAAAACCCATTATACTTCACATCAGAGTTTATGCCTTTAACTGACCTCCTCCCCGCCCTAAAGGGGTGAGGGTTTCCCCTTTGGGCGGTTCACTGGTTCCCCGCATCTATTCGGGGCTACATCTGTCCTCTGCGGGGCAGTCGGGGTGGTCAGAGATCCCCCCATATAGTGTATTTGCTTAGTGGTTGCAAACCCCGCATCCCACATGGGCTTAGGGGCAACCACAACTTACAATTAACTCATCACCAAGGAATAATCAAAATAAGAGAGCTTATAAGCCTTTCTACACCATCCCCGCCTTAAAAGGCGAGGCTTTCGGTTGTAATTCATCAATCTCGAAATCTCGAAGAATTTTAGTATTTAAACTCACCGCGGTTAATACCTATCGTTGGGTAACTAGGTGTTTAATGATGACTACTGGGAAATACGATGTAGTCGTCATTGGTGCCGGTGTTGCAGGTCTCTACGCATCCTACATCCTGGCTTCTAAGGGTTGGAGAGTAGCTCTAGTGGAGGGTAAACCAGCTGGTAGGATCGGTGATAGAGTGTGTGGAGATGCTATTGGTGTACACCACTTTGAGGAGTTAGGACTTAAAGTACCTGATTATACCATAGACCATAGGTATAGAGGTGTAAAGATCTATAGTCCTAGTAGGAGGCACAGCATTGTTGTCCCAGGTGAGGGGGTTAGTATTAATAGATTAAAGTTTGGGCAGTGGTTGTTGAAGCAGAGTCTTGATAAAGGAGTTACTCTAATAGATCAACACGTAGTTGTAGACATTGTAATGGGGAATAATTATTTAAAAGCAATAAAAGTAAAGAGAGTGGGCAGTGGATTATATGAGATCGAGGCTCGTGCATTTATAGACGCATCTGGCTATAGACCAGCAGTGAGGAGTAAGTTACCTCCGGAGTGGCCTATATCGGAGAAGCCACACATAACAGACTATAATATAGCGTATAGAGAAATCGTAAAGGTCAATAGAACAGTTGACAGCGAAGAAGTACACTATGCACTGATATTTTTAAACCTCGAAGTAGCCCCGGGTGGCTATTGGTGGCTTTTTCCGAAAAATAGTGAAGGCAGCGTCGTCAATGTTGGTTTAGGAGTGATTAATAATGGACTATACAACCCCAGGATGCAGTATGATAAATATTTAAGGCCGTTGTTTAACGGTGTGGTACTACATGCTGGTGGAGGAGTTGTACCAACTAGGAGGCCTCTACCAACTCTTGTATGGAGAAATGTAGCCTCTGTAGGTGACGCTGCATACACCGTTAACCCTGTTCATGGAGGGGGGATAGGGTCATCTATGCTATCTTCACACATTGTGGCTAAGTACTTGTCAAACGCACTAGAATCTGGGGTTTTAAACGAGTACTCCCTGTGGGGTGCTAACATAGACTACAACCAGGCGTACGGTGCGAAGCAGGCGAGTCTTGATGTTCTTAGAATGTATATGCAGAAGCTAAGTAATAGCGACTACGAATGGATCATGGAAAGTAGAATAGTTGACGGTGCCATGGTCTACGACCTAGGCACTAAGGGGGACTTAGCCGAGAAGATAATTCACGGTGTATCTACTTTAATTAAGCTACTGGGAAGACCAAGCCTCCTCAATGAGCTTAGACTAGTGAGGAGCTATATGAATAAAGCACGAGAACTATATACATCTAAGTATCCAAAATCCCCTAGTGAGATATACACGTGGATGAAAAGTGTTGACGCATTATATAGTGAATTCGCGGAGAGAATAGGTTTTGAAAGGGGAAGTCTGGTTAAATGGTAGTTTGTGCAGGGCTAGACCTATCAGCGAGTGAGAGAAAACCTAGTGGAGTATCAATTATAGAGGTGGGAGAAGATAGTAGAATTGTTCTCTTATTCGCTGGAAGCCTGTATGGAGATCTAGAAATCACGAATTTTATCTTACATCATAAAGCCTCAATAGTGTCTATAGATGCCCCACTAACGAGACCAAAAACTAGTGGACACTATAGAAGAGTAGATCTTAGAGCTAAGAGCATGGGGTTTAAAGTACTACCGCTAACCTGGAGGGGGATGAATATGCTTGTAAATAGGGCCATCAAGATCGCAGATGAGTTAAGAAGAGCTGGTTTAGACGTCATTGAAACCCACCCAGCTTCATCTCTTAAATCTAGTGGATGTGGAAGCCTAAGTGCTTTATCAAAGGCACTGAGTATAGACATACCAGGTAAATTAACAAGGGATGAAGAGTGCGGTATTGTTGCCGGCCTTGTAGGTGTTTTTTACTATTGGAATAAAGCATTTGTTATTAAAGATATAGATGGAGAGATCTATCTTCTACCTAGAATTTGCTATTGAGTAGCTACAAGTAGGTCTCTCGGGGTATTCGCTACAACATCTACGACTCTATTTAATACATAGCTCAACACGGTCTTCCTCTCGATCCTACCTAGTAGCCTCACCATTAATGGAACCTCTATTTTAGCCCCTGAAGCGTATACGTGGCCTCCCCCACCCATGCGTACTGCTATCTCGCGGACATTTACACTCCTACTTCTAAAACTCAGTCTACCATCAATTGAGGCTAGGACTGCGATGTCTGCACTGTACCGTCCAATTAGAAAAGCAGCGATAAAGCTATTCTCGACTTCCTCATTGTTCTCTGCAACTACGATTCTAAAACCATTTACATATTTATCTAAAGTGCTCAACCCGCTAGATAGCACTTTTAACTCCGATTCAACGTGTGCAAGGATCTTTTCATCAAATTCACTACTCCACAACCTACCCTCCGCTATGGTTTTAACAACGTTTTTCCTCCACGTATTGCTATCTATTCTCCTAACAAGCCTCAGGTAGTAGCCCCCCATCCAGTGGTCGAATCTCCACAAGTCTCCTGCACAAACCCCTTTTACTAATTCACTCACAAATACTGAATCCACTGCATTTCTACGGGGCTCCACATATTTAGCCACTACACCTGTAGCACACGTCGACTTGTCGTTGAATATATCCACCCCTAGATCCCTTAACTCTCTAAACCATTCTTCACTCCATATGTGGTGGTCAAACCAAGCAATAGAAACACTCCTTTTTCTTAATTGACTAATATAATCTACTACTTCACAGTATACCGATGGATTTATGCCAATATCGAGTAGAACTAACCTCTCGTAGTTTGCGTTGAGAAGCCTTGCTAGAGTCTTATTGAGAAGATATGGTTCAGTAAAGAACAATTTATAGTTTTGAATACCAGAGAGGTATATGTATAATCCCGCAGCACCAACGCCATCCATATCAGTATGCGTTATAATGGCTACTGCCACAGCTCCCACCGATTACCTATCCTCTGAATAAATAACACTCTATGGCTCTTAATTTTGATAAAATAAGAGTGTTTAAACGAATAATTTATAAACCCCGTATAAGAGATCCTATATGAGGGGGATCCGAGTTGAGTGAAGCAAAGACTGTAAAGGAGAAGCTATTAGAGTTCTTAAAGCAACAGTCAAAGCCGCTCATGCCGAAGGAAATCGCGAAGCTAAGTGGCATAAACTACAATACTGTAAGAGCTAGACTCCACGACCTCAGAAAGGAGGGTAAAGTCGACCGCGTTGAGGAAGGCTGGATCGCGAAGAAGTAGTGGACTAGTATATTAGAATCTTCGTCTTTATACTTAATATATTTTTATATATTTTCCCCATACTTAGACTTTTCCCTTTAAGAGGTGGTTTAGTGTTAAAAACTAGCCGTCAACTCACGTGGAAGATGATTAGTGACCCTCTCTATGGATATGCTTACTTCAATGCAGAGTTTGAAGAACCCGTAATTAATAGTGTGTTAATCCAGAGGTTGAGGTACATAATGCAGCTTCAAACAGCACACTTAGTATACCCCGGTGCTGTACACACGAGGTTTCAACACAGTATAGGTACAATGCACTTGACTGGTTTAATGGCTGAGGATATGGTTTCAAAAACAATACTGTTTTATGGGAGGGAGGCGCTGGGAGGATATGATCCACACGTATTAATTGAGGCCTCTAGACTTGCAGGCCTACTACACGATTCTGGACACACAGCTTTTAGCCATGCATTTGAACATGGAATACTGTGGAGGAGAAATATACCCCGAGAGCTATCAAACCACGAGAAGATCGGTTTATTCCTCATCAAACACCTACTCGATGAATTATTTGATAGAGCAGATAAGGAGTTACCAGGACTAAAGACACTCGTGTACAGTATACTGGGTGAAGAGGAGCCAAAGGGCTTTCTCAGAGTTTTAAGGTGGATTGTTAGAGAAGGCTATTACCCAGCAGACGTTATTGACTTCCTCAGGAGGGATAGTTACTACGCGGGGACCATTGAGTATGGCTCTATCCTCTATGAAAGGCTTTATAAAAACACTTATCCATTGATTGAGGGCGATAAAGCACAAGTTGTACTTGATAGAATTGCTCTGGGAGAGTTTAAGCAGTATATGTACGCTAAAGCCAATATGTATGAGCATGTCTACTACCACAGTGTGTGTAGATCTTTCGATAAATTACTATACGAAGCACTCTCACTACTAGACGAGGAACTGGGGTTAACGAGTAGAGTTTTGGGGTTGAAGGAAGGTCATTTAAAAGACTACTTAGAGCTCACGGATGCATATATGTATGGAGTGATGATGCATAAAGCACTTAGTGAAGATACAAGGCTTGGCTACCTCTGTCGTAGACTACTAGTTGAGCGGAAGCCCGAGTGGAGGAGAGTAGGTAGAGAGGTGGTTGTTTCTTCTTCGAAAGGCCTAGATGAGTTAGAGAAAACACTTAGATTAATACTTGATCACGACTATAGGCGTAGAGTAGTAACGGGGATTGAGGAGTATGTGCTTGATAAGTTAAAGCAGTGGGGATTTAGTAGGGAGGAGCTATGGATAGACATCCTAGACATTACTCCACTGCCAAAATCAACTATTTATCCTGGTGGAGAGGAGCCGGCGAAAATACCCACACTACTCATTGGTAAGAGAGTTGGTGGTGAAATAGTTGTATCAGAGGAATTTAATTTACTAATGGAGGAGCTTCCATTAAAGATCCTTGTCAGGGCTTATGTCCCAAGAAGTAAGTATTCGGGAGAGTTAGAGTTCAAAATGACTAATCTACTAAGTGCCGCGGTCGAGAACACTCTTGGCATAGATCTAAGTGCCGCTGAAAAAGTAATTAAGAATATTTATTCAGAGTACATGAGTAGAGATTATTCAAAGTACAGAATAACTGCCTAGAGTGATTTAAATGCCTAAGGTCATTGTATACCTGAAGCCTAAATTCGAGGAGTATGATGTAGAAGTATACGTTTACGACGTCTATGGGAGACTTGTTGATAAGAGAAGCATTCAACACGTTAAGCAACTAGTAATAAAAGCGCCTGAAATCCGCGTCAGCCGTCAATTATTCCACGAGTACACGGCTCTACTAGTAGATGCAGATAAACCCAGAATAGACTTCAAAGAGGGGGGATTGGTTTATATCTATGGATGAGTGGTCTAGGTATGTCTACGTACTTCGAGTTGATGGGGCTTAGAGTAGAGAAGTCGAGGAGTAATAGTGGGAAGCATGTATTGAACTCCACAATCTATGTCTACAAGAAGAATCAGGGATTAACCCCATATACGAGTTTCACAGTCTCCCAAGAGCCAATTAAACCAACCTACGCCATGGGTGAGGCTAAACTAGTTAAGCTAAGGATCGAGCAAGGGGACTTTGTAGTCTATGTAAGGTTTCTACGTAACTTCAAAAGAGTTGTTAAGGGCTTGATCATTATTTATAATTATAAAGGCGAAGTAGTGTATAGAGCTAAGTACATTAATGGATTCGTAGTGAAGAGCATGGGTAATCCAGTATACGCGTGGCTCGTAAGGTATCTCTTAGACTCCCTTAAAATACCATATAAGTCAACAAAACTAGGCGATGAGAAATGAGCGAGTATGTGGAGTTAGCTGAGAGAATAATTAAGGCATTGAAAAAGTACGGTTGCTTTATCTTCGAATCAACCGAGCTAGAGAAAGTGAGGGATCTAGCTGTAAAATCTGAGATTTTGAAGCTCGTTGAGATTAGGCCAGTAGATGAGAAATACCCATACGTGTTTGCAATGGTCGCGGCGAGGAGGGGGATCGACCGCGAGTGCGCCTCAATTGTGGAATCAATGATCTCGAGGGGTGAAATCAGCCAGAATGAGTATAAAAGGTATAAGAAGGAACTACTTGAACAATGCCTAGTCAGTATGGAGAGGGAGAGAATTAAAGAAGTCATATCTACACTAGAAGACTATATTAGCAGAATTAAAAGGTAGTGGGTAAAGAGGTTTAAGACTCTATATTTGCCACTTACAGCATTATAAATAGGGGATTTAGTTGAAGAGGTGCTTAATGATCGCTAGATTTCAGCCATTTCATTACGGGCACCTCTACGTCATTGAGCACTGCTTAAACCTATTCGAAGAACTTGTGATAGTTGTTGGAATGGCTAGTCAAAGCCACACGCCCGAGAATCCATTTACTGCAGGTGAGAGACTTGAGATGATTAGGCGTAGTCTTAAGTGGAGAGGCGTTGACTTATCAAAGATCATAACTGTTACACTCCCCACACTAGAAGTGAATAGAACAGCTGTTCACTATGTGAAGTTGTATAGCCCTAAATTCGATGCTGTTATAACACTTAACCCAGTTATAAAATCCATTTTCATCGAAGAGGGCTATGAGATAATTGAACCACCAGAATTTAATAGGGAGAAGTATAGAGGTTCTTACATTAGGAGGCTTATGAGCGAGGATCGAGAGGAGTGGAGAGAGCTTGTTCCACCGCCAGTTTCCGCGCTCGTTGATGAAATAAATGGAGTAAAACGAGTAAAAATGCTCTATAGTGAGAAACTCCCCGGTTACTACGCCACAGCATAATGAATTGGAGAGTGCAATGAGTGGAGTCAGTAACTTCCCCATCTTTAAGTGCAGAATGTGTGGTTTCTGCTGTACGATGTCGCCAATTTCTCTTTTACCACATGAGGAAGTAGTACTGCATATGCTTGGGGAATACATGGGCTTCGAAGTTAAAACTACCCATGGATATACTGTATATGAAGCAGTTAATGGAGTTAATTTAGCTTTTAGCTATGTACTGCACTTAGAGAATGGTAGGTGTCCTTTTCTACGTGGAAATCTCTGTGGGATCCACTACGTTTACAAGCCTTATATATGTAGGAGCTTCCCATATATTCCAAGACACGTTAAATACCACATTGATGAGGAAAACAGGTATATAATGGCTACCACAGAGCATGGACTTAGCCTTGCATGCCCTGTGGTTAAGAGAGATAGAGGGGCATTGGAGAGGATTGAGGCCATGTATGGCGGCCCCATGGAGAAAATCCTCATCCACTACTATAAAGATGGATACGCAGCCGCTGTTGAAGCGGAGAACGCTAGATCACTCCTCCTTAGACTACTCTCCAAGCTATGGCGTGACAATATAATAGATGTAAAGCCCAGTAAACATGGGGGAATAGTAGTAAACTTATATGAGTTTTTGAGGAAGTATTATCCGGATTTACCCAGTGTTCTAGGTGTTGATAAAGTTGGCTCAAGGGTGAGAACTTGGCTCAGAACGCGTTGATCATGGAGCCAGGGCTTGTTCTTAAATTAGAATTCTTAAAAATTCTCTCGGGGAGAGAGAACGTTACCATAAGGGATGTTGCAAGTGAGCTTGGAATAGACGAGTTCACAGTTTTGAATATACTAGAGGATTTAAAGAAGAATTATATGTTAACTTACGAGAAAGACAAGATATCTTGGTTTCATGGAGATAATCCATCAAAGATCAAGCCATGGGGCTGGAATTACATATATAGGTCTTTCATAGGATCAACAATGGTTTCAGCGAGATATCACTCACCATGGTCTCTAATAGTCTCAGAGTACCAGGCGAGTGGGTATGGAAGACATGGCAAACACTGGATTTCAAATCTTGGAGGCTTGTGGATGACTGCTAAAATAGAGGTTGAGCCGAGGACAACTCAATTACTCTCAATGATGATCCCAATATTTATTTGTAGGTTTCTACGTGAAAAATTCAGATTAAATATTGGGATCAAGTGGCCTAATGACATTATATATAGGGAAAAGAAATTAGCCGGCTTCTTAATAGAAGGCGAGCTCCTGGGGAATAGGGCACTAGTGTATATTGGTATAGGTATCAACGTCAATAATGACCCACCATTGGAGACGGCCACGGGCATTAAGCAAATACTAGGTAAAATGATACCTAGAAATAGCCTACTAGGCTATATAGCGGGTTATTTAACCAGGGTCGACGACTACTCCAAGGACCCAGGGCGAGTTCAGGCAGAGTACATTGATCTACTGGAAACTATTGGGAGAAGAGTTAAAGCTGTTTCACTAGGTGGCGAGATTATTGGAAGAGCTAAGTCTATTACGGAGAGCGGGGAGCTCATAGTAGAGACCACTACAGGTACTTATAAGTTGAGGAGTGGAGAAGTACTCGAGTTAAGGCATTTAGATTGATTGCTTTACTATGTGGTTATTCAAGTGGAGGATAACTTGAAAGCCTTTTTCAAAGACCCTGTGACAATAGCGTTAAATGACTATCTCCTACGTAGATTTAGAGAAAGCAATGTGAGTGTCTTATATGAGAGAGTCGAGGAAACAAGTGAGCCGGAGCCAGGGCCAAGTATACATGAACTTGATTTACCAGAGTTACTATTAATGGTGCTCGAGAAGAGGGGTATTAAAAGGCTATATAAATTCCAGTATGAGGCATATAGGCGGATTCTCAACGGCTACAATGTCGTCATTGTGGCTGGAACTGGTACGGGTAAAACGGAGGCTTTCTTTATACCTATAGCTAAGAAGGTCATTGAAGAGACTAAACCTAATCCCCGTGCAATAATCCTATACCCCACTAAGGCCCTTGCAAGAGACCAGGTGAAGAGGTTTCACGAGTACAGTGTTTATGGGAGAATGGGTGTTGGAGTATATGATGGAGACACTAGTGAATCCCAGCGTAGAAAAATCGCTGTATCACCACCCCCCATTATTGTATCAAACCCAGATATGATCCACGTTGGATTAGTGTATAGTCCATACATCCAGAGGTTTGTTAAACAATCTGAATTAATGGTTTTCGACGAGCTACATACATATGAAGGAGTATTGGGCTCTCATATCTATCACTTAGTTCACAGAGTTAAACTAGCAAAAGAACAGAGATTACAGTTCATTGCGTCAACAGCCACTATTGGAAACCCTGGAGAGTACGCTGAGAGCTTATTCAATGAAGACTTCGTCGTGGTGAAGGGGTCTCCTTTTAGAAAAGGCATTGCGGTTCACATATTAGTCTCCGCCGGCTACATGAGTAGGTGGAGTGTTCTCGCATCAATAGCTAAGTTTCTCTCCGAGGAGGGGTTGAGGTTTATAGTGTTTGTTGATAGTCAGCAACTAGCTGAGTTAACTGCGAGTATTCTAGAGTCTAAGTATGGTGTAAACACAGCGGTTCATAGAGCTGGACTACCTCCAGAGACGAGGAGAGATGTTGAGCAAAGACTCCGAGAGGGGTTGTTGGATGGCGTTGTTGCAACACCAACACTCGAGCTTGGAATAGATATTGGAGCACTAGATGCTGTACTACTAGCTTCACCTCCGCCATCACTCGCTAAGTATATTCAGAGAGCTGGTAGAGCGGGGCGTAGACGTAAGGGCTATGTAATAACCATACTTGGTGATAACCCCATAGACGCCTACTACTCGAGAAACCCCTCTAGCTTCTTCGAGAGAGAAATCCCTGAAAACACCATTGAGCCTAGGAATGAAGAAGTTTCAAAGCTACACCTTCTATCCTATCTTCTACAGGTTGGAAAGGTCCATGTAGCACGGATACCTATTGAGTGGAGACTTGTACTTGATGAGTTAGCCTCTGAGAGACTATTGAGGAGAATAGGCCCATACATTGTTGCTAACTACATTGTTGCAAGGAGATATGTCTCTGAGAGGGGTATTAGAGCGCATGGTGACCAAGTTGAAATCATTGACTCATCGAGCGGGGAGGTTATTGGGTCAAGGGAGCTCCCAATGGCAGTACTAGAGTTGTACCCTGGAGCAATATATTATTATAATAAGAGACCTCTACATGTTGAGAAACTAGATCTCGGGGAAAAGAAGGCTTTTGTTAAGGCTTATAAACTACCAGTAGACTCGTACACGAGACCTCTATACACCGTGGATGTATCAGACTACGTAGTACTCGAGGAGAGAGAATCAATTTATGGTTTTAGAGTGGTATATGCAAAAATACTGCTGGAAGTCTCCGTAGAGGGATATATACTTAAGAACCTATATAGTGGCGAGGTTTTACATACTGAGAGTTTAGATCCTCCAATTACATATAAATACGTCACACGTGCAGTTTTATTCAGACTCCCACGTCCAGAGACATATAGTGAATTAGACTCTGCAGAGGCATTCCACGCGATAGAGCATGCTGTAATCGAGGCTTCTCGTGTAACTTGTGGAGCGGGCTTAACTGATCTAGGAGGAATAAGCTACCCGAGCGGAGACATTGTGGTCTACGACTCGGAAATAGGTGGTACGGGGTTATCTAAGCTACTCTACAAAAACCTTGAAAAGACAATTGACACAGCATATGAAATCATGTCGAAGTGTACATGTGATGATGGATGTCCACGGTGCATTTATACGCCATACTGTGGAAACAATAATAGGGTATTGTCCAAGAAGAAGGCAATATATACACTCAACTATATCTACTCTAAAAAGCCGTTATTGAGGATACCACCAATGGAGGAAAGGTGTGGTGCTCCATTGGTTTAAACATTGGTAATTCCAGTGTAATACGCTCCATCATCCTTTAAAGATCATGTTCGATTTAAATCGTGAAGCCGCACATAAGTGATCAATACTATCTATTTAATGCATATATAGGGCAGTCAAAAATAGAGGAGACTATTTCCTCGCTGTACATGGTTTAAATAACCCTTCCCTTGTATAATTACTTAACTGCGTGGTGAGAATTGAGTAAACTTGATTTTAAAGCATTAATTCTAGCTGGTGGTGTTGGGTCTCGATTTCACCCCTACACCGAGATCGTGCCGAAGCCAATGATACCTATAGGGGAGAAAGAGAAGCCTGTTTTAGAGGTTATTGTTAAGTGGATTAAGCACTTCGGTATTAGGGAATTTGTTTTTCTCGTCGACTACAAGTGGAAGTATATTTACAATTACTTCGAGAATGGCTCAAGATTTGGTGTTAAAATAGAGTATTCCTTCGATGAACAAGATGGGTATAGAGGCACTGGTGGTGCGATTTTAAAAGCTTATAGGAAGGGGTTAATGGGTAATAGAGCGCTAATATGGTATGGTGATATACTTGCACCACTTAATGTGGATGAGCTCATTAACTTCCATGATGATAGAAAAGCTGATTTAACTCTAGTGGTGACGAAGAAGTATAAAGTCCCCGTAGGCGTTGCGAAGCTTATTGAGGATAATAAAGTAGTGGAGATGGTTGAAAAACCAGAGCTTGGTATTAATGCAACAATCGGTGTGAGTGTAGTTGATTCTAGAGTATTTCGTGAACCGGTTGAGGATGTACTGGGTAAATCATTCGACTTTATGGGTGACATGGTTCCGTGGTTGATCAAGAGGGGGTATAGAGTCTATGCCTACATCTACACTGGAGACTGGTATGATGTGGGTAGTCTTGAGAGGTATAAAAAAATAAGTAGTGGAGAGTTAGACGTATTTAATAATGTTCTTTAGTCGCTAGGATCCAAACGCTCTATCACCAGCGTCGCCTAGCCCTGGAACAATATACCCCTTATCATTTATTTCTGGATCAATGGAGATCGTGAACATTCTTAAGTCTATGTTCCTAGAGTCTGCATATTTCTGTAGTTTTTCTACTGCTATTGGTGTTGCTATAACTGATGCTATGTAATACCTTTTTGGTTTACCATGCTCAGCTATCTCCTCGAGAACCTTTAATATAGTAGAGCCTGTTGCCACCATTACATCACTTATAATCACTATACTATTATCTATCATCTTTGGGAGTTTTACGTATGAGACATCTATTTCAAACTCGTAGTTATGCATACCCTTTTCTTCAACTCTACGTGCTGCTACAACACCCATTTTAGCCAAGTAAAATACCTTTATTAAACCCTCTGTTAAAGGCCAAGCAGCCCTCAGAACAGTTATAATAATAGTATTGTCAAGATCTTTTACTCTTAAACCACGAACACTAACCCCTAGTGGGGTCTCTACGTCTACTTCTTCATATTCATAGTCCTCGATGATCTCGAATCCAAGAATCCTCCCGAGTCTAACGAGGCCCTTTCTAAAATCTATTTGAGGAGTCTCCTTATTCCTAAGCATTGTCAATATTGACTGGGCATACTTACGATTAACAATCCTTAGTTTAAACACCAATACCCCTTTAGCTCATATTAACCGAGAGTATAAAATTCTTTACAACTGAAAGCGTAACCCTCTAGGATTGTAAGTAAGTCTGATCTAGTGAGAAACCCGCTTAGTTTATCCTTGACTCCAAGCGATCTATTTAGTATATAAACCCGTGAAGATTTAAAAACCCATTATGTAAGGATTTCCAATTGGATATAGAGCGGTGATCTATATTACTATTGAGAGGCAGGCGGTCGCCAATAGGGAGGTTTTGAAACACAGCGTACACGGAATATATCGATACGCTTGTTTAAACTGTGGCGGATCTATATCTGATTATAGACTAATGTATAAAGCTCCCTGCGAGAAGTGTTTGCCTGAGGAGGAGTTTAGTGAGATCATTAGGGAAAACGACATATCTCTAATTCCTCGAATAAAGCGCCTTGAGTTGTATGCCAAGGGCTTGAGAAAACCGGGTAGAATCACTGAGATGTTGGCTGAGGAGAAGGCAGTACTCGACTTCGAGGAGTTCTTTAGGAGAGTTACTAATGGATATAGTATGTGGAGTGCTCAGAGAACATGGGCTAGGAGGCTTTTGAGGGGTGAGTCATTCAGTATAATTGCACCTACTGGTACTGGTAAAACGGTTTTTTCACTCATAGCTGGACTATACATGGCGAGGAAATCTAGTAGTAGAAAGATCTACCTCGTTTTTCCAACCACTCCTCTCCTACTACAAGCATGGAGTAAGCTTTTAAGGTTCGCCGAGAACTCTGGTTTAAAGCCATGTACTCTCGACGAGTGGGGGGGCAACTGTATTAGAATAATATCTATTCATGGAAAACTGAGGAAGAAGGAGAAAGAACTCTACATTGAAAAAGTGAAGTCAGGGGATTTCGATGTATTGTTAACGACTAGTGCATTTATGCATAGACATGAGGATCTTTTACCTAGAGGAACATATGATCTAGTAGTAATGGACGACGTTGATGCAGTGCTGAGAAGTGCTAGAGCTGTCCGTAGACTACTGAGAATAATTGGATTAAATGACGAAGACATTGATAAGGGGTTAGAGTTAATTAAAGCAAGAGCTAAATTAGCAATTATAACAGGTGAAAACGCTGAGAAGCTCAAATTAAGTATTCAAGAGCTTGAAGAAGCCGTTGAAAAAGCCAAGGAGAAAATCGCTGGAACAAAGTTGATTGTTAATAGTGCAACGGGTAGACCTAGAGGAATTTACCCTAAGTTATTCAGAGTATTTTTAAACTTCGAGGCTGGCGCTAAGCCCGAGGCTATTAGAAATATTGTTGACGCCTACACTGAGTGTAGAGGACTCGAAGAACAAGTGAGTAAAACCATCGAGTTGGCTAGTAAACTCCGTGATGGATTATTGGTATTTGTGCCGATGGATAAAGGAGTAGAGTTTGCTGAGTATCTCGCAAGTGTATTAAAGAAGACTGGATTAAACGCTGAAGCTTTCCACGCTAAGAAACAAGTGGGCTTAATTGAGAGATTTGCACGTGGAGAGATAAACATACTCATTGGCGTTGCATCATACTATGGTGTTCTAGTGCGTGGATTAGATCTACCGGAGCGTGTTAAATACGTATTATTTGTTGGAATCCCAAGGCATAAGTTTAATACTAGAATGGAGACTATTCCATCTCCAATAGATATTGTCAGAATGCTGTCTGTCGTGAGAGAAGTAGTGGAGGGGGAGGATAAAGAGGAGTTGAGTATACTAATTGGGAGAATATCTAGAAGACTACGTACAATGACGCAAGGAGCTATTGCTGCTTTAAAAGAAGAGTTTGTCAAAGTGCTCAATAAGAGTAGGGAGGCAGATACTCCCCTACTGCAAGACCTCTACAAGGCTTTTATGTTTCTAAAGCAGCAACTTGAGAGGCCGGAGGTGATTGAGAAACTCAAGAGGCTTGGCGATATTGGAATAACCATAGAAAATGGCGAGGTATATATCCTCATTCCAGATGTTGCAACCTATATTCAGGCTAGTGGTAGGTGTTCTCGACTATACCCCGGTGGTATTACGAAGGGATTGTCTATTATTCTAGTGGATGATGAGAGGTTATTGAGGGGTCTCGTTAAGAGAATACGCTGGATATACGAGGGTTTCACGGTCAAGGAGCTTTCCGAGGTTGATTTAGATTCCCTGCAGAGAGAGATCGAGGAGGAAAGGGAGAGAGTTAGGAGAATAATTGCGGGAGAGATCCAGGCTGAGAAGCAATTAGACTTAGTTAAGACGGCATTATTGATCGTGGAGTCTCCGAACAAAGCGAGGACTATTGCAAACTTCTTTGGAAAGCCAAGCATTAGAATCCTGGAGGGCGGGCTACGAGTCTACGAGGTGGCAATAGGCAACTACATAATTAACATTGTAGCAACCGGTGGTCATATATATGATCTCGCGGTAGATCAAAATCCGCCGGAGAAAGATTCTCTTGATGCTCTATACGGGGTTTTAATTGATCGGGGATTTAATGGCGTGAAGTACATACCGATCTATACAGACATTAAGAAGTGTCCAAATGGCCATCAATTCACTGATGAAGACAAGTGTCCGAAGTGCGGCGTTGAAGTTTCAAAATCTGACAGGAAACTAAGTATTATACAGGCATTGAGGAAAATAGCTAGTGAAGTTGACGTCGTACTTATTGGTACAGACCCTGATGCTGAGGGAGAGAAGATAGCTTGGGATCTAAGCGTTCTACTAGAGCCGTACGCGGAGAAAATACAGAGAATAGAATTCCATGAAGTGACTAGGCGTGCAATTATAAATGCTATATTTAATCCGAGGGCTCTAGCTGAGAGCCTTGTAGAAGCCCAGATCGTTAGGAGGATAGAAGACAGGTGGCTGGGTTTTGCACTCTCAGGCGTTGTCCAGAAGTATGCATGGCCTCTCTACTGCCTTAGGCAATTCTTGAAGGGTAAAATACATAGTGAGAAATCAGTAGAGGAGCTTTGCTGTAAGCCAAATAGAAACATGAGTGCTGGAAGAGTGCAAACACCCGTACTTGGTTTTATTAAGCAAGAATGTGATAAAACAAGAAAACCTGAGTATTCGAAGTATAGTGTTAATATAGTATTGGAGGGAGGCTATAGTCTACCTCTACTACTATCCTACGATGATGCATTAGCAGTGTTTAAGAAGCTAGATGGTAGAAGTAAAGTAATCCACCCAGATGTAGAAGTCCACGTAGTTGAGAAAAGTATAGTTGACGTCAACCCACCCCCGCCATTCACTACTGATACCCTACTAGCAGAGGCTTCAAGACAATATGGCTTCTCAACCACTAAAACCATGGAGCTTGCTCAAAACCTATTTGAAATGGGTTTCATAACATATCATAGAACAGATAGTACTAGAGTAGGCGATGCAGGCATAGAGGTTGCAAGGCAATACCTTGAGGCCAAGTACGGCTCCGAAAAATTAAGGGAAGTATTCAAGCCTAGGACGTGGGGAGAGGGGGGAGCGCACGAGGCTATAAGACCAACGAGGCCTCTGGATGCAGATACTCTGTCTGAGCTTGTAAGGGAGGGTGCAATAGTTGTTGCTGGGAGGCTAACTAGAGATCACTTTAGACTATATGATTTGATCTTTAGGAGGTTTATAGCGAGCCAAATGAACCCTGCTAGAGTTATGAAGGTAAAATTTGAAGTTGTATTTAAGTCAAATGGGGAACAACATCGATTGACTCCCGTCGAGTACGTTGCGAGGATCATTGAAAAAGGCTACCTAGAGTTATACAATAATATTAGAGAAGAAGCCCCGTGGGCCGTGAACATTGTTGAGTATGTTAAAGGAAAAATCCCTGAGGGGGAAAAACCGAGGAGAATACGGCATCCACTACCTAGATTCCACGACGTTGTTAAGTGGATGAAGGATAATGGTATTGGTAGGCCAAGTACCTACGCCAAGATCATTCAAACCCTTATAGACCGCTACTACGTTAAATTAATTAAGAGTAAAAACGCACTTGTTGTCCAGAAGAAAGGTGAGCTTGTACACGAATTCCTAGAGAAGCACTTCAAGGAACTTGTCAGTGTCGACACTACTAGAGAGCTTGAGGAGAGGATGGATAAAATCGAAGCAAACCAATTAGACTACCAGGTTGTTTTAATGGAGATGCATAGAGAAGTTGAAGATAAAGTATTTGGTAGAATAGACCATATACGGAGATACACGTTGAAGGAGGTTAACAACATTGTAAGAGAGTCTGAGGAGTTATTCTCGAGTTTAAACATAGAAAAGTGCTTAAAGGGTATTGAGGATTGAGTCTAGACAAGGGTGGTCTTGAAGTCGTAGATATCCATGGAGAAGAACCCGGTGCAAGACTCACCATTATTCAACTACCACTGATACACTCTGCTCTCTCGCTAAACCTTGACAATGTTAGACGTGTACTTAGACTAGTTGAGAAAACAAATGCAAAAACCGTTATTCTACCTCCATTTATGCCCTTCGGTGTATCCTCTATTAGTGATAGAGAGGCCGCTGAATCCATCTCTATAAATAGGCGTAATCCATATGTTAGGGTTTTAAAGCATATAGTGCAGCAGTATAGGCTAAACTTGATATCACCGTATGTTTTCGAAAAATCTAAAGGGGGCTTCTACGCTTCTAACTTATTTATAGATAGCGAAACCAGCGTCTCTAGGTTCTTTTCGAGGAGAATACTCTTCTCTCCGGGTTTTGAAAGCGGAGTATTCAATAATGGTTCGAAAATAGACGTTGTCTCCGATTACTACTTAAACTACTCCGTGCTACTAGACGAGGACTTGTCAACACCTGAGTTCGCTAGACTAGTTATTCTCATAGGAGCCCATGTGATCCTAGCTGTCTCTAAGACCAGCGGTAGTGAGGAGGAATTGAGCCTTTTGCTCGATTTGTATAGAAGGATACTTGGAGTTACACTTATACACGTTGGCTACTGCATTGTACAGGGAGATCACTATTTATTGAAGGCACCTACATTGATCATTTTAGGAAACGGGGAGAAGTACAGCTTTAGCAGTGATAAACCATTACTAATTAACATTCCGTTGAAATTAATAAAGGAGTCTAAAAAACGCGAACAGAGTTTAAAGGCAGAGCTAATTTTCAGGGTATTGGTAAGGCACTATAAGAAACTACGGGGTTTAAAAACGCGGAGTGCGTAGTATTAAATGGTGGGTAGCAATGAGTATTGAGGATAAGGTACTAGTCATTAAGACTGCTACCTTTAATGATCTAGTCCGTTTAGCGGTTTCTACGATCATACCTCCACAGGTTACAACGTATTTATTAAAATTTAAGCATAGAGATAAGATCATTATTGGGATTCTCGGAGTATTCCGTGATTACTATAAGCAATATGGCTTACCAATATTTTACTACTATTCATTTAGCTCAGATAATCCTATGGTTTTAGACGCTAATTACGTAATCGTGTACACTGGTGAGGAAAAATACGAGTTCTCGAAAAACCCTAAACCAGGTGTTTCACTTCCAATAATCACTCTCGCCGAGAAACCCTCATTTATACCAGATGAATTAACATGAATTAATCTAGATAACGCTACTTTATTGCCTCCAACAAAAATGGTTTGTTTTTCCTCTTTTCAGAGATTAATTCACCATGTGAAATACTGCTTTTAAATACATTAGAGGGGGTAGTTATATAATTCTCTACATAATATAATATTATTGGGGATTGAAGTGGCTTGGTTGGAATTAAGAGGTTTTTATACTAGTTCATTTTGTGGGTGGTGTTTTATATGAGGTTGCTGACTCGTCCTCCTAGGATAAAGGTTCTTGAGGGTATTGGCGCTATTGGAGATGGGAGGATCACTACGTTGACTAATGATAAGGCTACGGTAAAGTCTAGTATGGGTGATAGGGAGTACAAAGTTGTTTTAATTCGTGAAGGGGATGTTGTATTTAGGGCTTATAGTAATGATAATGGAACTATATATAGGGGCTATGTTGGCTACCCAATTATATCATTCATGATGATAAAGGACATATTACCATTGGATAGAGAGGTGATGAAAGCCATGACTGGTGTTCCATGGAAGGAATTAAATGAAAAATACCAGAAGTACGCCGTTGTTGAGAACCTTGTATTAACTAGAGCTGAGAAAATGGGGGTTTCACGCGTGGTGATAGATGACTACGTGAACTTAGTTCTTAAGAAATTGGGGTTGTTAAAGATCTATTTTGATGAATCCCTTGAAAAATACTAGGCCAGCTCGATCCTCCCCTTAGCTACCCTTATATATCTACCTCTAGCGAGTTTAATTAAAATGCCTCTCGCGGTTTTCCTATCTACTCCGAGCTCTCTCGATAATATAACAACTCCATCTCTAATGGATACCTCGCCGTAGTTAACTAGAGCTTCCTTGATTACATCGTATGCTTTGCCCAGTAATCCGGGGGGAGACTGTACTTCAACTATCCCTGTATTTGTGAATCTCAGTCTATATGTTATTCCGGTAGTAAGTGATTTCATTACATACTCGCTTGTACCGGGTACTCTTCTCAATTGATACTTTGTAAACCCAGGTAGTTCAAACCCAGCGTAGGTTGTCAACAAGATTATTTTCCCCGGTTTACACTTTATAAATCTCTTTACGTATCGTGGTAGGAGCACTATGAGTAGTTTATTGCCATTCCTACACGCTTCTTCATGGCTCATTACAAATACTGCTTTTTCAGCGATATCTATTGGTATATACCTTGAAGCAATGCCCTTCTCATCTAGTATGTAGACTCTTAAACCCCTAGACACTCCAATCTCCAACAAGCTGAAGCAGAGTTTTAGCAATGCATTTACATCGCGTGAACTAATTAAAACCCTACCCTCTAGTAAAGCCTCGTAAATCCCCTCGATACCCATGAATAATCAAGCCTGTTACCGATCTAGAAATAGTTGTGATTAGTTATAAATATTAGTTATAAATAAATGTGAGTATGTGGTTGTTCTTCTGCGTGTGCTGTGTGAATCGCTTTATAAGTTAAGTGTAGTAAGTGGGTGGAGGGGTTTACTGACGAGTCTCCCTGTGAGGGCTACCGTGACCGCTAAGGTAGAGGCGGTCACTCCCAAGGGAGATGAGGGAGTATTATTGGAGTTTTTAAGAGTATACCGTGACTCAGTCCAGTTAGTTGTAGATGAGATCTGGGGTTTAGATGAGGCACCATCGTGGATGGAGCTACACACTATGTTCTACAGTAGATTAGTGAAGTATGGGTTTAGAGCACACAATGTATCAGAAATATATAAGCGAGCCAAGGAAGTTGTTGAGTCAACCAAGAAGAACAATGGCTCTAAACCAATACTCAGGAAGCTAACAGCTAGAATACACACTTTGGACTATAAACTAGACTTAGACAAGAAGACATTGAGAGTAGCAGTACTACGCGATAAGTGGGTTGAGTTAAAGCTCAAGTGGTACAGGTACTTAGATAAATACCTCGATGGCTCCTGGAAGCCCGGTGAAATACTATTAAGCTATAGGTATGGTAGAATATACGTCTACATAACGTTCCACAAAGACATAGTGCTCAGAGAGCCTGAGGTAGTTATGGGTGTAGACTTAAACTTCAACAATATAACATACACGATAATAGACTTAAATAGTGAATTAGTCTCTATGGGTGTAATACCCTTTAGAGGTCTCAGTAGAGCACTACACTATAGGAAACTAGCTGAGGAACTACAGAAAAAGCATCCGAGAAACTGGAGGTTTTTGAGTGGGCTAGGAGGATTAGAGCTAGGTGGCTTAATAAGGCAAGGTGCATTTTAGTGGATACAGCACACTATGTCTCAAAGAGACTCGTGGAAGTAGCTAGAGAGTACAATGCTGTAATCGTCTTCGAGGACTTGGAGGAAATAAGAGGAAACAATAATGGTGGTAAAAGACTCTCATGGATGAAGCCACTATGGTGTTACCGGAGGATACAGGAGTACACAGAGTACAAGGCGCTATTAGAGGGCATTAAGACAATTTATGTAAACCCAGCGAGAACATCCAGGAAACCACCAAATGGCAGGAAACTAAAATTCATAAACTATAGATTTATACAACTAGGAGAAGTAGTTACAACTAGAGACGTTGTAGCCTCCTGGAACCTGGCGTTGAGGTGTTTAAAGCGGATGAGGGGCTCAAGGGTTAAGTGGAGCCCCGATAGCCCCCGCAGTGAAGCAGTGAAAACCCGAGCCAAGCGGGGGAACCCCGAGGCAGAGAAATATCTAAAAATAACTACAGCTATCCACAAATGATTACCTCGGGGAAACCCTGTTGCATCGTTGTTTATAATTCTTTTTCTCTCTAATTATTTACCATTACTGGTGAGGGGGTGGTTTAATGATTGATATGTATTTGAAGTGGCCTCTACAAGCGAGGAGCGTGGTTGAGAATTGGGGGAAATATAGGGTTTCAGGTGACTTCAATGAAGTGGTTATTGTGGGAATGGGTGGTAGTGGTATAGTTGGCGACTATATCCAAGTGCTTTCAGCGTCGACTGGTTCTCTCCCAGTCTACGTTGTTAAGTCACATCTACTACCAGGTTTCATCGACGAGAAGAGTTTATTGATCGCTGTGAGCTATAGTGGTAATACACTTGAAACACTATTGGCTGTGGAGAATGCTATTTCACGTGGATTAAAACCCGTTATTGTATCTAGTGGTGGTTTACTGAGGAGTAAGGCTGAAAAACACGGGTTGCTCTATATTCCATTGCCCCAGGGACTACTACCTAGAGTTAGTCTTCCATCAATGCTTTACTCCATTCTAGCACTTCTCGATTCGAGTGGATATAGTATTGTAACGAGTAGTGAGGCACGTGACTCTGTGGTATTAATGGAGAGGGAGATAAATAGTGGTTTAAGTGTAGTGGATGAATTGACAAAGCTACTGTACAGGGGGTTATTTGAGAATAGATTAATAATTATTGCCACCCACACCCCACTCGAAGCTCTTGCATTGAGGGGGAAGAATGAGTTTAATGAGAATAGCAAGATCATTGTTAAAGTAGATGTAGCCCCTGAGTGGATGCATAACGATATTGTTGGCTACGAGGCACTGGTTTCGTTAAAGTATAGTGTTGTGGAGATAGTTGACCCTGGAGATACTGTGGGTGTTAAACTCGTTAAATTCATGGATGAAGTTTATCGCCAGCATGACTCAGAGACATATACTCTGTACTTAAATGGCGAGACTCTACTCGAGAAGCTACTCTATGGTAGCCTTATATTGGGGCTAGCGGGTGCGAAGCTGGCGGCTCTAAGGGGGATAGACCCAGCTGAAACTAGGAGCATAGTCCAATATAAGAAGCAGGCATACACAATATTTGGAATAGAGAATAAATAAAAAGACCCCTTACAAGTAATTAATCTAAATGGTGCAGGAAGTAGGGGCCGTAGTCTAGCCTGGCTAGGATGCGGGGCTTGGGCCCCCGTGACCCGGGGTTCAAATCCCCGCGGCCCCACTGTCCTACTGGCTTATTTTGGATTAAAAACTACGATTTAGACTTGATCACTTATTCCACGTATTACCATCCAGTAGTCTTTATCGCTAGTTATATCCTCATACTCTCTCCTAACTTTGTTTAGTATTCCCCTCGCGCTCCTGGATATGAAGTTTGATATTGCTTCTGCTGATTCACTTCCTCTACTCCAGGGGTCTCTGGGTAGTCCAATTCTACCAATACTTGCCTTTGCGATTAGCCATGTTTTAACTATGAGGGGGTTTATGTATTTAATTAGATCATCCTCCGTCAACTCACCTTTACTAGCCCACAGTAGCTCCCTGACAAATGCTACTCCTAGTGTTCTATAAGCTACGTCTATTGTTTCTCTGTAAATCTCCTCCTTCTTCTCCACTATTCTCTCCCTCACATATTCTACATTGATCTTCGTGATTGGCTCTCGAATAGCTACAGAGATAACTTCATTGTTTAATACGGGGTTTATAGATCCCCACAATGCAACTATGCTTGAGAGATAACCGCTATATATAATAGTGTTTTTAAATGCTTCCAAGGGATCTCTTATTACTAGCTCTCTATTCTCAATTATGGCTTCGAGCTCGGGGTATTCTATTGGGTCTGTAGCGGCGGCTAGGCCATCCACTATTACCCATGGAACACTCCAAGCCTTATAATTAATTATTTGAAATGGGTTTTCCATTGATACTAGTTTAACTCTACTAATAGTGTTTTTCTCAATTAGCTTCTTAATGAGGTTATAACTCGATGAACAAGTTGGATGTATTAACACCTCTACTCTACGCAATTAAATCAACCGTGTTCGATTCATACCTCCCAAGTCTAGTTAAAAATAAAGGTTAACCCCCTGGAGTCCCATGCCAGGGGCTATCCTTCCAGACAAGGTCCCAGTATACTTGCTCCGTTAATGCCTCTTCCTCCGCTATGTTTTTCTTAATGGCGAGGAGGAGTGCGTGGTGTTTTGCCTCATCATCTGCTATTGCTGCGACGAGTAGTTTTATCCTTGGATCCCGGCTCGTGGATAGTAGTTTTCTCGCTTCTTCAAGCATTTCCAACTCTGTTTCAATGTGTTTAGAAAGTGTTGTAGCTATGTCCTTTAGTTCCTCGAGGGTTATAAATGGCTGTATTTGTGAGGTAAGCTGGAGTATTGCTTCATACAACATACTGTGTTTTAGGGAGTCTTGTGCTATTCCTAGGAAGAGTGTTCTTAGTACAGGGTGTTTAGTGGCTTCAGCTAGGTTTTTCAAATCCTCTGCATACTTCTTCTCTAGTTGAATGAATTCAATTATTTTAGAGTGAGTGGACATAGTTCATCACTCTTTACTTAACACCACTACTCTATCCGGTGTTCTAATCCTCACTGCTAGTGTACTCCAAACTCTGTAGACGTGGTATCCGTTTTCCGGGCCTATGTAGTCTACTTCTGCGTTTGCTCCGTACACAATGTCTAGTGTATTGCTCGTTGAGCTCAACACTATTGACTCGCCCTCTCTCAGTGAGTGTGTATACACTATGGCATCTACTAGTTGCTTTAGCCTCTCTAGATCCATCACCCCTGTTCTTCCATCAACCACGAGGAGCTTTGCATAGTCAACTGGGTTAACTACGAGGACTATTGGCTTTACACCACCCCTCCTAGTTATCTCTACAACTGCTTTTGCAACGTCTTCAACCGATTGACCAGGTTGACTCCAATCGGTTCTCTTCATTTTTAAACTATTGTTTTTAATGACTTCAATGACGTATTCCTCTTCTCTCACAGCTAGTGAATAACCTGCTCTATGGGCTTCGGGTATTTCTAAGACTCCACGGCTAGATGTGTAAGTGTCTATTGCCCTCTGGCTTATACTAAACTTCTCGGAGAACTCTAATAGGGGTAGTACGGCTCTCTCTAATTTACCCTCCTTAATGATCTCTACTGGTACAGCGTCTACTCCTCTTCCAAGGCTAGTGACTGGTAGTTTGTCAATTACTCTCCTATTCTCCAACACTATTTTCTTAACTGTGTTTTTTACTACCTCCTCTACTGATCCAGCACCCCCTACGTCCCTTCTCTCCGTTTGAAGTGCATTTGTCTTCAAACCTGTTAATTCCTCTACTTCTCTAGCTCCTTTCTCCAACTCCTCGACTTGCTCTTTGTCTATGGTTTTCAAGACTGCTAGGAATTCTCCAACGTGTGTTTTTTCCTCTCTAGCAATGTCCTCGAAAACCCTTCTTATCCTCTCATCTTCTATTGCTCTCGCTAATTGTAGGTAGAATGTTATTGCATCTAATTCCGCGATTATTGCTTGGCGTAGTGCGTCTGCAACTTCATCTCTAGCTAGTTTTCTTCCCTGAGGAAGGTCTATTGGGTTTTTGCCAAACAAAGCTATGCACCCGGTTTATGGATGTGTGCATTAAGAATTAATAAATGTACTTGAGTATCGCTAATTCCACTTCCCCTTCTTCACGTGTGCCTCTAGTTCAGCCATGATCTTCTGCATTGTTACTAGTGCGAATTCCTTCTCCTCACTGAATATCTTCAGGCACCCAGGGTCTAGATTGTCTTTTATACCCTCCTCGGCTACTCCTAGTAGTTCCTTTAATAGAGTGTACGCCTTCATGTGGAGGTAGTTGGTATACCTAGACCTCTTTACTAATTCCTCCTCCTGTTGAGTCAACTGCTTGAATTTATCTCTTGGTGCACCGCATTTAGGGCATTTATCTGGTGGTTCGGGGCCTTCATACACTAGGCCACACACTTGGCACTTCCAGAGAGTCATTTACACCACCTCGATCTACTAAATTTATGGGTATGGGTTTATATGTTTTATTATAATTGTTTTAACTAATTATTTTATTTCTTAAATTTAACAGTGGATCTTGTGTAGTGAATGGTTTTATCAGATTGGGGAATCGTTCTTCACTAATCTGCCTACCGTCGTTTCATCATTCACTTACACTTTATTATCTTCACTAGTTAATAATTCTTTGTTAGGTGAGTTTTGTGAAACTACTGGATTTACTACTCTGCCTAGTGATTGTGGCTGTGGCTTCAATACTCTTCACTGCCATCCTTACTTGGAGTGTGGATCTCTGGGTTCTCCTCACGAGGCTTGGGGATGAAGAGTTCTATCTTGTCGCATGTGTTTTTGCATACTTCTTACTGGGTGATCCTGTCTCCGGTTTTGCATTGGTATCATCCGTGGTGTTATCGGGGTCTCTCAGTATATTTCTCAAGTACTTATTCAATACCCCTAGGCCTCCGAACCCTATTATAGAGGCTTCGGGCCCTGGTTTTCCCAGTGGTCATGCTATGGTTTCTACTTCATTCTGGTCTACACTATCTCTTGTTACTGGGAGGAGGCTTTTGTACATACTCTCCACTCTCGTGGTTGCGAGTATATCTGCTAGTAGGATTGCCTTAAGAGCTCACTACTACTGGGATGTACTGGGTGGTGTTTTATATGGATTTATAGTTGGGGGTTTAGCTTACTATGCTAGACTACACTGTAATACTAGGCCTCCTGTTAAACCAATGGCTTTGCTGATACTGCCGTCTATTATACTAGGTTTCTACAATGTGTTTATTCGAGGGGTTGAATTTGCGGCTTCTACTGGTCTCCTTGGTCTTGGTATTTCGCTTTTTGCATCTATTCTCACGCCTAGTGCTCCTGTTTGTAGAGTTATTGGTGGTTTTTGGAGGAGGGTTTTTGCATTTACTCTATCTAGTATTCTACTACTGTGTGTCTACTTTGCTGCGAGAACCACTGGTGTTTTCGTGGGGGTTGTTTTGTATGCATTGGCTGGCTTCACAGTCTTCTCTATAATACCCTTTCTATTGTCTAGGTTGAGGTTTAGTTAGGGATTTTGCTTAGCCAGAATGCTGTTGTCCCAATGTACATTGCTAGTAGTGTGTATTTTCGGGGTTTTTCGAGTTTCTCTCTTTTCCCCCTGTGGTTGTGTGCTTCAACTACTTGTACTGTGTATAGTGTGGCGGCTATTGCTATTAGTGCTTTGTATGCTGTGCTTGTATTTAGTGCTATTGTTGATAGGGCTATTATTGAGCCTGCTAGGCCTACTGTGAGCATTGCTCTTGATGCTTTTTCTACTCCATAGACGGTTGCTATTGTCTTGTATCCTAGTTTTGAGTCTCCCTCAATGTCTTGTATTGCTTTTAGAAACTCTCTTCCGAGTGTCACTTTGAATACTACTAGTGTGAATAGTGCTGTGAACAATGCCTCCCCCGCTGGGGCCCCTGCTGATGCGTATCCATATATGATTGGGCCCGTTGTTGAGGCTGCTACGAGTGTGTGGCTCCACCAGTGTTTTCTCAGGTAGTTGTATGATACTCCTATAGCTGAGTATATTATTGTCACCAATGTCCTCAATGGCCCTAGTAGTGTGTTTAGTGCTATGGCTATAGCTATGAGTATGTATGCTGTCTTCAGGGCTATACTTGGCTTAATCAAGCCCCTTGGCAGGGGCTTCCACGGCTTATTCACTCTATCAACCTCTAAGTCGACTACATCATTAATAATCATTGATGAAGCTGTAACGAGGAAGCCTGTTGTGAACGCTATGGCTAGTGAAGTAGGCTCTAATCTATAACCAGTGTAGACGAGGATTGAGAATACGGCGCCTAAGCCGCTTAAAGTGGAGTTAGGCAACCTTATTAAATCAATAAACCCACGTAGACTCAAATAAACCACCAAGGAGTAGAATGATAGAGGAGAGTTAAAACCAGTAGATAATAGAGCGCTACAGAGGGGCCCAAGAAACCCAGGACTATACCCAAACCCACGGAGCAGCAGTCACAAGCAATAACCCGCCCCCAGGTGAGCAGTGGCTTCGGGCTATTGGGAGCGGCGGGCTGAACCCCTCGGGGAAACCCCTCGGGGCTCACACCCCCGCCCCATCAACCCCGTCTTCTACGGGAGCCCGTACCGCCGAGGCAAAGCCCGGCGGAAGGCCGCCTCGTCTCGGGGAGGGGTTCCCGCTTAGATGCTTTCAGCGGTTACCCCCTGCGGCGTGGCTGCCCGGCGCTGCCCACCAGGACAACCGGTACACCAGAAGCCGCGCCGCCCCGTTCCTCTCGTACTGAGGGCAGCTTCCCCTCAGGCGGCCCGCACCCCCCGCGGGTAGAGCCCGACCTGTCTCACGACGGTTGGTTCCGCCGGTAGGTGAGTTGATTCAGCGTACTGTATAGTTACACTTAACGCAGCAAATTCCACTTTATGAAAAACGAAGAAGGTTCAGCTTCAGAATAGAATATAGCTCGTACATGGAAATACAAGCTAAATTAGATATAAATACCGATTACTACCCCACCTAGCCGGCGTCTAAACCCAGCTCACGTTCCCCTTTAATGGGCGGGCTTGGGGAGGGGGGAGCGTGTGAACACACTCACCCCCTTAGCCCCACCCTTGGGGGCTGCTGCACCCCCAGGATGGGAAGAGCCGACATCGATGTAGCAAACCGCGGGGTCGATGGGAGCTCTCACCCGCGACGACCCTGTTATCCCCGGGGTAACTTTTCTGTCATGCCCGGCCCCCACCGAGGGGGGCACGAGCGTTCGCTAGGCCACGGTTTCCCGGCCGGACCCCTTGTGTTCAAGGGTCCGGTCAGGCCGCCTTTTGCCCTTGCACTCTACGGTGGGTTTCTGTCCCACCTGAGGCGACCTTTGGGCGCCCGTGTTATCTTTTCGCGGGCGTGCCGCCCCAGCCGAACCGCCCACCTGGCGTTGTCCCCCGGGGATCCCCGGGGTAAGGCCCCCAGGTCACGGTAGGTGGTGTTTCATTGCCGCCTCCACAGCACCCGGAGGCGCTGCTTCACAGGCTCCCACCTACACTACGTACCATGACCCAGGGGCCAGCGCCAGGCTGCGGTGAAGCTCCACGGGGACTTATCGCCCTGCGGGGGGACGCCGGCCTATGCACCGGCTCCGTGTATTCACGGGGCCCCAGGCCAGGACAGTGGGGACCTCGTTGATCCATTCATGCGCGCCGGAACTCTCGAGGAGCCGTGTACGGGTTTAACCCGTACACTAGGCTCATACCCGGCAAGGCATTTGGCTACCTTAAGAGGGTCAGAGCTGGGCCCCAGCCTCCCATGATAGGAGAGCTGGGTTTACCCCCGGCCTTCAGCGGCGCTTCGCCGGGTTGAACCCCGGTTTCACGGACCGCCAGTGGCCAGGATTCGGCCCCCGTTCAAACCCTTTCGGGCTTGCGGGGACCTATGTTTTTATTAAACAGTCAGGTCCCCCTAGTCACTGCGGCCTGCGGTCCCAGGGTTATCCCCCAAGACCGCAGGCACCCCTTCTCCCGAAGTTACGGGGCCAATTTGCCGAGTTCCCTGGCCTGGGTTAGCCCCCAGACGCCTTGGGCTTCTCACCCAGGGGCACCTGTGTCGGTTCTCGGTACGGTCGCGGGGGATCGTTCCCCGCCTCCTTTTCAAGGGCCCCCGGGGTCGGTGGAAGGGCCATACGGCCCCCATTCCCGGCTTCAGCCCCTTCTCACCGTGACGGTACTCCGGGGCCTTCACCGGTTAGCCGGGTCGCGGCTATTCAGCCGCCCCCGGTCCACCTACCCGGAGGCGTTAGAGGCGGGGCTTGCGTTGCCGCACCTACCCCCGCGGCACGGGAATATTAACCCGTTTCCCCTTCCCCGGGTCCGTGTTACGGCCCGGGTTAGGACCGGCTGACCCTCGGCCGACGACCGTTGCCGAGGAACCCTTGCCCTTTCCGGCGGAGGGGATTCCCACCCCTCTTCGCTGTTACTGCCGCCGGGATCTGCACCCGGAGCGGGTCCACCGGACCTCACGGCCCGGCTTCTACCCCACCCCGGCGCCCGCCTACCAGATCACGGCTCCAGCGGAGCCGTGCCCCGGGGTCTCGGCGGCCGGCTTAAGCCCCGACCAATCTTCGGGGCCCCGCGGCTCGGCGGGTGAGCTGTTACGCACTCCTTCTCCGGCGGCTCTCCACAGTTTAGTTGCGGGAAGCCGCCTTTAGAGGATGGCTGCTGTTAGGCCCACCTCCCCGCTGTCTAAGCCGCGGGACGCCCTTTGAGATTGGCACTTAGCCGGCACTTAGGGGCCTTAACCCCGGTCCCGGTTGTTCCCGTCTCGGCCCCCAAGCTTACCCCTGAGGGCCCCACTCCCGCCTTCTACGGCGGCCACGGGTTCGGAGTTGGACTGGGAGCCGAGGCCTTTCGGCCTCCGCACCCCCAATCCGTAGCTCTACCCCGTGGCCAGCCTCCAGCGGGGCTGGGTTGAGGCCCACTTCGGCGGGAACCAGCTATCACCGAGCTTGATTGGTCTTTTGCCCCTAGACGGGGGTCATGGGAACGAGTTGCACGTCAGAACCCTTTCGGGCCTCCACCGGGGTTTCCCCCGGCTTCACCCTGCCCCCGCCTAGATCGCTCGGTTTCTGGTCCCACGGCAGTGACTCCGGGCCCTTTGGGACCCCGCCCCTCGCCGGGTTTAAACCCGGCTGCGGGCATGTCGGTTTCCCTACGCCTACAGGGCTTTGACCCCTTTAGGCTCGCCACTGCCGTGGACTCCCCGGCCCGTGTTTCAAGACGGACGGTGCGACCCTGGTCCACCCCCCTCGTACTCCCCGGTCGCCCGGGTTTCCTTCAAGGGGCTTCACTCCTTCCAGGCCGCACCGTGTGTAGCCGCCCGGTTTCAGGCTCTTTTCACCCCCCTTTCGGGGTACTTTTCAGCTTTCCCTCACGGTACTTAGTTCGCTATCGGCCTCGGGACGTATTTAGCCTTGGAGGTCGGTGACCCCCAACTTCCCACGGCAAAACCAAGCCGTGGTACTCTGCTCCACGGCACGGACCCCCGTGGTTTAGCCTACGGGACTATAACCCTCTACGGTGGGGCTTTCCAGCCCACTTCGGCTACCACGGGTCGGCCCGCTGGGGTCTAGCCCCAGCCGTGGAGCCGTAACCCCACATCCCCCCACAGTTATCCCGTAGGGGTTTGGTTTAGGCTATCCCCCTTTCGGTCGCCCCTACTCAGGGGATCTCGCTTGATTTCTTCTCCTCCCCCTACTAAGATGTTTCCGTTCGGGGGGTTCCCGCCCGGTACTCCCAGTCGCCTGGTTTCCCGGGCGCCACGGGTTAACCCCGTGGCGGGAAGTCCCATTCGGCGATCCCGGGTTCAACGGCTGCATGCGCCTACCCCGGGCTTATCGCAGCTTGCCACGGCCTTCCTCGGCGCCCGAGCCGAGCCATCCACCGGGCGGCGTCCTCGCCACAGTCCCCGGGTAGCGGGGATACCCGCTCCGTAGGTTCGACTAATACCCTGGGTTCAAGGGCCCCTCTGTAGCGCTCATCACCACACATTGGCTCACGCCTTCACACGGGGCATTAGCAATCCCCGTGTTGCATCAACATAGAGAATAGAGGTGGGCCCGCAGAAACCCAGCCACACCGTCCCCGGGCACCCTACTTAGAGGCAGGAGGTGATCCAGCCGCACCTTCCGGTACGGCTACCTTGTTACGACTTCTCCCCCCTCAGGAAGGGGGAGTTCGACCTGACCAACAAGGCCAGGCCTCACTCCCCCTTCCCTTGGGTGGAGCGACGGGCGGTGTGTGCAAGGAGCAGGGACGTATTCACCGCGCGATGTTGACGCGCGGTTACTAGGGATTCCTCGTTCACGAGGGCGAGTTGCAGCCCTCGATCCCAACTGCGGCGGGGTTTGAGGGATTACCTCCCCCTTTCGGGGTCGGAACCCGCTGTCCCCGCCATTGTAGCCCGCGTGTAGCCCGGGGGATTCCCGGCCGTGGTCCCGGGTTGGTAAGGAAGCGTAAGTAAAAATGGATTCATTGAATAGGAGCTAACTTTTATTCTATCATCTTTTATCCTGGATAATCTTTCTTTATGAGCAGGGTTTTGTAGGTAGAGAGCTACAATCCACGGATTTCTATCTATGTGTATTTCGTATCCATCTTTTTTATCGGCTTTACTGGTAATTACACCGAGGCTATGCAGTACCTGCCGCATCCAATCTCTGAGCTCTCTACTCTTTGTCTTTATTCCTATACGTAGGTAGTAGTATGTTTTTCCATTGGCTTTCTTCTTGACTTGCTCTATCCAGCCATCTCCGTCTATGAATCCAACAATATACCATAAGGGATCGCATCTGATGGGAGGTTTTAGTAAATATGATTTTTTACCAGTTCTTATACCATTACTGAGCAGATAGCTGTAGAAGACCTTATCTCTCATCTTTATTTTCCATACATACGCACTTCTATCGAAAAATACTGACGATATCTTGATATTGCTATTCCTAATAAACTCTACTAGCCAATCAATAAATCTCCTGTCTTTTTGAGCCAGTACTATACATCCACTACTCTCAAGATGCCCATCTGCGGCAATTAGGCCACACAAATAAGACCAAGAGTCCAAGATAGAACCATCAAGTCTCAAACAACTCGCCCAGGAACCACGGCTTTCGGGGCCTCAGCGGGGCCCTCATGGGAGAAGCCCCTATGCTGACCTGCCGTGGCCCCCTCCTTCCTCCGCCTTAAACGGCGGCAGTCCCCCCAGTGTGCCCCTAGCCCAGAGGCCAGGGTAGCAACTGGGGGCAGGGGTCTCGCTCGCTCAGCCCCCTGGTGGGGTCATGTCAATCTAACCTTAAATCTCCCGCTATCGATGCCGAGACGCTCCCGAGAGAAAATTATGAAACCAGCCAGCAACTCGTAACACCTATTCTTCAGACTGACAACTCCCTTGGCACTAGATCCTCTATCAGCATCCCACAAACCAGCCAACCAATACAACCAGTAATCACACATAAGACAACCCCACACAGGGGTTTGCTGGACTTAACCAGACATCTCACGACACGAGCTGGCGACGGCCATGCACCTCCTCTCAGCGCGTCGGGCAAGGCCTTTAACCTGGCCGTCATCCTGCTGTCTCCCCCGGTAAGATTCCCGGCGTTGACTCCAATTGAACCGCAGGCTCCACCCCTTGTGGTGCTCCCCCGCCAATTCCTTTGAGTTTCAGCCCTCCGCCCCGGAGGAGGCAAACGCCCGCTCCGAGTTTGCGGCCGTACTCCCCAGGCGGCGGGCTTAACGGCTTCCCTGCGCCACTGGGTGGGCTCTAAGCCCACCCAACAGCTAGCCCGCATCGTTTACAGCCGGGACTCTCCGGGGTACGGCCGTGTCGCACGGCACGTACCTACCCGGGTATCTAATCCGGTTCGCTCCCCCGGCTTTCGCCCCTCACCGTCGGGCGCGTTCCAGCCGAGCGCCTTCGCCACGGGTGGTCCTCCCGGGATTAACGGATTTCGCCCCTACCCCGGGAGTACCCTCGGCCTCTCCCGCCCCCTAGCCCGGCAGTATCTCCCCCACTCCCCGGGTTGAGCCCGGGGATTTTAGGGGAGACTTGCCGGGCCGGCTACGGGCGCTTTAGGCCCAATAATCACCCCGACCAGGCGCGCCGGGGACCTTTTATAATGGCCCCCGGTCTCGCGGGGCCGGTATTACCGCGGCGGCTGACACCGGACTTGCCCCCCGCTTACTACCCCCGCCATCTTACGGCGGGGAACAGCCCCCTTATCGGGGGCACTCGGGGTGACCCCGTCACGGTTTCCCGCATTCCGCTAGAGTGTCCCACGCGTGGGATTCACTCTATTTGCGGAGGTTTCGCGCCTGGTGCGCCCCGTAGGGCCTGGGCCCTTGTCTCAGTGCCCATCTGGGGGCTCCCGCTCTCACGGCCCCTACCCGTCTTAGGCTTGGCGGGCCATTACCCCGCCAACTACCTGATGGGCCGCAGCCCCATCCTCGGGCGGTGTAGTGGCGTTAACCCCCACTACACCCTTTCGGGGAGGAACCCTTCCAGGCCTCCTCCCCTATGGGGGATTAGCACCAGTTTCCCGGTGTTATCCCCCTCCCGAGGGTAGGTTAGCTACGTGTTACTCAGCCGTCCGCCACGCCCCGCAGCGGCGGAGCGTGCGACTCCCATGGCTTAGCCCCACCCCGATAGCGGTCGGGGCCGGCAGGATCAACCGGAGTTACGGCCGCAGGGTGCCCGGGGAATCCGGGGCTGGGTTTCTGCGAGCCCACCTCCGTCAGACCCGAGGTTGGAGGGGTAAGTCCCCTCTACTTCTCGGGTCTCCATGTTTTAAGTAAGTGTCATTTATTCTATTCCTCTTAGGGGGTTTAAAAACTTTGCGTTCACCAACCAGTGTAAAAACCTGTACCCGCGGCAGGAGGCCGGCTTTTCACCCACCGGGCTGAGCCCGGCGTCTAAGCGACGCCGCCGCCGGGTCGCCGCGGGCAATTAACCATATAAATAATCCCCCTAATAGCGCTTCAACACTCTCGGTATTTCAATTAGAGAGCGCACTATCTCAATAGGGGTGCAGTCGAGTAGTTTTTCCCTCCCACCCCTATCTACGAGTATAAAATCAACACCCGCAGACCTCGAGGCAGTGCAGTCTACTAGTCTATCACCAACGTAGACGGCAGCCGCGGGATCAACCCTTAAAGCCTCTAAAACCCTACTAATAACGTCTGGATATGGCTTACCTCTAACACCCGGCTCAACACCAGAGATGTATTGGAAGTATTCAATAACGCCAAGGTATTCGAGAAACTCCACAATTCTACCAAGCACACTCGAAGAGGCAACAGCTAGTTTAAACCCCATACTCCTCAACTCCGAGAGAGCGGGGATCACATCAGGAAACAACCTAACCCTACTCCTCCAGTGCTCCCTAATAAGACTCCTCCTCACAGATAGAAACTCCTCAACCACTCCAGGTGATAAACCACTCCCCAAAACCCTTGAAACAACTTCATCGAGAGGGTAGCCAATAACACCCCGGACAAGATCAGGGTCTACGCGGACACCAACCCTCCTACCAGCCTCCACGAAACTCCAAACAATAAAATCCTCACTATCAACAATTGTCCCATCAAGATCAAACATAACAAGAGACTTCACAATCAACCACCAAGAATATAATCAACGAATTCAACAACCCCAAGCCCACTAGGCTTAGATAAAACAAATCTAACACACTCCTTCAACTCATCATCCGCATTAGCCACAGCCGCTGAGTACCCTAGAACACTTAAAAATGAGGAGTCCATATAACTATCCCCCACACCACCAGCTTCAGCAGGGTCAATGCCAAGCCTTCCAAGTATATACAAAACAGCCCTCTTCTTATCCACATCAACCTGCCTAACATGTAGAGCATAACCACTATAATCAACTGTAAAACCAGGATAACGAGATTCAACAAACCTCCTCAACTCAACTAAAACACTCCACGCCCCACCAACATACTCCCTCTTCAACTTCAATGCATACTCAAAAACCCTAAACCTATTCTGCCAGGAGTCCTCGAGGAAAACCTCATACTCACGGAGCAAGGCTTCATAGGGCTCCCTAGCAGACTTAGTCGCCAAGCCCACCAAGCCCCACTCATCATAGTAAACAAGACTACCAGTCTCACCAATAACTGGTCCATTTAAACCAATATACCTAGATAAACCAACAACAATGGGCAGTGCATTACTAGAAACAAGTGAAACAATAACACCCGAGTCAACAACCCTCCTCAACGCGGCAATAGCCTCTAAGCTAAACCTATAGGAAGACCTATCAATAGTCAGTGTCCCGTCAACATCTACAAACAACGCCTTAACCCTCACCACCAAGCCCACCACACATAAGTAAATTTTAATGAGACTATAGAGAAGCAGGGGGTGATAAATACTTTAAACAACGATCAATCCGTGGAAAGGGATATTGGTGGGATAAATAAATATTCACGTAAAACCCATGTTAATATATAAATCCAAGCACGAATAAGTGAACACGGGTAAATACATGCTTTTAAACCCGTAGGTGGGCTCTATTGGGAGACTACATGAAGTTTGCATTTATGTGCCGGGAGAGAAGGCAAAGCCTCAACACACGCGTAGCAGTTATTGGAGCAGGGCCCGCTGGATTATCAGCCACGGGCTTCCTAGCATGTAGTGGATACGATGTAGACGTCTACGATAAGCAGCCACTACCAGGTGGATTAATGACCTTCGCGATACCATCGTGGAGAATACCACCTAGTAGAATACTAGACGGCGCGAGGGAATTAGAGGAGAAATTCAACGTTAAAATCATAACACGGAGTAAAGTATACGCAGGTGAAGAAACACACGAAGAGGGAGACAACTTAGTCGAGAAAAAAATAAATCTTGAAGACATACTATCACAATACGACCTCGTCTTAATAACCACTGGAACGTGGATCTCGAAAATACCCAAACTACCTGGTACAGGGGCACGGGGGGTTACGACAGCTCTGGAATACCTATACAAGTGGAAAATACACGAGTACAACCTAGCGCCAGTAAAACCACCCATAGCTAAGAGAATAGTGGTTATAGGTGGAGGATATAGTGCAGTAGACGCTGCAGAGAAAGCACTCAAAACAGGTGCAGAAGTACACTTAGTGTACAGGAGGACCATTAGAGAAGCACCCGCAGGAATATATGAAATCGAGAGAATAAAAAGAGAAGGAGTAGCATTCACAGAGTTAGCATCACCAGTCGAGATCATAGAGAAGAATGGCGTAGCCATGGGGGTAAAATTCCAGAAGATGACACTAGGCCCACCAGATGAAACAGGCAGGCCGAAGCCAATCCCTATTCCAGGAGGAGAATTCACAGTAGACGCTGATCTCGTAGTATTCGCAACAGGCGAATCACCCACACCCCCGATTTCACCTTCAAGAGCAGAAGCAGTAGGTATTAAATTAAATAAAGATGGCTCAATATGGGTAAACGACATAATGCAGACAAGCAACCCCAAGGTATTTGCAGCCGGGGACGTTGTCCACGGTGCGAGTAGAATAGGGCCAGCGGTTAAAAGCGGTTTAAAAGCAGCTAGGTACATGCACAACTGGTTCATGGCCAAAACAGGTAGAATGATTACACCAGGGGTGATCGCACAGTGACTCAAGACCCAGCCGTAAAGTACCTTAGAACAATAGATCTCGGTAGGTGCATTGGCTGCGGAGCCTGTGAAGCAGCCTGCGAGTTCGTGCATGGAGCACCATTCATAGTAGTCCACAGAACAAGCGTGGGCTTAGACATACCCATATCATGCATGCACTGTGCTAAAGCACCATGCGTTGCCGCATGCCCCACAGGCGCTATGACTATAGACAACACAGGAGCAGTCTATGTTGAGCAAAGCAAGTGCATTGGGTGCCTTGCATGCCTATATGCATGCCCATTCGGTATTCCAGAGCTAGATAGAGCTACGAGAACAGCTGTTAAATGCCACTTATGCATGGATCTAAGGAGGGAGGGGCTGGAGCCAGCTTGTAGTGCTATATGCCCGGCGAATGCAATACTATATGGTGAAGACGCACTTGTGTTTCAACTAGCTAAAAAGAGGACAGCGGAGTCCATGGCGAAAGCAAGATTTGAATTTGAATTCCGCGGGGTTTAAAGGGAAGAAAAACAATGATCGAAATCGCTTTAATTATTTTCTACATACTTGCATTACTACTAATTGCGAGTTCACACTGGACTGTAGAGCCTTCTTTAAAAAAGTTGATCAAGGTATTCTCATACACAATACTAGTCGCGGACACTATACTAATGTATCAATATAAGTACATAGATAACGTATCACTCGTCCTCGGAATATCCTTCTCGGCGATCTCACTATTCATCTCCACATACACCCTAGAGTACGTTAAAATCCAGCACTATCCACACGTATTAGAGCCCCTAATGGACTTTTTCCTATTATCAATAATAACGACGTACATAGCGCCAAGCCTAGTAATCCTCGCTGCATCTTGGACTATTGGGGAGATAATTGGATACATGCTGGTGAAACTTGGAGAAGAACACTCCATAGAGGGCTCTCTGACTTCATCACGCGGATTCATTTTCACATCTACATTGACCTACGAACTATCCGTCTTCACGATGATCGCTCTAAGCATAGTGTTTACATCTGCAAGTGTAGGGTTGAGAACACTCCTAGAGCCTTTCACTACTGGAGAAGCAAGGATCACTGCTAATCCATACATACTACCCCTCCTCTTCCTAGGCTTCATAGTTAAGACAGCAAATATACCATTACACTTCTGGCTGCCAAGTGCACACTCAAGTGCTCCATCACCAGCATCAGCAGCATTGAGTGGTTTAATGGTATCTCTGGGTTACTACGGTTTACTCAGAATACTCCAATACGTTGACGTATCCCCACTCATTCATCCCATCACATGGTTCTTTACAGTAGTAGGCGTACTCTCCATACTGTATGGCGGTCTTCAAGCAATTCAACAGAGAGATGCTAAAAAACTACTCGCGTACTCTACAATAGCTACAGATGGCTTTATAAGTTTATTATTCGCCCACTACATTGCTTTTCCAAGCCCCACAACACTATGGACTCTAATACTAGGGATCTTGATGCACGCCGCATACAAAACAACACTGTTCTCCGAGGCAGGCCTCATTGAAGCAGTATATGGGACACGCTACATCCACGGAGTAAGGGGATTCACAGCTACAGCTTCACTCTCCACTCTTGGAGGTTTAATGGCGGTATTTACACTAGTGGGTGTACCGGGAACAATAGGGTTTATCGTAAAAATATTCTCGATATTTAACTGTATTACAATCTATAGTGAAGACCATGTAATATCCCTTACACTGCTTTTAGGCATTACACTGTACATAGCTCTATCCGCGCTAGTGGGTTTGAAATACGCACAAATATACATAGGTGGAAAACCCTTGAAAATACCGCCTTTAATAGAAAGCCCAGATAATGCAATACAATTACCCATCACCGCGCTAGGCTCTCTAAACATAGTCTTTAACCTAGCTCTTCCAGTGCTACAGCCAACTGAAATCTCCTATGTATTTTCATCATCGTCTCTAATTTCTCTACTCGCATTGTTTATAATATACATGAATTTCAAAGCCGCTACTAGAGGTGTTGCTCCCAGATGAATAGTGTACTAGTAAAAGTTATTTATTCATCATCTGTCTTTTCACCGATATTAATAGGATCAATAATGGTCGACTCTCACCCAAGAATCAGTAAATTACTGAGGATAATGGGATTTACTGTGCCACCACTACTCTTTATACTAACAGGCTACATAAGGCTCTTAGACTACCAGCTTGTATTAACACTAGTCACAGTAATTGCAGCCCTGGGGATTAGTCTACATAGTGAAGCATACTACAGGGTATTGTATGGTACATCGAGGTTTTTCCAGATCTCTATTGACATCATACTAGCATCTCTACTACTCCTATACTCGAGTACGTACTTCATAGAGTTGATAATCTACTGGTTCGTCTTAGATTTATTTATAGCGCTAGTCGCCATCACCATGGAGTATGGAGCGGAAAACCTACCAGTTGCATCAACATACATTGCACTATGCATTGCACCGAGCGATATAGCATTATTAACCATGTGGGCTCTACTAGCATCCAGCTACGGCCTCGACTACTCGATATTCATAAATCTAAATACAATACCACAAACACCTCTAAACCTAGACTATATCACTTCACTCATTATCACAGTAGGCTTTGCTGCGAAAATAGGGCAAATCCCCTTCCACTCCTGGATACCCATCGTTTATGGTAAATCACCAACCCACGTCTCCGCAATACTAAGTGGTGTTGCGAGTAAAATGGGGATTTACGCTCTATTTTTATCCATGCAATTATTCAATACTAATAATATAGCACTATACGTGTTATTTGCGCAGGGATTGATATCCACGGTGTACGGATCATTTGGAGCAGTACTACAAGTTAATGTAAAGAACCTATTAGCATACAGCTCAATAGGCTACTATGGTATAATGGCATCTCTATTCGCCGCGTTCACTCTGCTGAGTCAACCAATTTTAAAAGCCGCACTACTAGTTACACTAGTCTTCCACACTGTTATTAAAGTACTTGCATTTCTAAATACAAGCCTAGTATATCAAGTATCCAACACGTATGATGTCTATAGACTTGGATACCTCTACTATGTAACAAGAAAAGGTGCATTATCCGCCTTCACAGCGTTATTAAGTTTAACTGGAATACCCCCTTCAATAGGTTTTCCAGTTAAACTCCTACTATTACTAGCTTCAATTAACTTATCACTAATACACACACTTGGAATACCACTACTAGTAGCTATAGTTTTGTCAAGTGTGTTTTCAATAGCTTACGGCGCTAAATTTATGGGTATATACTTATCATCTATTCCACGCATTACTCCACGCCTAATACCTATTCCACAACTTGAATTAAACGCTGAGATCTACCTTGGAGCAGTCTCACTTATACTACCACTATCAATTCTTCTCTATACATACTACGCGGGGTTCCTAGACAGTGTTTTTACAATCGTATTGATCGCAATATACGCTATTACATTCACAGCATACACTCTACTATTCACACGCATATACACAAAGCCGGATATTCCAGAGGATGTAAAGTACTGGCTCTCGGGTGTAGAGTCATGAGTTTCTCCAGGTCTAGTGCTCTAAGGTGGTTTGAAGACCTCCTTGAAAAAACCAGGATTAAGTTGAAAACTACTAGTAGACACTTATCAATGTCTAGTGTATTGGAGAGAGTTGTGGGTTTGGGAGACGTTGTCTTCCCCAAAATTGTTGGATTAGCACAGTTTTTCGCGAGGATA